>JASBSR010000002.1 GCA_030148865.1 Gammaproteobacteria bacterium
GGCAGTTATCTAAAAAACGCCGCTCCTGGTTTCCGGGGCGGCGTTTTTTTTCGCCCTGAAAAAGTGGTGGGTTGGAATTCAGCTGTGTGATGTCGGGTTACGCTTCTCTAACCCGACCTACTAAAGCGTAACAGCCAGATCTTTCGCGGCCGCACAGGATGACAGCAGAGTCTTGTCATCCTGATGAGCGTTGTTCGCGAGGAGGGATCTGGGCTGTTAATGCGAGATCTTTCGCGGCCGCACAGGATGACAACAGAGTCTTGTCATCCTGATGAGCGTTGTTCGCGAGGAGGGATCTGGGCTGTTAATGCGAGATCTTTCGCGGCCGCACAGGATGACGTTATGACTTGAGCAGGTTGATGTCTTTTTGCACCAGCGCGGCTGAATTGTGAAACAGCGTGGTTTCTTCATCGTTCATATCCAGAGCAATTATTTTTTCCATGCCATTAATGCCGAGCACGGCGGGCACGCCGATGGCAATGTCATGATGGCCGTATTCGCCTTCCAGCACTGATACGGTTGGTAAAATACGTTTGCGATCATGCACAATGGCATCCACCATTTTTGCGACTGAGCCTGCGGGAGCATCATAGGCACTGCTGGTCTGGCGCAGGGCGAGGATTTCGGCACCTCCGTTGCGCGTGCGTTCGACAATCTGATCGAGTTTGTCCTGACTGATAAAGTTTGAAATTGGAATTCCAGAGATAGTGGTGTAGCGCAGCATCGCTACCATGGTATCACCATGACCGCCAAGCACCATGGTGCTGATATCCTGGCTGGAATAGCCGGTTTCCATTGCAATAAAACTAGCCATACGGCTGGAATCGAGCACCCCGGCCTGGCCGAAAATGCGATTGCGTGGCCAGCCGGTCTGGACAAAAGCGTGGTAGGTGAGTACGTCTACCGGGTTGGAAACGAACAGCAGCATGCTATTGGGTGTGTGTTTGAGCACGCCTTCGAGAATGCTGTCGGTGATGGCGACATTGCTGGCCAGCAAATCCGAGCGTGACATGCCCGGTTTGCGCGGCAGGCCGGCGGTGACCACAATCAGTTCGGAGTCGGCGAGTAATGCATAATCGCTGCCGCCATAAAGGCGGGTATCAAACCCGTAAAGCGGTGCAACTTCCTGGATATCCAGTGCGGCGCCCTCAGCCGCGCCTTCGCGGACATCGAGTAGTGCGATTTCACGGCACATGTCACCGGCGGCGAGAAACTGAGCTGTGGATTCACCGACGCGACCCGCGCCAACAATGCTGATTTTATTCATGTCTGGGTTCGTCCTGTGAAAGTGAAATCTTGCACCTTAAAAAGCGCGAACGCCGAGTCTACCCCGTGGTGCCAGCGAGTTGAAGACTCAGGCGACGTTTTTACCACTGCTGGCTGTGTGTGGAAAGCGGCGTGCGACACCAGTGGCAATCGCGGCTTTGGCAACGGCAGCCGGCACCGTGCCGATCAGGCGCGGATCCAGCGGTTTGGGAATAATATAGTCTTTGCCGAAACTCATGGTATCGAGACCGTAGGCCGTGAGCACGGCTTTCGGCACGGGTTCGCGTGCCAGCTGTGCCAGCGCGTGCACCGCTGCGATTTGCATCGCTTGATTAATGCAGCTGGCATTCACGTCTAGCGCGCCACGAAAAATAAACGGAAAGCCGAGCACATTGTTCACCTGATTAGGGTAGTCGCTGCGGCCGGTGCCCATGATCAAATCATCGCGGGTCAAATGCGCCAGTTCGGGCAGAATTTCCGGGTCAGGATTCGACAGTGCGAACACTACCGGGCGTGTGGCCATGCTGGCGAGCATGTCCTGGCTGAGCACATCCGGGCCGGAAACCCCGATGAACACATCCGCGCCCTGCATGGCATCGGCCAGCGTGCGGTGGTCGCTGTCAATCGCAAATTCCTGTTTGTATTCGTTGAGTCCCTCGCGACCAGAGTGAATGACACCGCTGCGGTCGACCATGCACAGATTATCGGCACTCGCACCGAGGGCTTTGAGCAAACGCATGGCGGCAATACCGGCTGCGCCGGCACCGAGACAGACCACTTTGGTGGTCGCGAGATTTTTGTGCTGCAGCTCCAGTGCATTGAGCAGGGCAGCGGCAATAATGATCGCGGTGCCGTGCTGGTCATCGTGCATCACCGGAATGTCGAGCTGTTCGATGAGCGCGCGTTCGATTTCAAAGCAGGCCGGGGCGGCGATGTCCTCCAGATTGATCGCACCAAAGGTGGGGGCAATGCGGCGCACGGTGTCGATAAAAACCTGTGGCGATTCGGCATCGACTTCGATATCAAACACGTCGATATCGGCAAAGGCCTTGAACAGGACTGCCTTGCCTTCCATCACCGGCTTGCTCGCCAGCGGGCCGATATTGCCCAGCCCCAGCACTGCGGTGCCGTCGCTGATCACCGCCACCAGGTTACTTTTTGCGGTGTAGTCGTAGGCGGTTTGGGGGTCGCGCGCGATGGCGCGGCAGGGTTCGGCGACGCCGGGGGTGTAAGCCAGCGAGAGATCATTCTGACTGGTAAAGGCCTTGGTAATTGCAGTGGCGATTTTGCCGGGTTTGGGTTTGGCGTGATAATCAAGTGCTTGTTGTTTGCATGATGCGGTCATGGTGTGTGCTGTTTCGTGATGTTTCGGGTGATCGTGGCTTGTTATACTTTTATTTTAGACCCTTGGGCGAAGATTCGCTGCCTTTCTCATGGGTTAATGCTACCGCTGGTCTTGGGTCAGTATTTGCAGGTTATCGGGATGGCGCAGCTGCAGATAAAAACGCTGGTGATATTTCGGTTTGAGTTTAGGGTGCAGCCAGCCGCGCAGTTGCACGACTTTGCCCTGCAGGGCCTGTAGCCAGCCGGGGGCGAAGTTGACCAGATCTGCTGTTTTGACCTGCACGGCGAGGCCGCCGTCGAGATTGAGCCAGACGCCAACCCGCGAGTGACTGATCTTGTTGACCCGAGCGTGGAGAATATGAAAGCCACGGCTGCTGGCTGCGAGCCCGCTGACATCACGATCGCGGTATTTCGGATGACTCCAGATCTGGCGTTTCGCCGCGCGTGCCAGTTTTTCCTGCTCACGATAACAGGCGCTATAGGCGGTGTTGGGTGGAAAACTCATGGCCACGGCAAAACCGGCTGCGAGCATGGCGGCCTGAACGCTGCTGCCATCATCGAAAAACAGATATGCCAAGGTGCGGCCATAATGATCTTTGGCTTCCCGGCCGAGCAGCACTGCGACACGTTGCTGATGCCGGGCCAGTAAGCTGCGGAGATAGTCGCGCGCCTGCCGCGCATAGGGCTGTGCCGGTTGCTGGCCGCGTTTCAGTTCGGGGGTGTCGATGCCGATGAGGCGGATTTTACGGCCATCGTTCAGGGTGAGGGTGTCGCCGTCATGAGCCGAACGCACGCTGAAGCTCGCGAGTCCTGCCGGGCTGGGGCAGCTGGAACTGGCGCTGGGGAGGGGTTCAGACTGGCCGCGGGCGACTATCAGCAGGAGCAGGCCGAGGCACAAAAAAAGGCGCCCTGAAGCGCCTTTTTTCAGGATATTCAACAAGGTAAGGCTTATTTCTTGGCGCCGAAGCGTTTGTTGAATTTCTCAATCTGGCCTGCGCTATCCAGCACTTTCTGCTTGCCGGTGTAGAACGGGTGGCACTGCGAGCAGACCTCGATGGTCATTTCGTTTTTGGCGTAGGTCGAGCCGGTAGTGAAGCTGTTGCCGCAGCTACAGGTGACGCTGACTTCTTTATACTGCGGATGGATTTCCGGTTTCATGCTGGCTTCCTCGGGGAAACGGGGTTCGAAAAGGCAGTGGATTCTACCTGTACAGACGACGATAGGCAAGGCTCTGCGTGGATCGCGGACACAGCTGGCCGGGTTTTTTGTGTCGCCAGGCCTTTTCTGATAAAACTGTGTATCAGCCCGCGTATCAAGGGGATCGCCAGCCTGTCAGGGAGCGCAGATGAAATCCACCATAATCTCCATGCTAGTTGTACTGGTTTTGCTGGTCACTTTGCCGATGATATTTCTCGGTGATCATAATATTGCGGGCAGATTTCTCGACTTTGGCAAACCGGCTGCAAAAGGCGTTGCATTACCCGACGCTGGCATCAAAACAGTCACCACGGATTCGGTGGTGCAGATGTATAAATGGCGCGATGCTAACGGAATTATGCAGTTCAGCAATATACTGCCTGCACACGGCGAAGCCGAGCTGATCCAGTTGACGCCGAATCTGAGCACCATCGAAGCGGTAAAAGTCCCGAAGAAGGCCACCACCACTGCCACCGTAACAGCATCACCAGAACTGGGAAATCCGTACACGCCCGGGGGCATGAAACAGATGGTGGAACAGGCGAATGCGCTCAAGGGTATGATGAATCAAAAGCAGGTAGAACAGCAAAAAGTACTGGATAATATTACCCAGCGTTAGCGTTGTCTGTCATTCCGGTGACTACCGGAATCCAGGTGTTTTGTTCAGCGTGTTGTTGGGCTTGCTAGATTCCGGCATGCGCCGGAATGACAATGCTGGTGACGATACTCTGGTTTTGTCTGTGACCTTTGATGAATTGCAGTTTGCTATAAGGTTTTATTTCAGAGTAATTTTTCCAGCACGCTGTTCAAAAACCGAAAACCCATGGCCGTGGTTTTAATGCCCGCGTCATCTATCGATATTAATTCTTTATCGATGTGCGCACAGGCAGCATCCAGATCCAGGCGGGTTAAACCGGTGGTCTGAGTGAATAGTGATGTTGCTACGCCTTCAGGCAAACGCAAAGCATTCATCAAAAACTCGAACACCAGTTCCTCTTTATTTAAGGTGGATTCACCAGACAGGGCTTCACCTTTGAGTGCGTGTTGCATGTAGTCCTGTGGCTGGCGACGTTTCCAGCGACGCTGGATGCGTTGTTGTTCCGGTTCGCCGAGTTTACCATGCGCGCCCGCGCCAATACCGAGATAGTCACCAAAATGCCAGTAATTTAAATTGTGCGCGCAGGGGCGCTGTTGCGAATACGCTGAGACTTCATATTGCTGATAATGGTTTTTTGCTAGTAACTGCTGACAGGCTTCCTGCATATCCCACATCAGTTCGCTTTCCGGCAACACGGGCGGCCGTTTGTAAAATAAAGTATTGGCTTCGAGTGTGAGCTGGTAATGCGAAATATGTGACACTTCATAATCGCAGGCACTCTGCACATCGGCAATGGCTTCACTGAGTGTTTGTTCGGGCAGGGCAAACATTAAATCCAGATTGATATTATCGAAGCCAGCGCGTTTTGCAGTCGCAATTGCACTGCGGGCTTCAGCGTCACTGTGAATGCGTCCTAGTCGCTGTAATGCGGTGGGGTTGAAACTCTGAATGCCAATCGATAAACGATTGACACCGGCGCTGCGAAAGCCGTTGAATTTTTCCTGCTCGAAAGTGCCGGGGTTGGCTTCTAGCGTAATCTCAGTATTGTTTGCAAATGTGTAGCGCTGGTTCACTGCGTTGAGAATATCGCCGACACTGTCAGCCGAAAATAAGCTGGGTGTGCCGCCACCTAAAAATATACTCTGGAGTTCACGGTTGCCCGTGAGCTCGTGTTCGACATCGAGGTCGTGTATCAATGCCTGCACATAAGCGGCTTCATTGATGGGGGTTTTTGGCTGATGTGAATTGAAATCACAGTACGGGCATTTGCGCACGCACCAGGGAATGTGGATATAAAGAGCTAGCGGTGATGCTGGCAGATCGCTCATGGTTAGTGCTCAATGTGCAGGCGACGATTGAGCCAGATCAGCAACAGTATCCCCGGAATGGCGATCATTGCACACAAAATAAAGAATGAGGTCCAGCCAATACTGTCGGCGAGATAGCCGGTGGGAGCGGCGGCGAACACGCGCGGCATGCCCATGAAACTTGTTAACAGTGCATATTGTGTGGCGGTGAATTTTTTATTGGTCAGGGTGGCCATAAAACCAATATAGGCGGCGGTGCCAAGACCGCCGCTGAAATTTTCAAATGCGACCACGGCTGCCAGCCAGAGTGGACTGTGGCCCACGATGGCGAGCAGCGCAAAGCCGGCAGTCGACACTGCCTGTAATACGCCAAACCAGAGCAGGCTGGCGTAAATGCCGATGCGCATGATGAATAAACCACCGACCAGGGTGCCTGTGAGCACGGCAGAAAAACCAAACAGTTTGACAATGCCGCCAATCTCACCGGTGCTGAAACCAAGATCAAGATACAAAGGTGTGGTCATCTGGCTAGCCATGATGTCACCGATTTTGTAGAGCAGGATAAAACCTAGTATCGCGATGGCATAGTCACGATTAAAGTATTCGAGAAAAGGTTCGATCACGGCTTTGCTGATGGTTTGCGGGCGGCCATGTTGCATGTCGGGTTCCGGCGCCAGTAGCGTTGCGATGACGGTGAGTAGCATGGCCGCCGCCATGATCAGGTACACCGATTGAAACGGAATAAATTCTGCGAGGATTAAGCCACCGCCCGAGGCGAGTAACATACCAGTGCGATAGCCGCCAACATAGAGTGAGGCGCCCATGCCCTGTTCGTCATCGCTCATTGATTCACGCCGATAGGCATCGATGACGATGTCCTGACTGGCTGAGAAAAAACTTAGCAGTAGCGCTGCAACTGCGGTCATCAGTAACATTTGTGCAGGATTGGAAAGCGCCAGCAATGCGATTGAGATCGCGAGTGCGATCTGCCAGATCAATAACCAGCCGCGACGCCGACCGAGTAAGGCAGGGACATAGCGATCCATGACCGGTGCCCAGATAAATTTGAGGGTGTAGGGCAGACCGACCAGTGCGAACAGACCGATCGTGCCGAGGTCGATGCCGTCTGCGACCATCCACGCCTGTAATAACGAACCCGTGAGCAATAGCGGCAGGCCGCTGGAAAAACCCATGACAAAGGCGAATACCATGCGACCGCTGAGCAGCGCTGTTATTACCTGTCGCCAGGATTTTTTGTGCTGCGTGGGCTGGTTGTGTGCTGTCACTTAACTCAGTTCGTAATCGTAATCAATGATCAACGGTGCATGATCTGAAAACCGCTCATCTTTGTAGATAGCAGCTTTCTTGACTAAAGGTGCCAGATTGGGCGTGATGATCTGATAATCAATGCGCCAGCCGGTATTATTTTCCCAGGCCTGTCCCCGGTTTGACCACCAGGTGTATTGATGTGTGTTCTGATTGACCACACGAAATGCATCGACAAAACCGGCTTCGTCGAATAATACATCCAGCCAGGCGCGCTCTTCCGGGAGAAAGCCCGAGTTTTTCTGATTGCTTTGCCAGTTTTTGATATCAATTTTTTTATGCGCAATGTTCCAGTCACCGCAGATAATAAATTCACGGCGTTTGCGGCGCAGGCTTTGCAAATAGGGCATGAAGCGTTCCATAAAATCAAACTTCAGTGCCTGCCGTTCTTCGCTGGATGAACCAGAATGCATATACAGCGAAATCACGCTGAGCTTTTCGAACTGAAACTCCAGATAACGGCCTTCAATATCGATATCGTGCCAGCCCAGACCTTCAATAATTTTTTTGGGCTTCACCTTGCTGTAAATCGCTACCCCGCTGTAGCCTTTTTTTTCGGCATCGTGGTAATGGCAGTGATATCCTGCCGGGCTAAACATCGGATCGGTGAGCTGATGTTTTTGCGCTTTGGTTTCCTGAATGCAGATGACATCGGCGTTTACTTTCTGCAACCAGTCAAAAAAACCTTTGCGGGCGGCGGCGCGAATGCCGTTGGTGTTGGCGGAGATGATTTTCATGCGCCGCATGATACCTGTGCTGTCACATCTGTGCCAGCGCCGTTATAATCTACCCAGGGTCTGAATAAATCAGAACTCTCCTATGTTCGACCCCAGGAAACGAAAATGCATAAATACAAACAGCAGTTTATCGAGCTGGCGCTGAAACACGACGTGCTGCGCTTTGGCGAGTTCACACTTAAATCTGGCCGTGTCAGTCCATATTTTTTCAATGCGGGCCTGTTCAATAGTGGTGGTGCGCTGGCCGCGCTGGGCAATGCCTACGCCTCGGCACTGGTGACTCAGGATATTCATTACGACATTCTTTTCGGTCCGGCTTACAAAGGTATCCCATTGGTCGCGGCACTCGCGGTCGCGCTCGCCGCCGGGTACCAGATCGACAAGCCTTACGCCTTCAATCGCAAAGAAGCCAAGGATCATGGTGAAGGGGGCAATATTGTCGGCGCCGCGCTCAGGGGGGATGTGCTGATCGTTGATGATGTGATCACGGCGGGGACCGCGATCCGTGAGGCGGTGGATATTATTGATGCCGCCGGTGCCAAAACCTGTGCGGTGCTGATCGCGCTGGATCGACAGGAAAAGGGCAAGGGCGAGTTGTCCGCGATCCAGGAAGTGCAGCGTGATTACAAGGTTGATGTGTATAGCATTATTACCATGACCGATCTGATCGATTATCTTGCCGCCAGCGGTCAGTCTGCCGAGCAGCTGGCGGCGATGCGCACCTATCGTGAAAGGTACGGGGTGTGAATAACAAAGCATAAAAGCTTTATCCGCAAATAACGCAAATGAACACAAAAATCCAGATGGGGTAACTGCTGCTACACGCACTGCTCTCGCGATAAATATTTCATGAACATCTGAAGGGTTGAGACTGGCGCCGAGGGTGAATCGTGTTGCATTAAATTCGCGTTTATTTGCGTTATTTGCGGACTAATGATTTTAGCTTGTAGCTTTTCAGCCCAGTATCAACTTCACCCCAATCAACAAGGTCACCAGTTCGAAGCTGCGTTTGATCAATGCATTACCTTTGACAATGGCGAGATGCGCGCCCAGATAACCGCCAAGCACCGAACCCAGTAGCAAAGCCGGGATCCATAACCAGTAAATGTCGCCGAGCATGCCCAGCGTAATCGCGCCAGTGGCATTCCAGAACAGGCCGACCAGAACCAGAGTGTAGGCAACGGCGCGTTTATAATCCATGCCAAACCAGCGCACCAGCCAGAGGGTGGCAAATAGCCCGGTACCCGATGTCAATGAACCATTGAGTACCCCGATGAGAAACATCACACTGCCACCGATGATATAGCCGCGACGGTCACGGTGTAGTGGTTGACAGGTCTGGCCCAGTTGCGGTGAAAAAAATGAGTACACACTGAGGCCCAGTGTGAGCAGGCCGAGGGCGATTTCTGCGCTGCGGCTGGGCACCAGTAGAATAAAGCTGGCACCGATAAACACGCCGGGAAGCCCGGTGACGACCATGAATACGGCAAAGTGGCGCTCCATGTGACTGGCGCGTAAATGTCGTAGGGTTGCGCCGATGCCAAGCGCAACAGTCGCAACCTTATGGGTGGCGAGCGCGAGGCCAAAAGGCAGGCCGAAAAATATCAGTACAGGTAGCTGGATCAGGCCAGCACCGCCACCGCTGAGTGCAGAAAACGCATTGGCGATCAGCGAAATTGCAAAAATGACTATTTGTTCGAGCATTGAAACCTTACCGGCAGAACATCTCTGGGCTATGATAGCCCGATTGTGCCGGAGTCGTGGTATTTCGACTGCAGGTCGATTTATCCGGGTCTATACTCCAGGGAGGCTCCGAATAATTCCATTCAGGAGCTTTCAGCACGACAAAAACGTTCCGAGCGTTTTTGAGCAGCTTGAGCGGGCCCTGCAGAGATGCGGGCACGGACCGCTCGAGTAAAATCAAAAAATATGATTTTTAGTTCTCTGTGTTTTTAGTGACTTAAATCACTAAAAAGGGTGGCATATAATTACGTGCTGCGCGGAACTCTGAATGAAATCAGAGGTTCCCTAAAAACGATCAACCCGGGAGTTTTGTGATGCGAAATCAGTTTTGGCCCAGTTTCATGTTTGCAATTGTCATGCTCGCGGCCGTGCCTGCAGCGGCGAAAATGTATAAATGGACCGATGAAAATGGACAGGTGCATTACGGTGATGCAATTCCTGCACAGTATCTCAATAAAGAGCACAGGGAAATGAATGATCAGGGGCTCGCGGTCAGGAAAGTGAAAGCGGCGGAAACTGATGCCCAGCGCGCGGCAAGGCTGCAACAGGAAGCGATTAAACAGCAGGAAGAGCAAACGCTCGCTGAACAGCGCCTGCGTGATCGCGTGTTGCTCGACACCTATACCACCGAGCGGGATCTGGTCGCAGCGCGTGATGCCAGGCTGGATGCCGTTGATTCGCAGATCAAGCTGTCGACATCGATTATAGACGACTCGCGTAATAAGCTCGCTGCCAGTGAGAAGCTGGTACAGTCATTAAAGACTCAGAATAAACCTGTGCCGGAAACATTGACTGACAAAATACTTCGCGAGCAACGCCAGCTCGAAACGCAGGATGAGGTGATGCGCGGCCATATAGACAAGCGTCAGGCGGTGAGTCTACAATTCAACGGTTATATCGAACGTTTTCGTGAACTTAAAGCAGAGCAACATAAGCAGCGCTAGGCGCTGGCTGAAAAATACAGGTCTGGGTTGAATGGCGCTTGCTTAAGAGCACATCAAGGACAATTTCGTTATTCCCGCATGCTGCTGGCGGGAGTCGACCTGTTTAAAGCAATGGATCCCGGCCAAAAACATACCGGAATGACGACTCCCAGGCCTTATTACGCTTAAGTCAGTGCCATTAAGGTCTGGGTTGGAAAAACGGTGTCTCAGCTTTTAATCAGCGTACCAACGCCTTCGTCGGTGAGCAGCTCCAGCAGCACAGAATGTGCAATCCGACCATCAATGATGTGCGCTGTTTTCACCCCGGTCCTGACCGCATCAGTGGCGCAATTGACTTTTGGTAGCATACCGCCGGCAATGGACCCGTTTGCAATCAGCTTCTGAATTGCATCCAGAGACAGACCGGTCAGGGTCTTGCCGGCCTTATCCAGTACCCCAGGGGTATTGGTTAATAATAATAATTTTTCCGCGCCCAGCACGCTGGCAAGTTTGCCGGCAACAATGTCCGCGTTAATATTGTAGGTGGCGGCATCATCGCCGACCCCGATAGGCGCGATCACAGGAATGAACTCGCCCTTGTCGAGCATGTGTACAATCGCCGGGTCAATTGCCGTGACTTCGCCTACATGACCAAGGTCGATAATTTCGGGCGCTTCCAGTTCTGGAGTTTTGCGCGTGATGTTCATTTTTCTGGCGCGAATCAGGCCACCGTCTTTACCGGTAAGGCCGACTGCGTGGCCACCGTTGTGATTAATTAAACTCACAATGCTTTTATTTACCAGGCCGCCGAGCACCATCTCGACCACATCCATCGTTTCGCTATCAGTGACACGCATGCCGTCGATAAAAGTGGATTCCTTGCCCATTTTTTTCAGCAGTTCGCCGATTTGAGGGCCGCCGCCATGCACCACGACAGGGTTCACACCGACCTGCTTTAATAAAACAATGTCCTGCGCAAAGCTGGCCTTGAGTTTTTCGTCGACCATGGCATTGCCACCGTATTTAATAACGATGGTTTTATTATTCAGGCGCTGTAGATAAGGCAGTGCTTCGGCGAGTACGCCCGCGACATTTTGCGCTGATTGTTTGTCCATGGAGACCCCTGTGTGTGTTCTTATTTCACCGCAAACCTGCTCGTGACGCAAATTAGTTTTTTGTTGCGGAACTTAGTGAGTGTTGCAGTGATTTAAATCAGAACGGCAGCTCCAGTGTGCGGTCGAGTTTGAGCAGCTCCTGCTTAAAACGTGCCTGTATCTCGTTCAGTGTGTCCTGGTTGTTGGCTTCAAAGCGCAACACCAGACTGGGCGTGGTGTTGGACGGACGAATCAGCCCCCAGCCGTCGGCATAGTTAACGCGCATACCATCGATGGTGATGACTTCGGCATCACCGAAATCTGCGCTTTGTTTGAATTTGTCCATGAAGGTGTAGTGCGCGCCATCCTGCTGAAACTGGATTTGTAGTTCAGGGGTGTTAAAGCTATCCGGTAGTTCGGCGAATACTTCAGCGGCAGACTCGTCGCGCTGGCTGATAATTTCCAGCATGCGCGCAGCACTATAAAGGCCGTCATCAAAGCCGAACCAGCGTTCTTTGAAAAACACATGGCCAGACATTTCACCGGCGAGTTCGGCACCAGTTTCTTTCATCTTGGCTTTGATGAATGAGTGCCCGGTTTTCCACATTAAGGGATCGCCGCCGAGACGACTGATTTCTTTGGCCAGATTGGTGCTGGACTTAACATCGAAAATAATCTGTGCACCAGGTTTACGGCTGAGCACATCGGCCGCGTACAGCATCATCTGGCGGTCGGCCCAGATGATGTGCTCTTCATTATCGATGATACCGACACGGTCACCATCGCCATCGAAGGCAAGGCCGATATCGAGTTCATTATCCGCAATCGCCTTTTGTAGGTCTTTGAGATTTTCCGGACGCGAGGGATCTGGATGATGATTGGGGAAAGTCCCATCGACATCACAAAACAGTTCGGTGATGTCGCAGCCGAGTTTGCGAAACAGCTCGGGTGCGATGAAGCCAGCGACCCCGTTGCCGCAATCGATCGCAATGCGCATCGGTTTGGCTAACTTGATGTCGCTGACGATGGTTTTAATATAATCCGAGACCATATCCTGATGCGAATACGCACCTTCACCGGAGGCGAGTTTATTATCGATAATGCTTTGATATAAGGCCCTGATGCCATCGCCATACAGAGTGTTGCCAGCGATTAACATTTTAAGACCGTTGTACTGTGGTGGATTATGACTGCCAGTGACCATAATGCCGGTGCCGGTTTCGAGTTTGTGGGTGGCGTAGTACAGTACCGGAGTGGGTACCATGCCAATGTCGATGACATCGCAACCGCCCGCTCGCAAACCTTCGCCCAGCACTTTGGCCAGTTCTGGGCTGGAGAGTCGACCATCACGACCGACGATAACGGTTTTTTGATTTTGTCTGAGCGCTTCGCTGGCAAAGGCCTGACCAATTAGACGCACTGCATCTGGGGTGAGTGCAGTTTCGACGACGCCGCGAATATCGTAGGCGCGAAATATTTCTTCCGTTATTGCGTTCATTTTGAATATTAAACCTGGTTAGAAGTTTGGTGCATAGTATGGGGGGTCATGGGTTTTATATCACTTTATATCGGGTCTGGCTGCAAGTTGTATCTATCAGGACTATTGCCGACCGGAGGAGCCAAAACCGCCGTTACCACGCTGGCTGGTAGAAAACTCAGAGACAACTTCAAATTCGGCCTGCACGACTGGAACAAACACAATCTGGGCAATGCGGTCACCGCTTTCGATGTTGAAGCTTTCCTGGCCCCGATTCCAGCAGGACACAAACAGCTGCCCCTGATAATCCGAATCGATGAGACCGACCAGATTGCCGAGCACAATACCGTGTTTATGGCCCAGACCGGAACGCGGCAAAATAGTGGCTGCCAGACCGGGGTCAGTGATATGAATCGCGATGCCAGTAGCAATGAGCTCGGTAGCGCCGGGGTTGAGCACCAGTGTGTTATCGATGCAGGCGCGCAGATCCATGCCGGCCGACCCTGCGGTGGCGTGGGCAGGCAGTGGAATCGTTTTACCGAGACGTGGGTCCAGAATCTTAAGCTGTATTTTTTTCATGCTGCTTCTTGTGGTAATGATGTGCGATCAGTCCAATCAGCTGCCGCGCAATGGTGGCCTTACGCGCCCGCGGCAGCGACTGCTCACCGTTGGGCCAGATCACCTGCAGGGCATTGTAATCGCTGCCGAAGCCAATGTCTGTGCCACTGACATCGTTGGCGGCGATCAGGTCGAGCTGTTTGCGTGCCAGCTTGTCGCGAGCATTGTCGACCAGTGCCTCGGTTTCAGCAGCAAAACCGACCACGAATGGTCGCGGCGAACTGGTCGCGACTGTTGCCAGAATATCTGGATTGCGCACCAGCGTGAGCTGAATTTCAGCCGCTGACTTTTTGATTTTCTGGCCGATGATTTCAGCCGGACGATAATCTGCAACCGCTGCGCTGGCGATAAAAATATCGCAGGCGGGGGTTCGCTGCTGCACTGCTGCCAGCATCTCGGCGGCGGTGACAACGTCGATGCGTTCGACATCGGCGGGTGTCGCGAGCGCGCAGGGGCCGGCGATCAGGGTGACTGCGGCACCGGCTTCGTGCGCTGCCCGGGCCAGGGCAAAGCCCATGCGGCCGGAGCTGCGATTGGCAAGGTAGCGCACCGGATCGATCGCCTCGTGCGTTGGGCCAGCGGTGATCAGCACTCGCTGGCCCTGCAAAATGCCGGTTCGAAATATGCTTGCCAGTGCGCTAACCAGGTCGTCGCCGTCCAGCATCCGGCCTTCGCCGATTTCACCGCAGGCCTGAACGCCGCTGGCCGGGCCAAGCTGGGTGTAACCGCGTGCGGTCAGGGTTGCGCAATTACTCTGGGTGGCGGTATCGGCCCACATGACTCGATTCATCGAAGGCGCGTAGGCGATGGCCGCGGTGGTGGCCAGGCACAGCGTGCTGAGCAGATCATCGCCGCGACCCTGGGCGAGACGGGCGATGGTATTGGCGCTGGCCGGCGCGATCAGCACCGCGTCGGCCCAGCGCGCGAGTTCGATATGGCCCATACCAGCTTCGGAGTTTGCGTCCAGCAGCTCGCTGTGCACGGCATGGCCCGAGAGCGCCTGAAAGGTCAGTGGCGTCACGAACTGGGTCGCTGCCTGAGTCATCACCACGCGCACTTCGGCACCGGTATCACGCAGACGCCGGGTCAGCTCGGCGCTTTTATACGCGGCAATACCACCGCTGATGCCGAGTAGAATATGTTTGCCGAACAGAGATGTGTGAGCCTTGGCCATAGGCGCAGTTTAGCAGATTCAGCGCTCTGGCTTTACAGCGGCAGTGGTGCTGAGTACCATCAGGATTTCACCATGTTCAGGGAAGAATCATGACAATACATGACTGGCCAGTCGACGAACGCCCTCGCGAAAAACTCCTCAGTCGTGGTGCTGACGCACTCTCCGATGCCGAATTGCTGGCGATATTTCTACGCACTGGCGTCACCGGGTTCACCGCAGTGGATCTGGCGCGCGAGCTCTTAGTCAATTTCGGCGGTCTTAAGCATTTACTCGCCGCCAGTGAAACCGAGTTCTGCAAACAGCATGGCCTGGGGCGCGCCAAATATGCGCAGTTGCAGGCGGTACTGGAAATGGCGCGACGACATTTACTGGAAAACCTGCAGCGCGGTGATGCCTTGTGCAGTCCGCAGGATACACAGCGCTATCTCAGTTCACAATTACAAAGCTGCGCCCAGGAAGTGTTTGCCTGTTTGTTTCTGGATAATCGTAACCGGGTGATCAGTTTTGACAAAATGTTTTACGGCACCATCGATGGTGCCAGTGTGTATCCGCGTGAAGTGGTCAAGCAGGCGTTGAAAAAGAATGCGGCTGCGGTTATCTTCGCCCACAATCACCCTTCCGGTATAGCAGAACCGAGCGGCGCAGACGAGCATATCACGCGCAAGCTCAAGGAAGCGCTGGCGCTGGTCGATATTCGTGTGCTCGATCATGTTATTGTGGGTGATACAGTAGTGTCGTTTGCCGAGCGTGGTCTGATTTGAGAAACTTTCAGCGGTCATAGCCAGGCCTGAGGTGCCAGGCCCAACGTTCTATTCATCATCACCGAAAGCTCGTGTCGGAGGCTCATCGTAATCGAGCGCAATAAGTAACAGGTATTGCGCCGTTATGCGTTGTGGCATGTGGGTTATTCGCTGCACTCGTGTGCGTCAGACTGGGGCGGTTTAAACTGATCCGTTTATTTAGTGCTGGCTGGTTCTGTGTTATATGTGAACTCTGCCGAGGAATATGAGAGTGGAGTTTTTTAGAGAAGTACACAGTCCTGGTTTGGATCTCGATTATTTAAAGAGTTTATTATCTATAGATAGCCTGACAGGCTTATGCGCAGCTATTGATAGTGTGGCCGCTCATAACGAAAACGAGGCCGAGATCTACTGCCTCTGGGGACTGTTTAATATCAGACGCGATGTAATAAAATATGGTGTCCGATTCTCACTGCTTAATTGTCCTCACGCACTGGCGTGGACTATTACATTTAATGAAGCAAGTCAAAAGATTATAATTCATTGCACCATTGATAAAACTGAGGAGGATCCTGATTTCATCGAATCAATTCATAATTTTCTGGCAGACTGGTCAAACGGCATGGCCAGGGCTTTACAATAAATACGTCAGAGCATCGGAATGATGCTCTGATTGTTGATAAAAAGTCCGGATCAAAACAAAATTCGTAAATGCTCAGGGCGGTAGTGTAGATAACAGCAGTGCTTCCAGATTCGGAATAAAAATACGCAGTAACTAATCAGGCACACAGCAGGAGGCAGCGTGAACAATAATACAACGAACAGTATTCACTGGAACTTCTGGGTGGTCAGTGTCGCCACTCTGATCTGGAATATCATGGGTGGCATTAATTTCTTTATGCAAATGGATGCCAGTGCGTCAGCTGTGTTCGGTGGTGTACTTGGTTGTCTTTTATTATTCAGAAAATCGGCGGCGAGCTATGTGTTTGTGCTGTCACTGCTCGGAGTGATTGTGACCATGGTACACGCAGTTGGTGTTATGCGAAGTCAGCCTTGAGCCAGTTTGAAATCGTCATGATGATGGTTATGCCAGTGGGAGTGGCGGTATTTTTGCTCTGGTACGCAAAGCGAGCCGAGAACAAAGGCTGGATCAGTTAGCGCAGAACAGCCAGCCTGAAAATCTGATGGATACGGCGAGAGGATACCTGGAAAGATTATCTTAGGTGGCAAAGCCAGGCCACTAGCAGTATTTTTCAAAAGGTTACGTAAAAAAGGGCTATGCATTGTTCGGGTCGGCTGAAAAGAGTAGACACTGAGCGTGTTGTCTTCGTAACCGTATTCGTAATCCATCATCTATTCCTCATCATTTCCTTTATTAAGATCCTGGTACGCGCTATTGCAGCGTGCAAATTACATTAGCAACGCGACTGCAAATGCGTTTTATTATAGTCGCAGCAAAGCGTTTCAGGCGATTGGTATTCTGTTTAATCCCACATTAAATTTATGGTAATTTAGCCGGCCTGGTGAATCAAGTAATGTTGAAAGTAGCTGAATTTAACTGCGTCTGTGTTTATGGTGCTGATAAGTAAAATCTTAGTCAGGCTTGAAATCGCAGTATACGGCAGTCCTGGTAGGTATGGCGGGGTCATGCTGCCGCAGCTGATAGTCGCGGTTTACGAACTTTGTTTTTTCCAGTACGCTTAAGCATTGCCTCTCTTGCCGGAGTACTATGCCAAAGAACTATACTGGTAATACTCGCCAGTACCCTGTGCCTGAAAATGAAGCAGATCGCATTGCGGCCCTTAGACGTTATCAGATTCTGGATACCTCACCCGAGGAAGCTTTCGACCGAATTACCCGCATGGCTGCTACCTGTCTTGAGGTCCCAGTGTCCCTGGTCTCATTGGTGGATGAGAGTCGCCAGTGGTTTAAATCACATCATGGTATTGATGCTGAAGAAATACCACGTGAAATAGCCTTTTGTGCGCATACCATTATGGGTGATCAGCCGATGGTTATTGAGGATGCTACCGCTGATCCTCGCTTTGCGAATAACCCTCTGGTCACAACAGATCCTAATATTCGTTTCTATGCCGGTGCGCCACTCATCACTCACGATGGTTTCAAGCTGGGCAGTCTTTGTGTTTTTGATCAACAACCGAGAACCTTGTCCGGGGAACAACACAATGTGCTCAAGGACCTTGCTGCACTGGTGGTGGATGCTATGGAGCTTCGCCTTGCTGGCAAAAGAGCCTCTGATGAAATAGTCAACAAAGAACAGGAAGCGCAGGCGCTCTATCGAAGTACGATTTTTATACAGTCAGTGCTGGACAATGCAGTTGATGGCATTATCACGATCGACCAGCACGGCATGATTGAATCGTATAACCGCGCGGCAGAACATCTTTTTGGTTATACCGTTGCGGAGCTTGCTGGCAAAGGGCTCAAATTACTTATGCCAGAACCTTATTACAGCGAGTATACCGGTTATATGCAAAATTGTGCATGTACCGATGATACCAGTGTTTCGGGTATTACCCGCGAGATAACCGGGTTACGCAAGGATGGTAGTAGCTTTCAAATGGAGGTGGCCATCAGTACGCTGCGGATGGATAACCGAATCGTATTTACGGGTTTCGTGCGTGATATTACGCAGCGACATGCTGTAGAGGCAAAACTGAATGAGTTTAAAAACACTCTCGATCAAACTCTGGATTGTGTGTTTATGTTCGATGCAGAGAGTCTGCGATTCTTCTACTTTAATCAGGGCGCGCAACAACAGGTTGGTTACAGCGACGATGAGTTGATGCAGATGACGCCGGTTGATATAAAACCCGAATTAGATAGCGCGCAATTCCAGGCGCTGATTGCGCCACTCCTGGATGGGACGCAAAGCTCGTTACGATTCGAAACCACGCACCGTCATAAAGATGGACATGACACACCTGTGGATGTATTTCTTCAGTTGATCACCAATGAAAACTCATCTTCGCATTTCATTTCCATTGTGCGCGACATTACTGACCGTAAGCAAAATGAGCAACAATTACATGACCGCGAAGCGCATATCAGTGCCATCGTTGATAATGCGGTTGATGGCATTATCACCATAAATGAACTGGGCATTGTGGAAACCTGTAACCATGCTGCCATAAAAATGTTTGGTTACTCGGCTAGTGAAGTTGTTGGTAACAATATAAAGATGTTGATGCCGCAGCCTTATGCGGAGAGCCATGACGGTTATCTGGCCAGCTATCGCAACGGTGGTGGGGCCAGAGTGATTGGTATTGGTCGTGAAGTAACAGGTCAACGCAAAGATGGCTCGGTTTTTCCTATGGAGCTTTCGGTGGCAGAAGTCAAGCTGGCTGATCGCCGAATATTTACCGGTATTGTGCGCGATATTACAGAGCGCCACACGCTGCAAAAGAGTCTTGCAGATCAACGCAAGTTGCTCGACACTTTGTGGCAGGGAATGAGGCAGTTTATGGAGGATGAGAATCTGGTCGCCATTGCAGAGCATTACCTGCAGAAAGTACTGGAGCTGACACAAAGCAGTTATGGCTTTATCGGTGAGATATTGTATGACAATGAGGGCGCGCCCTACTTAAAGACCCGCGCAATTACCAATATTGCCTGGGATGATGCGACACGACGTTTTTACGATGAAAATGCACCTCAGGGTATGGAATTTCGTAATCTCAGAAGCCTGTTTGGCGCAGCAATCAGCAGCGGTAAAGTGGTAATCAGTAATCTGCCGAGTGATGATCCGCGGCGCGGTGGCTTGCCTGAGGGGCATCCAGCGCTCGATGCTTTCCTTGGTGTACCCGTTTATTATGGTGGCGAGATGGTTGGCATGTACGGCATTGCTAATCGTCCCGAGGGTTACGACGATGAACTCGTCGAATTTCTGCAACCATTCACTACCAGTTTTGGTTCTATTATTTATGCCAAACGTAGCGCTGAACATGGGCGTGAAATGCAGGCCGAGCTTTTTAAGGCGAAGGAAATCGCGGAGAAGGCTAACCGCGCCAAGAGTGATTTTCTGTCACGGATGAGCCATGAATTGCGCACCCCCTTGAATGCTATCCTGGGCTTTGGCCAGATTCTCGAAATGGAAGAGTGTAGTAGTCCAGATGAGCAGGAAAGCGTTGCTCATATCATCAAAAAAGCGGGCCGACATCTGACTGACCTGATCAACGAGGTACTGGATATTGCCCGTATCGAATCCGGTCGTCAGAACCTGTCGCCAGAACCGGTACAGGTGCGCCGTGTGCTGGAAGACGCCTGGGGCATGATCCGCCCGCTGGCGAACGAGCGTAACATTCAACTCAACTATGCTGTTCCTGATGAAGACGGTGTCCACGTGCTTGCTGACTTGCAACGCCTGAAACAGGTGTTATTGAACTTGATGTCTAATGCTGTCAAGTATAATCACGATGGCGGTAGCATCACTTTGTTCTTCGCTGAGAAACGCGCAGGCATTATTCGTATCAGCATTAGTGACACCGGTCCGGGTATCACTGAAGAAGGATGTCATCGTATATTTGAACCGTTTGAGCGCCTTGGTGCTGAGGGAAGTGGGGTTCAGGGCAGCGGCATCGGCCTGGCATTGAGTAAAGCGCTGGTCGAAGCGATGGGCGGGATGCTGGGGCTGGATAGCGAACCGGGTATCGGCAGTACGTTCTGGGTGGAACTGCCCTTGATTGACGGACTCACCGGGCAGGAGTCTGGTGAGCAGGCGAATCATGGAGCCACCAGACAACCTGAAGCCGGGCAGCTTGCACCTGCTACGCTATTGTACATTGAAGACAACATCGCCAATATGCGTTTAATAGAAGTTGCCTTGTCGCGCCGGCCACACATTGAACTGCTTGCAGCCATGGAGGGCGAGCTGGGGCTCGATCTTGCCCTGCAGCGCAGACCGGATATCATTCTGCTGGATTTGCACCTGCCGGATCTGATGGGAGATGAAGTTCTGGCGCGGTTGAAATCTCGCCCCGAAACTCAGGAGATTCCGGTAGTGATTATTAGTGCTGATGCGACCAGGCGTCAAATTGAAAAGTTGCTGGCTGCGGGCGCGTATGCCTATTTAACCAAACCCTATAATATTAAAGAATTACTACGTACTATCGACACAGTGCTTGAATCGAGGATGAATGAGCATGCCCACGACTAATATCAAAGCGGCCAGCATTTTAATTGTGGATGATGAGCCGGCCAACGCACTGCTTCTACAGCGCCTGCTGGAAAAGAGTGGTTATACTAATTTACACACCACAACTGATCCGGTGGCGGTGGAAGGATTATATCAACACCACCAGTTTGACATGATTTTGCTTGATATCAATATGCCGCAGCTGGATGGTTTTGAGGTGATGGCACAACTCAGGGATACTGAAGATGAGCAGGGACAGTATCCGGTGATACTGGTGCTGACCGCGCAGGCCGACCTCGATACCCGCTTGCGCGCACTCAATTCGGGCGCAAAAGACTTTCTCACCAAACCGTTTGAGCGAGTCGAGGTACTGAGTCGAATTCATAATCTGCTGGAAGTGCGCTGTCTGCACAATGAGGTTCGGCGACAAAACGAAGTGCTGGAACAAAAAGTGCTGGAACGTACTCAGCAACTGCAGGAAAAAGCCGATGAGCTCCAGGAAACACGTATGGAAATCATCCGGCGTCTGGGTCGCGCGGCTGAATACCGCGACAATGAAACCGGGCTGCATATTATTCGCATGAGTAAATATTCCCAGCTACTGGGTAAGGCGGCGGGGATGAGTGCTGACGAGACAGAACTATTGCTCAATGCCAGTCCGATGCACGATATCGGCAAGATTGGTATTCCCGATAGTATTCTGCTGAAGCCCGGCAAACTTGATGCCGAGGAATGGGCGACCATGCAAACTCACGTGACTATAGGTGCCGAGATACTGTCGGGCCATCATTCTGAGCTTATGGAAATGTCGCGGCTGGTTGCACTGACGCATCACGAAAAATGGGATGGCAGTGGTTATCCGAACGGGCTCAAAGGTGAGGCTATTCCGCTGGTAGGGCGAATTGTTGCACTCGCCGATGTATTCGATGCCCTGACTTCAGAGCGACCTTACAAATCAGCATGGAGCGTAGAAGATGCGCTGACGGAAATATCCGGGCTGAGTGGTAAACATTTTGATCCACAACTTGTCCAGCTGTTTAAAGAAATTTTGCCTGATCTTTTAATTATTAAAGAGCAGCACGCGGAGCCCGTCACTACAGCCTGATAGTTGGTATCTGGAGTCAGAGTAGAGTGGCACTGACTTAAAAAGATTTCTTGTGTTTTCCGTTATTCCCGTATGCTTCTGGCGGGAATCCAGTTTTATATTCGCGTGATTCCCGCCAAGAATGCGCGGGAACGACAAGAAGACAGCCGTATTAAAAATACTGAGTCTGGATTCAGACTCAGATGTCCAGCTGTCACTTAATGGCCGTGGGTAAATATTAAGGAAACTCTGATTAATTCATGGTTTTTGCGGCGCATTCATGTGCTGCCATCATGGTTGGTTGATAAGTTATTGTAAATTAAGAAAAATACAAATCGAATTTGATCTTTGTTGTGCTCTGGTAATTCATGGAAGAATTCATCATAGCTTCCTTAACTGAACAATCAGGCAGGCATGTGGACTAAGTTCTGCCATCTGAGAGCGGGTGTGCCGCAGGCCAGGCTGCGTTTGAAGTTCTGGTTATACATTTCTGATTATAAATTATTGATAGAAGGTCTGGTATGTCTCGATTATTCTGTAATGACTCTGTGCGTTCAATATTCGCCAGAATATTTTCGATTATGTTTTTTGGTCTGTCTGGTGCAATTCTTGTATCCATGTTTGTGATGGTGGCCGGAGATATTGTTAAGGGCGCAGATGTTATGCAGATATTTTTAAAGAGCATTAACACGGGTGTGATTGCATTAGCCGTGTTCGAGCTGGCGATGGTAGTGCATATGGAATACGGAAAAAATAAGGCGGAACATGATGTCATAGTGAGCCTGCGCCGCACACTGCCAAGATTTATCGGCACGGTTTGTGTCGCGCTGTCACTGGAAGGTCTGATTATGGTGATCAAGTATGGCCAGCTGGAGTTGGCGGGTAACCTGTATTATCCGGTTGCGATTATTACCAGTGCCGCCTTGTTGCTCGCAGCACTGGGATTATTTTTAAAATTAACACCGAATGATGCGACGTATGTCTCGTAGCTGAGTTCGTACCAGTGGCTATGTAGTGCTCAGCGCAGTCACAACTGCTGTCCAGGCGGCTGCAATATTATCAGGATTGTAGCCACCACCACCCATTACCAGTAATCTTCCCTCACATATTTCATCGGCGAGCGCGGATAAACGCTTTGTGACGTATTGATGAGACTGCTCACTTAGCGCCAGCTGGGTGATGGGATCACCGGCGAGGCTATCAGCACCGGCCTGCAGCATAATAAACTCTGGTTTACGCTTGCGGATAAAGTCTTCCAGTCCGGGCCATAGCGACATGAATTGTCGATCATCTGTGCCAGGCGCGAGTGGAATATTGAGTTTACTACCGACCGCTTTGCCGCTACCGGTTTCGTCGATGCGGCCGGTGCCAGGATAAAGCGTACGCCCGTCCTGATGGCTATCGACAATAATGATATCCGCGTCGTCTTCAAAACTGTAGAACAAACCGTCGCCATGGTGCGCATCGATGTCAACATAAGCGATGCGTTTGAGCCGGTGCTGTTTGCGCAAATGTTCAATCACCACGCCACAGTCGTTAAATACGCAGAAACCGGCAGCAGCATCGCGTCGCGCGTGGTGTAGGCCGGCGATGGGAACGAAGGCGTGGCGATAATGTCCCCGCATGATCTGTTCACTGGCGGCAACACTGGTACCGACCACGGCCAATGCTGCTTCATAAACCCCGATGAATGCCGGAGTGTCACCCTGATCCAGATAACCAACACCAAGTCTGGACTGCTGGTGTATACGTTTGATGTATTCGGCGGTATGAAACAGCAATAGCAGCTCGGCGCTGCCCACTACTGGCGCGAGTACCGCAACGCGCTGATCGAGTCGCTGCTGGTAAAAAGCATTGCTAAAGACCCGCTGGCGCAAGGGCCCAAAAGGATGACGGGTGCCGAAATTATACCTCACCAGTGCCTCGCCGAGATAAACGCAGGTGGTGTGCTGGTTCGCCATAGTCAGGATATTCTCGCACAGTCGTCCGCAGCGCGCGTTGTTGATATTGCCGGCTGTGATGGTTTCGTGGTTTATATTAACCAGACTAGACGGAGCGTTAGAATTGATACATATGTGGCTGGTTAAAGAGGTAAATCATGTCCGGTAGAGTACTGGTAATCGAAGATGATCTGGACATCGCGCATTTGCTTGAGCTGCATTCTGGCTGCGTCGGCGGCTATTTTGGGCCACAGCAATAAAATTGTCATATTTCGTAACATCAGCGTAATATTTCGCCAGTAGACTCGCGCCCATGCCACAACCGACCCTGCAAACACGTCACAACCCCCGCTACCGCCGCCGTGCGTTTAAAGATCAGCTCGCCCGTTATTTTGTCGGTGTTGGCGGCATAAGCGTGATTGCTGCGATTTTGCTGATTTTCTTTTATCTGCTCTATGTTGTCATTCCGATGTTTGAGTCCGCGCAGATTCATCAGGTCAGTGAATATACCGTGCCTGGTAGTGGCAAGACACTCTACATAGGTGTAGAAGAGCTTGGCGAAGTTGCGCTGCGCATCAGCGACCAGGGTGAGGTGGTATTTTTCAAAAGTGCAGACGGCACGGTGATGAAGCGCGTGCAACTAAAGCTGCCGGCCAGAGTGACGTCGATTGCAGATAATTTTGACAATGTCATGCTGGGTCTGGAAAACGGAGAAGCGATCGCCCTGAAATATGTGTTCACCGCAAGTTACCACAATGATGTGCGCGAGCTCACGCCAGGCATCGAATATCCATTAGGCGAAAAGCTGCTGGTGATTGATCAAGCCGGTGAGCCGTTGCGGCGTATTTCTTTTCATATCAATGATGATTCTGCCGGGGTTGCTGCACTGACTAATGACAATCGTATGCGGTATGTGCGTTACGCGCGAACCCAGGATTTTCTAACGCAAAGCATGACCACCGAGCTGGAGTCGAATTCTGAATACGTGATGAAAAAACCAGCGCGTGATCTGGTACTGACGCCCAATTTGCAATATATCTATACGGCCACCGAAACCGCTGGTTTGTTGCAATTCACGTTGACTGATGAGGGGCTGGACGAAGCTCCGGTGAGTCAGGCTTTCAAACAGAACATCAGCAGTGTCGGTTTGTTACTCGGCGGGGCTTCATTGATGGTGGGTCTGGAAAATGGCGAAATCCAGCAGTGGATGCAGGTACGTGATAAAAATGCTGCAGGTGAAGATACGCGCAAACTCACTTTTATTCGCAAGTTTAATAGTAATACGCATACGATACAGACCATCGCTGCCGAGCATCGCCGTAAGGGTTTTGCGGTCGGTGATAGCAGTGGGGAAATAACAGTTTATTACGCGACATCAAATCGCACTCTCGCGACGATTAATACGGGTGCTGGTAGTGTTAAAGAACTTGCCTGGTCAGCGCGTGGCGAACACTTGCTGGCGCTAGATGATAATGAACATATGCACGTGTACGATGTGCACAATGAATACCCGGAGGTTTCCTGGGACGTACTCTGGGGTAAAGTCTGGTACGAAGGCTATGATCAGCCGGATTATATATGGCAGTCGTCGGCATCGACCAATGACTTTGAGCCCAAGTTAAGTCTGGTACCATTGTCATTCGGTACCATCAAGGCGGCGATCTACGCGATGTTATTCGCAGTGCCAATTGCAATATTGGGTGCCATCTTTACTGCACAATTTATGGCACCGAGAATGCGACAGACGGTGAAGCCTGCGATTGAAATCATGGAAGCGCTGCCAACTGTGATCCTCGGTTTTCTCGCCGGTCTCTGGCTGGCACCGCTAGTCGAAGCACAGCTGGCAGGCATTTTTGCCCTGCTAATAATTTTACCACCGGGATTTTTATTATTCGCGTGGCTGTGGCGATATGTGCCTGGGCGATCCGTGTTTGATGGCTGGGAAGCTGCATTGCTGATCCCGGTGGTATTGCTGCTGATCTGGTTCGCCATGGCAATCAGCCACCCGATTGAAAATGTATTTTTTGACGGTAATTTGCGTCTCTACATGAGTCAGCACTGGGGGATTGGATTTGACCAGCGCAACTCATTAGTCGTCGGCCTGATCATGGGTTTTGCGGTGATCCCGACGATTTTCTCGATTGCCGAAGATGCACTATTTAGTGTGCCGCAGCATTTAATACGTGGTTCGCTTGCGCTTGGTGCAACTCGCTGGCAAACCCTGATGCGGGTCGTGTTACCAGCAGCCAGTCCGGGCATATTCTCCGGTTTAATGATGGGCTTTGGTCGTGCTGTGGGTGAAACCATGATCGTGCTGATGGCAACGGGCAATACGCCAGTCATGGATATGAGCATTTTTGAAGGTATGCGCACGCTGTCTGCAAATATTGCCGTGGAGGTCCCGGAGGCCGAAGTCGCGAGCACGCACTACCGCGTGCTGTTCCTCGCCGCCCTGGTGCTGTTCCTGTTCACTTTCATATTTAACACTGCCGCTGAAATAATACGACAACGGCTTCGTAAGAGATACAGTGCATTATGATGCGTAGCTGGTTTAAATCTGGAGATCCCTGGGTCTGGCTGAATGCCGGCGCCATAAGTATCGCCCTGGTCGCGGTATTCGGTCTGCTGGGTCTGATTATGGTGCGTGGTATGAGCCACTTCTGGCCGGCTGAGGTGTATCAGTTTGCAACCAGTAACGGTACTCTGATTGCCGAAATGGTCGAAACTGAAACTGTTGCGGCAGGTAGTGTGCCGGGTATAGATATATCCGCAGGAGAGATAGAACGCCATTTGGTGAAAACAGGCAATCGTGATCTGTTGGGCAGTGATTTCCGCTGGATACTGGAAAAAGATATCACCAGGCGTGAACAGCCCCAGAATCTTGCGGTGCTGGAGCGCGTCGAATGGGGGAACTTCTACGGATATCTGACTGCGGTATATCAGGGCGATGAAAAAGTTGCAGAAGGTGATGCTGCCTGGCCAGGGTTTTTGCAAAGACTTGATCGGGTGCAAGAAATACGCGCACAGATCAACTCTCTGGAACGCGACGATATTGGTGCGGTGAATTACAAAATCGAGCGTTTGCGTCTGCACCAGAGAAGCCTGGAGTTAAAAGGTAAGACATCACCGGAGACGGCGGCAGAAGCTGAGGCAGAGCGTGCTGAACTGGATCGCGAATACAAAGATTTACAAACTAAATTAAAAGGTTTGTATGCCGAGATAAATCGTGATGCAATTACTGCGCGGGTGATGGATGGTAGTGAAGTTAAAATACCCATGCAAAAAATCGTAAGAGCCTGGCAGCCGAATAATATGTCCCTGCTGGACAAGGTGGGTTTTTATTTCCAGAGCCTGTGGAATTTTGTTAGTGAAGATCCGCGTGAAGCGAACACCGAAGGTGGTGTGTTTCCCGCGATTTTTGGCACGGTCATGATGGTATTGCTAATGTCGGTGATCGTGACCCCGTTTGGTGTTATCGCAGCGGTATATCTGCGTGAGTACGCGCGCCAGGGGCTGGTGATTCGTATTATTCGCATCGCTGTGAATAACCTCGCGGGCGTACCGTCGATTGTCTATGGCGTGTTTGGTCTGGGGTTCTTTGTCTATTTTCTTGGTGGTAATATCGATTCGTTATTTTTTCCTGAAGCTGCGCCAGCGCCCGTATTCGGAACGCCCGGTCTGCTCTGGTCATCGTTGACTCTGGCGATTCTGACCTTGCCGGTTGTGATCGTTGCGACTGAAGAGGGTCTGGCACGAATTCCACGAAGTTTGCGTGAAGGCAGTCTGGCACTGGGGGCAACACGTGCCGAGACTTTGTGGCGAGTGGTATTACCGATGTCGAGCCCGGCCATTATGACCGGGCTGATTCTTGCGGTGGCGCGTGCAGCGGGCGAAGTTGCACCGTTAATGCTGGTTGGTGTGGTCAAGCTGGCGCCGAGCTTGCCTCTGGATGGAAATTTCCCGTATCTGCACCTTGATCGCAAGTTCATGCATCTCGGCTTTCATATTTACGATGTAGGTTTCCAGAGCCCGAATGTGGAAGCTGCCAGACCACTGGTTTATGCCACTGCGTTTTTATTAGTAGTAGTAATTATTGCGCTGAACCTTAGTGCGATTGGTTTACGAAACCGCCTGCGCGAAAAATATCGCGCCCTTGACAATTAAAGATAATGCTTATGAGTGAAGTAAACACGAGTATCGACCCATCTATCATTCATGCAACAGACAACAGTGCGGCTGAAGTCTGCATGAATGTAAATAATCTGAGTCTTTACTACGGCGACTCACAGGCGCTGAAGAATATCAGTTTTCAGATGAAGCGTAATCGTGTGACAGCGTTTATTGGTCCCAGTGGCTGTGGCAAGTCTACTCTGTTGCGTTGTTTCAATCGTATGAATGACCTTGTCGAAAGTGTGCGAACGGAAGGCGAGATCATACTGGACGGAAAAAATATTTACGATCGTGATATTGATATCACCGCATTGCGGCAACGTATTGGTATGGTATTTCAGAAGCCTAATCCATTTCCCATGTCGATTTTTGAAAATGTTGCCTATGGCCTGCGTTTGCAGGGAGTTAGCCGACGTCGCGTTCTTGAAGAAAAAGTTCAATGGGCGCTGAAAGGGGCGGCGCTTTGGGATGAGGTCAAATCCCGCCTTGACGATAATGCGCTTGGACTCTCCGGTGGTCAGCAGCAACGTCTGGTGATTGCGCGAGCTATTGCTATTGAGCCAGAAATTCTGTTGCTCGATGAACCTGCATCAGCGCTCGATCCAATATCGACACTCAAGATCGAAGAATTGATTTATGAGTTAAAATCGCAGTACACCATTCTGATTGTTACGCACAATATGCAACAGGCTGCACGTGTATCAGACGAAACTGCATTTATGTATCTGGGAGAAATGGTCGAATTTGGCGATACCAACAAAATATTCACCAACCCCGGGAAAAAACAAACTGAAGATTATATTACCGGCCGATATGGGTAAACGATATGGACAATATGAATACAACGCAGCATATATCACATCAGTTTAACGCTGAGATGCAGGGGCTGCGCAACCATGTGATGAGTATGGGTGGCCTGGTTGAGCAGCAAATTATCAGCGCGGTTGAAGCGCTGCAATCTCTTGATGCCGCAAAAGCTGAAAAAGTAGTACGCAAAGATCACAAAGTGAATGCTATGGAAGTTAGCATTGACGAGGAATGTGCACGAATTCTCGCGCGTAGACAACCGGCAGCATCTGACCTGCGTATGGTTGTCGCAGTGATTAAAACCATCACCGATCTTGAGCGTATCGGCGACGAAGCAGAAAAAATAGCGCGTATGGCAGTGCATATGTCAGAGCAGGATAGCCATTATCATCCACGTTATGCCGGTGTTCAGCATCTTACCAGTCATGTGAGCAGCATGGTGCACGAAACGCTCGACGCATTCGCGCGACTGGATGTTGATGCGGCGCTACAGGTACTAAAAACTGACGAAGTTGTCGATGCTGAGTACCAGGCATTTATGCGGCAAATGATTACCTATATGATGGAGGATCCTCGTACTATTTCAGAGGTTCTCGATATTGTCTGGGCTGCACGAGCATTAGAAAGAATCGGTGATCATGCTAAAAATATTTGTGAATACGTCATTTACCTGGTCAAGGGTAAAGACATCCGCCATATTGATATCCAGGAAGTCGAGAAAGACATACGATCATGAATTATGCAAACGTTCTGATTGTCGAAGACGATCAAGGGATTCAGGACATGCTGCAGTACGCCCTGGAATCGGAGGGGTATAAACTCCATCAGGCATATAGTGTTAAGCAAGCGTGGGAGGTTGTCGAAAGCAAGTCGCTCGACATCGTGCTGCTCGACTGGATGCTGCCGGATAACAGCGGCATAGATCTGTTGCATCGAATTCGCAAGTATCACTCGATGCTGCCAGTGATTATGGTGACTGCACGTGGCGAAGAGGAGGATCGCGTGCTGGGTCTCGATGTTGGTGCGGATGATTATATGACCAAGCCATTTGCTGTGCGTGAGCTCAAGTCTAGAATACAGGCGGTACTGCGCCGCACGATGCCGGATGAACAGCCTTTGCAAATCGCGGGTTTATTTCTCGACCCAGTCAGTCAGCGTGTGAAGGTGGGGGAGACATCACTCGACCTGCCGCCGACAGAGTTCCGTTTACTGCATTATTTTATGAGCCATCCGGATCGTGTGTTCTCACGTGGCCAGCTTCTCGACCAGGTATGGGGAACTCAGGTATATGTTGAAGAGCGAACAGTAGATGTACACATCAGACGACTACGCAAGAATCTCGAGTTGTATGATCTGGATAATTTGGTGCAAACCGTTCACGGCAGAGGTTATCGATTCTCGAGGCTGTCGTGAGTAAAGGTCTGCGTCAGGAGCTGTTGCTATTAGCACTGCTGTTATTGTTTGCACTTTTCATTGGCGGCCTAACAGGCTATGTTAGCCAGTTCTTGCTGGTTTCAATGGCAGGCTACCTGCTATGGAACCTGTATAACATCCAGCGGCTCACTCGTTGGCTAAAATCGCCATCTAAAAACACACCAGAAACAACGGGTGTCTGGGACGAAATATATTATCAGCTGTATCAGCTGTATCAGCGCCAAAGAAATGCGAGGCGAAAACTCACTTCTATATTATCTCGATTTCAGGAATCTACGCAGGCATTGCCTTACGCAACAGTTGTTCTGAATGAGTTTTTTGAAATCGACTGGTTTAATTCTGCCGCAAAAAACATGTTCGACTTACATGCCAGTAAAGATGTTGGCCAACGTATCGATAACTTGATACGTCAGCCGAGATTTACCATGTACATAAAATCTCGAGACTATGACACGCCGCTCGAATTTAGTATGGGAGCGAATAATCTGTTGCTTTCGTTAACAGCCTACGGCAGCGGCCAGTATTTAATGATCGTGCGAGATATTACAGAGCGTACAAAGCTGGATGCTATGCGACGTGATTTCATCGCAAATGCGTCGCACGAGCTTAAGACGCCTATTACAGTTATTTCTGGTTTTATTGAGACCATGCGCGAGCAATCAGACGAAAGTCTCCAGATCCCATTAGAAAAAATTCAGCAGCAAGCTTCACGCATGCAGTTAATTTTGAATGAGCTGTTACAACTGGCAAGACTTGAGTCAGAAAATTACATCGATCATCCAGAAGTGGTAGATGTTGAGAATCTACTCGATGAAATCTATCAGGATGCCATCGTGCTGGATAGTGGCAAGCATGATATAGTGTTATCGAGTCTGCCACTAACTGTTGATGGCAGCCGGGAAGAGCTGCGTATGGCCTTTTCGAATCTGATTATAAATGCGATTCGTTACACGCCGGAAAATGGCAAGATAAAAATCTTTGCCACTGCGGATGAAGCGGGAGTCTACGTTGGTGTGGAAGATGAGGGTATCGGCGTCACTTACGAACACATCCCGCGTTTGACGGAGCGATTTTATCGCGTCGATCCAGGCCGTTCGCGCAATCAGGGTGGTACCGGGCTTGGGCTGGCGATCGTAAAACATGTACTCGATCGTCACCGCGCGCAATTAGTGATCCAGAGCAGGCCAGGTAAAGGCAGCCTGTTCCGTTGCCACTTTCCTGTCCCGCAGGCTGTGATTGAGCCACGAGAATCTGTAACACAATTGTAATATCTGAGTCACACCGGCGTCACATGTCCATCACATAATAGCGCCAGTTTTCACCATCTGGTACTCACTGGAGCCACTAAAACATGAAACATATGAAGAAATCGTTATCCATGATCGCTGGCATTGTAATGACAATGTCCACTGTCACCTCAGCCTATGCAACAGAAGACCTGCCGGACTACAAACCCGCAAGTGGTGTCTCAGGCAATTTATCCAGCGTTGGTTCTGATACGCTGGCCAACCTGATGACGCTGTGGGCAGAGGCGTTCAAACGTGCTTATCCTAACGTAAATATTCAAATTCAGGCGGCGGGTTCTTCGACAGCGCCACCGGCCTTAACTGAAGCAACCTCGAACATCGGGCCTATGAGCCGACAGATGAAAGCCAAGGAAATCGCTGCATTTGAAGATCGTTATGGCTACAAACCAACTGCGATTCCAGTTGCGATTGATGCACTTGCTGTATATGTAAATAAAGACAATCCGGTTAAGGGCATGGATATCAAACAGGTTGACGCTGTTTTTTCGTCTACCCGTAAGTGTGGTGGCAAAGCGGATATTTCCAGCTGGGGTGAGCTAGGTCTGGGCGGGGCATGGACAAGCCGCGATATCCAGATTTATGGCCGTAACTCAGTTTCTGGTACCTATGGCTATTTCAAGAAAAAAGCACTGTGTAAGGGCGACTATAAAAACAGTGTGAATGAGCAACCAGGTTCTGCGTCTGTTGTGCAGGCAGTCAGCGCCTCGCTGAATGGTATTGGTTACTCTGGTATCGGTTATAAAACCTCGGGTGTACGCGCAGTACCCTTGAGCAAGAAAGGTACTGACTATATCGAGGCTACCCCAGATAATGCAGTCACCGGCAAGTATCCGCTGTCACGTTTCCTGTATATATATGTCAACAAGCACCCTAATAAGTCTTTGCCTCCACTGGAAAAAGAGTTTATGAAACTGGTGCTGTCCAAGCAGGGTCAGAAAATAGTGGTTAAAGATGGTTATATTCCACTGCCGATTAAGGTTATTGATAAATATATATCACAGCTATAAGCTTTAACTGTAAAACAAGCTCCGCTTCATTCATCAATGAGCCGGAGCTTTTTTAGAAAAAATGCCGGATTACCCCGGCATTTTTTTGCGTTCAATAAGCTAGTTCGTATGTGCGCGCCACCAGCTGGGAAGATCAGCGATTGAAGTCAGAACTGCATCCGGCACTACATCAAGCTGCAAATCAGCATTGGTGAATTTTCCGGTGCGCACCAGTAGCGCTGTCAGGCCCACCGCCTGTGCGGCCTTGATATCGCCATGGATATCATCGCCGATCATATAAATATGATCGTGCTGACCGAGCCGGTCGATCGCGGCCTGATAAAAACCTGCAGCAGGTTTACCTGTCACCACGGCTGCTCTGCCGGTGGCATATTCAAGAGCTTTGACAAACGGGCCAGCATCGAGCTGCAAGCCAGCTGAGCTACGCCAGTAGCGTGTCATACCGAGTGCTACCAATATTGCCTGTGGGTTCTGCATCAGTAGATTAAAGCAGGAATTCAGCCTGGTGAAGTTCCACTGCTCGGCGAGGTCACCAACGACGACAGCATCGATTTCGGCAGAGTCATGTTCGCTAATATCAAATGCCGAGAACTCATCGCAGGTAGCCGTTGGCACAAACAGGGCCAGGCGACGACGATTTTGCGCTAATAATAATTGACTGGCAGCGAGCGGTGGGGTCAAAAAATTATTTTCCTGCGTGTCGATGCCAAACCTGGCGAGTTTGGCGACCAGGGCAGAGCGCGGTCTGGAGGTGGTGTTGGTGAGAAAGAGGTGCGGTATCTGTTTTTCACTAAGCCAGTCGACGACTTCGGCGGCACCACGAATGGCGGAGTCACCCTGATAAAGCACACCATCAAGATCACATAATATAGCTGGCATGACAGACCCTGCGATTAGTTTAGCGCTAAATGATGATACAGGGAATCATTTAATCGGTGATCATAATGTGCAGTGGGGCGCTTTTCCCGATTGTATTGCCAGCTGATACAGCTTTTGCGCTGCCGGCATATGCGCCATTAAATCTCTAATCCGGGTGTCGCTGGAAGGGTGGGTCGAGAGAAACTCCGGGCCATTGCTGCCGGCGCGAGCCATATTTTGCCAGAGCTGAATACTTTGCTGTGGGTTAAAGCCCGAACGCGCCATCAGGTCGAGCCCGATCCGATCTGCTTCGGATTCATGTGAACGACTGAATGGCATCAGCACGCCGTATTGTAGCCCCAGACCTAAACCGGCCAGCACCAGTTGCTGACTGGACTGGCTATTGGTGCTGAGCAGTGCCGCCGCGATTGACAGCCCGGCATTCGCTGCCAGCTGGTTAGACACGCGTTCGTTGCCGTGGTGAGCGATGACGTGTGCGAGCTCGTGGCCGATGACTGCTGCCAACTGATCCTGATTTTTAGCGTATTTCAATAGTCCCTGATAGACGCCGATTTTACGCCCCGGCAGGGCAAAGGCATTGGCCTGATTGTCGGCAAATACCTGGATTTCCCAGGACGCGGGCGTATTGTCCTGCTGCAATTGCGGGATAATATAATCTGCAATGCAAACCACATAAGCGCGTAGTTTAGGATTATCAGTAAGCGGTGTGGATTTTTTAAGCGCAGCAAAACTTTGTTCACCCATGGTATCAAGCTGGGTTTCTGGGACTAGCTGTAGCTGGCGTCGACCCACCGGGCTGGTGGTGCAGGCGGGGAGCAGGGCGAGCAGCAAGCTGTAAATCACAATCTGGCGCATATCAATTCAGTGTCTGGGAGGATAATGAAAATCGCCATGGACTATTGTCATTGCTAATTTACAGTGAGCCAGGTTCGGTGGTTGGTGGTTCGACAATATGAACATCACGCTGGGGATAAGGTATTGAGATCTGGTTTTCCTTAAATTGTTTCCAGATCGCCAGATTTATATCTGACTGTACGCTGCCTACACCTGCTTCCGGGTCGCGTACCCAGACGCGCAGTTCCAGGTTAATGCCATTATCACCAAAGGCCATCAGGCGTGTCACCGCTGCCGGATCGCTCAGTACCCGCGGATGTGCATTGCCAGCATCCAGCATTAATTTCATAGCCTGTTCCACGTCGCTGTTATAACTCACCTGTATTGGAAGTTTTAGTCGGACATTGCGATCCGAATAGCTCCAGTTGGTGACTTCGGTCGTGATCAGGTTCTCATTCGGGATCAAAGTTTCGACGCCATCGCGATCACGGACCACGACATAACGTGCATGCAGGGCCTGTACCCAGCCAAAACGTTCGCCGATACTGATGACATCACCGGGCCTGATAGAGCGATCAAATAAAAGTATGAAACCGCTGATGAAATTGCTGAAGATTTTTTGTAAACCAAAGCCAATGCCGACACCGATGGCACCACTGAATACAGCAAAGGTTGTTAAATCGATACCAACGCTTTTTAGCGCCAGTAAAAAAGCGATAGTGTAGAGCAGGAACTTACTGACTTTGGTCAGGCCCACGCGCATGCTCGGGCTCATATACAAAGACTTGCGGGTGCGCGATTCGATGAAACGCGTAACCGAGCTGGCAACCAGCATAAAAATGATGACGGCGATAAAAAGTTTAAACATCGACAGTAGAGTAAACCTGCGTCCACCCATGTCGAGCCCGACAGAATCCATTGCGCTCAACGCGTCTGGTAACCAGCCGACAAGGTGTAGCGCGACTACGCCCCACACCATAAAACTTAAGACACCCTCCCAGGCGCGTAATGCAGGACTGCGGGGCACACTTTTGCGGATGGTATACACCGCGATACGAATACCCGCCAGCGATAGCAGCAAAGGTGTAAATACATCAAGAATCGATACGTTGATGGCAAAGCGTTCGAGTATGAAACGCGAGATAATGACATACAGCAGCATGCTGAGCGCGAAGGCGGCGCGGTCAGTTGCGCGTAAAAAAAAGCGTGCCAGTCCGCGTTTTTCGAAGTTCCCTAACAGCTGGCTGATAAACTGTTGCCAGCGGGTATGTGTTAACCAGGCGAGTGCCCCACAGGCGAGTACTGTTCCAAGCTGAAGACCGCCAGAGATTGTGGAAAACTCGGTCACCCAGACGCGTAGTTGATTGATCAGCTCGTTGAATAATCCCATGTTCACCTGCCAGAAAAATGTACTGGTATTATCGCGAGTTTTAGCGCAATCGACAAACCGTCTGTAAAATTTTGCAAGTATCTGTGCTCGCGCCGGACTAAGCTAATTAATCTTAGCTAATCAGTCGTTTAGCTTGCGAAAATGTCGGGATGTGGTTAATTTAACTGTGAACACATCTGGCCTCAATCAATAATTGACAGTATATGACTCAGTTGAAGGATATTATCCAGCATCAGGCGGCTCTGCACGCATGTCGACTTTGCCCGAGTATGGCGCCACCCGTTATTACCTGTGCGCCGATAAAATCAAAAATATTACTCATCGGCCAGGCGCCGGGGGTGAAAGAACCGGAGCTAGGAAGGCCGTTTGCCTGGACGGCGGGTAAAACTTTGTTTAAGTGGTTCGCTTCGATTGGTATCGAAGAGCCACAGTTTCGTCAGCAGGTCTATATGACCGCAGTATGTCGCTGTTTCCCGGGGAAAAATCCAAAAGGTGGTGATCGTGTACCAGATGCCGAGGAGATTGCGAACTGTTCACGCTGGTTGAACGCAGAGCTCACACTGCAGCAGCCTGAGCTGGTATTGCTGGTGGGCAAGTTGGCAATTCTGCAATATATGCCAGTCAATAAGCTTACGGAAGTGATTGGTAAACGCTTTCGCATGACGCTCAATAATGTGGCAGTCGATGTTATTCCTTTGCCGCATCCGTCGGGGGCCTCTACCTGGCATCGCATGTCGCCGGGCAAGGAGTTATTACTGGACGCACTGGCACTTATTAAACAACACTCGCAATGGCAGGCGCTACTAAAAGATCATCTTTAGACAGTTTAGTGGAACAGATTATTGTTGAGCCACATGTGTACAGCAATACTCGCGATATAACCTAGTGCAATCACCGGTGTCCAGCGCAAATGGCTAAAAAAAGTATATTTGCCGTGCGCCTGCCCCATGAGCGCTACGCCAGCGGCGGAACCAATCGACAATAAACTACCACCGACGCCAGCGGTGAGCGTGACCAGTAACCACTGACCGACTGGCATATCCGGGTTCATGGTTAATACCGCGAACATCACCGGAATATTGTCAATAACAGATGATAACAAACCGACGCTGATATTAGCGGTGGTGGCACCCCATTGTAGATACATCACATTCGACGCCAGCTCAAGATAGCCAATGTAACCCAGGCCGCCAACACACATAACCACTCCGTAGAAAAATAACAGAGTATCCCATTCGGCGCGCGCGATTTTGTTGAAAACATCAAAAGGCACGACATCTCCAAGTTTGCCAGAATTTTGTTCGGCTTCCGGTGACTTTGCCAGCTTTGTTTTGGTTCTGTGTTTGAGTATGAAGCCAAATACCTGCAGGTAGCCCAGCCCTGTCAGCATGCCCATGACTGGCGGCAGTGTCAGAAAATTATGAAACGAGACTGCAGTGACAATGGTGAGCAGAAAAAGAACAATAATGGTAATTGCCCCAGCGCGCATAGCAACATCGTCCTGATTTGATGAAGGCCGTGTATCAGGAATTGCGAACTGCATTATCAGCGCTGGTACCATGAAGTTAGCCAGAGATGGCAGAAACAGGACAAAGAAGGTACCAAAGCTCACCATACCTTTTTGCCAGACCATAAGGGTGGTGATGTCACCGAAGGGGCTGAATGCGCCGCCAGCATTGGCACCGACAACAATATTGATGCAGGCAAGTGAAACAAAGCGCGTATTGTCGCCGCCCACTGCCATGACCACGGCAGCCATCAACAAGGCGGTGGTCATGTTGTCCGCCACTGGTGAAATAAAAAACGCCAGGATACCGGTCATCCAGAATAAGGTTCGAAAACCATAACCTTTACGCACCAGCCATGCGCGCAAGGCATTGAAAACCTGGCGTTCTTCCATGGCGTTGATATAAGTCATCGCGACCAGCAAAAACAACATGAGCTCGGCATATTCGAGTAGATTATGCCGGGCGGCAGCTTCAGCGACCTCGCCGAGGCCATGCTGGGTGGAAACATACGCCACCATTGCCCAGATAATACCGGCAGCAATAATGACAGGTTTGGATTTGCGCAGGTGAGTGAACTCTTCAGCAGTCACCAGTAAATACGCCAGAGTAAATACCGCGACAGCGGCATATCCAACCGGGTGTGAAGTAAGACTTAGTGCCTGTGTTTTGACGGTTGTTGAAGCAAACACCAGGGAAGGAAAAAGAATACTGGCGCTGAGTGCGATAAATCGCATTATGTAATACATCATGGGTTGTGCCACTGTGCTCCGAGGGCTAGAAAACTATATTCATCATTACCAGCATCACTACCAGGAAGAGTACAGTCATGATACCACCAGCACGGATAAAGTCTGGCACTTTGTAGCCCGCCGGCCCCATCAGTAATGCATTAACCTGGTGCGTCGGGATCAGGAAAGAGTTTGAAGTTGCGATAGCAACAGTCAGTGCAAAAATGGACGGGTCTGCGCCCGCCTGCAGCGCCATATTGACCGCCAGAGGTACCAGCAAAACAGTCGCACCAACATTGGACATGACCAGAGTGAAAAAAGTGGCCAATGCGGCCAGTGCGGCCTGGATCACCCAGATCGGCACGTCACCGAGCAGTGCCAGAGTCTGTTGTGCAATCCATGCGGCGGTACCGGTATTTTCTACGGCCATGCCGAGTGGAATCAGGCTCGCGAGCAGGAACACAGTTTTCCAGCTGACTGCGCGATAGGCTTCGTCCATGGTCATAACACCAGCGAGAACCATGCCGAGTGCGCCAGTCAGCAGCGACACTGATAAACGCAGGTCGGAAAACAGAATCAGAGAAATCGCGACCAGAAAAAAGAACAATGCGTGCCAGACTTTGTGTGGGCGTGTGTCTTCGCGCGGATATTCAGAAGTGACAATGACAAAGTTTTTGTTTTTTTCCAGGCGGTAAAGATTTTCCCAGGAGACATGACAGACCAGCGTATCGCCTGCTTCAAAAGGAATATCGCGCACACCTTCGCGCAAGGTTTCACCGCGACGATACATCACCAGTGTCGACAGCCCGTACTGTTTGCGCAACCAGACATCGCGTGCAGATTTACCAATAACTTCAGAGTTTGGTGGAATAACTATTTCTGCGATACCGGCTTTATTAACCGCGAGAACTTCACTGAAAATATTGAGCTGGGGGCGTGCTTCGAGCTGATTTGCCTGAACAAAAGTGTCGATGTTTTCATCAGACGCCATCACCGCAATGGTGCAATTTGCCGGAATTTCAACATCTCGTGCGAGCCCGCCCGGCGCAAGTCTTAACGTTTTTCCGGTATACATGCCGACGATGCGATTGCCATATTGTTTTTCAACGCCATCCAGTGCTCGACCGACTAGTGTGCTGTCCTCGGGGACATAAATTTCACTGATACGGAAGCTGACGCCATAAACACGTTTTAAATAATCGGCGGTGTTGCCACCACGCGCGCCTTTGGTGGCTATTATCGGCAAAATGAATCGACCGGCTAGCATGAAATACGCAATACCAGTGAGTACCAGTGCAATACCGACAGGGGTAACAGAGAACAGGCCAAAGGTATCCATCTGTTCATTGGCGGGCAGGGTGCGGTTGGAGTTAATAATCAGATCGTTGAGCAGAATCAGTGGGCTGGAACCAACCATGGTAATAGTGCCGCCGAGAATCGCGCAGAAGCCCATCGGCATTAACAGGCGGGAGAGAGGCAGGCCGCTGCGGGCAGAGATTCGACTAACCACGGGTAAAAATAAAGCTGCCGCACCGACGTTTTGCATAAAACTGGAAATAACACCGACCGTGCCAGAAATTAACGGGATGATGCGTTTTTCCGTGGAACCACCGTAGCGCAGAATCATGCTGGCAACTTTGTTCATGATGCCGGTTTTATCCAGGCCGGCACCAATAATCATGACTGCAATAATCGAGACCACCGCATTACTGGCAAAGCCATCGAATAAATGTTGTGGTGGCACGAAAGGATGCTCCATGCCCAACCAGGGTCCGATCATACCCATCAAACCAATTAACACCATAATACTGACAGCAGCGATGTCGACGTCGACAATTTCGAACACAAACAAATAAATTGTGAGTAGCAGAATGCTGGCGACCCAGGCAATTTCCAGAGACGGAACTGCCTGCGATAGCAAAATACCAGCGAAGATGAAAACCAGTGCGCCGACCACACGCTTGACTGTTTGGCTCATACGAAATCCCGAAATATCTAAACTCTGTTATCTATGGCTGCATCTGCAGGGCTACCTGTCCCAGTTATTGACGACAGTCAGTGGCCGTCGTAGCACAGCATTCAGCCGTCATGGATAATCATGACGGTGTGGCATGGCTTCGGTGCTACCCGGCGTGGCAGTCTTGAGTTCGCAGGGCAACCCAGCGCACAGATTGCGTGACTCGATGGCTGGCTGAAAGCTCGGGTAAAACGCGAAACGATCGCCGATATACACATCCTGGCAGCAGGAAAAACGCTGGAGATTGTTGCTGAAAACAGTCTGGCGGAGTCTACTAATATATTGATTTCAGGTCAAATTTAGCTCTATGCGGCGATGCCAGAAGATTTTTAGAAGGCGCTCGAGGGGCAGGTAATGCCAGTACCTCCGAGGCCGCAATAGCCACCAGGATTTTTTGCCAGATATTGCTGGTGGTACTCTTCTGCATAATAAAATACTGGCGCATCAAGGATTTCGGTGGTGATCGCGCTGTGGCCAGCACGGTCGAGTTCCTGCTGGTAGTCACCGCGACTGACTTCGGCGGCGCGTCGCTGGTCATCGGTATAGACATAAATGCCAGAGCGATACTGAGTGCCGACATCATTGCCCTGGCGCATGCCCTGGGTGGGGTTATGTGATTCCCAGAATAGTTTCAACAGGGCATCAAAACTGACTACAGCAGGGTCAAACACCACCCGTACAACTTCACTGTGACCGGTCATACCGCTGCAGACTTCGCGATATGTTGGGTTTGGTGTATGCCCGGCAGCATAGCCTACAGCGGTGGTATAGACACCTTCGGTTTGCCAGAAAACTCGCTCCGCGCCCCAGAAGCAGCCCAGACCGAAAATAACCTGCTGCAAGCCAGCCGGAAAAGGCGCCTGTAACGGATGGCCGTTGACGAAGTGCCCTGCTGGCACCGGCATGGGCCTGTCGTGGCCGGGCAGTGCCTGCTCAGGGTCTGGCAGGCTGGCAGATGCAGGTAGCAAGCTTGACATGATAATAGCTCCTTGGGTGACAGATGTGATTTTATCATAGTCAGTCAGCGCGCATGGCCGCGACAGGGATAATGCAATGCCAGGCAGGCATCAGCTCATTAGTCGGGCCAGTTCAGGTTTTTGTCCGTGTGATTAAATCGCGCAGCGTCATCTGATTCAAGGTTTGCAGTGCTGCGTCATCCAGATCGCTAATCAATTTTTCGATGGCCGTGTCCGAGTTAATTGTCTCAGGGCTGAGGTAAGGTGTTTCTTCTGCGGTACGGACAGTATCGAGTACAGTTTTGACAGCTATGTGTTCCAGCGAGTGCGCCGGGATGTAGCACATGCCGTCTTTGCCTCCCATCGTGACCAGGCCCGCGTTCAGTAAAGCGTTGATCACCATGGCAAGCGCTTCCGATGCGATGTCGATTTCCATCGCAAGGCGTTCGTGATCCCACGCGGCTGTATTTTCATGAAAACTTTTTGCAATTTTATACATTGCCACAAGTGCGGTTTTCTCACGCAGTCGACAGCTCATTTGCAAAACTTGTTGACGATTTGCGACCCATTGCGGATGCTGATGATAGAACGCAATGCTTGCGCCAGTGAGCAAAATCAACCAGCTCAGATAGAGCCAGATCATGAATATCATCAATATTGCAAAACCTGAATACACTGCCGTGTAATTACTGGAAGTGGCAACAAATGAAGCGAACAGCCAGCCGGTGGTTTCCCATAAAATCCCGGAGATAATGCCGCCGACCAGTGCTGACTTGAAATGAACGCGTGTATTCGGCACCAGAATATATATAAAAGTAAAGGCGGCAATGACTAATGCATAAGGTATTAACTTGCCAATCACTGTAATTAAATAGCCCAATGGAGCAATAGCGGTTAGTGAGTTCAGAATATCGGAGTTGCTGATAGCCGCAGTAATGCCCATTGCGGTAAAAATTAAAACAGGACCTACCATAATCACGCTCAGGTAGTCACTGAAGCGCTGTGCAAGATTTCTGTATGTTGAAATGCGCCAGGTGAAATTAAACGCTTTCTCAATTTTCTGGATAAGAGACACAACTGTATAAAGCAGCAGGGCGAGACCAAGGAGTCCAAGGACACCAACTTTGATGTTATCGACAAAACCTATTATATAAGTCGTTATTTCGGCACCTTGCGAGCCCAGGGGTGACAGCATATTTAGCAAAAGCGGCTCGATCTGATTATGGACACCGAAACCCTTGAGTACCGAGAAACTCACCGCGAGCAATGGTACCAACGATAGTAATGTCGTATAAACCAGACTCATCGCACGCAGGGTTAACAGGCCGCCCTTAAGGTCGCGGATAATGGCCTGAAATATGCGCAAAAGACGTATCCCGGTAGCCTGCCAGGCCGGCAGGGTAGAGAGATCGTGTTGCCAGAGTGCATTATCGATCACAGAAAGAATGTTAGCCATAGTGTTACCCGTTACTGGGTGGGGCGTTGTTTAAGTCGCCAGTCCTGGTAGTCAGGGTCAGTGATATATGCCTTGCTGTTAATGTATTGCAGCACTCCGAGCAGGCGATAAAACTTCACTACCGAGTCTATGCGCATAATTTCATCACCGCCAGCATCAAAAAACATCAGAGTAGGAGCGTGAAATATATTAAGTTGATGTGCCCATGCGCGTGCGGTAGTTTTATCGCCTTTGGGGGTGATAATCTCTGTGTTTGCCCACATATCCAGTTGCACGGCTTGCATTTTTCTGATCTCTGTAAGGATCTTTTGATTAGACAGGGGTTGGGTATGCATCAAATCGCAGGCATGGCACTCACCCTGTTCGAAAAAAACCACTAGTGGTTTTGATGGATGTGTAACAAATTTTGTGAGGTCGTATGGCGGCCTGGCAAAAAAGTCACGATCAATGAGCCCACCTTCTTTAAAATACATACCTGGCACAGCGCGATCAAGATAGTCGCGAAAGCTGACGGATTTGTAAAAAACACCAATAGCGTAATCGAGTGCAGCGCGAAACTGGTACGGCGAATGGTAACCACGTAACCTGAAAACAGCAGTGCCAGAACGATCGTAAAATATCAGTGAAGGAGTGAAATTAGTCTTATAGTGGCGAGAAAGCTCACGTTCAGAATAGCGAGTGCCGTCGGTGTCAATAATGGTATCGATACCCCAGATATCTATCGGAATTACATCGTAGTGGCTGCGTATGGTGTGTTTAATGTCCTCAGCGGCCAGGCTGGTGTCAAAAAACTTCTGGCAGTATGGGCAATTTTTTTGCCCATAATAAACCATGATGCCGATCTTGCCGTGGTTAATCGCGCTATTAAGATCATCGCGTAGGTCTCCCAGACTCAATCTGAACCACTCAGGATAGTCGACAGGCGTCTCAAGTATGGAGTCATCGAAGCTCAGGTCGTCCGAGTTTTGCGCAAAGGCAGAATGGCATAAGCTATAGACGAGCGCCGCTGAAATAAATATTCGAATGCTGGGTATTATGGGCAATATCGTTTACCTGGTTATGATTATAGAATTTCTAATTGGAGCATATTAGTTAATAAATGTGTTCTATTCCAGGCGATTATATCCGGGTATTAGCGATATTATATAAAGTCAGCGGGGGTTAGTGTGTCAGATAGTTACCTCGGTGCCAAATTGACGCCAGGGTTGTTGCTAATAGCTGTAACCAGTTGATTGCGTCCTAGTGTTTTGGCCTGATATAGCAGCGTATCGGCTTTGTGTATAAGATCTCGAATAGACTCGCATTTATCATCGGGTAGTGCGGCGATGCCTATGCTGATGGTGACATAATTTGAAATTTCAGAACCTTTATGTTCGATTTGCATGGCCTCGATAGCATGAAGAAGTTTTTTCAGGCGTTCAACGAATGTGGAAGTTTCATCACCCAGGTTCATAATTATAAACTCTTCACCACCATATCTGACGGCAGATTCATTCGAGCGCCGAAAGTTTTTCAGAATCTGCTTCGTGATATTAATAATGCATTCGTCGCCTGCCTGGTGCCCATAAAGGTCATTATATTGTTTAAAGTAGTCTATATCTATCACCGCAATACTGAGTGGAATGTTTAATCTGCGTGCAGTGTTGAATTCGCTGGTGCTTTTTATATCAAGATAGCGTCTGTTGTGGAGTCTGGTGAGGCCATCCGTCAGTGAGAGTTTTTCAAGCTTTTTATTAAGAGCTAGAATCTCTTTGTTTTTCTGTACAAGAAATTCATGGAGTCTATTTTTACGTTGTATTCCAACATATAGTGCCAGACACATAAGTACAGTAATGAATATAAAAAATGTGTAGATGATGGAACCTTGTTTAAGTAATTGTTGTTTGTAGTCTGTGAACAGATTTTTATTGTGTATATCGATAACGTTCCAGGAGGTTCCATTTATATGAAACGATGAAAGTGTTCTATTGTTTTCGTTCTTCGTTAGATGAGAGCCCAGTCGATTTTGTATGTGATCATGACTTTCCAATGGTTTAATCTCAATGGTATTCTCGGTGGTGCCAATGATCATAAGTTTATGTTTATCAGGCGCTGATGTTTTTAGCAGGCTGGAAATTTCATTTGTGTTGAATGATACAAAAAATATAAGTTTCTTTGTGCCGAGCCTGAAATCGACCAGAATATCAAAATGATTGGCTATGGGGTCAGGGTGTGCGCGAATCAGATGGTTTCCGCTGTTTATATAATCTCGAAGATCAGCGAGGCAAGTATCGTTTATTTTGTTGTCGTGGCTCCTGAGCAGGAGCTGGCCCTCCTGGGTTGCAATGGTCGTTGCAAAAAAATCTGTAAAGTATCGTGATAGCTTGATGTTGAGTGTTTGATATAGCTGTTTATCATCAGGCCGTGATGCGATTCTGGTCACCAGTTCCAGATTATCAGTTAGGAAGGTCGCGACCATGTGTTTTTTGTGTAGCAGGAATCTGTGTACCTCATCGCCAACGTTGCTGGTCGCGTCGGTAGAGATGGACTGGTGGTAGCTCACATACGCCCTGTTCATCTCTTTGGAGATTAGCAGTAAAGACAGGCCAAAAACCAGAGTGACAGCGCTGGCAAAGACAATGGTTGCAGCCTCAAGAGAAGGCCATGATAGTCTGGAGAGCTTTAGCATAATGCTTGGTCCATATTCCCTGCTCAGTATGTAGGCGTACAAAAGCTGCCAGAACGATTCGTCATTTTGAACGGTTCATTATACCCTTGACAGGCGAAACAGGCAGAAATTCCTGCCATATCAAATTTGCTGCGCGATATGAATCGAGCAAAGCTGCCAGGTGCGATCAGCTGATGTTTATGGTGATTAGCTTTTGAAGCGAAATTTTGGCAGGCTGATATTGTAATAAAGTGCGAGCAGTCGTGCGCTGAATATGCTGATACCGGCAATAATCGCAGCCAGAGTGACATCCATCTGCAGGTGGAGCAGCGCAATAAACAACAATGATCCCAACCAGGAAACAGTAGCATAAAGTGGGCTATTGAATACCACCGGAGGCTCGTTACTGAGTACGTCGCGGAATATGCCGCCCATGATGCCGGTCATGACGCCCATGAAACTGGCAACCAGCCACGGTGTGTCGAGCATGAGAGAAACCAGTGTGCCCGCTACCGCGAAAGCAGCCAGGCCGGCAGCGTCAGGAATCAAAAAAAATCTGGGTGAGATGGTGCTCAGCCGGGCGCCGAGAAATAGCACGATTGCGCTCAGCAGCGAGGCGATAAAAAACATTTGATCACGTATCCAGAAAACTTCGCGATCCAGCAGCATGTCACGCAGAGAGCCGCCGCCAAGACCTGTGGCGATTGCAATGATAATAACGCCAAACAGATCAAATTGCTTGAAACCGGCTTTGAGTACGGCTGATGCTGAAGAAACGATGACTGCAAGTAGCGTAATCCAGTACAGCGCGTTCAGCATTGCCGGGGTCGGGTGAATAGTCATGGCTGGCCTCGTCTGTGTTTCTCTGGTGCGGTGTGATTGGCGTAGAGTATTACAGGGCGAGTTCCATAACAATATTGGCACGTGAATAAACCGGGTGCTGTTGCTCAGCTGTGATGACAAAACCATACTTCTTGTACAGATGAATCGCGGCAGACAATTTGGTGTTCGATAACAAATACACTTTTGATGCATTAACAGTTCTGGGTTGCATCAGGCAGGCTTGAAGAAGTTGGTCGCCGTAGCCATTGCCCTGGTGTGCCGGACTAACAGCCGTTCTGGTGAGCTCGTGCACCGCGTCGCACTGTTTAAATAAAGCGCAGACGCCGACAATTTCGTTGCCGACCAACAATGCGAACAGGTAGCCGCCATTGTCAATTATCACCTGAGGTCGGTCAGAGAGGGCGCGATCGAAAGGCTCTAATTGAGAAATAGTGAGTAATCCACTCTTCATTCAGGCGTATAAACTCAGATAAATGAGCAGGTTCGCTGATGACAATTTTCAATGTCATGGCTCCAGTCAAAATACAGTTTAATGGTCGGTGTCGCCAAAATAGTCCTGACGCAGGCCGTTAGAGCCGGAACTCGAATTCGTGTGCCAGGTGCAGTGCAGATAAGAATCTGGAATGCCATAGTCACACCCGCCTGTCATGAGTTTCGCCCAGGCATTTTAAGGTCAGGTGCGATGCCAGGCCGGTAGCCGGGTGCACTATTTAAGCCGCTGGTCAGGCCAGCGGCAATGAGAAGCGGAAACTGGTTTTGACATCAGCAATGGACTCAACATCAATGTCACCTGAATGTAGCTGGATGATGTTCTTGCAGATGTTCAGCCCAAGCCCGGTTCCCGGATGTTTGTTATTAACTCTGGCAGCCAGTTGCTGAAATTTTTTAAAGAGCAAGTGCTGCTTGTCGGGCGGAATGCCGGGGCCGTGATCGGTTACCATCACAAAAGCCTGTTTGCCATCGGATGAGCAACTAATTTCGATAATGTCATTGTCGAAGGTAAACTTGGCGGCATTGGAAATCAGATTGCTGAGCACCTGCAGTATCCGCTGAGCATCACATCTTACAATAATATCTTTATCGCCAGGGTAGTGTAAAACCAGGCTGGTGTTACAGTCTGCACAAAAACTCTGATTGAGTCCGATAGCATCTTCCAGTAATTGTTTCAGACTAATGCGCTCACGATATAACTGGAGCTTGCCAGAGTTCAGTGTCACCACGTCAAGAATATCATTTACGATACTAAGCAGGCGTTTAGTATTGCGGTAGGCCATTGAAATTAGAGTGGCATTGTTTTTGTCCAGCGCAGCATTGTTGTTGGTGAACAAAGACAGGGCGCCATAGATAGCAGTGAGTGGTGTTCGTAACTCATGACTTACCATGGCAATGAATTCATTTTTAGCATGATCAAGGCTTTCCAGTTCTTTCAGGCGTAAACGCAGTTCTAACTGGCTAACTACCTGGCGAGCCAGGGCCGTTAGTGAGTTTTTCTGTGCATCAGTCAGAGTGCGGGACTGATTAGCGATAACGCATAATGTGCCTAATCTGACATGGTTGCTCATGATGAGCGGCGCGCCGGCGTAGAATTTCACATGAGGATCACCTGTATACAATGGATTATCGTGAAATCGATCATCCTGGCTTGCGTCTTCGACAATAAAAAGCTCATCATTAAGTATCGCGTGCGCGCAGAATGCGAACTCACGCGGTGTTTCGCGAGCATTGAGTCCATAGTGCGACTTAAACCATTGGCGATCCTTATCAATTAAACTCACTAGTGCGATGGGTGTGCCGCATATTTCAGCTGCGAGTTGAGTGAGGTCGTCGTAGGCCTGCTCTTCAAGTGTGTCCAGGATACCGGTGTCCTGTAGCAACTTTAAGCGTTGTTGCTCATCGTCTGGAGTTTTTGCCTGTTTCATTTTGATAACGCTGCCAGTCTGGATGTAGAGTGCGTGCCACCCGCAGTCAGCAAAAAGCTCGGCATTAGCTGATACATAGTCGATTCCGCCCTGTTTGTTTGGCCTGATATAAGGCCTGATCAGCATTGCTGATTAAGCTTGTCAGGTCGTCCGCTGTAGAGAGCTGTGCCAGGCCTGCACTAAAGCTACTGTTGAATTTTTGATTGTTACTCTGGTGTAAAATTGCCGTGAAGGTTTCACGAATATTGTCTATCAGGTCTCGTGCGGTTGCTACATTAGTGCCCGGCAGTATGATTGCAAATTCTTCACCACCATATCGCCCGATAAGATCTGACTTACGTAAACGTTTGTTGAGCATGCGTGCGACGCTCTTGATTACACGGTCGCCGGCTGGGTGTCCAAATGTATCATTGATATTCTTGAAGTGGTCAATATCTAGCATGGCAAATGTGAGTGCTTGAGATAGACGTTGTGCACGTGCAATTTCCTGTTCTAGATGGGTTTTTATCGCAGCATGATTCAGCAGGCCTGTCAGTCCATCGTGGTTCATGTGGCTGCGTAGTTGGCGAAATCGTTGTGCACGAGTGCGAATCGCAATTACCAGGCGGTCATCAGCGATCGGTTTTTGCAAAAAGTCGTCACCGCCGAGTTCCATGGCATGCAGATGTTCGAGCGGATCTGTTTCAGTTGAGAGAAAAACAATAGGCACACTCAGTAGTTCATCCATTTGACGCATTACTTGTGCCAGGTCAAGGCCTGAACACTGTGGCATATATACATCCATCAAAATAAGATCTGGTTTATGGTCGCTGAGTACTTCGAGAAGATTGTCTATATTGGCTACGATCCTGATCAGCATGCCCGCATCGCGTAGTACCACAGCGTAGTATTCGGCCAGTACCGCCATGTCTTCAACAATTAGAACTTTGTATGGCTCAGGTGCCTGTCTTATTGTGAGTTGGTCAAGATGCTCAAGTAGATCGTTAAAATCTAGTGGTGCAGTGAGATAGGCGCGACCATTCGCCTTGATGGCAGCAAGTCGTGACCGCCAGTCATCAGTGGCCGAGATGAATATCACAGGTGTGGGTACTGCGTGGTTGCTAACTGGCTGGTGAAATTCAGCTATAAAATTAATATTCGATACTGCAACGTCAATCACCATCACTGAAGGTTTTTTTGTTGAGAGTGCAGCCATGGCCTGAGTCGCATCAGAGAATACTTCTACTTCGTAATCGAAGTAGTGCAGTTGTGTGCAGATTTCTCTGGCGAGTGATGCATCGTTTTCAACTAAATATATTAAATGATCAAAGTCACTCTTAGCGGAGATGGAGGTGCTTGCTGATAGCTGAGTATCATATTGGGTGGGCCCGTGTTCTACATAATTGACTATACGCTGTATTGCGTCAGCAATGATTTCACTGGTTGCACTGTCAATACCATGATTAAAATCCAGGCATCTAATTAGTTCTTCAAGCTTCCTGGCTTCAGCGCTGACATCGGGAAAACCGAATGTACCAGCCGAGCCCGCCAGGTTGTGGGCAAATTGTCGAAGCTGGGAGAGGTATGATATGTCCTTGTCATCGCGCGCTCTTTGCCAGACAGTGTCAATAGCGTTAAGTTTCTCAGGGAGCTGACTGATATATTTGCCCTGAAGCTCGTGAAGTCGCGTCTGCTTGTCAGTTGGCATTAGCACCCGCGCTTGTTAATATGTCGGTAATCTGGCTGGCCAGTGTCATAGGGTCGAATGGTTTGGGGATAACGGCAATGGCACCGAGAGCGATAAAATCCAGAATTTCACTGGGTTGAACTCTGGCGGTGAGAAAGATTACCGGGGTATTTTTCAGTCCCGGTAGATGTCGCAGCTGTGCAAGCGTTGTTGGGCCATCCATGCCCGGCATCATCACGTCAAGCATGATGACGTCCGGTATGAATGTTTTTAACTGTTCAAGAGCCTGCTCGCCAGAGCCACAGAAAACAATATCAAAGCCTTCATCTTCGAGTGCAATGGATGCGACAGTTCTTATATCGGCTTCATCTTCGACGTAAAGTAGCTTCATTGTGACAGATCCAGTGGCGTATGCTGTACAGGCCTCGGTGAGTTATACCATATATTGAGAAATTATCCATATTCAGCAAACGTTTTGAGTGCAACTTCTAAAGCCAAAACGCAAGATGTCAGTCTTATCTAGCAGGTGCGCAGTCAAGTATTACATAAAAACTCGCGCCTTCATCTGTACAGGAATCTCGGTAATAATAGCTTTAAAGACTCCTTCGTTATCATTGTGTGGGGCAGCAGTGAGTAGAATTAAATCGTATACATTCACATTGAGCAGTTTTCGACCCTGTTGCAGGGTTGGCACATGATCAATGTTGGCAAGAGTGGACTGTACACAGGTAATCAAGTCTTCATCGTCTTTGATGTGCAGCAGCCTTTTTCTGGTGACGGCATGACCTCGCCTGCTGTCGTTATCTCCATTGCTATCGGCAGGTGACATGTTCGTTCCTCACAGGAAGTTCAAAAATCACATCAATTACGCGGGGCGCTGCAGCTTTATAATCTCTCCGAGTCCAGCGTACTCGCTTGCGCCCAGGCGTGCAACTGGATCCAGTTTGTCAGCGTGAAGCTTAATTTTTCCGCCGTCCTGGTACGTGATAATAGTGTCATCCAGATAACAATGATTGATTTTTCCGTAGATGACATGCTGCGCAGTGTTACCGAGCGTATGTATTTGATAATTCTCACAGGCATAGGTGACGCGGCAGGTCTGTATTCTTGGCAATGGGTGTGGTGCAAAGTCACATAGTTTCAGATTCAGGTCATCCAACTCGGACTGGCCGTATTCGAGCGTCGCTGAGCTCTGGTTGAGTGCAGGTAATAATTCGGTGTGCGCGATGTGCAGGCTGAAGAACTTGCGCTCCTGAATATTAACCAGGGTGTCTTTCCGGCTGCCGTCAGGTTTTTTACCTAACGAGAGCATGATCAAGGCGGGATCGCTGCAGACTGCGTTAAAGTATGAAAATGGCGCAAGGTTATAACTCTGATTCCTGTTCTGTGTCAGTACCCAGGCGATGGGTCGTGGAATCAGGCTCTGGATGATATGAAAATAAACCTGGTCCGAGCTGAGTTTATTGAAATCGAGGTACATGAGTCAGAGACCAACCAGTGACAGGGCGCATTTCATGAGCTTACTCCGTTAGCCACTCCAGTAAATAAAAAATGTACTGACCTTCTGATGATTTGGAAGGGCCGCTGACGCGCGCAGCATATTTGTTGTTTTCCGGGCTGGCGTCATCCATTGCTTCTGCAGCACAGGCTTTTATTTCAACGCAGCCGGCAGGAAATCGATTGCGACTGCGGCTTGGGACATAGACCACGGCATATTCAATGCCGGATGCGTTACCTTCGGGATCGGGAGGGACAAGACCGCGCATGTTTTTAGTACTACACCCTGTCGTTAATAACGGGCATATCAATGGCGCTGATTCATGCGATCCGCCAGCGTCATGCCCAGCGCAGAAATCACAAAGGTCATATGGATGATCACATACCATTTGAGTTTTTCATTATCAATATTATGTGCATCCATGAATATCTTGAGCAGGTGAATCGATGAAATCGCAACAATAGATGCCGCCACTTTCTGTTTCAGTGAGCCTGAGTCAAGTTTGCCCAGCCAGGAAAGTTTTTCCTGACCATCGTCGATGTCAATTGCCGAGACAAAGTTTTCGTAACCGCTGAGCATCACCATCACCAGCAAACCACCGACCAGCGACATATCGACCAGACTGAGGATCAACAGTACCAGATCGGTTTCCGTGGCCTGGAATATCCCCGGCATCGCGTGCAGCACTTCCTGAAAAAACTTTATTCCGAGTAATAGCAGGCCCAGGCTGAGGCCAAGATATAAAGGTGCCAGTAACCAGCGGCTGGCGTAAAGGGCTTTTTCAATGTTGCGTTCAATCATATTGTGATCACATTATATTAAATGGGTGGACGAGTTGCTATGTTAACCGAAATTTCTGCAAGAGTTCAGCGGTTGAGCAGGCGTTCTATATGTGCTTCGGCATGATCGATGCGGCCAAATGATATATCGCGTACCAGGCCTGCGCGATCGATAAAAAAGTCAAGGCATGCTCGTTAGCTGGCTTCGCTCGACCAGTAAGCGTACATTCTCCTGCATGTTTAACGCAAAGTCTTCAAATACGGCTGCCTGGTCGTTAGTTCCAGTTCGAGTGTAATTTCTCCAATAATGGCAGATGTCGGCATGTTGCAGTCGTGAAAGCGGTAGAATCACGGCATGAGTGAAACCACGGATTATACAGGCCTCAGCCCCGACATTGTATTGCAGGCAATAGATACCGTGGGTTTTGCAACCAGTGGCCGTATGCTGGCTCTGAACAGTTATGAGAACCGGGTGTATCGTGTAGAGCTGGAGGCAGCAGCACCGGTGGTCGTCAAGTTTTATCGTCCCGGGCGCTGGAGCGATGCGGCAATTTGCGAAGAGCATGCCATCACGGAGGAACTTGTCGCAGCGGATATTCCTGTGGTGGCACCACTGCGCATTGCTGGTAACAGCCTGTTCAGTCATGCCGGCTACCGCTATGCGCTGTATCCATTGCAGGGTGGCCGCTGGCCTGAATTAAATCAGGCGGAAGACCTGGTCTGGTGCGGGCGCTTTATTGCGCGCATTCACATGGTAGGAAAAAAACAGCAGTTCGCGCACCGCAATGAAATCAGTATTGCGCGTATGGGTCAGGAATCGTCACAGTATTTATTACAACAGAATTTTATCCCCGAGCATTTGCTGCAGTCGTATGAATCTCTGTGTACGGATTTGATCAAACAAATCGAACAATGTTTCCACGCTGCCGGCAAAGTGAAAACCCTGCGCATACACGGTGACTGTCATCGCGGTAATATTTTATGGACCGACTCCGGCCCGCATTTTGTGGATCTTGATGACTGCTGCACCGGACCTGCGATTCAGGACTTATGGATGCTACTGGCTGGTGACCGCCAGGAAATGAGTGAACAGATGTGCGATCTGCTCGAAGGCTATAGTGAGTTTTCTGATTTTGATACCCGCGAGTTGCATCTGATTGAGGCGCTGCGTAGTTTACGCATGATGTATTATGCCGCCTGGCTGGCGCGGCGTTGGGACGATTCCGCATTTCCGCAGGCGTTTCCGTGGTTTAATACCACGCGCTACTGGGAAGACCACGTGCTGGAATTGCGTGAACAACTGGCGCGCATGCGGGAGCCCGTGCTGGTCATCTAAAGTCATATCTGCATCGAATGGCGCTTAACTTAGGCGTAATAAGGTTTGGGAGTCGTCATTCCGATATGTTTTTTGGCCGGAATCGATTGGTTTAAACGGGTCGATTATTCCGGCCTGAATTATTTTATTATACTGAACAAAACTCAAATCGGGAAACACTATGAAAATTACCATCGTTAGCGGTAGCCATCGCAATTTTTCGCAAAGCGAAAAAGTTGCTCGCCATATCGAGAAAACGCTTCGTACAGAGCACGATGGGGTAGAGACTAGCGTTTATACCCTGGCGGATAATCCACTACCATTATGGGATCAGTCTGTCTGGGAAAATAATCCGGAATGGAACCAGCGGCTGGCACCGATCAAGGATCTGCTATCAGCGTCGGATGGCTTTGTTATAGTTTCTCCCGAGTGGCATGGTCAGGTGCCAGCAGGGTTGAAAAACTTTTTTCTGTTATGTAATCGTTTTGAAGTGGGCCATAAGCCAGCACTGATCGTGACTGTATCAAGTGGTGATGGTGGTGCTTATCCAGTCGCTGAGTTGCGCATGAGCAGTTATAAAAATAACCGTATTTGTTATATCCCGGAACAGGTGATTGTACGCCATGTCGAAAAAGTTCTGAATGAACCCCCGGCTGATAATGACAAGGAAGCTGATCATTATTTCCGGGAACGCATCAGCTGGAGCTGTGATATTTTGCTGGCGTACGCGGCGGTCTTAAAACCTATGCGCGAAACCGCTGCGCTACATCATGATGATTTTGGCAATGGTATGTGATACTGCTTGCGGCAGAAAGCAGCTGGTCGCCTCGGTTGCAAAGAACAACAGCCCCCGCCCGCTGAGTGTATGCGTCGGGTGCGTGCCACAGGTAAGCCTGGGAAAACTTGATCTAGATCAAGAGTATTTATCAGCAATCCGCTTATGCTTGGCCTCGAACTCATAAATAAACGAGATTAAATCATGTTACAGGGTGATGATCGTGTTGTGATGGGTAATATAGTACGGGTTGTCTCGATCCTGCTAGTCATTATGTTTATTCTCATAGTTGCTGCAAACTTTATTGCCTAGTCAGGCTTTCATTTCCCTGCTTGTGAAGGGGCCTAACGGCCCCTTTTTTTTATCCGTATAGTTTGGCTTCCCGTTCGGCGGGCAACTGTTAGACTGACGCGATGGACAAAACCGCGCACGTTATGATTCTGCTAATTGCCATTATGGCTGCTCTGATCGCCTTGCTTGAGGTGTGTTTTGGGGCCCAGATTTCAGCCGAATCGCCATTCAGCGCTGCTCAATCATGGGTGTGACGGTTGAGATTGCGGGTATGGTCTATTCCAGCGCTACCGGCAGGGTTATTCAGTCGACCTGCATCGCCATTTAAGCGCTAATTTGTTAAGGTGGCGCTACTTATTTTTAATTATGGTGCAAATATTGTGCAAATCGAAAACAACAAAGTCGTTACTCTGAATTACATCCTGAAAGACAGCGAAGGCAATCTGCTGGATCAGTCCGATGACGGCAGTTTTGTCTATCTCCATGGCGCCATGAACATCATACCGGGCCTCGAAAATGCACTCGTAGGTAAAGCGACGGGTGATGACCTCAGTGTTTCCATTTCGCCAGAAGATGCTTACGGAGTGCGCGATGATGGCAGGGTGCAAAAAGTTTCAAAAACCATGTTTGAAGGTGGTGGTGATATTCAGGTGGGCGCCCAGTTCCACGCGCAGGGTCCGGAAGGCGAAACCCTGGTCGTAACCATCGCTGAGGTAATGGAAGACGAGGTCGTAGTTGATGCCAATCACCCGCTCGCAGGTAAACAGCTGAATTTTGACGTTTCTGTCGTCGAAGTACGAGAGGCTTCATCGGAAGAACTGGAACATGGCCATGTACATGGCCCGGGTGGACATCACCATTAGTTGTTATTAGTTGTCTGACTTAGAGCAGCCTCGCCAGGTCGAGGCTGTTTTTGTTTTCGCAGTTATGAACGGCGGCAGATTGTCTGGATCATACTCTGGTGCAAACATACCTGGTTTTGCACAATATTAATGCAGTTGTACTTTCGCCTGCATGTAACGTCACAGGATTTCGTGATATTTGTCATATAACCGAAGTGTTTTGCGGCTACAATAACTATTGCCTTACAAAGTCCACAAGGGTTTATAGATGCTCGAACTCCTCAAGGAAAAAATAGATGCACAGCGCCTGCTATTGCAGAAGCTGCTGAGCGCCAGCATGAAAAAAACCTGCGAACGTATAAGTGTGATTATGGATAATCGTGATGCACTTGAAATGTTATTGCAGGATGAATTAACCAGCATGGTGTATTGCAAACATCTGTACATACTAGATGCAAATGCAGTGCAGATTACCGCCAACATTACTCGCATGGGTAAAGATACTGCGCATCTTGAGCGTGATCGCTCGGATCGGGGTTATATGCAGGATATTGTCGGCGTCACAGAATTTCGGCTCTCCGATGCATACATAAGTAAAAATAAAAAACGCCCATCGCTGACTGCGGTGCACGTGATAAGAAATACGAAAGGTGATTTGCTGGGATTTCTTGGTGCCGACTACGACATTCGAGAACTGCCACACACCGAGCTGCTGTACAAACAGTCGTCTGTCTGGCAGCAGATGAAAGGTGACCCATCGATCCGCCAGGGTCTGTTCACACAAAAGCGCTGCGAGAGTGAGATTGATTGCAATATCGATAATGTGATGGCGCTGATGCAGGAGCTGATGCAGGAACACGGTGTGTTTCACGGCAAAGTGCACTTCTCCAGTAATCGCGCCACCATCTGGTTGCACGATGATCCATATAGCTACCGGCTGCTGAGTCTGGGGGAGTTGCTAGACCCGAATATTTGTCTGGCTTATCCGCGTCGGCCATATACGGATAAAGCGGTTGTGCCGGTCGATAAGATTCCGGAAATATTTGAGTATCTTAAAGTGTTGCGATTTTCGGATGAAAATATATATTTGCGTTCCGGCTCATTGAATGTATGCAATGGTCTACTGGGACTTAACTTCTCTTGCGACGGCTCGCATTATATTTACTATACCGAATTTCTCGATAAGGGCTCGGAGTTCTGGTTTGGTCACAGCTAATAAAATGTTTATTGCCGTATATGAGCGCTGACTGCGCGCACCGTTCCGGCATCATTAAGCGAGTATTCAGCCGCTCGCTGCCGAGCATTAGGGCATGACCTGTTTTCACGGCAGAGCAGTGCTGTTAATATTCAGGAGTGTTTCCAGATATTTCTAATAATTGATTTCAGTAAGGAGTAAAGGCTGCTGTCGGCAGCTGTCTGTGTTATGAAAGCGAATAAAAAGTTAGAGGCAATTTTTTACGTTGATGATTCTACGGTTCATGGGAAAGGTCTGTACGCCAAAGTCAAAATTAAGAAAGGCGAATATCTGGGCACATACGATGGCCCGGAAGTGAATGGCAATGGCATGCATGTCCTTTGGGTCGAAGACGATGACGGGCAATGGCGTGGTCGTGATGGCAAGAACCTGCTACGTTACCTTAATCACAGTAACTCGCCACACGCTGAATTTGATGGCTTCGACTTATATGCTCTGCAAAATATCACTCCTGGAGTTGAAATTACTATTCATTATGGAGAGGAGTTCTAGCTCATACGCCCGAGAGCGCTGGATGGAAAGGCATAGCTAAGCCCGATCTCTGATAAAATGCAATGTTTTGCGCAAAGACTGCTCAACGCCATTCGTGGCGTGGCCAACTGCATTCGTTATCAATCCTCTGAGGCAGTAATCATGGATGGCAGCAATGGGTATCTATGTTGCCAATGACGCGCGCAAACGCGCGTTTGAAGTTGCTCAGCGGTATCGTTTATCTCCCGAGATGGTGGACCATGCTGCAATCAGGGCGGCGCGTGTCGAGCCGGTGTTGCGCCAGTCTCAGCCGGTATCAGGGGGGGGCAGCTGATGTGATGTCACCGTTTATATCGAAATTAGCGACTATCCCGGTCGCGGTGCCTGAAAGCACAGTGCTGGCTTAACTATCGACGGGTAAATAAAAGAATACAAAACGGCCAGCTTCGACATCGATCTTCAGCGTAGCACCGTGGTACAGACCGTAATCCACGTAGCCAGGAATTGCACCATCGACATGGCATTCACTGGCATGCTGCGGTGACTCAAAATCACGATCGCGATCGTACCAGGACAGCAGCATGTGAGAGCCGAGCTTATCTTCAGCAATTCGATCTGACAGGCTCATGGCGTCGCGATAATCACGCAACGACGGGGTGGGATTTAGTTCGATAATTTCCACGCCCTCGTAAGAAAGAGGTGATATATCGTAGTGAGATTCACTGCTGGAGGGATCCTGACTCATTTTATAAAGTGTTATCGATTGTGGCGCAATTGTTAATGGCATTGTTCCACAGGCATGTTATTAGATACAACGCTTTCCCGACCAGCTGTAGCGAACAGGTGAACTGGGCGGTGAGCTATAGTCTGCTGACAAATACAATCCTTGCTGGATGTATTGTTATCCGGGACGCGAGATTGTTACACTCCAGTAATGGCAAACTGGTTACAAGGTGAAATTACCCAGAACAAACAATGGAATCAGCGTTTGTTCTCGTTACGTGTGCGGTTGCAGACGCAGGCACCCAAATTTAAGGCCGGTCAGTTCGTGCGGATCGCGCTGGAGATTGGCGGCGAAATTGTTGCCAGACCTTATTCGCTGGTGAATGCTCCTGACGATGATGAACTGGAAGTTTATTTTAATATCGTGCCGGAAGGGCCGCTGACGCCGCAGCTGGCGCAGTTACAGACAGGTGATAGCGTGCTGGTCGGGGAAAAAGCTAGTGGTTTTCTTGTTATCGATGAAATTCCAGAGTGCAAATACTTATGGCTGTTTGCCACTGGCACTGGTATCGGACCATTTTTGTCGATACTAAAAACCGCACAGCCCTGGCAGCGGTTTGAAAAAATTGTGCTCGCCTATAGTGTGCGTACGCGTGACGAACTGGCCTATCTGGATCTGATTCGTAACCTTCAGACTCAGCATCCCGGACAGTTTAGCTTCGTACCATTATTCACCCGTGAAGTGGGTGCTGATGCATTATCGACGCGTATTCCCGAGGCGATTAGTTCGGGCAGTCTCGAAGCACGCACAGGTATCACCCTGTCTGCGGATGACTCGCATCTGATGATGTGTGGCAATTCCGAGATGATCACTGAAGTGTCCAGTCTACTCGAAACCAGAGGCATGCGCCGTCATCGACGTCGTGAGCCCGGCCACATTACCACCGAAAAATATCACTAGCGGATACCCCGGGTACACACAAATAATCGCGGCTATTCTCGCGTTTGATTAAACAGTGAATGCATGATTACCGCGAGCACATACAACGCGGTTTTTGTCGATCGCATTTCAGTAGTACGATTCCTGTATCTAGCTTCGATATTTGATGGCTTGCCCTTATTCAGGCAGGTTTTGCGCCAGAAACCGGCGGAAGTTGTGCGCGTCTACAATTTGCGTACCATCACAGTTGAATTGCATTTGTACAATACCCTGAACAATACAGATCGAAATATTGCGTAGATAATAATCTTGAATTTCGCGTAGCTTGCGCACGGTGCTCAAAATGCCGGAAATATTTTCCGGTTCCAGTGGCAACCATTTTTCAGAGCGTCGATTCAGAATATTCTGCCAGTAAGTCGGCATTTGTTTGTAGTGCCGGCTGTTGCGTAGGGTGGCGTACAGCTCTCGCATCAGGCTGATTTTGTCCTCATAGCTGATTTTGGGAAAATGGCGGTCGAGGTAGTCGCGATCTGCAAGACGGGTGGCATCATGGGTCTCCTGGCGCAGAGGGTCAAAAATCGACAGAGTGCGAATCTCACCGCTATTAAACGCAACGTATAGCCGGTAAATGCCACGATTGAGCAGCAGTTCCTGAAGGTTGGGTTCCAGCGCTTCGAACACGGCATCGACCGAGCTGGCATAACGTTTGCGCAAAGAAGTGCTTTCGCGCAGCGAGGGGTCGCCCTTAATGCCCACCTGCACCTGGTCGGGGTGCAGACCAGCGGCGCTGACGATGCTTTCTTTGAGCACCAATTCTTCCAGGTTTTCATCTTGATCGGGCAATGTTTCTTGCATAGCGCTTTAACGTCGACTTGTGTAAGGTTTGAGGTGTGTGGCTAGGGCCTGTTATGGCAAAAGCCGGCACAGTTGTGCTGAATTGCGCATTCTTTGTCAGTTTAAGGCTATTATATTGTTATTTATATGAAATTTATCTGACCGTCAGGCGACAATCTGGTGAAAATAGCGCCGACAGAGTTTAAAAAGCAACTATAACTATTGGAAAAAGTGTAAGCCATGTACGAATCGTTCTATGGTCTGAAGCACAGACCATTTTCCATGCTACCCGACCCCGGGTTTCTGTATCTTAGCAAGAAGCACCAGACGGCGCTGACCCTGCTGGAGTATGCGCTCTACAATAACGCCGGGCTCTGCGTTATCAGCGGCGATATTGGCGCGGGCAAAACCACCTTGCTGCGCAAATTACTGGAGAATATGGAAGACCATATCACGGTCGGTATGATCACCAATACCCATCAGTCCTTTGGCGAATTGCTCGACTGGGTATTGTCAGCTTATGGGATACACCAGCCCGGTCTCAATAAAGTCGAAGCGCATCAGGCTTTTCTGGACTTTTTGCTGGCTCAGTACGCGAAACAGAAAACTGTACTGCTGATCGTCGATGAAGCCCAGAACATGAGCGCAGGGACTCTGGAAGAGCTGCGTATGCTGAGCAATATCAACACTGGCAGGGATCAGCTGCTGCAAATTATTCTAGCGGGTCAGCCCGAACTCAAAGACACCCTGCGTCGCCCCGAACTCAAACAGTTTATCCAGCGCATCGCTGTGGATTATCATCTGGGCGCGCTTACGCACGACGAAACCTTTGGCTATATTCGCCATCGCCTGCTCACTGCGGGCGCCAGGCGCGATATTTTCACGCCACTAGCCTGCGAACGCATCCACGAATACAGTGGCGGCGTACCACGATTGATCAATCTGCTCTGTGACACGGTGATGGTCTATGGTTTCGCCGATCAGGCCAAGCTGATCGGCGAAAACCTGGTCGACGAAATGGTACGCGAGCGCATGGCCGACAGTCTGGTGCCGATTCGACGACCAGCACGTTCGCCGCACTCCGACGAACCGACACCACCCGAGACCACACCACCACCGGCGCAGCTCTCGCGGGTGTCTGCCGAGTCCAGAAAGCAGACAGTAAGGTCTACCGCCGAAAAAAAAACGGTAAAAAAAAGCCGGCCTGAGCAAGCGTCAAAACCATCATCCCGGGTCATTTCGCACACCTCGAGCCGGTCACCGCATGCCACGCTCAAAGCCGTGAGCACGTTGCCGCAGGCCGATTACGAAGCCCCGCCCGAATCGGTACCGGGCTCGGTTGATACTGAACCAGAAGCCACCGTCGCTGAGGTTTTAGCTGCCGCGCCCGAGACCCGCTCGGACCTCGGCACTACAACTGTCGCTGCTGGCTCCAGAGACTTGCCCGGGCAGCCTGCTACGAGCAGTGCGCTGGCCACAGAGTTGCCGGTCGGAGCAGGCGCGAAGCCGCCCCGGAAGCAGGTCAATACGTGGCTGGTCGCCGGGTTGGGGCTTGCTATCGTCGCACTGGTATTTTATCTGGCGGTTACCCTCGCCATGCGACTGAGCGAGGCGACTCAGCAGGTCGGACAAATCGACCGGGAAGACCGAGTGGTACCGGTTGAGACCGAGCAGGAAAAGTCAGCGCGCCTGGAACGCGAGCTGGAGCAGGCGCAGCGTCAGGAGCGCGAGCTGCGCGAGCGTTATGAGACCGAAGCGCGTGCTCTGCAGCAACAACACGATGCTGCCGAGGCGAAAGCTCGCCAGCAGCAAAGCGCCGCCGCCGAGCAGGCCCGCAAAGCAGAAGCCAGAGCGCGGGCAGCAGAAGAGGCGAGATTGAAGGCACAGCGTGAAATTCAGGCACAGGTGAAACAGGCGGCGCAAAAACGTCAAGCCGCAGCAGCACAGGCACGGCAGCTGGCGATTGAAAAAGAATTGCAGACCGCAATTGTCGAAGAAGAAGAACGTAGAGTGCGCGAACTGGAACGTCACCTGCAAGAATTGCAAACACCGGCGTCGCCAGCCACGAACCCGTCGACTAAGCAGCTACCACAGTCGCCGGCGCAGGAGGCCGCAACCAGTGACGCAGTTAGCAGTGACCCCAGGCTGGAATTTACCACTGACCCCTGTCAGGGGGCTTCCGCCAGATTTCTGTCCACCTGCCGAAAATAGCCTGGCGTTACTCAGGCTGGATCTGCCAGCAGCTGAGATGCTGAAAAGTAGCGCAGCATAACACCATGATCTGCAAGTGACTTGGCAGCATGATCGCCCATGATTTTAGCGTTGTGAGGTATGCGTTGGTTATAGATAAATACTTTTGGCAGTTAATATCAAAGCCGTGATTCGGCGAGTCAGGGCTGCATTCCGGCTGGTAGCCAATATGCCGCAGTTTATTTGTTGCGCGGATTAAATTTTTTTACCGTCATCCGGCGCTGGTAACTGACTGCGCCGTCGCCAGATTTTTCCCCAGCGGTCGTCATCGAAATACAATCTGATCGATAATCCATAAACAACGCGTTGCTGAAAATCGGTAATACCCCTGGGCTCGGTGAATTTGCCGCCTGACAAGGGTGTAAATTTTCCTGTTTTGGCCGATGATGGAATAAAACTTGTTAGTATCTGTAGTTAATATTCGTTTTCATTTTAAGCCGCATGCGTTCAGAAAACTCCACATTGCTTGCCATCACCGAGTTCGGCGGCTACCCGGATTTCAGCCCGCTGTACCAGCAGGCCGGTTTCGAAGTGGTAAAGACCGACAGCGTGCGCAAGGCGGTGAAGTTGATTCGTCAGCACCAGCCACGCGTACTGGTGGCCGAGTTTAATTTTCAGTCTGATTTTCGCGATCGTACCAGCAGTCTGGAAACTCTGTTGTCGAGCAGTCAGGGCAGGTGCGAGGCTAGTATGATTGTGTTTTATGAAAAAGAATATCGTGAGCACTACCGGCGCTTCCTGGATCGCCATCAGGTATTCAAATCTCTGGAATTTCCCGTCGATGAACAACGCCTGAAGCAGGCGCTGGAGCAGATTGCAAATGCTTAAACTGGTATTTATTGATCAACCCGGGATGCACGAGCGCCATTTACGGCGGCGGGTGAATAATCCCCTGTTTGCGAATTCGAGCATGACGCAGCAGGATATTCTTGCTGCCCGTGCCCAGGATGAGCAGGAGCTGGAAGCCTTTTTGCAGGAATTTCATGCTCTCGCCCGTGACGCCAGCGCACTTGATGCCACCGCTGACAGCGAAGTTCTGATTGCGCTCAAATCACGACTGGATCAGAGTTACGAGCGCTGTTGCGGCCAGATGGGCGCGCACGCTGAGATCCAGCAGGGACTGGCAACCCTGATCGAGGCCATTATGGGCGCGGTAGTGCACGCTGCTGCGCACGATCCGCAGGCGCTGGCCCGGCTCGAAGACGAAATCGTGGCGCGTAAACAGCATTTTGAAATGCTGGGCTATCCTTTGATTGTCGACATGCTGCGCCCGGATTCGCCGCTGGACGCGGATGAACTCGTGCCCAGCCTGCTCAGCGCGCCGGAAGATGAGGCGCTCGCCGCCGCCAGCCTGTTCGACACCGACCAGCGCAGTCTGGTCTGTCAGCAGGCACAGGCGCTGCTCGACCACCTGACCGGGGCGGGGGTTGATGTGCGTGCGGCGCAGCAGTTGCTCGATTCGATCCGGCAATTATCGGCTTAAACCAGAGCCAGCCAGTAATCGGCTCGACCGGCTGTCAAAGCCAGGCTAATCCCTTTATTATTACAGTTGTATTTGTGGTCGGTTTTGCAGTACAAAGCGCGACTCTGTTAATTCTTGTGGAACAGCCCTATGGTACAGCCTGACAATCCGGATGACCTGCTTATCGAAAGCTCGGAACCGACCCAGTCGATTGAGTTTCTTACCGAGTATCTCGAAAAAAAGCAGGCGGAATTAGCCGCGCTGCCAGAGACTGCCGATAACATCACCCGCGCGCGGCTGAAGCTGGATGTGGCCGAAGCCCTGGTGGGCGTCAACCGCAGCGACGAAGCCTGGGAAATGGCGCGTGCCGCGTTTGATGTGCTGCTCGTGTCCGAGGCCTGGCAGGAAGCCGTCGAAGCCTGTGATGTGCTCTATCAGACCGGTCAGCCGGCATCTCTACTGGCGCTCGCTCACGGCGTCTGGCTGGCGGTGACTTATCCCATCGACCCCAGCCTGTCGGTCAATATGCTCAGCTATATTATCGATGAAACGCCTGCCAAAGCTGATGGCGCCGCCGTCGCTGCGGTCAGTGCGCATTACATTGCTGATATCCGCAGCAGCGGCAAGGCGCACGACAGCCTGACGTTTCTGACCCGGGAAATGCTCGCCAATGTTGCCAAAGCGCACTCCGCAGTGGCGGATCAGGAAGCAATGAATGTCTGGATGGAAAAGCTGGGTCTGTATGAACCGGAAGTGTTTCTGCCGCGTCTATCGCTGGTGCTGGGTGCAATCGTGCCGCAGGATCAATGGTGGTTTGATCGCGCAGCGCTGCGTGCGAAGATTCCTGACTAGTGGTCTTTTACCAGCGTCAGGCGGCTGATATCTGGCAGTGACGCGGCTTTTTTTTCTGGCGGGTGTTCTAGCAGATCTGCGCCGATGTCGGCGATACTGATGTCGCTGGTATCGAGGATCGGTGCTGCTGTTACCGGCTGTGGATGTTCGATCACATGGGCGCCGACTTCGGCCAGGGAGATATCACTGATGTCGCCGATGAGCACCGGTGTCATGGGTTGTGGATGTTCGATGACATGGGCGCCGACTTCGGCCAGGGAAATATTGCTGATGTCGCCGATGGGCGCCGGCGTGACGGGCTGTGGATGTTCGATCACATTGGCACCAACCTCGGCCATGCTGATATCGCCGGTGTCAATTTCAGTTTCGGGTGGACCCTGACCGACCCGGGTGCTGCCAGTGGTGGCTGGTGGCAAGCTGTCGGTGGTTTCAAGCTTGATGGTGAGCCCGATACGCTCCAGTGTGAGACGGTATTTTTCGGCAGTGAGATCATCGACCTGGCTCTTGATGACGCGACGTTGTCCCGAAAAATAGGATTTGACTTTTTCCGGTGTGGTTTTGAACAGCTTCGCCATCGCCGCCTGCGCCGCCTTGCGGTCGGTGCCGGGCTGGAGAATGCCGTAAAACACGATGTCGAAGCGTTCGCTCATGTGCATACACCAATATTGCTATGCCCCCAAGTGTAGCCGATTCAGCTGTCTTTTTTGGGTTTGACCAGCTTCACTACCTGCGAGCTTTTTCTCGGTTCGTCAGCATAGCGGGGGCGGTGCTCGGGGCGTCCCTGGCTTGCGTTTAGCTCTTGTTCACGTGCTGTGATCAGGGCAAAGCACTGCTTGATATCGTCGATGGTGGCCGCATTTAGCGGGTGACGCATCCCCGGCGGCGGGGTAGTGTCGCGCACCACGCTAGACAGTACCTGACGCATGGTGATTAAAATCTGGTGTTCGATGGTAAGGTCATTGTCGCTCATGGGGTCGGGTTGCCAGTGTTAGTTGCGGTGTGGTAAAGGTATAATAGTCTACCAATTTACTCGGGTATTGTGTGTGTCAGCGAGTCGCTGGCTATGATACCGAATTCGCGGGAGTTTGATATGCCCTATTATGTATACAAAATGACGGCCACCGAAGGCATGGCGCTGGTGAAAAATCTGGAACTCATGGAGCAGTTCGACACTTTCAAGACGGCCAAAAATTTTGCCCGCGATGCGCGCGCGCAGCAGGATGCAGCGGATACCACCACGATCAAGGTGATGTTTGCCGACAATCAGCTGCAGGCAGAAGAGCAATTGCTCCAGCATCGCGATAAACCCATCGTCATGGAGCACGAAAAATAGGCGCATCTGGCCGCTGTTCGCCGACGATGGAAGAATCTGAGTACAAAAGCACTTACCGGCAGATCGTCAGTGTGGCCTGTAGGTTCGAAAAAGCGCTCACCAATCATCGGGCAAAATGTAGCTATGCCAGCCATTTCTGCCTCGCTGATCGTGAAGGCTATGTTTGTAAGTCGGAGAAATGTGCTGTGATATGTGGTGATTTTCTGCAAAATATGCGAGAAAACTCAAGATTCACATTGAAGTTGAAAACCGTCGGCAAGGCCCTGCCGCACAATATGGAGATTCGCGTGCAGGCTGGTGGTCTGCTCGGTCTGCAGCAGGCGCTCTCGGCTATAGCCGAGGATGCTGGTGTCGAGGACGTTCGCAGCCTGATCAGTACTGCGATCGACCACTACGGCAGTCTGGACGCCCTGCCATATACCGATATTGTACAATCCGTGGCCCAGTTTCAGGGTCGCAAACGGCGACAACGCCGGGATCTTTGAGAATTTTATGGGCCCGAGCAGAACAGAATCGTACGTGCCCGCCGTTGCGATGAATAGGTCAGCATGAATTTTAGGGAGGTGCTGGAAAAGCACCGCGAGACGCTGATTCGGTTCAAATTTCTGTTGCTACGGATTAACGAAACCCACATGAAAGGCCTGGCAGTCGAATGACACTTACAGAAGGTTTTTTGTGTTTTCCGTCATTTCTGTAAGCTGCTGGCGGGAATCCAGTTTTATATTCGTGTGATTCCCGCCAAAAACACGGCAACGACGATGGATTTTAGTACTATGCACTGAAGTCAGTCCCATTAGCCTGGAAATCTAGTCTGGCAGTCACTTAATTCCTGTGGATAAGTTTGGGGATGAATGTTTTGCGAAATGTGTTTTTTCAGACATTGTAACCACCGAAGATTTTTGATACACACCCAGGATTCAAATAAATAGCTATATCTAACAATGGCTTGAAAAACATTTTTGGGTCTGGGTGGATATTTTATCCAGATAAGCCATTGTTTGTCCGGGGTCACCACCATATCTTGTGGCCTGTGTAAAACCTTACTACTACGCGAATCATTTGAGCGCGGACAATGCGTCTTTTTTGCACACTGCCTGATAGGGCGTGTCACGCACTTTATCGTGCAACTGCATACGATAACGCACGAAGTCGGCCTGATTTTCCATGTGCAGGAAGGGGTTGCCCTCAAATTGCGCCTGCAGGGTTGAGCTGGGTTGCTGGGGCGCATAATTATGCCCCGGCAGCAGAATTGTGTCGGCTGGTAACTGCTGACGAATTTTTTTCAGCGTGGTGTACATTTGTTCGGGATCACCGCCGGCCAGATCACAGCGGCCACAGCCAAACACGAACATGGTATCGCCCGCGATGAGATGGTGGTGTTCGTGATCGTGCAGCAGATAGCAGGCTGAGCCGGGGGTATGGCCGGGGGTGTGCATCACATCGATTTCGCTCTCACCCAGGCGGATAACATCTCCGCCGTGGTGCTGTCTGGCTTTGGGCAGGCGGGCACCCCAGAAATCGGCTTCTGCTTTGAGTAAATGAATTTCGGCATCGTATTCTGCGAGCACTGTGTCGATGCCATTGATGTGGTCATAATGACTGTGGCTGAGCAGAATGTCAGTGATGCGAATATTGTGTTGCCGGGCGTCTTCTAACACCTGTTCCACATCCCATGCCGGGTCGACAATTGCGCCACGGCCACTGGCGTGGTCGTGTAGCAGATAGACAAAATTTTCCATGGGGCCGAGTTCGTGGCGATGTATCGAGCAGGTCGGTGAGCTCATGCTGACTCCAGTATGTTGGCTTGCGGTTGAGTCGCCAAGTATAACTCCCGCTAGGTCATTGTTAGAATCGTCACCGGCCGAGATGAATCCTGATCCGGGTTCTGTGGCACTTCTGGCCGGTAAGCAGCGAATGCTGTCAGGCTTGATATCAGCGTTGGCATTGTGAGCGAGTGACAAACCAGGCCTGAGACTATTTCGTGATGACATCATCAGCAGACAAAAATCGACCCTGTATCGGTGTGGCTGTGCTCGTCTGGCGCGGTAGCGAAGTCCTGCTGGGTGAACGCATCAATGCAGGCCAGGCCAGTTGCTGGCAGTTCCCCGGCGGCCATCTGGAGTATGGCGAAGATGTGCTCAGCTGTGCACGACGCGAAGTGCGAGAGGAGACTGGCCTGAAAATCGAACCGCTAAAACAGGTGGCGTATAGCGGTGATGTCTTTATCACAAATGGCCGCCAATATGTCACGCTGTTTGTCAGTGCGCAGCTAGCGGGCGGCAAGCCAGAGGTCAAAGAACCTGAAAAATGCGCGCGCTGGCAATGGTTTTCACCTGCGGCTTTGCCGGAACCCCTGTTCACCCCGATAACAAACTTGTTGCGAGCCCATCCCGATCTGAGTGATTTGATTTGAGATGTGGGTGCTTCAGCAGGCGGGCATAGATAAAATTTGCCAGATTATCAGCACGACTATCCGTCAAATCATATTCACACTGCCAGCTAATCGCAGATTCGGTGTCACGTTTGCCAGCACTGAGCTGAAACTTAATCGGTATCTGATTTATGAACCAGGCAAACACATCCATATCTGCAGCAGTAAACCAGTGTCGTGTGGCAGAGTGCGTGTTTTGTCTGGCGGGCTTGATTTCTCGCAGCATAAGTTTACTCTGGCAGTTTGCTGATTGATATTTGTTGGCATCAGGCCGAAATATAAATGGAATTCACGGCCGTTGATGTGATCAACTTCTACAATCAGAGTAATGGTTTTAAATGGGGGCGCAACATGGGTCAGTCACACCGACTCGGCATGCAGGAACTGTGGGATAGCTCACAACTTTATGGGGGTAGTGCAGCCTGGCTGGAGTCCATGTATGAGTCCTATCTTAAAAATCCTGATAGTGTTGAGCTGCGCTGGCGGCAGTATTTTGACACGCTACCCGTGCTTGCAGCAGGCGCTATTGCTGATGCGGGTATCGACGTTTCGCATCAGGATATACGTCAGTATTTTAAACAGCTGGCCAGCGGAAAGTCGGGTGCGCGGCAGGCAGTGGACGAACGCGGTGATATTGAATACGAACGTAAACAGGTGCGTGTATTACAGCTGATTAATGCCTATCGTTTTCGCGGTCATCAGCATGCTCGGGTGAATCCGCTGCATCGCCGCTGGTCAAAAGGAGTCGCTGAGCTATCGCTGGAGTTCCATGAGCTTGCCGCCAGTGATCTGGCGACCCGGTTTAAAACCGGGTCGCTGGTTGGTGAACCGACACTGCCGCTAAAAACAATTTATGAGACCCTGCTGGAGACCTATTGCGGTTCGATCGGTGTCGAATACATGCACATCATCGAGACAGCAGAAAAGCGCTGGATACAGCAGCGTCTGGAAGGCTCACGCGGCAAGATCGTGTTATCGCAGGCAGAAAAAAATAATATTCTGTTACAGCTAACAAATGCCGAGGGGCTGGAAAAATATTTGCATACCAGATATGTCGGACAAAAGCGTTTTTCACTGGAAGGTGGTGAATCATTAATCCCATTACTGGATGAACTGGTGATGCGCGCCGGCGTCGCCGGCGTGAAAGAAGTGGTGATCGGTATGGCGCATCGTGGGCGCTTGAACGTGCTGGTCAATATTCTCGGTAAAACGCCAGCAGAACTGTTCAGCGAATTCGAAGGCACCAAACACATTGAGCAGCTGACGGGTGATGTGAAATATCATCTAGGCTTTGCATCTAATATGAACACGCCCGGTGGGCCGGTACATCTTGCGCTGGCATTCAACCCTTCACATCTGGAAATCGTTGCTCCGGTTGTTGAGGGCTCGGTACGGGCGCGTCAATGGCGGCGTGGTGACCGCGAAGGCGCAGAAGTGATCCCGGTACAAATCCACGGTGATGCTGCATTCTCCGGTCAGGGTGTGGTAATGGAAACCCTGCAAATGTCGCAGTCACGCGGTTATTCAACGCGTGGCACGGTACATATTATTATTAATAATCAAATTGGTTTCACCACCAGTTTTCGTGGTGACGCCCGGTCTACATTTTATTGTACGGATGTCGCAAAAATGGTGGACGCACCAATCTTCCACGTGAATGGTGATGATCCGGAAGCGGTGATCCATGTCACGCGGATGGCGCTCGATTACCGCATGACATTCAAAAAAGATGTAGTCATCGATATGATGTGCTATCGCCGACATGGTCACAACGAAGCCGACGAACCCAAAGCCACACAACCGATGATGTATAGTGAAATTGACGAGCTGCAAACTACGTGTACGCTATACGCAGAGCAGCTCATAAATGAAGGCGTGCTCAGCGAAGCGCAAAATCAGGAAGTGCTACAGCAGGTGCGTCAGCGACTCGAGGCAGGCGAGTGCATGGTGTTGCGTAAGCTACCGGATAGTCGCGTCGATCATTCCAGTCGGGTGAACTGGAAGTTATATGCGCAGGCCTCGATTCTCGACGAAGTGGATACTACGGTGGCGCTGGATGAAATTCGGCGTTTGCAGAAACTAATGGAAGTTCTGCCGGAAGGTTTTGAATTGCAGAACAGAGTCAGCAAGGTCGTTGAGGATAGAAAAAAAATGTGCGCAGGCGCGTTGCCGATCGACTGGGGTTACGCCGAGACCCTGGCCTACGCAACCCTGGTTGCCGAGCGCTATTCGGTGCGATTATCAGGCCAGGACAGTGGTCGCGGCACATTTTTTCATCGCCATGCGGTGCTGCATAATCAGGTGAATGGCGAGTCCTATATCCCGTTGCGCGCAATAGGGAATGCGATCGATAATTTTCTGGTGATTGACTCATTGTTATCCGAGCTCGCCGTGCTTGCCTTCGAATATGGATTTTCTACAACGGAGCCCACTACGATGACTATCTGGGAAGCGCAGTTCGGAGACTTTGCCAACGGTGCGCAGGTGGTGGTCGATCAGTTTATTTCTGCTGGTGAACATAAATGGGGGCGCTATAGCGGTCTGGTGATGCTGTTGCCGCACGGTTTTGAAGGCCAGGGCGCGGAGCATTCATCGGCACGGCTAGAACGTTATTTGCAATTATGCTCGGTGCACAATATGCAGGTTTGTGTGCCCAGTACGCCAGCGCAGATTTTTCATCTGCTGCGTCGGCAAATGGTGCGCAAGTGCAGAAAACCCCTTATTGTTATGACGCCCAAAAGCCTGCTGCGCCATAAAGCCTGCGTCAGTACGCTGGAGGATTTGACCGAGGGTGGTTATCAATGGGTGATTCCCGAAGTCGATGCCCTGGATCCGAAGCAAGTTAAACGTGTCATTCTGTGTTGTGGCAAGTTATATTACGAGTTGCTGGAAAAACGCCGTCAGGAAAAAATCGACAACGTAGCAATGATCCGTCTGGAGCAGATATATCCACTGCCCGGAGCAAAGCTCGACAGGATTTTATCGGTGTACACTGAGACCAATGATCTGCTCTGGTGTCAGGAAGAACCAAAAAATCAGGGTGCCTGGGATTTTTGTAAACCACGGTTTGCCGCGATGCTGGATACCCGCTGGCAGCTTGGTTATGTTGGGCGGCCACCTTCATCTGCACCAGCGGTGGGCTCTGCAAAGTTGCACGCCCTGCAGCAAGCTGAGCTCATTGAGCAGGCGTTTAGTTTTGGCCAAAGAGACGACATCATCGAGAACGATTAATGAGTGTAGAAATTAAAGTCCCAGTGCTACCCGAATCGGTCGCTGATGCGGTGATCGCGAGCTGGTACAAACAGCCTGGTGACACGGTGCAACAGGATGAAACTCTGGTCGATCTGGAAACCGACAAGGTGATACTGGAAGTGCCGGCATTGAGCTCGGGTGTATTAAAAGAAATTCGCTACCAGGTGGGTGACACGGTTACTGCCAACCAGATACTCGCGGTCATCGATGAGGCTGCAGTAAAGAATAATTCGCCTTCCGCAAAGGCCGCTGGTGTAACAACGGCGGTGAATAGTCATGCAGCAGAAGAATCTGGTCCGGCAATCAGCCCCTCGGCAAAAAAAATGATGGCCGAACAGGGTCTGGCTGCTGCTGATATTCAGGGTAGCGGCAAACACGGGCGAGTGCTCAAGCAGGATGTTATCGCTGCTTCGGCGCAGCGCGTACCGATGACAGCCGCACCCAAAAATGCAGCGGTAAAGCCCGCGCCGGCATCGAGTGACAGCACGACCGCAGCAGTTCCAGCCTTTGGAAGGCGTATCGAAAAACGTGTACCGATGTCACGTCTGCGCGCGCGCATTGCAGAACGTCTGGTACGGGCGCAAAGCGATGCTGCAATTCTCACCACATTCAATGAGGTCAACATGCAGCCTCTGATGGAAATGCGCAAACGCTATCGTGATCGTTTTGAAAAAAACTTTGGTGTACGTCTGGGGTATATGTCCTTGTTCGTGAAGGCCGCTGTCGAAGCCTTAAAGCAATCACCGGTGATGAATGCTTCGGTGGATGGTAATGATATCGTTTATCACGGTTATTTTGATATTGGTATCGCGGTCTCAGGACAGAACGGTCTGGTGGTGCCGGTGTTGCGTGATGCAGATCAAATGTCGATTGCTGAAATCGAGCAGGCCATTGCCGATTTCGCCAGCCGCGCAAAAACCAATGCATTAAATATTGAGGAGCTTACCGGTGGAACATTCACTATAACTAATGGTGGTGTGTTCGGCTCAATGCTGTCTACTCCGATACTTAATCCGCCCCAGGCAGCAATTTTGGGTATGCATAATATCAAAGAGCGCGCTATGGTGGTCGATGGTAATATTGTGGCGCTGCCGATGATGTATCTTGCGCTGTCGTATGACCATCGTTTAATTGATGGCCGGGAAGCAGTGCGGTTTCTGGTAGTGATTCGAGATTTTCTGGAAGACCCGACGCGAATGATTCTGGGTCTGTGAAAACAGTGTTGTTTTACTATAGACATGACTAAAAAATTCGACGTCATTGTAATTGGTGCCGGTCCTGCGGGATACGTGGCAGCGATTCGGTGTGCACAGCTGGGCTTGAAAACCGCCTGCGTTGATGAATGGCAAAATCCTGCTGGTGAGCCATCCCTCGGTGGTACCTGTTTAAATGTCGGCTGCATTCCTTCCAAGGCATTGCTCGAATCATCATATCTTTTTCATCAGGCGCAAACCGGGCTGATGGATCATGGCATCAGTGTTGCTAAAGCCGCGATCGATGTTGCTGCGATGATGAAACGAAAAAACAGAGTAGTCGGTGATTTAACTTCGGGTATTGCGGGTCTGCTCAAAACCAGCAAGGTTGAATTATTTCATGGCCACGCCAGACTGGTGTCGGGGAAGCAGGTCAGACTAAAACCGCGCCGTAGTAAAAATGTGCTACAAACGCTGGCAGCGGATCACATCATCATTGCTACGGGTTCGTCGGCAGTAAGGCTTGATCGCGCAAAACTTAAAAAAGACTTTATCTGTGACTCCACGGGTGCGCTTGATTTTGAAACCGTACCCGAGCGCCTCGGTATTATAGGAGCGGGTGCAATCGGTCTCGAACTGGGTAGCGTCTGGTCGCGACTGGGCTCGAAAGTTGTTTTGCTGGAAGCGATGGACAGTTTTATACCAGCCGCAGATACACAGGTAGCTCAGCTGGCACTCCGCGGTCTTAAAAAACAGGGGCTGGATATTCGGCTGGGTGCGCGCCTGCTAACGACGCAGATGAAAGGTCAGGCAGTGGTGGTCGAATACGAAACCAGCGCAGGTAAGCGCAGTGAGGAATTCGATAAACTCATCGTTGCTGTGGGCCGCAAGCCCAATAGTGATTTATTGCTCGATGAAGAGATGAAACTCGAACTCGATGAGCGGCGTTTTATTCTGGTCAATGAATTTTGCGAAACTAGCGCACCAGATATTTACGCCATTGGTGATGTCGTGCGTGGCCCCATGCTTGCGCACAAAGGTTCGGAAGAGGGTATTATGGTTGCGGAACGTATCGCCGGCCATTATGCCAGCGTGAATTACGATGCGATCCCGTCTGTTATTTATACTCATCCGGAAATTGCCTGGGTGGGCAAAACTGAGCAGGACTGCAAGTCGCTAAATATTCCGATCAAAACAGGCAGTTTTCCATTGCTCGCCAGTGGTCGTGCGCGCGCAATGAATGAAAAAGAAGGCATGGTGAAAATTATTTCGCATACTGAAACTGATCGCGTACTTGGTGTGCACATCTATGGTACCCAGGCTTCTGAACTAATCGCTACCGCAGTCTCTGCTATTACCATGGAGGCGAGCACCGAGGATATTCAGCTCACTATGTTCGCGCATCCAACCTTGTCAGAAGCGATACATGAAGCGGCACTGCATGTGGATGGTCGCGCGATACATATTAAAAATTAACCGGTAGTAGCCGCATTCATTATTTAAAAACGGGTCGGTGTCAGCGAGCAAAGGCTGTATAATCAACCGCTTTCGTCTTTCGATTACTTATATACTGTACGCTACCGAGAATACTGCTATGAACCTTCACGAATATCAGGCGAAACAGATTTTCGCGCAATACAACCTGCCAGTGCCAAAAAATGTGGTAGTAGACTCTATCGACGATGTCGAAGTAGCTTTGCAAACTCTGCATCGCGGCGGGCTGGTGGTGAAAGCTCAGGTGCACGCCGGTGGTCGCGGTAAAGCCGGTGGTGTTTCGCTGGTAGAGTCCGGTGCAGACGTGAAGTCTGCTGTCAGGAACATGCTGGGAACTCAGCTGGTCACCTACCAGACGACTGCTGAGGGTCAGCCAGTGAATCAGGTGCTGATTGAGGAAACCTGCAATATTGCCCGCGAGCTTTATCTGGGGGCGGTTGTGGATCGCAGTACACGGCGTGTAGTCATTATGGCATCGACCGAAGGTGGAATGGAAATTGAAAAAGTCGCTGCCGAGACGCCTGAAAAAATTCTGCAAACAAAAATCCATCCAGTGACAGGCCTGCAACCCTATCAGGCACGTGAGCTGGCCTTCGGCCTTAAACTGGAAGGCGAGCAAATCAAACAATTTTCTAAACTGCTTTCTGGTCTGGCCACGATGTTTGTCGAGAAAGATTTGAGTCTGGTCGAAATTAACCCTCTGGTCGTGACTCAGGACGGTAACCTGCTGTGCCTCGATGGCAAGATAAATATTGATGACAACGCGCTGTTCCGTCAAAAGCAGCTACTGGATATGCGTGATGCCTCACAGGAAGATGCGCGCGAGAATCGCGCGCGTGAGTGGGATCTCAACTATATTTCGCTCGATGGTGATATCGGCTGTATGGTTAATGGTGCTGGCCTGGCAATGGCGACGATGGATTTAATTAAACTCTGTGGTGGTGAGCCAGCAAACTTTCTCGATGTCGGCGGTGGTGCGACTAAAGAGCGAGTCTCTGAAGCTTTTAAAATAATTCTTTCGGATGAAAATGTGAAGGGCGTACTGGTCAATATCTTTGGTGGTATCGTGCGTTGTGATTTAATAGCCGAAGGCATTATCGGTGCCATCGAAGAAATTAAGGTGAGCGTGCCAGTCGTGGTGCGGCTCGAAGGTAATAATGCTGAATTTGGCAGCCAGCTATTAAAAGACAGTGGCCTGAACCTGCTTGCAGCGAATGATCTTACTGATGCCGCAGAAAAAATTGTTGCTGAAGTCAAAAAAGTTAAAGGCAAGTAATTATGAGTGTTCTGATTGATAAGGAAACCCGGGTTATATGCCAGGGCTTTACCGGCAAGCAGGGTACGTTTCATTCTGAACAGGCGATTGCCTATGGCACTGGTATGGTGGGTGGAGTCACCCCCGGCAAGGGTGGTCAGATGCATCTTGATCTGCCGGTATTTAATACCGTGCGCGAAGCCGTCGACGAAACCGGTGCTGATGCCTCAGTCATTTATGTGCCGGCCCCGTTTTGCAAAGACTCGATGCTGGAAGCGATTGATGCCGGGGTAAAACTTATTGTCTGTATTACCGAAGGAATTCCAACACTCGATATGTTGCAGGTGAAAATGGTGGCGAATGCTGCTGGTGCCAGAATCATCGGGCCAAACTGTCCGGGAATTATTACCCCGGGCGAATGCAAAATTGGCATTATGCCTGGTGCGATACATAAACCTGGTAAGGTCGGCGTGGTTTCACGTTCTGGAACGCTCACCTATGAAGCAGTCAAGCAAACCACTGACCTCGGCTATGGCCAGAGCACCTGCATCGGTATTGGTGGCGACCCCATTCCTGGCACCAGTTTTATCGATTGTCTGAAACTGTTTGAGCACGATCCGCAGACCGAAGCGATATTGATGGTCGGCGAAATTGGTGGCAGCGCGGAAGAAGAAGCCGCCGAATTTATTCAGCTTGAAATTAGCAAACCCGTGGCGGCCTTCATCGCCGGGGGTACTGCGCCCAAAGGTAAACGTATGGGTCACGCCGGCGCGATTATTGCCGGCGGCAAAGGCACCGCGGCAGAAAAATTTGCCGTACTCGAAGCCGCAGGCGTGACCACCGTGCGTTCACCTGCGGAACTTGGCCTCGGTATCAAACAGGCAACTGGCTGGTAGCATTCCCGCTGCCTATAATATCATCTTGCAAGGTTCTCTTTGGCAAACAGCTTTTGAGCTACAACAATGCTCGCACCGCATCAATCACTGGTCGGGTTTCGGGTTTTATATCCCGCCACAGATAAAATGATTCTGCTGCCTGTTCGACCAGCATACCGAGGCCATCGGCGATGTTGTTTTCGGTTACGCGATTCCCCTGTGCCCATTGCATGAATACGGTCGGAGCTTTGGCGTACATCATGTCGTAGCAAAAGCTGTTTTTATTTAGCAGGCTGGCGGATAGTGGTGGCAGTTCACCCTGCAGGCTGGCGGCGGTGGCATTGATAATGATGTCATAGCTCTGTGTTAAATCATCATAACCGCAGCCCTGTGTTTTGCCGTGCGCAGAAAATGCTTTGGCGAGGTTGATGGCTTTTTCGACCGTGCGATTAGCAATGGTAATTTGTGCAGGCTTCTCGGTGAGCAGGGCGCCGAGTGCGCCGCGGCTGGCACCGCCGGCACCGAGAATTAAAATGCGTTTGTCTTGCAGTGTTTGCTGATGATTGTTTGTTAAATCACGTTGTAGACCGACACCGTCGGTGTTGTCGCCGTAGTAATCGGCGTCATCAATAATCAGGGTGTTGACCGCGCCCGCCTGTTGCGCACGTTTGCTCAAGGCCGTGGCGAATTCAAATGCGTTTTGTTTGAACGGTACCGTGATGTTGAGACCTTTGCCGCCGCTGCGCGCAAAACTTTTCACCGCCTGATTAAAACTGTCCAGCGCCACCAGTTCAGCGCTGTATTCGAGCGTCTGCCCGGTTTGTTCGGCGAATAAACGATGGATAACGGGAGAGCGGCTGTGCTTGATCGGGTTGCCAAAAACTGCGTAGCGGTCGATGCTCACTTGTGATGGCTCATTTTTCGCTGAGCCATTGCGCGACTGCTGTTGCGTAATACGTGAGTATGCCATCGGCGCCGGCGCGTTTCATCGCCAGCAGGCTTTCCAGGACCGTGGCGCGTTCATCCAGCCAGCCGTTTTGCGCAGCAGCCTTGAGCATGGCGTATTCGCCGCTGACCTGATAGACAAAGGTTGGTGCGCCGAATGTGTCTTTCACCCGGCGTACGATATCCAGATACGGCATGCCGGGTTTGACCATGAGCATGTCGGCGCCTTCCTGTAAATCTAGCGCGACTTCGCGCAGGGCTTCGTCGGCATTGGCCGGGTCCATCTGGTAGCTGTATTTGTTGCCGTCGCCGAGGTTGCCGGCCGAGCCGACCGCATCGCGGAACGGGCCGTAAAAGCTGGAAGCGTATTTGGCGGCGTAGGCGAGGATACGGGTGTTGCGCTGACCGGCGTTTTCCAGCGCTGTGCGAATCGCGCCGACGCGGCCATCCATCATGTCCGAGGGAGCGACCACATCGGCGCCAGCCTCGGCGTGCGACAGCGCCTGCTTCACCAGAACATCGATGGTTTCATCATTGAGTACATAGCCGTCGGCGTCGATCAGGCCGTCCTGGCCGTGCGAGGTGAACGGGTCGAGGGCGACGTCGGTGATCACGCCCAGTTCGGGGCAGGCCTGCTTGATGGCGCGCACCGCGCGCTGTGCCAGACCCTCGGGATTAAAGGCTTCGCGGGCATCATCTGATTTTCTGGCGTCGCCGGTGACCGGGAACAGGGCGATGGCGGGAATGCCGAGTTGCTGACAGCGTTCCGCTTTGGTCACCAGCAGATCGATACTGACACGTTCGACGCCGGGCATGGAAGCCACAGTTTCACGCTGGTTTTCGCCTTCGATGACAAACATGGGATAGATCAGATCATCGCAGCTCAGGCGGTGTTCGCGCATCAGCCGGCGCGAAAAATCATTACGGCGCATACGCCGCATGCGGGTGTTAGGGAACTGTCCGGTGCCTGACACGTCTGTCTCCACTGGTGGCAAAGTTTGCGTTATTGTAACAGCCTCTTACCCCGCTGGCATTACGCCCGCTTCTGGAGTGTTTATGAAGATTATCCCAATACTATGTTTGTTGTTAGTGACCACCCATGCCACGGCCGCAGAAAAAGCGGTGTTTCAGCAAAGCGTGCCTAAGCCGGTGGCCGAGGTCTATGACGAGGTACGCGAGGCACTGGAAAATGCCAAATTTTCAGTCGTGTTCGAAGCCAATATCGGCAAAAGACTGGCGAACTTTGCCGATCGCTGGGGCGATGATTACAACAAAAGCGGGCTCAGCGCGATTCGCAGCATGGCGTTCTGCAATGGCCGTTATGCCAATCAGGTGAGTAATTTAGACCCGAGCATGCTTGGTTTTTGCCCGCTGCACTTAACTCTGATCGAAAAATCCGGCGCGACCACGGTACTGTTCAACCGCCCCAGCGCTGCGATTCGTAACAGCCCGGCTTTGCCCGTGTTGCGCGAAATCGAAACCAGTGTAATCACCGCTATCGGTCTGGCATTGCGCCCCTGAGGCTGTCGCAGGAGTGGGTTTTGGTGTCAGTTTGTTCGTCTGTCCGATGAGCTGCATGGTAATGCCGCAAAACAGAGCTATAAAAAGTACATTATTATAAAGAAACCCCCGATTTGTTGCCTTCTTGTTGATCAGGCCTGAGCGGGTGTGTCAGTCAAGGTTGACCCTGGGAGGGGGCATGGCAGAAACAGCGTCCAGCCAACGAGTTCTGGTAGTCGAAGAGTCGGCTACACTGCGTTACATCCTGGGAAAATCGATACAGAAGCAAGGCTACGAACTGTTTGCCATTGATGGTATCGATTCTGCCGCTGCGGCTCTGAAATCCAGCAATCAAATCCTGCGCGCAATTGTGCTCGGCTGGCCGAACTACCATGCCGGCGCAGCATCACGCATGTTTCTCGCCTTACTCGATAGCAAACATTACCGGCATCTGCCAGTGGTGTTCTTGTGCAATGATCCTGAGCCGGAAATTCTCAACTGGATGGGCGCACGTCACAATGCTGCGCTCGTGCCCTGGGAAAGCTACCAGGAAGTTGTCACTTCGTTGCAAACCCTGCTCAAGCCTGAAGTGGTTCGCATCCGACCGCGCGCTAAAATGGGTGATGCGGCGACACGTGTGCTGTTCGTTGATGACTCACACAGCATTCGTGCCTATTATCAGCGCCTGCTGGAAACACACGGTTATCGTGTCGAAGTTGCAGACTCGGTAGCGAGTGCTTACACAAAAGCTCAGGCGCAGCCGTTTGATATCGCGATTGTGGATTATTTCATGCCGGATGAAAATGGTTATGTGCTTTGCCAGCGATTGCGTGACAACCCTGAAACTGCGCACATCACAACAGCGGTGATTACTGGCACCTATCTCGATCAGGTCATTCGCGATTGTCTCAATGCCGGCGCGATTGAATGTATGTTCAAAAATGAAGCCGAAGAGTTGTTTCTTGCGCGTCTGGCTTCATTAAAACGTCTCATCGATGTGCAAAAATCGATAGATCAGCAACGCGACCGGTTAGCGGCGATTCTGGAATCCGTTGGCGAAGGGGTATATGGTGTCGACAAACAGGGAAGAGTCAGTTTTTTAAATCCGGCCGCACTTGCCGTGCTGGGGTATGACAATGCTGACGAGCTTATCGGTAAGCTGGCGCACGACAGTTTTCATTTCCATGATGCATTAGCTGAGGAGAAGGACGATAAACTGCTGCGTTCCTATGCCAGTGGTGAAGAACTTAAGAACTGGGAAACAAAATTTCAGCATCACTCGGGCAAGGCAATCCCTGTTGATTGTACGCTCTATAATCTGCGAACCACTGAAAATGCTGAAGGCTCTGTCGTCGCATTTCGCGATATTTCCAATCGAAAAATGCTGGAAGAAAAACTCCGCTGGCAGGCGACGCATGACCATCTGACTGAATTATACAATCGCCGTTACTTTGAGCTCCGTCTCGACCGCGAATTACGCGAAACTAAACGCGTTAGAGCCAGTAATGCGCTGGTGTATATCGACCTGGATCGATTTAAGTATGTGAATGATACCGTCGGGCACGAGACCGGCGACCGTCTGCTTGTTGATATTAGTCGGGTGTTAACGAAGCATGTGCGGGCAAAAGATGTGCTCGCTCGCATCGGCGGAGATGAATTTGCGGTGATATTCAAAAATGTTGATGCCAATAAAGCCGTGGCGCAATCTGAAGACCTACGCCTGTCACTCAATAATTTACGCGTCAACTGTGATGGACAATGTTATGTTGTGCATGCCAGCATCGGTGTCGCAATGATGGACAATAGCTGTGTTACCGCTGGCGATGCGCTGGCAAATGCCGATATTGCCTGTCATATTGCAAAGCAGCTGGGCCGCAATCGCACGCATCTTTACGAAAAGAGTAATGATGAACGCAATATCATGGGCACTGAGCTTGGCTGGTCATCACGCATTATGGATGCTTTGAAAAATAATGGCTTTGAGTTGAGCTACCAGCCGATTATGCCGATGGCTGCTGTTGATCTGGATAATCTGCCAGCGCAGAATGGTTTGATCTGGCAGCGGCATATTCGCAGTGCGAATGATATTTTTCAGTATGAAGTGCTGGTGCGCATGCAGGGTGAAGGCGGACGCATGTTTTTTCCGGAAACGTTTATCCCCACAGCTGAGCGTTTCAATATGATGACCGATATTGACATGTGGGTGCTGGATCGCGCGCTTCACGATGTCGACGCCACCGGTAGTCCAAAGGGTAAAATCCAGCTATCAGTGAATCTTTCCGGGCATACTCTGGATAACGATACTGCGCAGCGAAAAATTCGAAATATTATTGAAGCGCATAATGTGCCGCCGAGTTCCATTGTGTTTGAAATCACCGAAACCAGCGCGATCTCAAATCTCGAACAGGCAAACCTGTTTATCGAGGATATGCATGCAGTCGGTTGTCGGTTTTCACTCGACGATTTTGGTTCTGGATTTTGCTCGTTTGCGCAGCTGAAAAATCTGCCCACCGACTTTGTTAAAATCGATGGCCAGTTTGTGAAAAGCATGGCGCGTGGTGCCACCGATCGTGCGATTGTCACAGCAATGAATGATGTCGCGCATTCTTTGGGTCGCCACACTGTGGCAGAATATGTCGAAAGCGCAGAGGTGGTGCGTTTATTGAAGATTTGCGGTGTTGATAAATTGCAGGGGCACTATATTTCCGCGCCTCTGATTAGTTTGCCGCACGGCAATGTGGTGCGCCTGCGACCCAGCTGGCACAATGAAGATTCAGTCTCCTAACCAGTCTCTGGGCTTCAGATATTTTTCGTAGAGCTTGGCTTCGCGGCTGCCGGGGGCAGGTGTCCAGTTGTAACGGAAATGCACCACCGGTGGCAACGACATTAAAATTGATTCGGTACGACCGCCGGTTTGCAATCCAAATAGCGTGCCGCGATCATAGACCAGATTAAATTCTACATAGCGTCCACGACGATAGAGCTGAAAGTCTTTTTCCGCAGCGGTGAAGACGGCGTCTTTTCTACGCATCACGATGGGTAAATAAGCGTTCAGATAATGATTACCCACGCTCTGTATAAAATTGAAGCAGTTGTCAAAACCACCAGCATTTAAGTCATCAAAAAACAAGCCGCCGATGCCGCGTTGTTCATCACGGTGTTTGATATAAAAATACTCATCGCACCATTTTTTATAACGCGGATAGACATCCTCGCCGAAACTTTTACAGGCTTCGTGTGCCACTGTGTGCCAGTGCACACAGTCTTCGTCGTAGCCGTAGTAGGGCGTTAAATCAAAACCACCACCGAACCACCAGACCGGGTCGGCGCCGTCTTTACTGGCGATAAAAAAACGGATGTTGGCGTGCGAGGTGGGGATGTGCGGATTGTTGGGATGAATCACCAGCGACACCCCCATGGCCTGAAAATCGCGCCCGGCGAGTTCAGGGCGGTGCGCAGTGGCAGAGGCGGGTAGTTCATTGCCGTAGATATGTGAAAAATTAATCCCCGCCTGTTCAAACACATCACCGTCTTTAAGTACGCAGGAAATACCGCCCCCGGCGCCTTGTTCGCGTTGCCATTCATCTTTGATGAATTGTGCTTTGCCATCGACCTGTTCGATGCTCAGACAAATGCTGGATTGCAGAGTCAGCAAGTATTCTCGTACAGTGTTTATGTCGGGTGTAGTCATGCTTATGCGCGGTAAATTTGTTGTGTCTGTATGTGTTTCAGCGTCGATGGCCGGCCAGTGCCAGCCTCATCATCAATGAGAATACTGTCCAGATCAAAATGAAACCAGCGATGCAGTTGCAGACTGTTGATTGCTGGTGGCTGACCTGCTGGATTAGCACTGGATGATACCAGAGGGTGAGCGAGATATTGGCATAACTTGCTCACCACCGGATTGTCGGTAACGCGCACTGCGATACTGGCGTTGCCGCCGGTGAGTTCATGCGGCAGATGAGCGCGTGCAGGTACAACCCAGCTAGTGGGCTTTGCTGCGACACGAATTCGATTACGGGCAGCAGTGTCATCAAGTTCGATGAAGTCGCTTAACTGGTTAATGTTAGCGGCGAGCAATATCAGGCCTTTGCCGGGCGCGCGGTTTTTTAAACGATTAAGCTCAGTGAGTGCGCTGATGTTGAGTGGGTCGCAACCCAGGCCATAGACGGTGTCGGTGGGGTAGGCGATGATGCCGCCGTGGCGAACCATGTGCGCGGCGCGGCGAATAGCGAATGAGCTAGCCACGGCCTAAGATTTTTTAGCGGCCGTTTTTTTCTTTGCCGTTTTTTTTGTTGTTTTCTTTTTAGTGACTTTTTTCTTTGGCGCAGCTTTTTTCCTGGGAGCTGCTTTCTTTTTCGGCGCTGTTTTTTTCCTGGCGGCTTTCTTTTTCATCAGCTTGCCACCGCGACCGCGGCGCACCGGAGCCTCTTCGAGAATTTTGGTGCACTGTTCCAGGGTTAAATTCTTCGGCTCCATGTCCTTGGGAATTTTCGCGTTCTTGGTGCCGTCGGTGACATACGGACCGTAGCGGCCGTTGAGCACTTCGATGTCGGTACCTTCGAAACTGTTGATATGTTTGTTGGCGTCGAATTCTTTTTTCGCACGTACCAGTTCCATCGCCTGTTCGTAATTGATGTTGTACGGGTCGACGCCCTGTTCCTGGTAGGCCTTGTTGATGGAAACAAATTTGTTATCGTATTTAACATAGGGACCGAAGCGACCGTAGTTGGTCGACAGGGCTTCGCCATCAGGAGATGTGCCGAGATCACGCGGTAGCTGCATTAAAAATTCGACATCGTCCATGGTGACGTCGTTCATTTTCATGCCGGGACGCAAGCTCGCGAATTGCGGTTTTTCTTCGTCGTCTTTATCGCCGATCTGGACGAAAGGCCCGTAAGGCCCCATGCGCACTGTGACTGGCTTTCCGGTCTTGGGGTCGGTGCCGATTAAGCGCGACTGGGCAACATCGGCGCGACTGACATTGGCTTCTTTGTCGTCGACCAGATCTTTGAACGGTTTCCAGAAATTGCGTAGTAATGGCACCCAGTCTTCTTCGCCGCGTGAAATCGAATCGAGCTCGTCTTCGAGTTTTGCGGTGAATTCATAATCGACATACTGAGTGAAATGATCGGTCAGGAAGCCATTGACGATGCGACCGATGTCGGTCGGTGTAAAGCGACGGTTTTCGAGCTCGACGTATTCGCGATTCACCAGTGTTGAAATAATACTGGCGTAGGTCGAAGGCCGGCCGATGCCGTACTCTTCTAATGTTTTTACCAGACTGGCTTCACCGTAACGTGGTGGTGGCTCGGTGAAGTGTTGGTCACTGCGCACTTCGAGTAAATCGATTTTTTCGCCTTCTTTGAGTTCGGGCAGCAGTTTGTCATTGCTGCTGTCGTCAGCCTTGTCTTCATCTGCACCTTCGAGATACACCGTCATAAAGCCGGGGTGTTTGATGGTCGAGCCGGTGGCGCGAAAAGCATTGCCCTCACCGCAGCCGAGATCGACCGTGACCGTGTCGAGCGTGGCGTGGATCATCTGACAGGCCATGGCGCGTTTCCAGATGAGTTCATAGAGCGCGAACTGATCCGGTTTGAGAAACGACTTGATGGTCTCGGGTATATGATTGACCGAGGTCGGTCGAATCGCTTCGTGCGCTTCCTGTGCGTTCTTGGATTTGTTTTTGAAACTGCGCGGCTCGTCAGGAAGATAGTCCCTGCCATAACTCTTTTCGATCAGGGAACGAATTTCAGCGATGGCTTCTGCGGCCAGATTTAACGAGTCGGTACGCATATAGGTAATGAGACCGACAGTTTCGCCACCGAGATCGATGCCTTCGTATAACTGCTGTGCGGTACGCATGGTGCGTTGTGCGCTAAAGCGTAATTTTCGCGCAGCGTCCTGTTGCAGAGTCGAAGTGGTGAACGGCGCTGACGGATTGCGCTTGCGTTGTTTTTTTTCAACCTTGTCAATGCTGAGTTTGCCGCCGGAGGCCTGCAATAAAGTTTTGCGTGCTGTGGTAGCGTCAGCTTCATTGGTAATACTGAACTGTTTGATTTTTTCGTTGTGGTAAAGACTTAACCTGGCGCTGAAGTTCTGCTGGTTTTTACTGGTGTCGGCTTCGATGGTCCAGTATTCCTGGGGTTTAAAATTTTCAATTTCAATTTCGCGCTCGACGATGAGTCTCAGAGCCGGGCTTTGTACTCGTCCGGCAGACAGGCCGCGCTGGACTTTTTTCCAGAGCAGGGGCGAAAGATTAAAGCCCACCAGGTAGTCGAGCGCGCGACGTGCCTGCTGGGCATTGATTAGATCGACCGAGAGTTTGCGCGGGCTTGCGATCGCATCCTGAATCGCGCGTTTAGTGACCTCGTTGAATACCACGCGATGTACGTCTTTGCCATTGAGCAGACCTTTTTCCTTGAGCAACTCGTAAAGATGCCATGAAATGGCTTCTCCTTCACGATCCTGGTCGGTCGCGAGATACAGGGTGCTGGCCTTATCGAGTAGTTTGGCGATTTTGTCGACGTGTTTCTCGTTGCGTTCGATAATCTGATACTTCATTTCGAAGTTGTGCTCAGTATCGATGGCACCCTCTTTGGGTACTAAATCACGCACGTGACCGTACGACGCGAGTACCTTGAAGTCCTTGCCAAGATATTTTTCGATGGTTTTCGCTTTAGCCGGCGACTCTACGATAACGAGATTGGAACTCATTGAGTGGTTTTGCCCGATTGATTTAACAGCTTGTGTTATTGCATATAGTCGACAATTTCATCGAATACCAGACTTTCCATCCAGGCAAAGGCATTTTCTTCACCGGGGTGGGTGTGCAGAATAATCATGGCGATCCATTTCAGTTGTTCGATATCAAGCTCATGGTTGAGTGCAATCACGCGATCCAGTACCACTTCACGCGTGACCGGGGTAAGAATGCCGGTCTGTTCGAGATAGATTAAAAATCCGAGACAGTCTTCATTGAGGACGATTTTTTCCTCTTCACTGAATATACGCACGCTATCGATCCGGCACGGAGTGCAGGACTCGGCTTCACCCTGGAGCAGAGCGAGATCTTCCAGCCAGTCGAAGGCCTGGTTGATTTCAGGGTTTTCAAAACCCATTTCTTCGAGCCGATTGTGCATGTCGTCGCGTTCATCCATGGTGGTGTTGTCGTCACCCAGATAGCGTTCGAAGAGAAACATAAGAACGTCTACCACGGATTGTTTGATAATCATTCGGTGCCCTGTTAGTTGATGCCGGCCTGCGATTTAGACGCGCGTATAGCGGCCGGCTTTACATACCACGCTGCCCTCGAGCTCCAGTATTAGCAGCATTGAGGCGACTTCGGCGGCGGTATAACCACTGCATTCCACAATGGCGTCGATGGCCAGTGGCTCATAGTCGAGGCATTTGAGCAGTTTCTTATGGTCCGGGTCAAGTTCTGCTTGCTTCTGCGGGTACTGCCTGTGGCTGTCTGCGGGGGGCTGGGCTGGGTTTGTGCTGGCACTTGAATGGGCCAGGTGCACGGCCAGTTCTTCGAGAATATCGTCTGCGGTCTCGACCAGTTTGGCGCCCTGGCGGATTAACTGGTGGCAGCCGCGCGCCAGTGGATTGTGGATCGAGCCGGGGATGGCGAAGACTTCGCGGCCCTGTTCCATGGCGTGGCGGGCGGTGATTAATGAGCCGCTGCGGAATGCGGCCTCAACCACCAGGGTGCCCAGCGAAAGCCCGCTGATCAGTCGATTGCGGCGCGGAAACAGGCCGCGCTGGGGCTCGGTGCCGATTGCCATTTCAGACACTATGGCACCATGATTCGCGATTTGCTCCGCCAGCTGGCGGTGACTGGCGGGATAGACGATATCAAGCCCGTGAGCGACCAGGGCGACTGTGCCGGCCAGACCCTGCAGTGCACCCTGATGGCAGGCGCCATCAATACCGGTGGCGAGGCCGCTGCTGATGGTAATGCCGGCATTGGCGAGATGCCGGGCAAATTCGCGCGCGGTACGTTCGCCCGAGGCGGTGGGGTTGCGACTGCCGACCATGGCCAGCTGCGGCTGCAACAGATACTCGGGATCGCCGCGCAGATAGAGCAGGGGCGGTGGTTCATCGATGTGTTTGAGCAGCGGCGGATAGCGCGAGTCGCACAGACAGATCAGGTGGTGCTGATCCTGCGCCAGCCAGTCGAGGTCGCGGGCGATGGCGTCCGTGCTGATGGTTTGCAGAGCCGATATCACGGTCTGTGTCAGGCCGGCGTGTTTGAGGTCTGCACCGCGCGCGTTTAGAGCTGCGCGCGGCTCGCCAAAATGTGACAGTAAACGGTGGTAGCTGACGGCTCCCAGTCCGGGAACGCGGTGCAGCAGGAGCCAGGCTTCGGTGTCGATCATCCCTGATTGTAAGCGAACTATTGCGGAGTGGCGACCACGTCGCGAACGTGAATCACGTTGGTGGATTCCATCATCAGGCCGTAACTGACTTTGTCGAAGGTACGGAAAATCATCATCAGGCCACTGCGTTCGTCCGGCAGTTTGACTTCATCGCCGCTGTTGACCGGATCATAGTGATCGCGGACGGTATCACCTTTGGTGTACGTGGCCAGCAGGTTGCCAGCTTCGAGGCCGTCTTTGGTGCCCAGATTGATTACCGCGATCTGGAACTTGGCGATACCGAACAGAGCATCGAATAATGAAATCACCTGGCCGTTAAGTTTACGATCTGGTACTTTGGGAAAATACAGCGAATTGTACGAACTCTTGTCGGTCGGCAGCAGGCGGTCACCGATCAGCACTTCGCGTTCGGTGAAGGTGAGTTCACCGATCGCCGGATCACCGTATTTTTTGATGTGGACTTCACCCGCATAAATCGCTTCGTAGCCGAGCAGTTCATCGCTATCGGGGTCGATCAGTTTTTTGCCAGGGCGAAATACGGTGAAGCGCACTCGCTCTTTGTCCAGTTCGCCGCGGATAAACACCCGGTTACCCTGGCCAAGAACCAGATGTTCGTCATCGCTGCCCAGTATGTAAGGTGCGCTTTCCAGCTCTTCTTTGGTGACCACGCGTGGTCGGGTGGTGAACTGGCGGATGGCGTCGCTGGGAATCGAAGGAATGCTGGCGGCGATGTCATTACGGTAGATGCTGGGGCTAAGCTTGCGTATCGGTAAACCGGTTTCGGTGGCCGCTTTGGTCGTGCTCGTAATTTTCGGGTTGACCACGATCTGAGGCTGGCCATCGACATAGATAAGGGTCAGGATATCGCCGGGAAAAATTAAATGCGGATTTTCCACCTGCGGATTGCGCTGCCAGATTTCTGGCCAGTACCAGGGGTCTTTTAAAAACAGGCTGGCGATGTCCCACAGGGTGTCGCCTTTTTTCACGGTGTATTGCACCGGGTGATTTTGTTTGACGCGGATTTTACGTTTTTCCGGTGGCGGCGTGGCCTCAGCCTCGGTAACGATCACGGGTCCCGAGTTCACGGGTTCAGCAACGTCTGGGCGTGGTTCGGGGCTGGAACAGCCGATAAGACCGGACAATAGCCCGAGTAAAGCGAAAAAGGGTACAATTGTAGCCCGGACTGTGCTGACAGGTATTTTCATTGTTAGTATATTTCCCTGATTTTATCCGTTGTTTTCAGGAGTTTGGCTGATAAACTTCTATTTCTGAAACAGGTTTCAATTAAGTGTAGCAGAAATCCCCCGTCTAGCGCCGAAATGGCAAAAATACCGGTACTTCAAAACAAATATGGCTTTACTCGACATTTTGCACTATCCCGATTCTCGTTTACGCACGATCGCCCAACCTGTGGCCGAAGTCAGCGTCGAGGTTCGCCACCTGGTGAATGACATGTTCGATACCATGTATGCTGCTCCGGGCATTGGTCTGGCGGCGACGCAGGTGAATGTGCACCAGCGCGTGATCGTGATTGATGTCAGCGAAGAAAAAAACCAGCCGCTGTGTTTAATCAATCCCGAGATTATCGCCAGCGATGGCGTTGAGGTAATGCAGGAAGGCTGTCTTTCGGTGCCCGAGATATACGAGAATGTGGAACGTGCTGATCACATTAAAGTACGCGCGCTCGATCAGCACGGCAATCAATACGAACTCGAAGCCAGCGGCTTACTGGCGGTGTGCATTCAGCACGAAATGGATCATCTGATCGGTAAATTGTTTGTTGATTACCTGTCGCCGTTGAAGCAGCAACGCCTGAAGAAAAAGCTGCTCAAGAGTCAGCGCCAGAGTGTGGCGCTTTAAGCGCGCTGATCGCCGTATCAACACTAATATTTTTAGAGTCTGAACATGACACAGCGAATTGTCTACGCGGGCACCCCCAGGTTTGCCGTCGCCGCGCTCGACGCACTGGTGGCGGCACACTATCAGGTGGTCGCGGTTTATACCCAGCCGGATCGCCCTGCCGGTCGCGGGCGTGAGCTGAGCGCGTCGGCGGTGAAACAGGCGGCACTGCGGCATCAGCTTCCGGTTATGCAGCCTGACAATTTCAGCTCGGTGCAAGATCGTGCGGCGCTGGCCGCGCTCCGACCCGATTTGATGATTGTCACCGCCTACGGTTTATTGTTACCGGCTGAGGTGCTGGCAATACCGCGCCTGGGCGGTATCAATATTCATGCGTCTCTGTTGCCTCGCTGGCGTGGTGCAGCGCCCATCCAGCGTGCTCTGCTGGCTGGTGACCAGGTCACCGGGGTGACAATTATGCAAATGGATGCGGGTCTGGATACCGGCGATATGCTGGCAAAAAAAACCTGCGCCATTGGCGATAGCGATACCGGTTCGAGTCTGCACGATGCACTGATGCAAGTCGGGGCTGAATTATTGATTGAGACCTTGCCCGGAATACTCGCGGATAGCATCCGGGCAGAGCCGCAGGAGCAGGCTCAGGCCTGTTATGCGCGCAAGCTCAGTAAGCAGGAAGCCGAGATCGACTGGCAGCAGAGCGCGCTCGAGATTGCACGCGCGGTGCGCGCGTTTCACGGCTGGCCGGTGGCGTTTACCCGGTGGCAAAAAAATCAGCGCGTGGAAATATTGCGCGTCTGGCGCGCTACGGTGCTGGCCCAGGAGAGTTCCGAGCAACCGCCTGGCACCGTGATCGCCAGTTCTGCCGAGGGGATTGATGTCGCCACCGGACAGGGGGTGCTGCGTTTGCTCGAAGTGCAGGCCACCGGCAAACGCGTCATGTCCAGCGCGGATTTTTGCAATGCGCAGAAGCTGGATGGTCAGCGGCTCGGCGCAGAGCCTGCCTGAATCCGGTGAAACTCAAAGCCAAGGCCACAGCGCGTGTCGTCGCCCTGCAACTGCTGGATAAGGTACTGCATCAGGGCCAGTCGCTGAGCCAGCTCAAAGCCCAGACGCAGGGGCTCAATTCTCGCGAACGTGCGCTGTGTCTTGAATTGGTGCAGGGCGCGTTGCGCTGGCGCTGGCGGCTGGAATTTTATCTGCAGCAGTATCTGCAAAAACCGCTGCGTAACAAAGACCGTGATGTCCAGGTGCTGCTGTTACTGGCAATCTACGAAATTACTCAATTGCAGACGCCGGATTACGCCAGCGTGAATGAAGCCGTGCAGCTGACGCGCGCGCTCGGCAAGTCCTGGGCGAGTGCCTTGGTCAATGGGGTGTTGCGCAAGTGCGTGCGTCAGCAGCAGAGCAATTCGTTGCCATTGCCCGTCAGTGAAAGCGCGCGTTACGCCTGCCCCGACTGGCTCATTACCGCGATCAAAACCGACTGGCCGGAACACTGGCCGGCGATACTCGAGGCCAGCAATCAGCGCGCGCCGGTCTGGTTGCGGGTAAACCTCAGTCAGTTTGAAACGGCAGCCTACCAGCAGCAGTTAGACGCGCGCGGACAGCGCACACAGCAACACCCGATTGCCGCGCAGGCGCTGGCGCTAGAGCAGCCCTGCGATGTTACCGGGTTGCCCGGTTTTGCCGAGGGTGCGGTTTCGGTACAGGATGCCTCGGCGCAAATCGCAGCACAGTTGCTGGCGGCGCAGGCGGGTGAGCGGGTGCTGGATCTGTGCGCAGCACCAGGAGGCAAGACCTGTCATTTGCTCGAGCTGGAGCCGATGCTCGCACTGGTTGCGGTCGATATCGAAGCCGAGCGCATGCAACGCGTGCAGCAGAATTTGACGCGTACCCGGACTCAGGCCGAATGCGTTGTGGCCGATGCGTGTAACCCTGACATCTGGTGGGATGGCGTCGCCTTTGACCGGATCTTGCTGGACGCACCGTGTTCGGGCAGTGGCGTGATTCGTCGCCACCCCGATATCAAAAGTCTGCGGCGTGACACTGACATCGCTCAGCTGGTCGGGCTGCAGCAGCAAATTTTGCAGACCGCCTGGCGGGCGCTGAAACCCGGTGGTGAACTGCTGTACGTCACCTGCTCGTTGTTGCGCGCAGAGAACCAGCAGCAGATTGCGCAGTTTCTGGCGCAGCAGCCGGATGCTGCGGAGCTGGTAATTTCGCCCGCTCTGGGTCATGCCTGTGAGCACGGTCGACAGCTGTTGCCGGGTGAAGATGATGGTGATGGTTTTTACTTTGCCCGCCTGGGAAAATTGCACTGAGGGCAGAGAGCTGTGCAATGCGGGATTTATCGGCGTAAACTTCGCGCCATTGTTGTGTGACAAACAGACTGTGAAACAGTAATGAATATTTTAATTCTGGGCGCGGGGCAGGTGGGTTACTCGGTTGCGTCTAATCTTGCCTCCGAAGCGAATGACATTACCCTGGTCGATACCAGTGCCGAGCAGCTCGATGAGATCCGTAGTCGTCTCGACATCCAGACGGTTCATGGCCATGCCTCACATCCCGATGTGTTGATGCAGGCGGGTGTCGCCGATGCTGACATGCTGATTGCGGTCACCAATAGCGATGAAACCAATATGGTCGCCTGTCAGGTGGCGCACAGCCTGTTTCATACTCCGACCAAGATCGCTCGTGTGCGCGCCCAGGAATATCTCAAGTACACAGATTTATTCCAGAAAGACTCTGTGCCCATCGATGTTCTAATTAGCCCCGAACAAATTGTCTCGAGTTATATCCAGCGCCTGATCGAATACCCGGGAGCTTTGCAGGTGCTGGATTTCGCCGGCGGCAAGGCGCAGCTGGTGGGTATGAAAGCGTATCATGATGGCCCCCTGGTGGGGCATGAATTGCGCACCCTGCGTGATCACATGCCTGGCATCGACTGTCGTGTCGCTGCGATTTATCGCCACGGTGCCGGCATTGTGCCAAAAGGGGATCGTGTCATCGAAGCCGACGATGATGTGTTTTTTATCGCGGCGCGCAAAGACATTCGCCGAGTGATGGCAGAAATCCGCAAGCTGGATAAAAACAGTCGTCATATCATGCTCGCGGGTGGCGGTAATATTGGTGCGCGTCTCGCAGCTTCACTGGAACAGAAACATCAGGTCAAAATCATCGAACGCAATCCTGAACGCGCCAGAACGCTGTCACATGAACTCAATAAAAGCATTGTGTTACTCGGTGACTCAGCCGATGAGACATTGTTGCTGGAAGAAAATGTTGATCAGATGGATGTGTTCTGCGCGCTGACCAACGATGATGAAGCCAATATCCTGTCTGCCATGCTGGCCAAGCGTATGGGTGCGAGCAAGGTGATGTCGATTATCAATCGGTCGGCGTATGTTGATCTGATCGAGAGTCAGGGCGTGATTGATGTTGCCATTTCGCCTGAGCAAATTACCATCGGCGCCTTGTTGACCCATGTGCGCCGGGGTGATGTCGTGGCAGTGCATTCTCTGCGACGCGGCGCTGCTGAAGCGATTGAAGCCGTTGCGCATGGCGACAGTAATACCTCGCGGGTGGTGGGTCGCAGTGTTGAAAATGTACAATTGCCAGAAGGTGCTACGATTGGCGCTATCGTGCGCGGCGATGAAGTGATCATGGGACATCATGATGTGGTGATTCAGGCAGGAGACCATGTCATTATTTTTCTGCTCGACAAGAAAAAACTTCCTGCGGTTGAAAAACTGTTTCAGGTCAGCGTGACTTTTATCTAATCCAGATGCGCTTTACTATTATCCAGCGGCTGGTTGGCTTATTGCTGATGTTATTCAGCATTACCCTGCTACCTCCCTTTATTATCGATTTAATCTATGGCGAAGATGCGGGTACGGCATTCTTTTTCAGTTATGTTGTGCTGGTCGTGCTGGGATTAGTGATGTATCTGCCAGCGCGCAATGTGCGTGGTGATTTCAGGTTGCGCGACGGTTTTATGGTCGTTGTGCTGTTCTGGGTGGTGCTGGGGATGGCGGGGGCTTTACCTCTGGTGTTTTATAGTGATCTTGCGGTGAGTTTTACCGATGCGGTGTTTGAGTCCATTTCTGGACTCACCACCACCGGTGCCACCGTGCTCACTGGTCTGGATGAAATGCCGCACGGAATTTTGTTTTATCGCCAGGAGCTGCAATGGCTGGGCGGGATGGGAATTATTGTGCTCGCGGTGGCCGTGATGCCAATGCTGGGCATCGGCGGCATGCAGCTGTATCGTGCCGAAGCGCCGGGGCCGGTGAAAGACAGCAAGCTAACACCGCGCATTGCTGAATCTGCGAAAGCGCTCTGGTACATTTATCTGGGTCTGACTATTGCCTGTTCCCTGGCCTACTGGTTGGCGGGCATGAATGTGTTCGATGCGGTATCGCACAGTTTTGCCACACTTTCGACCGGGGGCTTCTCAACCCATGATGCCAGTCTGGGGTATTTCAACAGCCCGCTGATAGAAGCGATTGCTGTGGTTTTTATGTTTCTCGGTGGGGTCAATTTTGCCCTGCACTTCGCCGTGGTTCGTTCCTATAATTTGATGCATTACATCCGAGATAGTGAATTTCAGATGTATGCCATAACATTGCTGGTGGCAGCAACTTCGATCATTGCCTGTTTTTATAGCCAGTACGCAGTGTTTGATTTGTCTGATGCGGTGAGACAGGGTGTGTTTAATGCTGTGTCGATGGCAACGACAACAGGCTTTACCACTAGTGAGTTTTCGAGCTGGCCCGCGTTTATCCCGGTGATGCTGATTTTTGTGGGCTTCATGGGGGGCTGTGGCGGCTCCACGGGTGGTGGCATGAAGGCCATTCGGCTACTTCTGCTGATCAAACAAGGTCAGCGTGAATTGATGCGTCTGATTCACCCGAATGCACAGGTCGTGGTAAAGCTGGGTAAAAAACCCATGTCAGAAACGGTGGTTGAATCTGTCTGGGGATTCTCTGCAGCCTACGTCGCCTGTTTTGTGATTATAATGCTGGTGATGATGTTCAGTGGGGTCGATCAGGTGACTGCATTTTCGGCGGTGGCTTCAACATTGAACAACGTAGGCCCCGGGCTGGGTGAGGTGAGTGCCAACTATGCCAGTCTGAATGATCTGGATAAATGGGTGCTATGTTTCTCCATGCTGCTGGGTCGTCTTGAAATCTTCACCTTGCTGGTGATGTTTACCCCGGCGTTCTGGCGCAAATAGTTTGTTCAGTTTCTGCCAGCAGACAGTGTGAATGAAAACCACAACACCACAACAAAGTCGTTTTTTGCCGCGCTTTAGCATGGCACTGTTAGCACCGCGCTACTGGTTACTCTGGTTGTTGCTCGCGGTGTTTTATGTGTTCAGCTGGTTGCCGGTTGCGGTGATTGATCGTGTCGCGAACAGACTTGGCGATTTTGCAGCAAAAAAAAATCGCAAGCGGGCGCTGGTGGCGCGCAGGAATTTAGAACTCTGTTTCCCGGATAAACACCCGGACGAAATCGAGATACTGATACGTGATCATTTTCGCGCTTATTTACGTAGTTTGTTGCACTATCCACTGATCTGGTGGGCGCCGCGCTGGCGTTTGCAGCGTCACATAGAACTGCAGGGAGAAGAATTGATTGCGCAGCAGCGTGTTCAGGGCAAAAATATTATTATCTTGACCTGCCATAGTGTCGGGCTGGAGTTTTCGGTTGCCGCGCTAACAAAATACACGGCCTGCGCCGGGCCGTATAAAGCGATGGCACATCCGTTGCTCAACTGGCTGGTGGCCAGAGGCCGGCAGCAGAATAACGCCCGAGTTTTTACCCGTGATGAGGGTTTGCGACCTCTGGTGCAAATGGCACGCAAGGGTCGGGCGATAATCTATCTTGCTGATGAAGATTTAGGGCCTGAGGTATCGGTGTTTGTGCCATTCTTCGGGGTACAAAAAGCCACGATTTCGGTGCTCGGACGATTAGCCAAAACCTGTAATGCAGCGGTGTTGCCCTGTATCAGTTGCTACGATGCGGCATCAAGGAAATACCGAGTCAGGTTGCTGCCGGCGCTGCAAGATTTTCCACAGGGTGATGACCAGATCAATGCTCGGGTGATGAATGCCGCGATTGAGGCGGCGGTGCGGGAATGTCTGCCGCAGTATTTCTGGACCATGAAGTGGTTTCGCACTCGACCGCCGGGTGAGGCCGATCTTTATATGGGGGAGTATCAGGACTCACAGTAGCCGGTAGTACTGGTTTTTTCTCAGGCGATAAAAACCCCGGAACAAGTCCGGGGTCGGATAACATCCTTGCTTGGTGATTGAGCCTCCGCGCTGTAGCATTCGCCGTCTTTCCGTGTAAACTTCCTCTGGAGTCTCGAGAACTACATCCTGATCCCTGTATGCGTTTGCTACCTTACGTCCCTGAGTCCCTGTACGGCTCTTTCCATGTGTCCTGCGAATGATTATGGTGGCTGTGCCGAGCTTAAGCTATCAGGTAGTTTGGTGGTGGCTTGTAAGAAAGCGCCTACAAATTTCTGCACATGTTCAGTCTAATTGACGCATGATCGCGCTCTTACAACGTGTCAGGGGTGCCTCCGTGGCCGTCGATGGGGCTATTATTTCCAGTATAAACAGTGGCTTACTGGTTTTTGTCGGGGTGGTAAAAAATGATAGCGAGGTGCAGGCAGCGCGCCTGGCCGAACGCCTGCTGAGTTACCGGATTTTTGCCGATGATAAGGATAGAATGAATCTATCCTTACGCGATACCTGCGGAGAGATTTTACTAGTGCCGCAATTTACTCTGGCCGCCGACACCCGCAGTGGAAATCGACCCAGCTTGACTCCCGCCGCCGGGCCGGAGAAAGCGCAACACCTGTTCGCGCAGGTAGTTGCTATAATGCAGCAACAGATAGATGCCGGAGCGTTACAAAAAGTGCAGACTGGCCGCTTCGGCGCAGACATGGCAGTCGAGCTGGTAAACGACGGGCCTGTCACCTTCTGGCTGGAAACCTGACCGGATAAATATGATTGAATCGACTGGAGTAAACCATGAGCAAGCGTAGCGCCAGTGTTGAACGCAACACACTGGAAACCCAGATCAGGGTCGAAGTGAATCTTGACGGCACTGGTGTGTGCAAACTTGAGACCGGGCTGCCGTTTCTGGAGCACATGCTGGATCAGGTCGCGCGTCATGGCCTGATCGATATCACCATCGCCGCCAGCGGTGATCTGCACATCGATGCCCACCACACAGTGGAAGATATTGGCATTACGCTGGGACAGGCGGTGACTCAGGCGGTGGGTGACAAAAAAGGCATTGTGCGTTACGGTCACGCCTATGTGCCGTTAGACGAAGCACTGTCGCGGGTGGTGATCGATTTTTCTGGTCGTCCGGGGCTGGAGTATCAGGCTGAATATCCGCGGGGCATGATCGGTGATTTTGATGTTGATCTGTTCCACGAATTTTTTCAGGGCTTTGTCAATCACGCCAATGTCACTCTACATATCGATAATTTGAAAGGCGCGAATGCGCATCATATTGCCGAGACCGTTTTCAAAGCCTTCGGCCGCGCGCTGCGCATGGCGCTGGCGATGGATGCACGCATGTCCGGCATCACACCCAGCACCAAGGGCAGTCTGTAGATACGATCATGAGTTCAATAATAGCCGTGGTGGATTACGGCATGGGTAACTTACGTTCGGTGGCGAAAGCGCTGGAGCATGTGGTCGAACCGGGCCAGCAGGTGCTAGTGACATCGAAACCAGCCGACATTGCTGCGGCTTCGCACGTGGTATTCCCGGGGCAGGGTGCGGCGCGCGATTGCATGCGCGAATTAGATCAACACAAACTGGTCGAGCCAGTGCTGGCGGCTGCGCGTAGTAAACCTTTTCTTGGCATTTGCATGGGTTTACAGGTGTTAATGCGTCACAGCGAGGAAAACGCAGGCGTTGACTGCATGAATCTGTACCCGGGTGAGGTGCGAGCACTGGCACCGAGGCTGGCGGCGGCGGGTGAGATGGCGCTGAAAATTCCACACATGGGCTGGAACAATGTGATGCAGTCGGGTTCCCATCCCTTATGGAACGGGATTGCGCAGAACAGCCGGTTTTATTTTGTACATAGTTTTTTTGTCGATCCCGAAGATCCGTTACTCGCCAGTGGTCACAGTCGCTACGGGATAGAGTTTACCTCGGCGATTGCATGCGCTAATGTGTTTGCTGTGCAGTTTCACCCCGAAAAAAGCGCCGACGACGGTTTGCGTCTGCTGCACAACTTTGTGCGCTGGAATGGTCAATACGCGTAACGCGAAAATACTCATGTCTCAGGAGATTTACCAATGTTGCTGATCCCCGCCATTGACCTTAAAGATGGTCAGTGTGTTCGTTTGCGTCAGGGAAAAATGGAAGACAATACTGTATTTTCCGATGATCCGGTGGCAATGGCCGGGCGTTGGGTCGCGACCGGCGCGAAACGACTGCACATCGTCGATCTCGATGGCGCGTTTGCGGGCAAGCCGAAAAACGCCGGTGTCATCCACGACATCGCCAGCGCCTATCCTGATATTGAAATTCAGCTCGGTGGCGGTATTCGCGATGAAGAGACCATCGTTGCTTATCTCGATGCTGGCGTCAGCTATGTGATTATCGGCACCCAGGCGGTGAAAGAGCCGCACTTCATCAATGAGATATGTGTTGAGTTTCCTAAACGGATTATCGTCGGGCTTGATGCCAAAGACGGCAGGGTTGCGATTGATGGCTGGTCAAAACTGTCGAAGCACGATGTTATCGACATGGCGCAGCGTTTTGAAAAAGACGGTGTTGAAGCCATTATTTATACCGATATTTCACGCGATGGCATGATGCAGGGTGTGAATATCGATGCCACGGTGAAACTGGCACAGGCGATCTGCATTCCGGTGATCGCCTCCGGCGGTATTACCACAATGAAAGATGTGCAGGCGCTGGCGGCGGTCGAAGACGAAGGCGTGATTGGGGCTATTACCGGGCGTGCAATTTATGAAGGTACGCTGGATTATGCTGAGGCGCAGGCCTGGCTGGACGCGCAATAGACGGCTGAAAATATTATGTCACTCGCAAAACGTATTATTCCCTGTCTCGATGTTGATAACGGCCGCGTGGTTAAGGGTGTGCAGTTTGTCGATATTCGCGATGCCGGTGATCCGGTGGAAGTCGCGCGCCGCTATGATAAAGAAGGCGCGGATGAAATTACCTTTCTCGATATTACCGCCAGCTCGGATGATCGCGATACTATTGTCCATGTGGTCGAACATGTGGCCGAAGAAGTGTTTATTCCGCTCACCGTTGGTGGTGGCATACGCAAGCTGGAAGACGTACGCACCATGCTCAATGCCGGCGCCGATAAAGTTGCGATCAATACCGCAGCAGTGTTCAATCCTGATTTTGTCCGCGAGGTGAGTGACCGCATCGGCTCGCAGTGCATTGTGGTGGCAATCGACGCCAAGCAGGTGAGCGCCGCAGGCGAGCCTTTACGCTGGGAGCTGTTCACCCACGGTGGCCGCAAACCGACCGGACTCGACGCCGTCGAGTGGGCGCAGAAAATGACAGACTATGGTGCCGGTGAAATTTTACTGACCAGCATGGATCGCGATGGCACCAAAGCCGGGTTTGATCTGACGCTGACGCGAGCGATAGCCGATGCCGTGTCGATTCCGGTGATTGCTTCCGGCGGGGTCGGCAATCTCGACCATCTCGCCGAGGGCGTACTCGAAGGCCGGGCCGACGCTGTGCTCGCCGCCAGTATTTTTCACTTCGGTGAATACACCGTTGGTCAGGCAAAACAACGCATGGCAGAACGTGGTGTTGAGGTGCGCTTATAATGACTAGCTGGCTCGACGAAGTGGGTTTTGATAGCCAGGGTCTGGTGCCGGCGATCGCCCAGGATGCCGACACCGGTAAAGTGCTGATGCTGGCGTGGATGAACCGCGAGGCATTGCAGCTCACAGCAGACAGGGGTGAGGCTGTGTACTGGTCGCGTTCGCGCGATAAGCTTTGGCATAAAGGTGAAGTATCCGGCCATGTACAAAAAGTGCTGGAAATCCGTTTTGATTGTGACGCGGATGTGATTCTGCTAAAAGTGGAACAGGTAGGTGGCATTGCCTGTCATACTGGACGTGAAAGCTGTTTTTATCGGCTGCTGAAAAACCATAGCTGGGTCGAGGTCGACACGGTGATCAAAGACCCCAAAGACATTTACGGTAGCGAGTAATGGCCGATCCGATTTTGACATCGCTGGCAGAAGTGCTGGAAGCGCGCAAACAGGCAGCGCCGGATTCTTCCTATGTCGCCGCTTTATACGCCAAAGGCACGGATGCAATTTTGAAAAAAATTGGTGAAGAAGCCACCGAAATGGTGATGGCAGCAAAGGACGGTGATGCCGATAAAATTATTTATGAAACTGCGGATTTATGGTTTCACACACTGGTATTACTGGCGCATCAGGGGTTGAGCCCGGATGCAGTATTGCAGGAGCTGGGGCGACGCTTTGGTGTCTCCGGCCTCGAAGAAAAGGCCTCACGCAAGTGAGCCGCGTTTACAACGAACACGAGTGAGTACGACATGGGTATAAGTATCTGGCAATTATTAATTATTCTGGTGCTGGTGGTTTTGATTTTTGGTACCAAAAAACTTAAAAACATGGGTGGTGATCTGGGCTCGGCGGTAAAAGGTTTTAAGAGCGCGATGAAAGATGGCGCCAGCGAAGAGACCACCAGCAAACAGCTCGATGAAGATGGCAACATTATCGAAGGCGAAGTGACCTCCAAAAACAAAGACAAGGTTTAAATATTAATCTGTCTGACACCTGTCATCTAAACTGGGCAGCGTTTATGGGCCACCTTTCATCTTTCATTTTTCACGGTTCATTCATTCACCATGTTTGAGATCGGTTTCTGGGAAATTTTTCTTATCCTGATACTGGCTTTGCTGGTGATCGGTCCCGAGCGTTTGCCGAGCGCAGCGCGCAAGGCGGGCTACTGGGTCGGTCGCGTGCGGCGTTATGTCGAGGGGGTGCGCAATGAAGTCGAGCAGGAGTTCGATGTTTCTGAATTCAAACGCCTGATGCATAACCAGGAAGTGCAGATCAACGAATTACAACGCAAGCTCAATAGTCAGTTAGACGATGATGCCCTGACGACCTCGGATGATGACGGCCTGCCTCAATATGAATTGCACGATGATGCACCCGAAACGGAAAAACAGGTGGCTTCGACTGATGATAAGACCGATGTTAAAAAATCGGATGTGTCTTCATCATGAGCGAAACAGATCAGGATAGAGCTGAGGATAAAGAGCAAAGTCTGCTCGACCACCTGAAAGAACTGCGCGACCGTTTGTTGCGCATGGTACTGGTGGTGCTGGTGTTGTTTCTTTCCCTGTTCGCGTTCTCGGAACAGATTTTTAGTTATGTCGCCCAGCCGTTGCTGGCGTTGATGCCGGAAGGCACATCGATGATCGCGACCGGGGTCACGTCACCGTTTCTGGTGCCGTTCAAGCTGGTGCTGTTGCTGTCGGTGTTGCTCGCAGTGCCCTATTTACTGCACCAGATCTGGGGCTTTATCGCACCGGGGCTCTACAGCCATGAAAAACGTCTCGCTGGTCCCCTGCTGATTTCCAGTGTGGCCCTGTTTTACTGCGGTGTGGCTTTTGCCTATTTTGTGATTTTTCCCATTTTGTTCGGTTTTTTTATCAGCATCGCGCCCACCGGGGTGGCGATGATGACCGACATCGGTCAGTACCTGGATTTTATTATCACCATCTTTTTTGCTTTTGGCATTGCTTTTGAAGTGCCAGTAGCGACTTTTTTACTGATTGCTGCGGGTGTGACCACGCCTCGTGCGCTGGCAAAAAAGCGACCCTACATTATTATTGGTGCTTTTGTTGTTGGCATGGTACTGACGCCGCCTGACGTGATTTCACAATCTCTGCTGGCGATCCCGATGTGGCTGTTGTTTGAGCTGGGTCTGGTGATGTCGCGTATTTTTCTCAGGCCGAAATCAATTATCACCCAGAACGATGAATATGAGATTCTGGAAGAAGGTCACAGCGAACTGAACGATGATGAAATGGATAGTATGCTCGACGAAATGGAAGCCGAAGAGGCCGAAAATCGCCAGTTACCACCGGAAAAACCATAAATTCGGGGCCAAACTGTTTGCCGCTATTCATGTCGAAGGGTGGATGGTGTAGAATTCTGCCCGCAATGAAAATTACTGATACAAGGGGATTGGGTTACTAAATGGTCGAAAAAAGAAGCATTCCCCGTCGGCCTACAATCCTAATTATTCTTGATGGTTTCGGCGTCAATCCGAGCCGCATTAACAATGCGGTGCAGGAAGCGAATACACCGCGTCTCGACGAATATTTTTCCAGAAATCCACACACCACGCTCGATGCCTGTGGCAACGCTGTGGGTCTGCCCGATGGCCAGATGGGAAACTCAGAAGTCGGTCACATGACACTCGGTTGTGGTGCGGTGCTACGCCAGGACCTGGTGCGCATCAACGATGAAATTAAGAGTGGCGAGTTTTTCAAAAATGCCGCGCTGGTCAACGCTGTTGAAGACGCGTTGGCGCATGATCGCCCGGTACACCTGGTGGGCTTAACTTCCGACGGTGGTGTTCACAGTCACATCGATCATTTATTTGCGCTCATTGATTTATGTGCGAGTCAGAAAGCAAAACCAGTGGTGCACATGATCACCGACGGTCGCGATACTGCGCAAATGCACGCACTGGTAGATTTGCAGAAGCTGGAAGATAAACTCGAAGACGCTGATGGTTGTATCGCGACTGTTTGTGGGCGCTACTTTTCTATGGATCGTGATCATCGCTGGGATCGTACCGAGCAGGCGTGGCGTGCCATGGTGCTGGGTGAAGGCCGCAGTGCGGAAAACGCGCGCTACGCTGTCGAAGCGGCTTATGCGAATAATGAAACCGATGAGTTCATCGTGCCGACTGTATTGAATGACGCTGAGTTGATTCAAAGCGGTGACAGCGTAATCTTTTTTAATTTCCGCAATGACCGACCACGCCAGTTAACCGCTGCTCTGAGTCAGGAAAATTTTGACAAGTTTGATCTGCACGATTTTGAAGGCGCCACGGTTACCTGTTTAACTGAATATGACCCCGAGTTTTTATTGCCCATTGGCTACGCGCCGGAGCGGCCACAGGCGACCGTCGCTTCGGTGGTGAGTCGCGCCGGTTACAAGCAGTTTCATTGCGCGGAAACCGAAAAGTACGCACACGTGACCTATTTTTTTAATGGCGGAAAAAAACAGCCATTCGCCGGTGAAACCCACGTTATGGTGAACTCACCTGATGTCGCGACCTACGATTTACAGCCTGAGATGAGTGCGGCTGAAGTGGCTGACAAAGTTATCGAGGCGCTGCGTTCGGGCGAATATGGGTTTATTATGGTGAATTTTGCCAATGGTGATATGGTCGGTCATACCGCGATTCGCGATGCCGTGATCAAGGCGGTAGAGGCTCTGGATAGTGAAGTCGGTCGGGTACTCGATGCTGCTGTTGAAACTGGTTTCTCGGTCATCCTGACTGCCGATCATGGTAACTGCGATGAAATGGTTGACCCGGTAACTCAGGAGCCGCATACGCAGCACACATTGTATCCCGTACCGTGTATGGTGATTGACGAGGTGAGCTGGTATTTACGCCCGGGTGGTTCGTTAAGTTCGGTCGCCCCGACACTGCTGCAGCTCATGGGACTACAGCAACCGCCAGCAATGACGGGTAAATCGTTATTGATGCGCGAGTATTAGTTTCTATCAAGCCCAAACAATAAAAAAGCCTCGTTAAGAGGCTTTTTTATTGTTTGGGTAAAAATCTTAGTGATGCCTGAGTCCAGTGAGGCCATTTCTACTGGCACCATGCATGGCCTGTGGTTCCTGGATTAATAGTTGCGCAATCACATCCGGCTGTAATGGTTTACCGAACAGGAAGCCCTGTGCTTCATTGCAATCGATGCTGCGCAAATAATCGAGCTGGGTCTGGGTTTCGACGCCTTCTGCGACCACATTCAGTTGCAGGCCTTTTGCCATTGCGACGATGGTGTTGACGATGGTGTTATCACCTTTTGAAAAACGATTTTCCTTGAGGAAGGTGCGGTCAATTTTCAGAGTTTGAATTGGCAGGCGGTGCAGGTAACTTAAAGATGAGTAACCGGTGCCGAAATCATCAATTGCGATAGTCACACCAAATTCGCTGAGTTCTTTCAGCTTGCGTATTATGCTGTCCATGTCATCCATGATGGTATTTTCCGTAATTTCGATTTCGAGTGTATTACCCGGCAGGTCAAATTCTTTTAATGTTTGCTTGATAACGGGAATAATATTTTTTTCGACCAGCTGACGTGCGCACATGTTGATTGACATGCGTACGCTTGGCAGGCCCGCCGTGCGCCAGCGGCTGAGTTCGGCTAATGCGCTTCTCAGTACCCAGTGGCCTACTTCGACAATCAGGCCGCTTTCTTCAGCAAACGGAATAAATTCGCAGGGTGAAATAGTGCCGTGTTCCGGGTGCTCCCAGCGCAGCAGCGCTTCAACACCAACAATTTCACCGGACTTTAAGTTAATCTGTGGCTGATAGACAAGTTTGAACTCGTTATTTTCCAGCGCCTTATGGATGCCGGTATCCATGGACAAATTCTGGAAGTACGGTGTATTCATGTCATTGGAGTAGAACTGATAGCCGTTTTTACCCTTGCCCTTGACGTGATACATGGCAACATCGGCGTGTTTGATCAGAGACTCCATGTTGGTGCCGTCCTGTGGGTACATCGCAATACCGATGCTGACGCTGACGTACAGCTCATGACCATCCACTACAAAAGGATCTTTGAGTATGCTGGTGATCTTCTGTGCGATGGCAGTGACATCTTCGCGTTTCTCGCCCAGTTTGGGTAATAGTAGTGTGAATTCGTCGCCGCCAAAGCGCGCCAGGGTGTCACCCTCACGCAGACAACTTTTGAGTCGTGTGCTGACCTGTTGCAGTAATTCATCGCCAATCATATGGCCAAGGCTGTCGTTGATATTTTTGAAGCGATCGAGATCGAGAAACATCACGGCGAGAGCTTCACTTTCACGTTTTGCCTGAGAGATGGCAAGCGTCAGACGGTCACGTAGTAACGCCCGGTTGGGGAGTTTGGTTAATAAATCGTGGTAGGCCTGGAAGTTGATGGTCTCTTCGGCCATCTTGCGATCCGTGACGTCGCGCGCAATGCCGTAGGTGCCAAGATAGGTTTTTTGTTCGCCATCATTGGGATTGGTGTAGATGCCCATCGAGCTGAGCTCGATCGGTAGCGCACGGTTTTCAAATATCCTGGGCACGCCATCGTCTTTACATTTCAGGCGCAGTTCGATATTGCGTGAAGCGCGCTTACCAATGCGACGTTCATTGAAAACATATTTCGCCTGTTCAAGATCATCATGATGCACAAGCAGTGAATAATGTTTTCCGATCAGTGTGTTTTTCTCAAAACCGAGCAGACTTTCGACGCGTTCATTAATAAAAGTGAAGTGGCCTTCTGGATCGAGAATATAAATAATGTCGGGTGAGGTGTCGACCAGGTAACGGTGAAGTCGTTCAGATTCACGTAATTGTTGCTGCATGAGCTTGTTTTGTTTTTCGAGTTTTTTCTCTTTCAGCGCATTGCTCAGGGTCAGTATCAGTTCATCTGCCGCGTAGGGTTTGCGTAGGAAATCGTAAGCGCCTTTGGAAACGGCTTCGCGCGCTGATTCGAAAGATGTTTCGCCGCTGACAATAATGACAGCAGTCTCGATACGGTTTTCTTTGATGTGCGCCATCACATCGTGGCCTGACACATAGGGCATATACAGGTCGAGCAGGGCCACATCGTATATATTCTGGTCAAGTTTGAGAATGGCTTCTTTGCCGCCGATGGCAGTGTCTGCGGCATAACCGCGGGCGGCGAGAAGGTCTTTCAGGCTTTTGAGGATGACGGGGTCATCATCGACAATCAGAATTTGCTGCAGTTTTTGACTCATTTTAATCTCTAGTGTGCAAAGGCATCGGGGCCTTTGTGGTCATGGTTTGCACAAAACAGAGCGGGCTGTTTTTGTTCATTTTTTAGGCAGGAAGATGTGAAAACTCGTGCCTTTATCGCTGCTTTTGCAACTGATCGATCCGTGCAGTTCGTTGACTAAATTTTTGACAATGGTAAGCCCCAGACCCGCGTGTTCTGTGCCTTTTCGGGTTTCGACCGGCGAGAACAGTTTGGGTAGTGTGTCGGGGCTTATGCCCGGGCCATCGTCGGATATAGAAATTTCGATATGCTCTTTACCGTCAACATTCACATTATCCTGAGTGTAGACCATGATTTTGCCGTTTGCCGGCAGAGCTTCGACAGCATTTTTAATAAGATTGGTATAGATCTGTTTGAGCGCGTTTTCATTGCTCATCACTGGCCTGATCTGCTTGTCGAGCTGCAGTTTGATGGTGATTTTGCTGGCGGCGCAGATTGAAGTCTGGAATACCAGAGTGAGATCGGAAATCAGTGCATTGATGTCTGCCAGCGCCGATTCTTCCACGGGCAGACTGGGCTGTGACAGGCGTTCGAGTATGCTGCTGGCGCGCTGAATCTCGGCCTTGATGGTTTTTAGATCGGCCTGTGCGGGGTGGTCGGCTTCCAGCTTATAGCCCAGTATTTCCAGATAGTTATTCATGATACTGAGCGGATTGCGCACTTCGTGCACGACCTCGCGGACATGTGATTCGAGCACTTTGCCGGCATTCAGGTCTTCTTCCTGCTGACCATTTTTGCCGGGGTTGCGTATTACGCTAATGGTGTGTGCGATTTCACTGGCAAATTGATCGAGCAGGCCGAGCTGCTTCCACAGAACCTGCTGTTGCAGAGGGTCGACACCCAGCACGAGTGTGCCGATGGCGGCATTGCTCATAATCATGGGCAGGCAAATCATGCCTTCGCCCTGGGTCAGGCTGATCAGTTGCCGATCAATAACACTCAGCGGCTGCGCGCGATCATCGAAGCTGTGCAAAGCCTGTTTTTCCAGCAATGCGCTGGCTACCATGCTGCGCTCCGGTACTAGCGGGATGCGCAACTGATCGAGTCGCGCCGGCTGTTTTTCGCTGGCCATCGCGTGTAGCAATTTGTCATCGTCGTCATACAAAAATAGAATGCATTTACTCACGCTAAACAAAATACCAACGTGTTGTTCGATGGCGTGTAATAGCTGTTTTTCACCATTAATGCGAGACAGATGCTGGTGCGCACCATCTAGCATGGCGATGTTGCGAATCTGTTCGGCGAGCTGTACCTGTTTATATTCTTCGCGGGCTTTTATTTGTCGGGCGGTGTCGCCATCGACCATGCCATCGGTCAGTAAATCAATTTCGAGTTTGCTGGCCAGGTGTGCCACCCGGGTGCGTGACTGGTCCAGCAGTTCCACAAGCCAGTCGCGCGTAAAACCGAAAACAGTTTCGGCCTCGGTATATATATGTGTGTCTTCGGGTTTGAAGTCGTTGCTCGCCAGCTGGTTGGCAAGGTGAATGATTTTGACCAACGGATGTGCATCGATCACGCTCTCCAGGTTCTCGTGGTGATACAGCACAGCATCGACCAGAAAAGGGTTTATCTGGTGTTTGCGCAATAAAGCCGCACCGACGTCATGGTGCGTGGTCTGGAACGTTTCATTTTCGAGGTCGTGAAAATTGTCGTCTTCCGAAAGCTCAGCAAAAGTGACTGTGTATTTATCCGGAAAAGCATTTTCCAGTGCCAACTGTCCGATATCGTGTAACAGACCAGCTCCATATGCATCGTTGGGCTGTGGATAGTGCAGTTCGGCGGCGATGGCCTCGGCGAGAGTGGCGCAGAGAATAGAATGTTGCCAGTGTTGTTTGATGAATTCGGTGCGCTCATGATTGTAGCGCGAAAAAAACTGCTGCGCCGCCGAGGTAACCGCGATGCTTTTGATGGTATTGATGCCCAGTTGCTGCAATAGCTGTTCTGGTGGCAGGGGTTTGTCGCTGGCTCGGCACTGACGGCTGCACACTGACATCACTTTCAGGTAAAGCGAAGGGTCCATGCGCAGCACTTCTGCGAGTTGTTCATAAGACAGGCTTTCGTCGTGGCAAATAGCGAGCAGGCGCAGCAAAACGTGGGGCAGGCTGGGCAGCTTGTCCACGTCGGTTTTCTGTACAATCTTGCTGGCTTCTGTTTGCATACCTGCGCTGGTGTCATGGCTCATGGGTTCCGAATCCCGCGCTGGTGCGGCTTTTCGGGGCAATCTACTGGCTAATCATGTCAGCTTGTCTGGTTGGAGAAAACCGGTATATTCATGGCAACATGCAATAATCGTACACGAACTGAAAATACCAGTAGAATCAGCAGTATAGGGTAAAAATTGAGCAAATGTATATGTATTATGTAAGCTTTTCCGACGAACTGTGGGGTTTTGTACCATCTGCGGTGAGCGCTGTGACAACAGGCAAAAAAGTGGGGATAAACCCGTGAAAACACAAAATGTTGTGGAATTTGAGTGCAGTATAAACTACATGTCGGGGTTTTCGCTTTCATCTTCACGGCAGATGTGATAATAATGTCGAGCGGTTTGTTATATGGGGCGTCGGCAAGGGCGCTGAAAATAATAACGATAGACAGCAAACTTTGAAATCACAGGCAAAAACTGAACTTCTGTCACTGGTTGAGACCCTGTCTGATGAACATTCTCAGGATCTTCTGACCCCGCAAAATATCGATCAGCTGCGCGCGAGTGCGCACTATGTGCTGCTCGACAAGTGTCTGGAACTGAGCAAGGCGCGACCTTTTTTCTGGTCGCTGGTTGAGGCCTATGTCGACCGCTTTCAGGTATATCCTTTCGATGTCACACGAGCTTTATTCAGCTACCTGGAGTTGCGCGATTACCCCGAAGATGAAATGAAAACCCTGGTGCAGCAACTCGAGGCTCGTTATCTGGAACAGCATGGCCGCCCCCTGAAACAGGCTGCCGAACTGGTAACTCGACCGAGCAGCCTCGACGGCGAAATTCAGGATTTGCGCGACAGTCTGAAATATGCAGCACTGGTGGAAGACCTGAAACGCTGATACTGATCCAGTTATTAGCGTAGCGGGGCGTGACTGGCGCGCCAGGAATACTGCGGCTTCAGTTTTCCTGGGTGGCCGGGCTGGTGGTTTCGGCTGGTGTTGTCTGTTCCATGACAGGTTCTGCCGAGAGTGCAGGTGTGTAGCCGGTCTCCTGCACCGGTTCGGTTTCGGGCATGGCTGGCGGGGTGGCTGCCACCGATAAGTCACTGACGACAGGCTCGGCCTCAATATAATCGGGCTGCGCCTGGGGTAAGAATGCTTCGCTATCGACACCAGAGCTATCCTGCTCGGGCAATTGCAGACGCGTCAGCTGACCATTACTGTGCGCCAGAATAACGTGGTCGGTGGCGACAAAGTCGAGCCGGCCTTTGTTAAACACCTCATCACCGAGCGCGAAAGTTTCTTCATGGCCGGGTTCTGCCTGGATAATTGCCAGGCTGCTGGTGCCGCCGGTATTGGCAACAATGCCGCGCAGAGTCAAATTGAGCGATGGGTCCTGTTTCGCTTCCTGATACTGCGGTGTGCTCTGGTCTTCTGTGCCAAATAAATGCGAGGCCGCCAGCGGGCCGATGTCAGCCGGGTTTTGACTGGGAGCTGGTGTCGAGATGCCTGCTGCGGATGGTGCTGCGGGCCTGGGCCCAGTCGCGAAATGATAGAGTTCGATCACGATCAGACATAACAGTGCCAGCACGACAGCCATCGCTGGCAGTTTTGTAATTGCGCCATTACCTGAAAGCGAAAGGAGTTTCATAATCGCCCGATACAAAAAATAACTCGCTATCTATAAGCATTTTTTAGCTGCTATGCAATCTTTTTTATTGTCCCTGGCGGCGGTCGGGGTTGTTAGCAGCGTGGTCGAAGCAGAACAGAAATAATGAGCGATCAAGTCCGTATTGATGCGTCAGGGTGAGATTAAGAGCATGGTGCAGATCAGGTGTCACCAGAAAATAGCAGTAAATGAGATACGAGCAATAAAACGAATCATCATGAGTTTTAAATCTGCACCTTGTGAGTGTTACCTGCAATGTGTGAGCCACTGTACGTAGTGAGGCTCTGGTGCAATGATTATCGTTGTAATTGATGGGTCTTATAGTTACCATCAGACAAGCTGGAACCTGCTGTGTTCAAACTTCAATATACAACTGTAGCGGCAAACGATACAGTCTGGAAAAGGCGGGTAAGATTTTTCTGTTTCTTACCGTCAGGTGATGTGTCTGTTAATGGCCAGCCATACTTTTGTGTTTTGTGCGGGTAACCAGAACGACGCCTGTTACGATTAGTGCAATACCACTGCTGCGTAGTCCGGTGATAGTTTCATTGAACCCTGGCCATAAACTTGCGCCCAGGTAGACCAGAACATAACTCAGGCTTAATAGCGGGTAGGCAAAGCTGAGTTCATATTTTGTCAGTGCCGCCATCCAGAACAACATTGACACGGCGTAACATGCCAGACCTGCAAGCACCCATAAGATTGCTGTCGGGTTTAATGTATCCAGTGCAAAATTTCGCAAAAATTCAGTATTTGAATGCGCGAGCTCCAGCATGCCATATTTCATCAATAGTTGTGCGCTGGCGGATAGCACAATTGTGCTGATCACAAAGGCCATGCCTTTGTACAGAGTGTATGTGTTGTTCATGATAACGATACCAGAACCACGCCCAGTGTAATAAATACCACTCCCAGCCAGCGTTGACCGCTGATGGTTTCATTTAGATAAAATCGTGATATCAACAGGACGATGACAAAACTCAAACTGAGTAGTGGGAAAGCCTTGCTAACTTCCATGTCAAACAGCACGTACAGCCAGATCAGAGCGCCGCTGGCCAGGCAGCACACGGCCCACCAGGTTTCTTTCTGGAGAAACAGGCGGTGTAGAAACCGGGGTGGCACGGCGACCAACGCAGCTTTGTCTGCGGCCAGTTTTTGCAGCAGTTGACCGCTTAGGGTCAGACACAAAGATGCAAAAACAAAAATATATTCCATTATAGAACGACGCTGAGGTGAAATAATGGCTCAAAGGCGCTGATTCGCGCGACGAAAACTAAAACATTATTCTGATCTATGGCATGGAGGTTTATCACATTAATCCTGCGTATTCACCTTGACATTATTGGTGGTCGCTGAGGTGTCATTTAACGCGGGAATAAGCCATAAATCAAAAATACCGTAGCTATATCTCACCGCATCTGCAGGCAGTTGGGGCACCATGCCGTCCGCGCAACCATCTGAGCACACCATAGCAACAGGATGCGTATACTGGTTTTTAAGCAATAGTGCAGACAGATCATCAGGCCTGAGCAGGCGATGTTTTGCGTCAGGATATTGCAGTCCATATTCCAGTTCGCCGGGACTAATTAAATAAATATCGTTTCTGTGCAAAGTCCATGATACCGCACCAATCACATACGAGTCTGCGATTACGATAGCGTTGGCAGGTATTTGCGCGCTATGTTGCTGTATCAGTACGCCTGGGCTTTTGTGTGCGGAAGCACGATCAGGAAAAGCCAGATGCGCTATCAATAATAAAGGTACAAAGCTGAGAGCGATGCTCATTATGATTGTATGTGTGTGTTTTGATTTAAACGCGATAACGCCCGCGATCAGAACAGCGATTAATGACAGCATTACGGCCAGGTAGCTGCACCATTCGTCTGAGTGGTAAATCGCGTACCTGGTGTACACAGATTGAATTACAACCAGAGTGATCAGCGCGATTGCAAAAAAAATAAAATTCAGTAGCAGACCCATATTAAACAGGCGAATACTCGGGCGTCGCAGGTATTGCTGCAGGCCCGCTGCCATGAGCACAGCCATGGGGGGGAAGCAGGGCAGAATATAGGTGGCCAGTTTACCGTTGGAGGCAGAGAAAAAGCCTATCGGCAGTAGTAGCCATAACCAGAGAAAGCGAAACAGGGCGGTCTGGTCGGAGTTGTGGCTTTTTTCTTTGAGACCGCTGATTGCCGCCGGCGCAAAAGACAGCCAGGGAAAGGCAAGCAGGGGAAGTGCTACCAGAAAATAATAAAATGGTGCCTTGTGTTGTGCATGGCTGGAACTGAAACGATGAATGTGTTCGACCCAGAAAAAATAATGCCAAAAATCGCTTTCTCGAGCGTGAATCAGGATCGCCCAGGGCATCGCCACCAGCGCTGCAATCAGCACCGCCAGCCAGCCATAACTGAACAGGCTGCGCCACTTGCGTTGCCATAACATCCACGGTACCAGTACGATGACAGGTATCGCCAGTGCCAGAAAACCTTTGGTCAGAAATGCCAGCCCCAGACTAAGGCCAGAAATTATCCAGTACAGCAGGGCTCGTCGGCCCGGGGCGGCACGCGCTGCCATATAAAACGATACTATGCCGGTGCTCAGGAACAGGCTAAGAAAATTATCCAGAACGCTAAACGTACCGACCAGATAAACCTCAAAGAAACTCAGGTGGATCAATGCAGCATACAGGGCAAGTCGCTGACTGCGCAGGCTACTGCGCGCAAACAGAAACACCAGCAGTGTGGTCAGGCCAGCCGCGAGGGCGCTGGGTAATCGTGCAGCAAACGTGTTCTCGCCCAGGATGGCGATAGAGCCAGCGTTAAGCCAGTAACCGAGAGGCGGTTTTTCAAAATATCGCAGGCCGTCATAGTGTGGCACCACCCAGTCACCACGACTGAGAATTTCGCGCGGAATTTCTGCGTAGCGCGTTTCATCAGGGATTAACAACGGGCGCACACCGAGAGGTAACAGATATAGCAGCAGGTATAAAATTATAATGGCTGCTGCGAGCCAGCGGCTGGATCGATCTGCTGTTGGCGTGGCTGTGGAGATGTTCAGAGTCACCGCGGCACCGGTCATATAATATTTCTCGCGGCCTGCCAGCAAACATGGCCTTCACGTCCAGCAATGGGTCTCTGCTCAATTTTGCCCTGTGGAATAGTTGTCTGGCCATCAGGTAGCAAATGATACAAAGGCCGTAGTTGTATTTTCTGCGATTTTGCCAGTGAGAGAAACTGCTGGAACAGACTTATTCGAGATATGCCTTCGACTTCTGCGTGGATCGTGAGCACATTTAAATCGCCGGGGCGCAGCAAAGATAAAATATAGGCGTTGTAATTGCTGTCGTTAATGCCATCACGGCCAATGACTTCATCGTAGGTAGGCAGTGTTACCGGAATTTGTGTTGTGACCAGGCGACCGTCCACCACGGGCTGAAAAATACTTTCGCCACGACAGTCGCTGTTGTAGTTAAAGCCTAACGACGCTTTTTCCCGAAGCGTTTCATTTGTGCATTTCCAGCCAGCCGCTGCTGAACACTGCACGGGCTGGCCGAGTATAGCTGCAAGCTGGTCCATGCCCAGTTGTATTTGTTGCTGAATTTGTGCGCGGTTCATGTGCTCCAGCTGTGTCTGCCAGTGATGATGATCCCAGGCATGAAGTCCGATTTCGTGTCCAGCCTTTTGAGTATCGCGAATCACACTGGCAAGATGTTTGCCAATCATCGGTCCCGGCCACAGGGTGCCGCGTAGCAAAATATCCCAGCCGTACAAACTGGCGGCCTGTGAGCGCCACATTTTGTAGAGAAACGCAGGCTTTAGCAGACGCCAGAGATGACGCCCCATGTTGTCTGGCCCGACACTAAAGAAAAAACTGGCGTGTACGTCATGCGTCTGTAGAATCTGTAGTAGTCGTGGGACGCCGTCGCGTGTGCCGGTGAAAGTGTCGACATCGACGCGCAGCCCCAGCGTGCAGTTGTGCATTGAGTCTATCGCTGAAATTGCAGATTCAGCCACGCTTGTTGGCAACAGAGTGATCCTGCGGGCTATTTTCAGTTCTGGTATTGACGTATTCGTGCAGGAAAAAATCGAGTGTCTCGGCAACAGACGTTTCAAATGAAATATCTGGTTTCCAGTCGAGTAGCTGTTTTGCGTTTTCGATGCTCGGGCGTCGGTGTTGCACATCCTGATAGCCCTCGCCGTAATAGGCGCGGCTTTCGCTCACGACCATACCGGCAAAAGGTGGGAAATGGTTACGCATTTCGTGTTGGTCGAATTGCGTGACCAGGGTTTCTGCGAGCTGACGAATGCTGGCATCGTTATCGGGATTGCCGATATTAATAATTTCACCGTCACATACGCCATCTCGGTTTTCGATTATACGAAATAAACATTCGACACCATCGGCAACATCGGTAAAGCAACGTTTTTGTTCGCCACCATCTATCAATTGAATCGGTGTGCCTTCAACCAGATTTAGAATTAATTGTGTGATGACGCGTGAACTGCCGATACGCGCCGATTCCAGTGTGTCCAGTCGTGGCCCCATCCAGTTGAAGGGGCGAAACAAGGTAAACTTGAGGCCCTCAGTTTTTCCATAGGCCCAGATTACGCGGTCGAGTAACTGCTTGCTGCAGGAATAAATCCAGCGTTGCTTATTAATGGGCCCCAGGATTAAACGCGACTGATCTTCATCGAACATATCATCATCGCACATGCCATAGACTTCTGATGTGGAAGGAAAAACTATGCGCTTATGGTATTTTGCACAATAACGCACAATGCGCAGGTTTTCTTCAAAGTCGAGTTCGAATACGCGCAACGGGTTGCGGGTGTATTCAATAGGAGTGGCTATCGCGATTAATGGCAGAATCACGTCGCATTTTTTGACATGGTATTCAATCCATTCGCGGTGAATGGAAATGTCACCTTCATGAAACTGAAAATCAGGCTGGTCACGGAAACGGGTGATAGCATTATCATGCAGGTCCATGCCGTGCACTTCATAATGACCATCGGCCAGTAAGCGCTCTGTCAGGGCATTGCCGATAAATCCATTGACGCCGAGAATCAGCACGCGTGTTTTGCGGCCATTGTTGCTGTGGCTCGGTAGGGGCCCCATGCGCAACCCGTTGACCAGATTGAGTTCACTGGATAATTGCTCGCCTGTCATATAAACACTGCCCTCGGCTTCGGCAAAAACAATTTGCAAAGCACCTTCGCCGCAGGCGATCACCAGTGGCGCGGTCGAGAGAATGGTGCCGGGGGTGCTTTTTCTGACGGGTACCGCCACTGCACAGGATTCCCAGACAGTGAGCTTGCGCTGACCGCGATAGGTGAATGCACCGGGGTAAGGTCGACTCACGGCACGTATCAGGTTGTGTATAGTGGTAGCAGGCTGATTCCAGTCGATAGCACCATCCTGTGCCGTGCGTCGACCCACATAACTGGCAGCAGAGTGATTCTGTGGCTGGCGAGGTGCGGTTCCATTTTTAATCAGTGGCAGGTACTGGTCGAGCATGTCGGCAGCGGCAGCGGTGGCTTTCTGGTTAAGCGTGAGTGCTGTGTCACTCGCATCAATGGTGATTGACTGCTGACAGACAATATCACCCGCGTCGGCTTTTTCAGTCATGTAATGCAGTGTAATACCGGTTTCGGTTTCACCGTTGATCAGCACCCAGTTAATGGGCGCGCGTCCACGGTATTTTGGCAACAGCGAACCGTGCAGATTTAACGCACCAGCTTTGGGGATATCGAGTATCGTGTGGCTGATTAAATCTCGATAATAAAACGAGAACAGGATGTCAGGTGCCAGTGCTCGGATTTTTTCGACCCAGACAGGATGATTGATATCACCGGGTGAGTACACAGGAATGCCCTGTTGTGCTGCCAGTTTGGCTACCGAGTCGAACCAGATACTCTCAGTCGCGGAGTCTGGATACGTAAAGATCGCCTGAATAGTAATATCATTGCGTAACAAGGCCTCGATCCCGGCACAGCCCATATTATGATAGGCGAATACGATGGCTTTCATGGCAGCTCCTGACGGGTTGATTCTTTACTTAATAGTGATGTCACTTGCGCATCGGTTTTGTTACCCGAAACAACATCCTGTATAAAATAGCGTGGTCGTGCGCGCACATCGTTGTATATTCTGCCGATGTACTCACCTAGTAGCCCCATGGCCAGCAGTTGTACACCGAGAAAAATAAATAGAATGGAAAATATGGTAAAAATACCCTCTGCAGCCCATGCTGCACCGTAGATAAGCCGCATCGTGAGTAGTAAAAAGCTGAATAAAAAACCCATACCTGCCAGCGCGCTGCCAGCAAGACTCAGCAGACGTAATGGGAACGTTGTCATGCTGGTGAGTAAATCAAACTGCAGGTTGATTAATTTCCAGAAGCTGTATTTGGATTCACCCTGCGTACGTTCGGCATGGGCGACCATAACCTCATCGGTTTTATTGGCAAACGAGTTGGCAAGCACAGGAATGAATGTGCTGCGTTCGTGACACTTCAGCATGGCTTCGATGATTGAGCGGCGATAAGCGCGCAACATGCAGCCGTAGTCGTGCATCATAACACCAGTGGATTTTTGTACGCCTTTGTTCACTAATCGAGATGACCAGCGACGAAACATGGAATCCTGCCGGTTTATGCGCACGCTGCCGACTACATCACAACCTTGCTCAATCGGTAGTAATAGCTTGGGGATTTCTTCGGGTGGATTTTGCAGGTCGGCGTCCAGTGTTACCACGACCTCGCCACGCGATTGTGCGAAGCCGGCGAGTACGGCAGCGTGTTGGCCAAAATTTCGATTGAGTAATACACCGACAATGGCGCCATCATTTTCTTCGGCAGCAGTTCTGATAATCTGTGCTGAATCATCACGACTACCATCATTGACCATTATGATTTCGAACGGCTTACCAATGTTGTGGCAGACTGTGAGGCAACGTCGTACTAATTCCGGTAAATTTTGTGCTTCATTGAATACCGGGATGACTAATGATAACCAGGGTTTCTTCACATGCTCGCTCATGGCATTTTTTGCCCTGATAGTATGGATTGAATCGCATCGACAACACGTGCGACATCGCTGTCTTTCATGCCAGGAAATAAAGGTAAAGACAGAAGACGCTCTGAGTTCCATTCCGTATTAGCCAGTACACCGGGTTGTATCGGAAACTGATCTCGGTAGTATTTCTGCAGGTGCACCGCGCGAAAATGCAAGCCAGCTCCAATACCAAACGTCTTCAGGCGGGAAATAAAATCATCTCGACTGATGCCGCTAGTGTCGATGTCGAGACGCACAATAAACAAATGCCAGGCATGTTGCATCGGGTAATCGGGTATTGATAACGGCATCAGCTCGGGCACAGCAGCAAGTTGCTGGCAATATAGTGCAGCCAGTTCTGCGCGGCGCCGGTTTAGTGCGGGCAGGCGCGCCAGTTGTCCCAGACCAAGTACTGCATTCATATCGGGCAGGTTGTACTTAAACCCTGGTTCGATCACTTCCGCCTGCGGTGAGCGCCCCTGGATTTCTCGGTCGAAGGCATCGACACCAAGACCGTGAAATTTGAGACGACGAATTCGTTCGGCGAGCACGGCATCATCACAGCAAAACATACCGCCTTCGCCAGTGGTAATGTTTTTGATGGGGTGAAACGAAAAAATTGCATTCCCCTGCTGACCCACTGGCTGTTGTCGATAGTAGCTGCCGGTGGCGTGGGCAGCATCTTCTGCCAGGGTAATCTGATGCTTGCTGGCGAGTGCGCGTAGTGGTGCAAGATCCAGCACAGCTCCGGCAAAATGCACAGGCACTATGAGTCGTGTGCGCGTGTTGATGAGTGGTTCGATCAGGGTGGCGCTGGTCATGAGCGTGTCGTGTTCGACATCGACAAAAACCGGGGTGGCGCCACGTGCGACAATCATGTTCAGCGTTGAGACCCAGGTCATAGATGGGGTAATCACTTCGTCGCCTGGACCAATATTCATGGCGTGTAATAAAAGATGCATGCCCGCAGTCGCCGAAGCCAGCGCAATCGCGTGCTGACAGCCGGTGAGTTCGCAAAATTTTTGTTCCAGTTCCACTGCTTTCGCGCCCGTGGTGATCCAGCCCGATTGCAGAACATCGACCACAGCAGCGATTTCTGTGGTGCTAATCGAAGGCCGCGACAGCGGTAAAAATTCCATTGCAGTTCCTCAAGGATAAAGCTGTGGTAACTGGCCAAACTTTGGCGAGATCAGCGCCCGTTAGCATATTTCTTGTGCCAGCGATACGGATCCGGTGTGGTGTATTTTGCCAGTGGTTTATTATCAATATTTCGGCTGCTTGAGTTCGTTACCATTTGGCAAGTTTTGTTTTGTGAGTGATGCTGTGCCCGTGATCAGGCTTGCTATTCGGTAATCTTTGGGCAAGCTTTTCGCAAGGTAGGGCATGCCAGAATCGGTTTTGACGCTGGATTTTCAGGCGACTGCGTGCCAGCAGCGGACTTTAGATGGGGGGTTATAAATGCGATTTATAATACCGGTGCTTACCTGTAGTGCTGTGATTGGTCTTCTCAGCACCAGTCTGGCGATGGCTGCGAACAATCGGGCTCAAATTTGTGACAATAATGTGACAGCCGGGGATATGGTTTCAAAAACCTTAATGAAAATGGAATCACCCGCAGAAGACATGTTAGACATGCTCGTAAACAATAACAGGGTTGAGCTAAAGCGGCTGTATAAAAATATAGGTGCTGATATGATTGCTCTCAATCAGCTGGCGACCGCCTGTGTCACTGGTGCGCAGTCAAGAAGTATCACTCTGCAAAATTCCTGGTTCGATCTGATCAGACTAGAAATGAAAGAAATGGATGATATGCCTGCGCTGGCGTTCGCGATCAATCAGTTTTCAGGGCAGCTGATTATTGCGACAGACTTCAAGCCTGAGTCTGGAAAAAACGTGGCGTGGATGGACTACCTCGGACGAGAACTATTGATACTGAATCAATATTCGCACTCAGATTCTAATCAAACATTAGTGACAACTCGAAAATGTGAATTACAGAAAACCTGGAAAAAACTCAGGCCACTGGTGATGACTAATCCGCATGGGCCTGAACTTGTACACGAGATCGATCTATTGATCCGCAGTCTGATGCGTGAAACTCAGGCAGAAAAACTTGTTATGCTGGCGAACCAGGAGCTCAAAGCGGTAGACAAAATCGAGGGACTTTTTCATATAAATTAATAATCATGAACTGTCTGTTGCCTTAGGTCTACATTAGTCAGATATTATTATCAGACGCGATTGCAATTGTGGTATGCAGCTACATCAGCAACTATATATAGAACAGGAGAGAAATAATTATGCTTAATATTGCACACATACATCCGATGCTGGTTCATTTCCCGCTGGCTTTATTGCCGCTGGTAATTGCAGCGCAATTGCTTGTCGTATTTAAAGGCGATGGTTTATTTGATCGTTCCTGTTTGTCATCTACAGCGATGGTATTGCTGGCGCTGGCCGCAGTTGCCGCGATATTTGCCGCAGTGTTCGGTGATCTGGCGCTGGATCAGGCGCTGACCACAGGCGTGCCGTTAGCTTCACTGGAAACGCACGAAGAGCTGGGGCAACTGACAGCAGTTGTGTTATCAACACTGGCTGCGATTGAGCTCTGGTTTTATCGCAAGAGGCACAATGGTCTTGCGCTGGACTGGAGTTTTTTGTTGCTTGGTGTTGGTACGCTGATTCTGCTGTTAAGCACAGCCTGGTTTGGTGGCCAGCTGGTGTACGATTTGGGCGTTAATGTAATGACGACTCGTTGAAGAAGGGTTGTTTTTCAACATAATAATATTCCAAAGGACAGACGCATGACACGGGTGTATGCTCGAATATTATTATCAGCCGGATTTAGTCTATTATCAGCGTGCGCCAGTTATAGCCCACTGCCATTGCCCGAAGCATCGCCGTTGGCGGTCAGTCTCAGCAGCCTGCAGGTCAAGGCCTCGCAACTTCGCACCGACACCCAATCTCTGTACCCACTCAATTTTAGTGACGGTTTGGATCTGACAGAAATCGCAATGCTGGCGGTACTGATGAATCCTGAGTTACGCGCGCAGCGTGCCCGACTTGGTGTCGCGCGTGCGCAGGCGTTTGCTGCCGGGGTTTTGCCCGACCCGCAATTGGCGAGCAGTCTGGATCACCCGGCCGATGGCGGTGTCGCTCTGGTCGATGCCTGGAGTCTGGGGCTGTCCTATGATCTGGGTTCGCTGATCAATCGTCAGGCACGGCTCGACGCCGAGCAGAGTGTGCAGATGCAGGTTCAGCTCGAAGTGCTATGGCAGGAATGGCAGGTGATTCAGCGTGCACAAACGCTGGCGGTCAGGTATAAACTCGAAGCGCGACGTCTGGCCTTGCTGAAAAGTATGCGCAGTCTGTACGCGGATCGATTTAAGAAATCACGACGCGCGCTCGCCGAAGGCAATGTCACCATGGATAATAATGGCATTGACCTCACCGCATTGCTCGATAGTCTGAGTCAGCTCAGCCAGCTCGAACAAACGCATAATCAGACCCGGCATGCACTTGGTCTGTTATTAGGGCTGCAATCGAATATCGAGTTTGCGATCGCCGAGCTGCCGCCGGAAAAAAATCTGGACACCGTGCTGCTACGTCGTCAGCTTAAGCGTCTACCAGAGCTACGCCCGGATTTACTGGCGCTGAAAGCTGGCTATCAGGCGCAGGAAAGTCGAATTCGAGCCGCGATTCTGGCACAGTTTCCAAGCTTCAATCTGGGGGTTTCGCGCGCGCGTGATACTGGCAATGTTTACACTAACGGTTTTAATATCGGTCTTAGCCTGCCATTGTTCAATGGCAACAAAGGTGTGATCGCAGTTGAGCGTGCCACGCGTGAACAACTGTATCAGGAATACCAGGTGCGGCGCGCGCAGGCCGATGATGATATTGCACGCCTGCTCGATCTACAAACGATTATCAGCCGGCAGCGCGATAGCCTGATGCAATATTTACCGACTCTGGAATCGATAGTGATGCGGGCACGTAAAGCCTATCAACGCGGTGACCTGAATGCCCTGACCTTTCTCAGCCTGGAATCCACCTGGCTGAATAAACGACTCGAAGCCATCAGCCTGTTGCAAAACCAGTGGGAAATACAGATTTCATTCCAGGTATTGCTGGCGTTGCCGGATAGCGGTCTGTCGCCACCCAAGCCACCACGGTAAAGAGAACTGAATATGAATAAGCATCTAATATTAGGTACCGGTTTACTGTTCAGTGCGTTGCTGTTATCTGCTCCGGCAGCGCAGTCTGCAGAAGCGCCATCAGTGGCGGTTAAAACGGCCGTAGTGAAACAACAGGCGATGGCCGAAATGCTACTTAGTTACGGTGTGCTCGAGCCTGACCCGGATCAGGTGCTGAGTTTGTCGTTGCCACGTGCCGGTCTTATTAATCGTATCTGGGTGCGGCTGGGTCAGCGGGTCAGGAGTGGTGAAAAATTACTGGAGATTATTACTGCACCCGAGGCGCGCATGCAGTTTCTGCAGGCAAGCAGCGCAGTCGATTTTGCGCGGCGCGAGCTGGAGCGTAAGCAGGCGCTATTGCAGGAACAGCTGAGTACGCGAACCGAAGTGGATAACGCGAAAAAAAATCTGCGCGATGCGCAAGCGACACTCGATGCGCTGCGTAAGCGTGGTGTCGGACGCGAACAGGAAATCCTGCGAGCACCGGTCGACGGTATTATCACGCAACTCAATACAGCTCAGGGGCAGCGCGTGCAGGCAGATACTACCGCCTTGTTAATCGCCTCCGAGCAGCGTCTGGTTGCGCGACTGGGTGTCGAGCCTGAAGATCTGACCTTGCTTAAACCGGGCGCGACGGTGAGTATCAGCTCGGTGTTCGGGCCTTCGGTCCGGGTAGAGACGACGGTGCGGGAAGTGCACGCTATGATTAATCCCGCCACCCATCTGGTGGATGTGCTGGCGGCTATCCCCGATCAGCAGGTGCGGGATCTGGTGCTGGGCAGTCGCATTCTGGGGCGGATACATTTACCCGAAAGCACCCATCTGGTAGTGCCGCGTAGTGCCGTACTGGGGCTGCAGCCGGACAGTTATGTCTATAAAGTCATTGCTGGTAAGGCGGTACAGGTGCCGGTCACCGCAGGCGTGGAAGCCGATGGCCTGATCAGTGTCAGCGGTGATTTACAGCCTGGTGACCCTGTAGTCGTCAGTGGTAATTATGAACTCAGCGATGGCATGTCCGTTCGGGGTGCGCCCTGATGGATATTGCGCACTGGGCGGCGAAACATCGGCGTTCGATTTTGTTTCTGGCACTGATTCTCGCTCTGGCTGGGGTCGCAGCCGGGCTTAAATTACCCGTCGCTCTGTTTCCTCATGTCAATTTCCCACGGGTGGTGGTGACGCTGGATGCCGGTGACCGTCCCGCCGATCAGATGGTGATCGCGGTGACGCGCCCGGTCGAACAGGCGGTGCGTTCGGTGCCCGGGGTCGTGGGTTTACGCTCCACCAGCAGTCGCGGCAGCGCTGAGCTGTCGATTAATTTTGGCTGGGGTGATGACATGGTGGCGGCCATGCTCCAGGTAGAATCTGCGATCAATCAGGTCATGCCCGAATTACCCGCCGCCACACGACTGAATGTCAGGCGCATGGATCCGACGGTATTTCCGGTGGCGGCCTACAGCCTGACCTCGGATACCGAGTCGCTGGTCCAGTTGCGCGATCTCGCCAGTTATCAGCTGGTGCCGCTGCTATCGTCGGTGAACGGGGTATCGCGTGTCGAAGTACTGGGCGGTGAGCGCGCCGAGTATCGGGTGGAAGTTGATCCGGAAAAACTCGCAGCTTTTGGTCTGACCTTCAGTGATGTCGCACAATCCGTGTCTGCCAGCAATGTTCTGCAGGCAGTGGGTCGGCTGGAAGATCATTACAAATTGTATCTAATGCTGTCAGATACCCGGATCGCGTCGATTAAAACCATCGAAGACACCGTATTGCGCAGCGGCAACGATGGGCTGGTACGACTCGATGATATCGCTCGGGTATACCCGACGACTGCGCCGCAATGGTTACGCGTCACGGCGGATGGTCACGATGCAGCCCTGCTGCAAATTTATCAACAACCGGGGGGCAACACGGTTCAAATTGTCGACGCGATCAAGCAGCGTCTGCAAAGTTATCAGAAGAAACTGCCCAGTGATGTGCACATTGCGAACTGGTATGACCAGAGTCAGCTGATCACCGAGTCGGCGAAAAGTGTGCGTGACGCGATTGCCATTGGCATTGTGTTAGCCGCGATTGTGCTGCTGATATTTTTACGCAGCATAAAAATAACGCTGGTGGCAGTGTTGATAGTGCCAGCGGTGCTGGCGACGACTATCCTGCTGCTGAATGTTTTAAATATGAGTTTTAATATTATGACACTCGGCGGCATGGCAGCCGCGGTGGGCCTGATTGTCGATGACAGTATCGTCATGATTGAACATATTATTCGTCGCCTGCGTCAGCGCAGCGATGATCTGGCACTGACGATACGCGAAGCGGCGATCGAGTTTACCTCGCCACTGGCCGGTTCTTCTGCGGCGACCATCATTATCTTTGCACCACTGGCGTTTTTAAGCGGCGTCACCGGCGCGTTTTTTAAAGCCCTGTCCTTAACTATGGCCAGCGGTCTACTGATTTCGTTTTTGCTCGCCTGGCTGGCAGTGCCGTTATTGGCTGAACACCTGCTCAGCCAGAAAGATGCCGCCAAAGAAGACGGCGGCCCCTGGTTCAGAACAATCCAGCGATATTATCTGCAATTGTTGCACCGCCTGATGAAGCTGCCGGTGCTGGTGCTGGCGGGTATTATTCCGTTGCTGGTGCTGGGCTATGTGGCATTCACCCAGGTGGGTTCAGGTTTTATGCCACAGATGGATGAGGGTGGTTTCATCCTCGATTATCGCACTGCTGCCGGTACCTCGCTAACAGAAACCGATCGACTGCTGCGACAGATAGAAGTGATTTTGCAGCAGGATCCTGCGGTTGATACCTATTCCCGGCGTACCGGCCTGCAACTCGGGGGGGGGTTAACCGAGGCGAATTCGGGTGACTTTTTCGTTCGTCTCAAAGGCTTTCCACGGCCACCGATCGAAGAAGTGATGAGTACCATCCGCGGAAAAATTGAAACACAAGTGCCCGGCGTGGGAGTCGAAATGGCCTTGTTAATGGAAGATATTATCGGTGACCTCACAGCGGTGCCGCAACCGGTAGAGATTAAACTGTATAGCGATAAACCGGCGGAGCTACTGACTGTTGCACCGCGTGTCGCGAAAGCGATTGCCGCCATCAACGGTGTGGTGGATGTAAAAGACGGCATCGTACTGGCCGGTGATGCGATTAATATTATTGTCGATCGTGACAAGGCCGCGCTCGAAGGCATTGACCCCGAGCTGGTGACCCAGCAGCTCAATGCCTGGTTTAACGGTCTGGTGACGACTCAGGTGCAAAAAGATATCAAACTTATCGGTGTCCGCGTCTGGGTGCCGGCTGCGTCTCGCGACAGAAGCAATGCGGTTGACAAAATATGGTTACGCGCGCCGGATGGTCATCGTTTTCCGCTCAAACGTATCGCCAGAGTATCGCTCGAAGTCGGTCAGCCGCAAATCACCCGCGACAACTTAAAACGCATGGCAGCGGTGACTGCACGCATTAGCGGACGTGATCTCGGTTCGACGATTCAGGACGTAAAACAGGTGCTGGCGAAAGCCGATCTGCTACCTGCGGATATGTATTACCAGCTTGGCGGTTTATACAAACAGCAACAAATTGCCTTTCACGGCCTGATCGCGGTGTTTATTGCCGCGCTGGCGCTGGTGTTTTTGTTGCTGCTGTTTCTGTACGAAGAATTTGCCGCTGCGATCTCGATTATGGTGTCGCCATTGCTGGCCATGGCGGCGGTGTTTATCGGTCTCTGGATGACAGATATCGAATTGAATATCACTGCGATGATGGGCATGACCATGATTGTCGGTATTGTTACCGAGGTTTCGATATTTTACTTTTCGGAATACCACGAGTTGTTACGGCAGAATCAGGACAGACAAACAGCGCTGGTTGCAGCCGGCAATAATCGTTTGCGGCCGATTGCGATGACCACGTTCGCGGCAATACTCGCGTTGCTACCATTGGCGCTGGCTCTGGGTCAGGGCTCTGCGATGCAGCAGCCGCTGGCAGTCGCCATTATCTCGGGTCTACTGGTGCAAATCCCGCTGGTGTTGCTGGTGATGCCGGTGATCTATCGGCGACTGGCAGGCATCCGCTAATGCTGGATAATGTGCACTATGTTCGCCTGCAAACTTGCTGGCTTAGGTCGGCAAAATCAGACTGACGCGTAGCCCCGGCTGATTGTCTTCCAGTTTTAGTTCAGCTTTGTGCAATTCTGCCGCCGCCCGTACCAGGCTCAGGCCCAGACCATTGCCGGTGGTACTGCGCTCTGACTCCAGACGCACAAACCGTTCGAGTACGTGCTCGCGTTGATCGCCTGCTATGCCGGGGCCATTATCACTAACACTTAGCCAGAGTTTGCCCGCCTCGGGTTTTGCTTCGAGCAGAATCATGGCGCTATCTGGTGTGTATTTAAAAGCGTTATCGAGTAAATTGCCAACGGCCTGCGCGAGTAAATGTCGATTGCCGACGAATTTAAGATTAGCCTCGATCTTCAGAGATAAGTGTTTGCCCTGAGCTTCGGCCTGATCTAGGTAAAGCTCTCCCAGATCCTGCAGCAAGGTGGTCAGGTCGATTGTTTTCCATTCACCTCGAACACTGCCTGCTTCGGCCTGGGCGATCTCCAGCAGTGCGTTAAAGGTACGAATCAGCTCATCGCAATCCTGCAGGGTTTCTTCCAGTGCAAGCATATATTCCCCGGCGTCACGACCCTCGAGCAGGGTGACTTCGATGCGATTACGCATCCGTGCCAGTGGCCGGCGTAAGTCATGCGCAATATTGTCGGTGACCTGATGCATGCCGGTGAGCAGTTTTTCGATGCGCTCCAGCATGGTGTTGAGATGACCTCCCAGCTCGTCGAACTCATCGCCCTGACCGGTGAGCTGGACCCGCCCGGACAACTCACCGGCGGTTACACTTTGCGCAGTGGCATTGATCGAATCAATACGTTGCAGCAAGGTACGACCGAGTAGCCAGCCCATGGTGAGTGCGAGACCGACCGAGACCGCGAGAATAATGGCCATGGTGCCAAGAATAAATTCCTGCAAATCCTCGGCCTGCTGCACACTCTGACCGATGAGCAATCGACTGCCATCATCGAGTTGCATTGCAATCATAGGCCAGAAACCATCTTCGTCGGCGTGTCGTCCGGGGATGAGATCATCCTCAACCCAGACATTACGTACGATCTTATTGGTCGCAAAATTGTTTGGCCAGCCGGTTAAATTGCCCGCCAGCAACGCCCCGTCTGTCGACTGTAATAAATAGTAGCGTTGGTTGTCGCTGTTGTTGCGCTGGAGCTCTTCGTTGATGCTGGTAATTAATGCATCGCGGCCAGTGTCATGTTCGATTTGATTGAGGCGCGCGAGCTCGCTTTCCAGACTGGCTGCCATTTGCGCATCCACATAATGATCGATGGTCCAGTACAGCACGCCCAGCCCGAGGGTAATTAACAGGGCATAAAACAGAGCATAACGCAGTGCCAGCCGAATCGCGGTGGTGTGGCGTAATCTATGGAGATTCATCGAGTCGGTAGCCGACACCGCGGACGGTGTGCAGTAGAGGATGCTCAAAATCGCGATCTATTTTTGAGCGCAGGCGACTGATCTGAGTGTCGATAACATTGGTTTGTGGATCGAAATGGAAATCCCAGACCTGTTCGAGCAACATGGTTCGCGTCACCACCTGGCCGGTGTGGCGCATAAAAAATTCCAGCAGGCGTAGTTCCCGAGGTTGCAGACGGATGACCCGACCGGCACGTGTCACTTTGTGTTTGAATATATCGAGTTCGAGATCGCCGACACTGAGTCGTGATGGGCCGTCGATATCGGCACTGCGTCGCGCCATAGCATCCAGCCGCGCCAGCAGTTCGGCAAAGGCGTAGGGTTTCACCAGATAGTCATCACCGCCGGCACGCAGACCCTCGACGCGATCGTCGACTTCACCCATGGCGCTCAGTACCAGCACCGGGGTGTTGTTATTGTCGGCGCGTAACATGCGGATGATCGACAGCCCGTCGCGTTTCGGCAACATGCGATCGACCACCAGAATATCGTATTCCCCGGTGAGTGCCATGTGCAGGCCATCATCACCATCGCTGGCGTGATCCACCTGATGCCGATTCTCGCTGAGACCTTTGATCAAATAGGCGGCGGCACTCTGGTCATCTTCTATTAACAGGATATGCATAGCAGCATGATAGCGTATATCGGTGAACGGACAGTCTTACTATATAGTAAGACTGTCGAGTAGCGCGCTGGCCGTGAAACACAGACACAATGCCCGGCAGCTGGCATCGATTTGTTCACGGTGGGTTTTATCGCCGCTTTCAGCAGCGCGTTTTTTGCCGTCTCCGGCCTGATAGGCTTTCATCCGCCATTTCGTATCGTGTACCGGCGTGACTTCCAACGGGTGAGGATGGCCCGCGTTTGGCGCAGCGAGCGTTTACTGCATTTTCCCACGGCTGGTGATGAGAGATAGAACAGGATAGTTACGATTTCTCAGTGGCCACGATTTAATTGTATTCGCCTGGCAGCGTTCTCTCGCCAGCTCAGCGCAATCAACGCCAGCAGGCAAAATGCACCACCTGTATAAAATGTATATGCCGCCCCAAGCTTGTCCCATATCAGGCCGGCGACCCCGCTGGCAATCAGCATCGCGATGCCGCTGACCAGATTAAAAAATCCATAAGCCGTGCCGCGTAGATCGGTGGGCGCGGTATCGGCGACCATGGTGGCCAGCAGACCCTGGGTGATGCCCATGTGCACACCCCAGAGCGCAACACCGGTTAATACCACATACCAGTGATCGCTGTGAGCAAGCACCAGATCTGCTGCAATCAGCACCAACAGGCCCAGCATCAGCAATCGGGTGTGACTCATACGGTCGGAGAGTTTTCCAAAAGGATAGGCTGTGCCGGCATAAACCAGATTCATTGCCACCATTACCAGTGGCACCAGTGCCAGAGGAATGCCGCCCTGTTGCGCACGCAGCACTAGAAAGGCTTCGCTGAAACGCGCCAGGGTGAATATCGCGCCGATGCCGACCACCCACCAGTAAGGTGCAGCCAGGCGTTTCAGGTTTTCTTTGCGAATCGGGTTTGATTGTTTACTGGCAGAGGCATGTTCAGGCTCGCGCACACCGAACAAAAGCAGAGCGACCGCGATGGTTCCCGGAATCACCGCGACCCAGAATACCGCGCGGAAATTGTCGGCCCAGAGCAACATCAGACCCACCGCGAGCAAGGGGCCGAGCAGGGCGCCGACGGTATCGAGCGACTGGCGCAGGCCAAAAGCGGCGCCGCGCAGATGGCGCGGGGTAATGTCGGCCACCAGGGCATCGCGCGGTGCGCCACGAATACCTTTGCCCACGCGGTCGGCAAGACGTGCGGCAAACACCAGACCGATGCTGGGTGCCATGGCAAACAGCGGTTTGCTCAGTGCGCCGAGCGCGTAACCGGTCACCGCCAGGGCTTTGCGTTTGCCCAGATAGTCGCTCAGCGTGCCGGAAAATATTTTCACGATCAGTGCCGTCGATTCGGCCATGCCTTCGATCATGCCGACCACGAAAACACTGGCACCAAGAGTGGTGACCATGAACAGGGGCAACAGACTGTGGATCATCTCGGAAGAGATGTCCATAAACAGGCTGACAAAACCCAGCACCCATACACCAGTGGGCATTCGACTCGGGGTTTTAGGTGTGGCCATGGCCTGCCTCAGTGAAAGAATGTAACTATTTTAAGCATGGCAGGCAGTTTTGGATTTGGAGAAAATGGTGGGCCCAGAAGGACTTGAACCTTCGACCCTGCCTGCGCGACAGCGGAGCGCGGATAGATAACCCGGAAGGGGTGCTAATTTGATTACTACCCATGTTGAATGCGGTGATGAAGTAGTGGCCCGGAAGGAATGAA
>JASBSR010000018.1 GCA_030148865.1 Gammaproteobacteria bacterium
TAACAGTGAGTTAGGCAGAATGCAGGAATATCAGATATTACGGAATTCTGATATACACAGCAGCAATGTCTTGATAATGTGCGGAAAATTATTGATTCCATTAGTGGTATGCCCTCCATACGCCTGTCCTGTTTCCAGATATTACGGAATTCTGTCTTTCACTTGAAGCGCTTCTGTGCCGTGAATCGCATGAGCCGTTTTACATCAGATACGCACTACAGACAAGCACCTCGCCGCAGCCTAATAATAACTCCCTAATATACTAAAGATTGTTTCTACATCTACGGCCTCTGGATTACAAAATACGCCTTGTATTTTTCCCTCCGGGCCGTGTATACAACACACGTTCTAATTCGATCCTGTCGAATTAGTCCGGCATGCACCGGAATGACGGCACATAGCGCTATATTTTTTCTCTGCGAACTCTGCGTCTCAGCGGTTTCGCTTCTGAGTTTTTTACGCTTTTGTCGACTTAGCCAACAACAACCGCCGTTCCCGCAACATCCGCTCCAGCGCACAACTCGCCGCCGCAAAGCCAAAACTCGCGGTCACCATCACCGACGAACCATAACCAGAATGACAATCCAGCGACAGCCCCGCCACTCCCGGTTTTTGATAACCCGGCTTACCATCCTTATCCGGGTAGCGTTGCTGCTCAGATGAAAACACACAGGGCACACCAAAGCTGCGTTTCAGGTTGCGGCTGTAAGCGTATTTAAAACGCAAACGCGCACGCACACTGGCGGCCAATGGATCGTTCCATGTCTTAGTTAAATCTTTTATTTCTATCAGCGTCGGATCAGACAAACCACCGGCACCGCCGGTGGTGACCACCGGAATGTTATTGCGCTTGCAGCAATAAATAATTGCGGCCTTGTCTTTGATGCTGTCGATGGCATCGATCACGACATCGTAGGCTTTGCCATCGTGCCGACGCTCGATGATATCGCGCAGATTATCGTCGTCGATGTATTGTGCAATGGGGTGCACGCTGCATTCTGGATTTATGTCGAGCACGCGCCGGCGCATGACTTCTATTTTGGACTTATCGACGCTGGATTCCAGTGCGTGGATCTGGCGATTAATATTGCTGCGCGAGATGCTATCGGCATCGACCAGGGTGAGCTGACCGACACCGCTGCGCGCCAGTGCTTCTGCCGCCCAGCTGCCGACACCGCCAACGCCGATCACGCAAATATGACCGGTGTGGATCCGCACCAGCGCATCTTCGCCGTAAATCCTTGCCAGAGAACCGAATTTTTCTTCGTAATCACTCATCACTTAATTCTGTACAATATGCCTTCGCCCGCAACACAGCTCCGAGTACGCCATGTCCGCTAAACCACAATCTGCCAGCCCCGGTCGCGTCGGCTTTATCAGCCTCGGTTGCCCGAAAGCGACGGTGGATTCCGAGCATATTCTCACACAGTTACGCGCCGAGGGTTATCTGATCTCACCGGATTATGCGGGCGCGGATCTGGTGGTGGTGAACACCTGCGGCTTTATCGATGCCGCAGTGGAAGAATCGCTGGATACCATCGGCGAGGCACTGAACGAAAATGGCAAGGTAATTGTCACCGGCTGTCTCGGTGCCAAAGGTGACATCGTCAGGCACGCGTATCCGAATGTGCTCGCGGTGACCGGCCCGCACGCTACCAAAGAAGTCATGGACGCGGTGCACGAGCATCTGCCACCGCAGCACGATCCTTTTGTTGATCTGCTGCCGCCGCAGGGGATTCGCTTAACACCGAAGCACTATGCGTATTTAAAAATTTCCGAAGGCTGCAACCATCGTTGCACCTTCTGCATTATTCCGTCGATGCGCGGTGATCTGGTCAGCCGACCGGTGAGCGATGTTTTACTGGAGGCCGAACGGCTGGCGGCGGCTGGCGTGAAAGAACTGCTGGTAATTTCACAGGACACCAGTGCTTATGGTGTCGATGTGAAATACAAAACCGAATTTTATAATGGCCGCCCGGTGAAAACCCGCATGACTGAGCTTTGCGAAGCTTTATCTGCGCTCGGCATCTGGGTGCGTTTACATTATGTTTATCCTTACCCGCACGTCGATGAAGTGATTCCGTTGATGATCGCGGGTAAAATTCTGCCGTATCTTGATATTCCGTTTCAGCACGCCAACCCACGCATATTAAAAGCCATGAAGCGTCCGGCGTCCAGCGAAAACACGCTGTCACGGATTCAGCAATGGCGTCAGGACTGTCCCGAACTGGCGATTCGCAGCACCTTTATTGTCGGTTTTCCCGGTGAAACCGAGGATGAGTTTCAGGAGCTGCTGGATTTTCTCGATGCCGCGCAACTCGATCGCGTTGGTGCTTTTACTTATTCGCCGGTCGAAGGTGCCAGTGCCAACAAGCTGGCTGATCCGGTTGACCCCGAACTGCAACAGGAACGACTGGCACGCTTTATGGCGAAGCAGGCCAAGATCAGCGCGCAGTGTTTACAAAATAAAATCGGCAGCGTGCAGCAGGTGTTGATCGATGATATTGATGATGAAGGTATTGTCGCGCGCAGCACTGCGGATGCGCCCGATATCGACGGCATGGTGTTTGTCAGCGATGCTGAAGACATGACCGCGGATATGCCGCAGGTGGGTGACATTATTCAGGTACGCATCACCCATAGTGACGAACACGATATGTGGGCGACAAGAATCAATGAAAATAGTTAATGATGAAAAAAACTACAGGCTTGCAACCGAACGCGACGCCCCCCTGCAGTTCGGGTAACACTGGGTTAAGGCTGGTATGATCATTTAACCCTTGTATGGAGACTATTTTGAATCGATCATCATTAATCTGTCTGCTGGCTTTATGCAGTATCCAGTTGTCTGCCTGTACCATTTGCGCCGACACCAACGGCACCAGCGACGAACCTCCGGTTGAAACCAGGGGCCAGCAATTTTCTCGTTGCCTCAATAATCATTCAGCTGAAGAATGTGATCGCATGATCAGTGGCAGCAACCCGCGCCGCAACGGCGGGTATTGAACATTTACTACACCCGGATAGAATCTGCATTGACGATAATCTCTAACACCACCCACGGCCAGATTTGATGGACGGCCCGACCACTCTGAGTGCCGCGTTTCTGCTAGGCCTGTTCAGCACCGTGCACTGCGTCGGTATGTGCGGTGGCATTATCGGCGCGCTCAGTCTCGCCCTGCCACAACACATCCGCGAACACAAACCTCGGCTCTGGCTATTTATCAGCAGCTACAACATCGGTCGCATCGCCAGCTACAGCCTCGCCGGTCTGCTCATGGGTGCGCTCGGTGATGGTCTGGCCAGTGGTGCACTGACTCAGGGCCACCGTATTTTGCAAGCGGCTGGCGTTGCGGTGATGATCGCCATCGGCATGTATCTTGCCGGCTGGCTGCCACAGCTCAGTCTGGTGGAAAAGCTGGGTTTGCCGCTGTGGCGCAGACTGGAGCCTCTGGGGCGACGGTTGCTGCCGGTGGCCACGCTGCCGCGGGCGCTGGCTTACGGCATGATCTGGGGCTGGCTGCCCTGCGGACTGGTGTATTTTGTACTGCTCTGGACCTTGACCAGTGGCGGCGCGGCAGAAGGTGCGCTCACCATGCTCGCCTTCGGTCTCGGCACCTTGCCCAGTCTGATCGGCGCCGGCGTCGCCTCCGGCTGGATCAGCCGCATCGCGCATTCACCGCGCGCGCGGCGCATCGCCGGCCTTGTTCTGATCGCGATGGCGATCGGCAGTCTGTTCATCCCTATAGGCGGCGAACACACGCATCATCATTAAACCCACAGTGGTGTCATACCGGCGGATGCCGGTATCCAGTAATTAACTGAGCAGCTAGCACATTAAAATACTGGGTTCCATCCTTTGGTGCGTAAACGGTACATCTATGTGCCACTTCTCCGACATTCGTCGGAATGACGAGTTTGGAAGCCAGTGAACACGCACACCAGCATCATTAAGTCGGGCTTTGTCACTAGCGCTGAAAGCTATATCATCACAGCTACCGCTGCTTCACCGAGTCGATTCCATGCACGCACTGATTGCCGAATACACGCGTTTTTTCACCGCTCTGCTGGTGATTCTGGATCCGTTCATGGCACTGCCGATTTTTCTCACCCTGACACAGAGCTACAACCGCCAGCAGCGCAGTCGGGTCGCAGCCATTACCACGCTCACTGTGATCGGTGTGCTGACCCTGGCCGCACTCACCGGTGAACAAATGCTGTCGTTCATGGGCACCTCGCTGGCGTCGTTCCGCGTTGGTGGCGGTATCGTGTTATTGCTGATGGCGCTGGCCATGTTGCGCGCCGAAGGTGACTCGCTGCGCGCCAGCGAGGCGGAGCAACAAACCGCGGAAGCGATGTCGAGCATCGCCGTGGTGCCGCTAGCGATTCCACTACTCGCCGGGCCCGGCGCGATCAGCACGGTGATTATTCAGATGCACCGCTCCAGCGACCCGATGCACCCCTGGCTGGTGATCGGCACGATTGTGCTGGTGTGCTGCATGCTCTGGCTGGTGTTGCGGCTGGCCGATCCCATCGGCCGTTTCCTCGGTGGCCTCGGGCTGAATATTATCAACCGTTTGTTCGGTCTGATTCTGACTGCAATTGCGGTCGAAATTATGGCCAATGGTTTACGCGATTTGTTTCCGGTACTCGCTGGCAGTAACGGCCTGGGCTAACACCGGTTGAACGATGGGTTGAACCCCGGGCTGGCCGCGCTAAACTAAAGACTCTGGTTATTGCTTCAGGTTCACCATGGTTAAAGCAGAGATCAATCAGACGACAAAGACCGGCACTATTATTCTGTCGCCGAACAATTCAGCGAGCTGGCAATTTAATATGCTGGTACTGGGCTCGCTGGCCTTGATCACCGCGACAATTTCGATTTTCTTTTTAGTGGAAGGACTCTGGCTGATTTTACCGGTCTCCGGTCTGGAAATTTTTGCACTGTTTACGGGTCTATATCTATGCGTACGCAATAGCTTCGTCACCGAAGTGATTACCTTCAAGAACCGTTTGCTAATTGTCGAACGCGGCCACAGATCTATCGAAAACTACTGGGAATATCAACGGTCATGGGCGAAAATTTTTGTACGCAACTCAATATTTCGCGGCCACCCGAAAAAAATCATGATTCGCTCGCACGGCAAAGAACTCGAAATTGGTGCTTTTCTCAACAAGAACGACAAGGAAATCCTGATCAAAAAGCTCAGGCACATCATTTACTGCTAATACTGATGCCAGACCCATCAGTATTGTGGGTTGCTGGCTAATCGCCGACGGCAACACCCGTCAGACGAAACTCTGCCTGTATATCCCTTAACCATGCTTCACCTTTGGTGCTAACTCAAATGCAGGCAGGTAGTGTAATCGCCAGATTCAATGAAAACCGTCATTTGGCAGGCATGCTGCAAATAAGCTCCAGGCTATATTTTTTATACCAGATATCAGTTAGTTGTATACTCTTTCGAATCATAAACGCCAGCCTCCCGAATGTGGCATGCTACCGTCCCATAGAATCGTAATTTGCCGCACATGCACCAGAACAAAAAAACCGTGATTCACACCGTAAATTTTATAGATTTAGACTTAAATCCTCGTCTTCTGGCAGGCTTCCAGCAGCATCGACACAACACCAATCTGCGACGTTCACATTTTTTCAATGGCCGCTATGAGAATATCTATCTAGGGCGTGAACACCTGCCGGCTTTGGCCGAGCTGCTGAATCTGGCTAACGAACAGGCGCGAAAAATTCTGCACTGGTCAGCGATCAGATCCGGCAGCTGGTTCAACGCCATGCCACCAGGTGCGATTACCACACGCCATAATCATGATGATAGCGATGAACTGCTGTCAGCGGTTTATTATGTACACGTACCACTAAATAGTGGCGACCTGATACTGTACGATGCTGAACCCGCAACACGGATCACCCCGGTAGCAGGCCAGCTGATTTTTTTTCCACCCGGCATCGACCACGAAGTCACGCGCAACAATAGTATTGAGGAACGACTTTCGATTGCTATCAATTTTGGGCCTGTCGATGAAAACTGACAAAAAACGCTGTGCCTGGTGCCGGGGCAGTGAACTCGAAATGCGCTACCACGATAAAGAATGGGGCAAACCTCTGCACGATGACCAGAAGCTATTTGAGTTTTTAATTCTGGAGGGCGCACAAGCCGGACTCAGCTGGGTCACTATTTTAAAAAAACGCGAAAACTATCGCGAAGCTTTTGATCATTTCGAAATTGCGCGCATCGCAAAATATAGCAAACGCAAAGTTGAATCTCTGCTGAAGAATCCCGGCATTGTACGCAATCGCCTGAAAATCGAATCCACGATCAGCAATGCCAGAATTGTGCTTGAGGTACAGGCAGAATACGGCAGTTTGAATAAGTATCTGTGGCAATTTGTCGATGGCAAACCTATCATCAATCGCAGAAAAACTTTGCACGATGTGCCCTCGACCAGCAAACAGTCTGACGCCATGAGCAGAGCACTTAAAAAGCGAGGTTTCAGATTTGTTGGCAGCACCATTTGCTACGCCTTTATGCAAGCCACCGGAATGGTGAACGACCACACAACAGACTGCTTCAAATATCCAGAACTTTAACAACTATGATGGCGACGAACGCCTGACAAGGCAGACTAATCGCTCCAGCCTGCTAAATAAGAACAAAGACACTAAGGAGTTTTTTCAGGGCTAAAATGAACGATTTCACAGATATACGGTTGTAAAGCAAGCCCACGCCTGACTATAATTGAATCATAAATGCGAGAAAGCCCATGCCTGTTGACGTGATGCCAGCAGCAAGTCAGGTAAATGTTTTATAAAATAATTAATGACTTGTGAGGTTACAATGTCTTTACTACGGATGATTTTTATCGCCACACTTTTTCTGATCAGCACCCATTCCGCCGGTGCTGCGGGCAAGTATCCTCTGATTACATACAAATGCGATACCGCTGCAGATATTATCCAGTTAGACAATACATTATTACCAGTGAGTGAAGGTAAAGACTACCCGTATACCGATACAGCTACTGAAGGCAGTTACAGCCCATGGCATCTGGTTGATATTGACCGCACCACCGCATACACCCATATCACTGCGGCTCGAAAAATTATCAAAACCTGCACTCTCAGCTCAGGCGCATACACGGTAACGATAGAACCACAAATATTCAGTCACGATCCTGGCGGACGCTGCGGTGAGACCATCTCAGCTGCGGTCACTATCGAACACGATGGCATCGATCTACAGGAACGCATCCCGTTTGAAGACTATTGCCTTGGCAATTCCCCGGTCATCAGCCGGCTTGTGCTAATGGGCAAGTCTGGCAGAATCAAAATAAAACGTATCCCGAAATTTAAATATAACTGATCACATCCATGGCTGCCCGAAGCGACCTGTTTTAAAGATGCCATAATACATCGCAAAAGTCTCGATTTCCTGTGGGTTCTGGTTGCGCATCTAGTGAACGGCTATACTGTCAGGAATGCGAATCCAGCGATATATCTGCACCAGCGCTCTTATCATACTACTGGCATGCCATCAAACATTGTTGGCCGCAGAAGCGCTGCAACGTGAAACTGAAAATGACCCCGTAACAAGTTTACAAATTACTTTCGACAAAATCCGTCACTTCCAGAATAGCGAGTTAGCACACAACCTGGCCGCGCAACAGGTTTTCATTACTACTGAGCTCATGTCTCAATTTACGTTCGACACCATGCTGCGCTGGATAGCCGGGCCTTTTGCACGCTATATGACAGCTGCCGAAAAAGCAGGCATGATCCGTCAGCTCAGCGCAGATATTAACACCACTCTCACCCGTCATTTTCTTCACTTCAATCTCAACCACAGTCGTATTCGAATCCACAAGCCGCGTTACACTGGTCCAGTCAAAGCGACCGTCGTCGTACAGGTATACTCGGATCAAAAACACACACTCAATCTAAGCTTTCATCTACAACTAACAGATCAACACTGGAAGATAGTGGATATCGGCTCGTTTGGCACCAGCCTAACCATGTTCTATCGTGCTCGATATATTGATCAACTTCGCAGTTTTCGCCATCTATCTGCGCGCAGCCCTTAAGCTGTGCGATTCGGCTGAACCTTGGCGCCTGCGCCTGGTCTCTGAAGAACCGCACTCGCTACACCTCCGCAGAGATAAAGACAGGGCTTTTGCGGCAGTTTAATATGACCCGAACCACATTGAGACCGCATGACTAAAACCGCAAACCACCAGACACGCACCGGACGCAGACTCAGTGGAATTTATATATTTATAGTATTGATTGTGGTGATGGTCGTAATTAATTATCGATCTTCCATCGCTCCCATTTACTGCAATGCCGAGGTGTTAAAATCTCAACCCGAGGTAATTATGCTGGGCACTACCTGGTGCCCATACTGCGCTCAGGCACGAAAGTATTTTCACACCAACAGGATAAACTACTGTGAATACGATATAGAAAAATCCGCAGAGGGCGAACGTCTGTACGACAGCGTGAACGGTGGTGCAATACCCATACTGATTATCGACGGCAGGCATTACACTGGTTTTGATGCTATTGCGTTTGAACAATTAATGAAAAACAGGCAAGACTTATGATGCTACGGATCAAACAGTTTTTTGAGCAACACCTGCAGCCAGCAAGTTCTGGAGACGATACTGAGCAACGACTAAAACTCGCCACCACTGCATTATTAATCGAAATGATGCGAGCCGACCTGAATGTCAGTGACCAGGAAAAAAATCAGCTGCGAAAAATTCTAGGCACACACTTTAAGTTCGAAGAGACGGAGATTGACAGGATTCTGGAACAGGCTGGCCAGGAAAATCATGCCGCCACCGATTACTATCAGTTCACCTCGCTGATCAATGAGCATTACTCACAAGAACAAAAAGTGCAACTTGTCGAGCAGCTCTGGCAACTTGCTTACGCTGACAGTCATGTTGATAAATTTGAAGAACACCTGGTGAGGACACTTGCTGATTTATTACACGTACCGCACAGAAGCTTTATTCAGAGCAAACACCGCGTGCTCGGCAACAACCAGCCTTAATGTGATTGCAAAGCCCCCTGGCTCAGCCACAACCTGGCCAGGTAAATGATTTTCAGCAGCAAGCTCGAACCAGGTTCGAAAATGATTAGCATTGAACGAAAAATCCAGCACTATTTCCACAGGTAACAGAATAAACAGGCTACACCGACTCGCCATCGCAGCAGGCACAATGTAACATATAGTGCCCTCACACAACGGGTCGAGAATTAAGCCATGAAACTATTACACACCATGCTCCGGGTTGGCGATCTGCAAAGATCGATCCAGTTTTATACCGAAGTTCTCGGCATGAAACTGCTACGCCAGAAAGATTATCCCGAGGGAAAATTCACCAATGCCTTTATCGGTTATGGTGATGAAAGCAGCGCCAGTGCAATCGAACTGACGCATAACTGGGACACACACAGTTATGATCTGGGCAATGGTTTTGGTCATATCGCGATTGAAGTTGACGATGTTTATACCGCCGCCGACAAAATTCGTGCCGCCGGTGGCACAATTATTCGCGAAGCCGGACCTATGAATGCAGGGACAACCATCGTCGCCTTTGTTGAAGATCCGGACGGTTATCAGATCGAACTACTGGCAGCAAAGTCCTGATGCCGGCACAGCTCATCGAAAGCCAGGCGCAACTGAATGATTTTTTAAATTCAGTTAAAAACGAACCTTACCTCGCCGTCGACACTGAGTTCTTTCGTGAAACCACGTATTTCGCCCGGCTGGGACTGGTGCAAATTTGCGGGGGCGTAGATATCGCCTGTGTCGATGTGCTCGCATTCGATGCCCGCGAAACACTGGCGAAGTTATTTTCCAACCCTGGAGTCGGTAAAATTTTTCATTCCTGTTCACAGGATATGGAAGTACTCTATCAGTATCTGGGGATACTACCGACACCTGTACTGGACACCCAGATTGCAGCAGCTTTTCTCGGTGAGATTGATCAGATTGGTTATGCCGGACTGGTCGAAGAAAAACTGGGCCAGGTGCTCGATAAGTCTCAAACCCGAACTAACTGGTTGCAACGCCCGCTTAGTCATCAACAGCTCGAATATGCTGCCGATGACGTACGTTATTTAGTCGCTCTGTATCAATTATTGCTGGACGAACTTAAAACAGCGGGTAGAACCGAATGGTTTTTACATGACTGCGCCGCCCTGAGCACCTCGCCAGAACGTTTTGAACCTGACTTAGCCACCTGCTGGAAGCGAGTACGCGGCACCCAGCGCCTTTCTGGACAGGCGCTGGCGATAGTCGATGAGCTCGCACGCTGGCGCGAAGCGCTGGCGATTGAAAATAATCTGACCCGACGCAAAATGCTGCGCGATGAACTCATCGTCGAACTCGCAACAGTACCGCCCGCCAGTCTGGAGGCACTTAAAACGACACAACTACCACGCCAGATCATACAGCTCTACGGTGAAAGCGTATTCGCTGCCATTCAGGCGGGTATCAACGCGCCTGCCGAAACCTGGCCCGACAATTCATTTCATCGACCCGATGCCGCGCACAAGGCATTGCTGAAACAACTGCAGGATATCGTCAGCCAGAAAGCAGCGATGCTAGGTATTGCCACCAGCATGCTGTGCTCGCGCAAAGAGCTGGACAAGCTCATCACCGGTCAACGTGCACTCGATGTTCTGCAAGGCTGGCGTGAATCATGCATTGGTAACGAACTACTGGCCGTACTTGAGGCTTAACCAGCATCTGTACCCCACAACATAAATGGTGGTATTCTAGGTATCCAAGCGGTGAAACCAATAAAACCGGCACCCTGTATTATTTATTAGGAGTCTCTTATGCGCCTGTCTTTCAATAGAGTTCTGACCTGTTTCGCCGTATTTGCGGCACTTGCCATCAGCCTGAATGTAAACGCCGAAACGTCAAAAGAGTTCGGTGATTATGTGATTCACTATAATGCCTTCCGCAGTGACACGCTGGAGCCCGAGGTTGCCAAAAGTTACGATATTGCCCGTCGCAACAATCGTGTCATCATTAATATCGCCGTGCTCAAAAAAGTCCTGGGCACCACTGGCAACCCCACTGCCGCTCTGGTGGAAGGCCACGCCAGTAATCTCACCGGTCAGCTCAAACCGCTCGAGTTTCGTGAAATTAAAGATGCTGGCGCGATTTATTATCTTGCCGAAATCAAAATCAGTGATGGCGAGTTCCTGAAGTTCGATCTCAAAGTCACGCCAGAAGGCAGCAATGACTCTGCGCGTCTGCGTTTTGATAAACGCTTCTTTACCTATTAACTCATTGCCGGCGGCGATCTGTTGCTAACGCGGTATCGACAATCTGACGTCCCAGCATAGCCAGATAGCCGTATTCTCGTGATTCGTTACTGGCGTAGTATTCAAAGGTATACAAACGACACAGTTCGATGTGACCATTGCTAGCATTGCGACGTAACCACAGCTTCTGCTGGCTCACGGTGCTATCCAGTAGCTGGACCTGGGCCTGATCACACACCCGCTGGCAGTGTGCAATGGCAATTTCTTTGCAACGCGTGCTGTGCCACCAGTACAGCAGCAGCGAAATTAATCCAGCAATCAGTATACTATCCAGCATGGTGATTAATCATCTCGCCTGTTCACCACGTATATTTCCCGGGCCATTACCATCAGCTATCGTTTTCCGCTAAAATCGCGCTTACTTTAACGCTTACACCGGATATGTATATGCCCGCCAATCAGAAAATTTTTACCCCGCAGAGTTCGTATAGCTACGAAGAACTGCTGGACTGTGGAAACGGCAAGCTGTTTGGCCCGGGCAACGCACAGCTGCCGATGCCCAATATGCTGATGTTTGACCGTATTGTCAGTATCGCGAACCATGGTGGTGAATACGGCAAGGGCGAAATCTTCGCCGAGCTCGATATCAACCCGGACCTTTGGTTTTTCGGCTGTCATTTTGTCGGTGATCCGGTGATGCCAGGTTGCCTCGGACTCGATGCCATGTGGCAGCTGGTGGGCTTTTACCTTGGCTGGGACGGTCACGCCGGCCAGGGTCGCGCGCTGGGCGTCGGCGAAGTAAAATTTACCGGGCAAATATTGCCCAGCGCTGAAAAAGTGAGTTATAACATCAGCATAAAACGGGTGATCGCCCGTGATCTGACCCTCGGCATCGCCGATGGCAGAGTCTCGGTGGATAACCATACTATCTACACCGCGAAAAATCTGCGGGTAGGCTTATTCTCATCGACTGAAAATTTCTAGGGGCGATTCATGAAACGCGTTGTCGTCACCGGTATCGGTATAGTGTCCTGTCTGGGCAATGACCAGAACTCGGTACTGGACTCACTACAGCAGGGACGCTCGGGTATTCAATTCCAGCAGGAATATGCTGACATGGGCATGCGCAGCCATGTCGCCGGCAGCGTCGAAATCAATCTCGACGCGCACATTGACCGCAAGATCAAACGCTTTATGGGCGACGCTGCTGCCTTCACCTATATCGCCATGCATCAGGCAGTGCTCGATGCCGGCCTCGATCCTGACAATCTCGCCGACCCACGAATCGGCCTGATCATGGGCTCGGGCGGTGCGTCATCCGCAAATCAGGTCGCAGCGGCCGATATCATGCGCGACCGCGGCATCCGCAAAGTCGGGCCCTATATGGTGCCACGCACTATGGCGAGCACGGTCTCAGCCTGCCTCGCGACGCCGTTTAAAATCAAGGGTGTGAATTACTCGATCAGCTCGGCCTGCGCCACCAGCACCCACTGTATTGGCAATGCCTATGAACTGATTCAGATGGGTAAACAGGACATCGTGTTTGCCGGCGGTGGCGAAGAAGAACACTGGACGCTGAGCATGCTGTTTGATGCCATGGGCGCACTCTCGACCAAATACAACGATACTCCCGACAAAGCCTCACGTACCTACGATGCTGATCGTGACGGCTTTGTCATCGCTGGCGGCGGCGGTGTGCTGGTGCTGGAAGAACTGGAACACGCGCTGGCGCGCGGTGCGCCAATTTATGCCGAGGTCGCCGGCTACGGCGCCACCTCAGACGGGGTCGACATGGTCGCGCCCTCTGGAGAAGGCGCGGTGCGCTGTATGCAAATGGCGATGGCTACGCTCGAGCAGCCAATCGACTATATCAACACCCACGGCACCAGCACCCCGGTCGGTGATACCAAAGAACTGCTCGCGATCAAGGACGTCTTCGGTGACAGAATTCCACCACTGAGTTCGAGCAAATCACTGGCCGGGCATTCGCTAGGGGCTTCGGGTGCACAGGAAGCGATTTATAGCCTGCTGATGATGAAGCACAATTTCATCCAGGCCTCAGCCAATATTGAAAATCTGGATGAGAATGCCAGCGACATGCCTGTGGTCACAACACGGCAGGACAAAGTCCACCTGAACGCTGTGCTGTCGAATAACTTCGGCTTCGGCGGCACCAACGCCTGCCTGGCATTCAAGCGCTATCGTTAAGCTGTTGTCCATGACTGATCTGGAGCCGACTGCCGGGTAGATCGCAGCGCTTTTTACCGGCGGGTGCTACACTCATACCAACGCTTACGTATTGGATACTCAGGAAAATGTTATGAATACTTTTGCACGCACTCTGACCAGCGGCTTTAGCATTGCATTGTTGTTGATCACGACAGTCGTCCACGCTGGTCGCCCTTCCATGGACGAGCACAGCGGCACACCACTGGCTCCACCAGAATCAATGACAGCTCCGGAAACCTCCGGCCAGACAACAGAAATGATGCCTGCGAAAGCAATGCCAGTGCAACACACCACTGGCACCGTGCTCGATACCGCACCGGTCGAAGCCAGCCCCGATGAAAATCTGAGTGCTGCCGTGCGGCTGCTGGATTTTCCACGCCGCGGCATGAGCATGGATAAAGTCCAGAATGAACTCGGCCAGCCGCTGTCAAAAGTGCCCGCCGTCGGTGAACCACCCATCACTCGCTGGAATTACAACGATCGCACCGTGTATTTCGAAGGCTCCACTGTCATTCACGTTGTCGCGACAAAATAATTTTTTCACACTCCCCGCAGCACCTGTGCAACCACTGCATTCGGCGCTACTCGACGCCGCTGCGGTGCAACTCCGGGTACAACGCGAAGACCTGATCGATCCCGAGCTGGGTGGCAACAAATGGCACAAGCTGAAATATAATCTCCAGGCGGCACACCAGCAAAATCAGCACACCCTGCTGACTTTTGGTGGCGCTTACTCGAATCACATTTATGCCACCGCCGCTGCTGGCAAACGCTTCGGTTTTAATACCATCGGCGTGATACGCGGCGAAGCCCATCATCCGCTCAACCCCACGCTCCAGTTTGCCTCCGACTGCCATATGCATTTGCACTATCTCAACCGAAATAGCTACCGCAATAAACACAGTGCTGAAATTTTACGCGCGCTGCGCGATAGATTTGGCGAGTTTTATCTAATTCCCGAAGGTGGCAGCAATGCACTCGCAGTTAAGGGTTGCCAGGAAATGCTGCTCGCGCTCGAACACGAGTTCGATATTTTCTGCTGCGCCTGCGGCACCGGTGCTACCCTCGCCGGTATCAGCCTGGGTTTACAACCGCACCAGCAGGCTATTGGTTATGCTGCTCTCAAAGACGGCGGATTTCTCGAACGCGAAGTCGAACAGTTGCGTTGCGCAACTGGCGCTCCAAATAACAGCCAATGGCGAGTGGAGCCTGCGTATCACTTCGGTGGTTACGCAAAAACCAGTCACCCGCTATTTGATTTTATGCACAACTTCGAACAACAGCACGGTTTTGCACTGGACGCGGTGTACACTGCAAAAATGTTTTACGGGATTTTCGAACAAATCGAACAGGGGCGGTTTCCGCGCGGCAGTCGTATCCTGGCCTTACACAGCGGTGGCCTGCAGGGAAATGCTGGCCTGACCACTACACACAAAACCAGGCCTTAAAAATCGTCAAACAAGCCTTTACTTTCCTGCTTGTGTTTCAACAGTTCACGCTCTTGTATCTGTTCGCGGTACTGTTTCGCCTGCGCACGAAACTCCTCAAGTAACACACCAGCCTCGGCTTCAAAGTTACCGAAGTCCGCGTTAATAGCACTATTGTCAGTAAATCCAGGCGGCTCTCATCTACCCGGCTTCCATTAAAGCGAATCACCCGATTAGCCTCCGGCGTAAAACGCTTACGGTATTCGACAAACTCTTTATTAATATCTTTTTTATATTTATCAAATTCGCGGCGCAAAGCCTGCTTCGCTGCTTCCGCCTGCTTTTTGTAGGCGGCGTACTCATCGGGTTCGATTTGTTTATACAGTTCGTATGCTTGACCCAATGATTCGACATCAAGCCTTCCTTCCTGCAGCGCCATCACCAGTTGCTTTTAAAATCTGACCACGCACATCTGCGGCAACAACATACCTGTTATACAATAACAGGCACAATGACAGCACTACGAATTGAATGGTATTCCCTGATAGCATGACATTCCCCGCCGGCTGACAGCTAACAGATGTTGTCAAGTATAACGAATCGCACCACGCTACCAGTTTGAATCAGTTCACATTATTGACAGCCGATATCGCTGTGACTGAATTCAGATTCAGCGCAAGCTTGAGTCCGATACCAACCAGCGCCAGGCTCGGGGTTACCGTCGATTCATGCTTTGAGCTTGCTATCCAGACTCAAAACACCGCTACTGTGCACGGTCAGTAATAGTAAACCACCGGTGATGCTGAGGTTTTTCATAAACATGATAGTCTGCATCTGATCAGCAAAATTACTGTGAAAAATCAGGGCAGACACCAGCGTGAAAGCTGCCAGTGCGTAAGCAGCCCAGCGAGTTTTGAAACCGACAATCACAGCCAGTCCGGCACCGATCTCAAGCGCAATAACCAATGGCAGCAGGCTACCCGGCACACCCATGGCATCCATATAGCCCTGAGTGCCATGATAGGCATCGATTTTGTTGATTCCTGCGAGCAAAAAAATATGTCCAAGCAAGATCCGGCCAATCAGCTCAATAAACTTATTCATAGTTTTTCTCACACATAATGGAGGACTCGAACATTATCTACATATTTAACAGAGATAACAGCCCTGACCGATGTATCGCGTCTCTGCCGGGCCGCACCTGGAGTCGCCAGTACTATGACCGAGTTTCAGCCTCAAGCGCCTCCCAGCGGGCATAGTACTGCTCTAATTGCTGTTGCTTATCCGCCAGTTGCTGTTGAAAACGTGTGATTTCCTGCTTTGGCTTCTGGAAAAAAGCTGCCTGTGTCATTGCCAACTGCATAGTTTCGATAGCCGTTTCCAGAGTTTCGATACTCGCCGGCAGAGCCTCCAGTTCTCGCTGTTGCTTATAACCTGGTTTTTTTTCTGCCTTGTGCTTTAGTGCCGGCGCTACTGAAGATTCGGCAGATTTTTTTGTATGCTGCCTGCTGACTCGATCAGATTTTGACTGCTGTATCCAGTCATCATAGCCGCCCGGATACTCGTTGACTTCAGCCTCACCTTCGAACACCAGCGTGCTGGTCACCACGTTATTAATAAATTCACGGTCGTGGCTCACCAGCAGCAGAGTACCATTGAATTCAATCAGCAACTCTTCAAGCAACTCCAGGGTCTCGACATCAAGATCATTGGTTGGCTCATCGAGCACCAGAATATTGGCCGGACTGGAAAACAGTTTCGCCAGCAACAGACGATTGCGCTCACCACCGGATAGTACTTTGACTGGTGAACGTGCGCGTTCCGGGGAAAATAAAAAATCCTGTAGATAACCGATAATGTGTTTTTGTTTACCATTAATCTCGACACTGTCACGACCGGGTGAAACATTATCGATTACCGTCGCTTCTTCATCGAGTTGTGCGCGCAACTGATCAAAATAGGCAACCGATTGCGCAGTGCCGGTTTTTATTATGCCTGTATCCGGCGCAAGTTTGCCAAGCAATAGCTGCAATAATGTTGTTTTGCCGACACCGTTCGGGCCGATGATGCCGATTTTGTCGCCACGCAGGATGGTGGTGGAGAGTCCACGAATCAGAGTGTTCCCTTCGTAAGCAAAACTCACATCAATGGCTTCTGCAATCTGCTTGCCTGATCTCTCGGCGACGGAGATTTTCATCTCGGCATTGCCCACCACATTTCTACGCTGGCTACGTTCGGCGCGCAATTTTTCCAGCGCACGCACGCGACCTTCGTTACGTGTGCGCCGCGCCTTGATCCCCTGCCGAATCCAGATTTCTTCCTGCGCAAGCTTTTTGTCAAACTGCTTGCTGGCCTCATCTTCGGCATCAAGGAATGCCTGTTTGCGTTCCAGATAGGTGGCGTAATCACCAGGATAGGATGTCAGCCGACCACGGTCGAGCTCGACAATACGTGTTGCCAACCGACGCAAAAAGCTACGATCATGCGTAATAAAAAGCACGGCACCATTGAAATTCAGAATTTGCTGTTCCAGCCACTCGATCGCAACCAGATCCAGATGGTTGGTGGGTTCATCCAGCAATAACAGATCCGGTTCGATCACCAGCGCGCGTGCCAGCATCACGCGACGCTTCATACCGCCAGAAAGCTCTGCAAACACCGCCTCACCATCGAGCTGCATACGCGATAACACCGCATCGACCTGGATGTTCAGCTGCCAGGCATCAGCGAGTTCGATTTCGTGCTGCAATCGCCCCAGCTCAGCAATCGCGCGTTCACTCGGATCAATCGCGATCTGTTGACTGGCATGATGATAGGCTGTCAACAGCTCAGCCTGGTCACCGAGGCCAGTGGCAACCACATCAAATATGCTACCAACGGTACTGCCCGGTACTTCCTGTTCGAGCTGCGCAATTTTCAGCGCTGGCCGGCACTCAAACTCGACTTCGTCAGCTTTGACTGTGCCTGCAATCAATTTGAGCAGGGTTGATTTACCACTGCCATTGCGGCCCAGCAAACAGACACGCTCGCCCTTGTTCAGCGTCAGGTTAACTGAGTCAAGTATCGCGGGACCACCGAAACTCACACTGGCATTGCGTAAACGCAGAATAGACATACAAACTGCTCGAAATTAAGGTGGCGGCATTATACCTGTTGCAAAAATATATGATTACTTCGTGTGTGGTTAAACTTCACTCAACCCCGACACGCCGCCACTTGAACGTCGCCAGTTGAGTTCTCATCCTGGTATCCACAAACTTATCCACTACTATTGTGGATAAATCCTGGCAGATTACATTCGTACTAAAGCATTAGGTGCTGGATTAGCGCCACCACAGCAAACGATACTGTTATCAAAAACATAGTGGTATTGTATCATTGTGTTGTGGGGTCACTGAATATTGCAGTCGGAGAACTGACTTGTGTCAGAGCGTATGGATCGGCGGTATCAAAAAAGATCCGGTACCGGATGATAGATTCGACAGGCGGTTACCCTCGACAAGGAATGTTAATTTATAAGACTCCCGACTTAGCCTGACGGTTTAATATACAATTCTTGAATTATCAATGAAACCATGGCATTACCATGGTCTCAATAGTGCAAAACAAATCGCCGCTAATCATCTTCGATGACAGGCGCCAGCCAGCGCCTGACCTCAGCCAGCGATTGGCCACTGCGCTCAGCATAGTCTGCTACCTGATCGGCAGAGATCTTGCCCGTACCAAAATATTTCGCCGCCGGATGTGAGAAATACCAGCCCGAGACCGCTGCAGTCGGCCACATAGCATAACTTTCGGTGAGCTGGATGCCAGCATTGTGCTCGGGTTGAATCAGATCCCAGAGTTTGGCTTTTTCGCGATGATCTGGACAGGCGGGATACCCCGGTGCCGGTCGAATTCCCTGATAGGACTCGGCGATGAGCGCATCATTTGCCAGCGCTTCAGCAGCCGCATAACCCCAGAATTCCTTGCGCACGCGCTCGTGCATACGCTCAGCAAAAGCTTCCGCCAGTCGATCTGCCAGTGCTTTCAGCAAAATACTGTTGTAATCATCGTGATCGGCCTCAAACCGTGCCACGTGCTCATCGATACCGATCCCTGTGGTGACCGCAAAGGCACCGATATAATCTGGCTGGCGCGATGATTTTGGTGCCAGATAATCGCTCAAACATTGATTCGGGCGATCCGCAGGCTTCGCCATTTGCTGGCGTAAATGATGCAGTACGACCTGCACTTCACCACGGCTGTCATCGACGTAGAGCTCGATATCATCGCCGACACTATTCGCTGGAAAAAACCCGATGACAGCGCTGGCCTGTAACCAGTTTTCATCGACCATGGTTTTCAGCATGGCCTGCGCATCTTCAAATAAGCGCGTCGCTTCGACACCTACGACTTCGTCCTGCAAAATTTTCGGATACTTGCCGGCCAGTTCCCAGGTATGAAAAAACGGTGTCCAGTCGATGTAGTCCACCAACTCATCCAGCGAGTAATGAGCAAAGGTTTTGATGCCAAGAAAACTCGGTTTGGGTGGCGTGTAATTAGACCAGTCGAACTTAAAGGCATTATCGCGTGCTTGCTGCAAGGTAAAGGTTTTACGCGTCGAGGTGCGCTGCGCGCGCTGTTCGCGCATTTTCTGGTATTCATCTTTGATCGACTGCATATAAGCTGTCTTACGATCATCGCTCAACAGCTCACCAGCCACACCCACGGCACGCGAAGCATCGGGCACATAGACCACCGCATGATCGTATTGGGTATCAATTTTTACTGCGGTATGAATCCGCGACGTGGTAGCACCACCAATCAACAAGGGCAGGTTCAGACCCAGACGTTTCATTTCTGAGGCCATGTGCGCCATTTCATCCAGCGAGGGCGTGATCAGTCCAGAAAGACCGATGATATCGACATCATGCTTTTTGGCTTCGCCAAGAATCGTTTCTGCTGGCACCATAACTCCGAGATCCACCACTTCGTAATTATTACACTGCAATACCACGCCAACAATATTTTTGCCGATGTCGTGAACATCACCTTTTACCGTCGCCATTAATATTTTGCCGTTACTTTTCGCAGCACCGTCTTTTTCAGCTTCCAGATAGGGCATTAAATACGCCACCGATTTTTTCATCACTCGCGCCGATTTCACTACCTGTGGCAAAAACATTTTGCCAGCACCGAATAAATCACCGACCACGTTCATGCCGTCCATCAACGGACCTTCGATCACGTGCAGCGGTTTTTCCGCCTGCAAACGCGCTTCTTCAGTATCTGTTTCAATAAAATCTGTTATGCCTTTGACTAATGCGTGTGAAAGTCGCTCCCTCACTGGTAACTCTCGCCAAGCCATGTCCTTGCCGGATTCGGCCTGCATGCCATCACCGGCATAGTTGCCGGCGATTTCCAGCAAACGATCGGTAGCGTCATCGCGCCGATTTTGAATCACATCCTCAACCGCTTCGCGCAGCGCTTCGGGCAGGTCATCATAGACCGCGAGCTGACCGGCGTTGACAATGCCCATATCCATGCCGGCCTGAATCGCGTGATACAAAAACACTGAGTGAATCGCTTCGCGCACCGGGTTGTTGCCGCGGAAGGAAAACGAAACGTTCGAGACACCACCGGAGATCATCGCGTGCGGCAGACTTCGTTTGATCTCGCGCGTGGCATTGATAAAATCCAGCGCATAATTATTGTGTTCTTCGATACCGGTAGCGACCGCGAAAATATTCGGGTCAAAAATAATATCTTCGGGCGCAAAGTCGACTTTTTCGGTAAGCACCTGGTACGAGCGTGTGCAGATTTCCACCTTACGCTCAAAAGTATCGGCCTGACCGTCTTCGTCGAAGGCCATGACAATGACCGCCGCGCCGTAACGCTGCACCTTTTTCGCCTGCTCGATAAATTTTGCTTCGCCCTCTTTCAGCGAAATTGAGTTCACTACGCTCTTGCCCTGCACGCATTGCAGACCGGCTTCGATGATCGCCCATTTCGAGGAATCAATCATCACTGGTACGCGTGAAATCTCAGGTTCTGCGGCGATCATATTTAAAAACCTCACCATCGCGGCCTGCGAATCCAGCATGCCTTCGTCCATATTAATGTCGATGATCTGGGCGCCATTTTCCACCTGTTGCTGGGCAACCGATAATGCCTGTTCGTAGTTTTCTTCTTTGATCAGGCGCTTGAACATTGCCGAGCCGGTGACATTGGTGCGCTCACCGATATTGACGAACAAAGAACTGTCGCTGATGTTGAACGGTTCCAGCCCGGACAAACGACATTCCACCGGTAAATCTGGAATCTGTCGCGGCGTTTTACCGGCCACCACTTTGGCAAACTCGGCAATGTGATCAGGCGTGGTACCACAACAGCCGCCGACGATATTGAGAAAACCACTGTCTGCCCATTCGCCGATATCCTGCGCCATGTCTTCCGGACCAAGATCATAGCCGCCCATTTCATTCGGCAGACCCGCATTGGGGTGTGCTGAAATATAGACTTCCGAGATCCGTGACATTTCCTGCACGTACTGGCGCAGCAGATCCGGACCGAGAGCACAGTTCAGCCCCATCGATATCGGCTGTGCGTGGCGCAGCGAATTATAAAAGGCTTCGGTCACCTGGCCGGTGAGCGTGCGCCCAGACTGATCGGTGATGGTGCCGGAAATCATGATCGGCAGTTCGACACCATCTTCGTCGAACACCTGTTTCACCGCGTAGACCGCAGCCTTGGCATTGAGGGTATCGAAAATAGTTTCGATCATAATAATATCGGCACCACCTTCGATCAGGGCGCGAGTGGATTCGGTGTAGGCCTCGGCCAGTTCCATAAAACTGATGTTGCGGAAACCCGGGTCATTCACATCTGGCGAGATCGAACAGGTGCGATTGGTCGGCCCGAGCACACCCGCGACAAAACGCGGTTTATCAGTAGTGGCAATCGCATCGGCAGCTTCGCGCGCGAGTCGCGCGGCAGCGACATTGATCTCGTAACTGAGCGCCTGCATGTCGTAATCGGCCATCGCGACGCGCGTGGAATTGAAGGTATTGGTCTCGATAATGTCGGCACCGGCTTCGAGGTAAGCACGGTGAATATCGTGGATCATTTCCGGCTGCGTCAGCACCAGCAGGTCATTATTGCCCTTGAGATCAGACGGCCAGTCGGCAAAGCGAGCACCGCGATAATCTGCCTCCGAAGGCCTGTGGCGCTGGATCATGGTACCCATGGCACCATCGAGCAGCAAAATACGCTGCTTGAGTGCGCTTAGAAAAATACTGGTGCGTGACTGCTCAGACATCGGGATCTCGGTATACAGGCAATAAAATAGCGCCGCATTGTACCATCCTCAGCCTGACTTTCCCGTGCCAAAACCGCGCTACCGAGCCAACCACGCAATGCTATCATAAGCGCATGAACACGCAGAACATTCCTCTGTATCTCACGTCAGAGCACGAATGCGGTTATTTTGAAAACCGCCGCGCCACCAATCTTGTGCCCGACCCAGGTATAGATATGACCCGCCAGCTCTATAGCCGGCTAATCGCGCTCGGCTATCGCCGCAGCGGTGATTTCACCTACCGACCGCATTGCCGCGAATGTGACGCCTGCCGCCCCTGTCGCGTGTCAGTAGCTGAATTCAAACCACGGCGTTCACAGCGGCGCTGCCTGCAGCGCAATCAGGACTTGCAGACAAAACTGGTTAGCGCGCATTTCAGCGAAGAATATTTCGCGCTTTACTGTAAATACATCAGTGCCCGCCATCACGATGGTAATATGGCAAACCCCAGGCCTGAGGACTTTAGCAATTTTCTTTTCAGCAACTGGAGCCACACATTTTTCATCGAGATACGCCAGCAAAAACGCTTACTGGCGCTCGCTGTCACCGACCCGGTTGCCGATGGCCTATCCGCGGTGTACAGCTTTTTCGATCCAGATGAAAAGGCACGCAGTCTGGGCAATTTTTGTGTGCTGAGCCAACTGCGCGAAGTCACCGCACGCAAACTTGATTATCTCTACATGGGCTACTGGATTCGAAACTGCCAGAAAATGCAGTACAAATCCGATTTTCAGCCCTTACAGTTATTTGATAACCAGCACTGGCGGGCAACAGACTTAGCTGGTTCTGCCGGCTAACATCAGCCCTGTGCTGAATGGCACTTGCTCAAGAGCATCTCAAGGGTATTCTCGTCATTCCCGCATGCTTCTGGCGGGAATGACGACTCCCAAATCTTGTTACGCTTAAGTTAAGCGCCATTCATCACAGTGATATGGAAACTGTGACATAGAATTGGCCTGGCACCATGTTTGTATCTTAGCAGCCAGGCATTTCTGTGGGTATAATGCTATTGTGCTAAAACATGCTGTTCGCAATAGCTAACAGCATGCTCCCGATATACCTTAAGTAGAACAGTCACGGTCTCGATATCTTAAATATGGAACGCAAAGTCAGTACGCTCAGCCTGAAAATCGGCATGTATATTTCCAGTCTGGATCGTCCCTGGCTAGATACACCGTTCCCTATGCAAGGGTTTACTATTGAGCATAACACTGACATTGATAACCTGAAAAAATATTGCCATTATTTGTTCATCGATACCGAAAGAGGAGTTGAAGCCGACATCTACCTCGACGAATCGGCCGAAGTCAACAAACACTACCTCGACGAGTTTCTCACCAGCGGTAAACGTCAGGTTGAATATCAGCAACAAGCTTCGGTATTCAATGAATTCCCGGCGGCGGAAACAGCACTGGAATCCGCCACTAACACCGTTGCCAGCATCATGGACAATATCCGAGATGGCGATAACCTTGATGTAGAAGCGGTCAGGAAAGCCGTTCAGCCAATGCTGGACAGCATGATTCGCAACTCCGATGCTTTGCTGTGGATGCTAAAAGTTCAACAAAACGATAGCTATCGCTACACCCGCGCCACCGACAATTGTGCGCTTGCCATCGCCTTTGGCAGACACCTGGGTCTCTACAAGGAAGACCTGAGAGTGCTGGCCATGGGCATGCTATTGCTGGATGTCGGCAACATAAAAATCTCGCCTGAGATCCTGAACAAAGCCGGCACCCTGACAAAAGCCGAGTTTGCGGTAATACAAAAACACGTGGCTTACGGGGTTGAAATTCTGAGAGAAACACCCGGCCTCAATGACACCATCATTAGCATGGTATTAACCCACCACGAACGCTTCGATGGCAGCGGTTATCCGCACGGCCTCAAAGGCGCACAAATACCCATTTTTGGTCGCATCGCTGCCATTATTGATGTCTATAACGCGATGACCACTAAAACACCTTACCGGGGTGCGATTGCACCACACACTGTGTTACAGGAGCTGTATAAATGGCGCAATAAATATTTTCAGGATGAGCTGGTCGAACAATTCCTGCAATGCCTGGGCGTATATCCCACCGGCTCTCTGGTCGAAATGACCTCAGGAGAAGTGGGCATTGTCATCGCGCAAAATTCAAAGGAGCGCCTTAAACCTACCATCATGATGCTACTCGGCGAACAGAAAAAACCGGCCGAAGTCAGTACCATACTCAACCTGGCGACCAACCCGACTGACTCAAGCGGACTCGAGCTCAAAATCCTGCACGCCCTCAGACCAGGTGCCTATGGCATAGATCCATCAAGGGGGTTGCTTGACTGAATCGTAACTTCCCTGCCCGCCTGTGATAAAATTGCCACCATGAACATGCAAGATCAAATCAGCCAGAAACTCACTGCTGCGTTCGCCCCCGAACACCTCGAAGTGATAAACGAAAGCCACATGCACAATGTGCCCGCGGGCTCAGAATCACATTTTAAGGTGGTGCTGGTGAGTGACAGCTTCAAAGGGAAAATGTTAATCGCTCGCCACCGACTGGTGAACGCTACGCTGGCAGACGAACTCAAGAACGGCATACACGCGCTGGCCCTACACACTATGACCACAGAAGAATGGTTCGCAAAAGGCAACGCACCTGAATCGCCACCCTGCATGGGTGGCGATGGCACCAACACCTAGAATATCAGCTCGATTTCGTTGTTGGCTCGCCACGTTTCAATCGCAGTAAACGAATCACCAGCAGTGTCAGTGGTGTTGCGTGCATCAGTAAATCAAAAATGTCGATCGGTTTTGTCAGGCTAGCGTCGTACAACATACCGAGTTTTTCCAGTAAGTGCGGTTGCGCGCCCAACGGTGCCAGGGTCAGCAACACAGCCGTCACGACCAGTGCTGACATCGGAATTTTATCAATCAGTTTAAGAACAGCTGTCATAGTTTATTTCGCTTCAAAGTAACGCTTTAAAAATTCGTCAAATGGCAAGGCATCAGTGGCTTCGAGCTGCTGCTGCTCGGCGATGGAATCTGCGGCCAACCGGATAAACATCTGTTCTTGTTCGGCACTGATTGTGCGCGCATTAAAATATGCCTGATGCTCCTGTGCTTTGCGTCGCGCAAACTGAAAATACTCCTCACCGGTATCGCGCATTTCCTGCAGCACGCGCGCCGATGGCGTCAGCGATGCATCAAGTACTGATTCACACTGTAGCTTCAGACTTGCACTGTAGCGCTGATTGCCGTGTGCGCTATCGAGCAGAGCTGCAACATCGGTCATAGCCTCACACAGACTCAAGGCCCATTGTTTGAGCAGAACAGTTTCATTACCGCGACTCAGCTCGGTATCTACAGCTCGCCCGCGGTGCGCGACTTCAATCAAATTCATATCGATCGCATCGATTTCATCTGCACTCAACACTGAGCTGTCCTGCAATAAACAAAACAGCATAAAGACCTCAAGAAAATACATTTGTTCGGCGCTGATGCCCATTGGCTCGAACGGATTAATATCCAGCGAACGCAATTCAACGTATTCAATGCCTCGATCACGCAATGCGCGTATCGGCATTTCACCACGCTGTGGAATCTGTTTGGGTCGTACCGTGCTGTAATACTCGTTCTCGATCTGCAAAATATTTGCGCTTAACTGACGGTATTCACCTTCGATTTGCACACCAATCTGTTGGTACTCACTAAATGGAGTTCGGATAGCGCACTCCAGACTGGCGACATAAGTTGCAACGCTGTCATAGTTCGCCTTGATGCCAGCCATGCTCTCTTTGTTATTGGTGTAACCGATATTCCCCATGCGTAACGACGTGGCGCATTCCTCAAACGCGGTTCCCGCACTGAACGACGACAGCATGGTGGGCTTACCGTGCAAAAAAGATTTACATACCGCCGGTGATGCACCAAATAAATACGGAATCAGCCAGCCATAACGTAATACATTGCGCACCTGTGCCATGCTAATCGTGGATTTAAAATCCTGCGCACTGAGCTTACTGCTCTCTATGGTTTGCAACAGCGACCAGAACTCATCGCCGTAGGAATAATTAAAATGCACACCGGCGATTACCTGCATGGTGCGGCCATAGCGATACCCCAGACCACGGCGATAGATTTTTTTCATCATGCCGAGATTGGAGCTGCCATATTCCGCCACCGGGATACTGTCGCCGCCTTCGACCACGCAGGGCATGCTGCTCGCCCACATCAGTTCAGACGGATTATTCAGACACACAAATTTTTCGATGTCGGCGAGAAAATCCAGTGCCGCTTCCACTGAATCACATGGTGGCGTGATCATCTCGGTGAGCGCCTCAGAAAAATCAGTGGTGATGCAGGGATTGGTCAGCGCCGAGCCAAAGGCCGGTGGGTGCGGCGTCTGCGAGATACCGCCACTGGCTGCTACCCGCAGGCTCTCTTTTTCCAGCCCCATGCGGGATCTGCTCAAACTGGCCAGCTGCCCGGATTGCAGGATCGCCGACAGGCGTTTTTCAAGGTGCAAATACAAAATGATTCCTTGATCGAAACATCACCGCAGATTTGCTGACAGTAATGTGGTTGAAAGCGAACCCGATTATACACACAGACATTAGTCTGAGTTTCCTTATCCGCTGCACTGGCTATGACCGCATTATCAGGGTTTTTCCAGTACCGTCCGCATGCGGCCATCGAGCCGCTCGCGATTATCATCCATATGCAGCTTCAGCCGGGGTTTGCTGCTTTTTTTAGCCTTCGGCACCAGCTGGTAGACAAATTCACAGCCCAGTGCCTCGGCCGCGCGTGCCATCATTTTCAAGGTCACTGCACCTTTCTGCTCATCACGCTCCAGCACTGAGATCCGCGCCGGGCTCACGCCCATACGCGCCGCCAGCTCGCGACTCATGAGGTTTTGCGCTTCACGCAAACGGCGGATTTCGTGTTTGTTCATGATGCATAATTAACATATATATTGATTAATGTATATACGGAAGTGTGTACTTAACGCAAATTAATATATAAGTTAATTCAAAGGCAAACTGCCCCTTAGAGGGACGGTTTATTTTTTGTAATCCGGGAAATTTGAGGCAATAAAAAACCCGCCGAAGCGGGTAATATGATTTTAATAGCCAGCGGCCTTATATAGTCCTTTCTTACTGACGCCAGCCTGGCGAGCCATTGATAGAATTAGATCTCTGCTGAACGGTGCCTTTGGGCAATCAACTGTAACTTTAAAAAGTCGCCCATTTTCGACTTTTTCCATTGTTCGTGTGATGTTCCTTTCTTTCTCGGTTCGGGCTTAAACCCTAATTTCTTGAGCGCTTTTTTAAATCTTTACATGTAAGCGGGGAAGCCTGCTCATGCATGGCGGTGAGGACCAAGTGGAAGAACAGTGTTAAAAGCTGTAATTCTGCATAAGTCCTTTTTGAAATTATTAAATTTGCACAAGCACGCAATAAGGTAATAGCGCAGCCAATTTGAAAGCGGAGCTTTTCTAGTAAGTAATTGAGCCGCGTAATCTCTATCTACGCCATCCTCAGCTAATGCATCATAAACGTAATCCTGAATCATGGCGACTAGCTTGTCATGGACTTCTTCTGAGCTTTTTCCTTGAACTGCCAAGTCAAAATTCAGACAAAAAGCCTGCCAGGCGCCATCTTTCTGTTCAGCGTAGCAACGAATAATGAGATCTTGGGGTTTCATGGTATCTCCATGATATGGGCGATGCGGAAGTATCACAAGTTATCCACAGCTTCAATCCGTATTTCTGTGTTTCCTGTGTATAGATGTTACTCCGAGGATAGACCAGATACACCTTATTTGTTCCGTGGATGGCCATATAAGCGACAGATGGTGGTAAATTGTTTAATTTTTTACTTGACACAAATAACTGTTTTATCTATTATTTATTTATGGCTAAGAAAACAGACAAAATCGTACAAGAGATTCCAGCCGCCTGTGCTGCTGAAGCCAAAGCCGTAGAGTTCCTAGAGAAGCAGCGCTGGGGCGATTCTCCGGCCTGCCCTCATTGTGGAGGCGAACACGTCTACCAGATGAAAGGCCGTGACGGAGAGCGTAACAAGCGCTATCTGTGGCGTTGTAGGGACTGTGGCCAGCAATACACCGTCCGAATCGGCACAGTATTCGAAGAATCACGCATTGATCTACGGCACTGGTGCTATGCCTTTTGGGCCGCATGTTCTTCAAAAAAAGGCGTTTCAGCCTTGCAGATTAGCCGCATGACTGGCGTTTCCTACAAGTCCGCTCTATTCATGATGCACCGTATTCGCTTTGCCATGACAGACGATCACAGTAAGCCAGTGCCTATGAAAGGCATTGTCGAAATTGACGAAACCTATGTAGGCGGCAAGCC
>JASBSR010000030.1 GCA_030148865.1 Gammaproteobacteria bacterium
GTAGCCACTCCTTTGGGTAATCTGGATGATTTAAGTCCAAGGGCAGTAAGGCAGCTGAAAGCATGTGATCGGATATTGGCTGAAGATACCCGCCACAGCAGGATACTGCTCGAACATTATGCTATCACAACGCCAATGCAGGCATATCACGATTTTAACGAGGCTGGGAAAGTTACTACAATCATTGGCCAATTACAGGGCGGGCTGTCGCTGGCGTTGATATCCGATGCTGGAACGCCTTTGATCAATGATCCGGGATTTAAACTGGTGAATGCCGCGCATAAGGCCGGAATCCCTGTAGTAACCGTACCGGGCCCATCTGCTGTGATCGCCGCACTGTCTGTTGCCGGCCTGCCGACCGATCGTTTTGTGTTTGAAGGCTTCCTGCCGGACAAGCGGGTTGCCAGAAAACGCCATTTGCAAAGCCTCGCAAACGAGCAGCGAACCCTGGTTTTTTATGAAGTACCGCACCGGATCCGGGCAACACTCGATGATTTGTCCGACATATTTGGTCAGAACCGGCAGGCGGTAATTGCCAAGGAGCTGACCAAGCAACACGAAAGTGTGCGGCGGGGATCACTCGCAGAACTGATTGCCTGGCTGGATGAAGATACCAGCCGCCAAAAGGGAGAGTTTGTCCTGATGGTCTCAGGGTCAACACCGCTTGGCATCCCGGAGCAAGAGGCCCGCAGAATCCTCAGCATATTAATGAGGGAAATGTCACTGAAACAAGCTGCTGCTGTGGCTGCAGATATCCTGGGCGAAAGTAAAAATCGCCTCTATAAGCTCGCCCTAGAAATGAAAGAAACCCCGGACTGAAAAAGCTTGCATGTTGTCAGTCTATCACCGAGACTTTGTAAAGAGTGTCGACCGGGCAATCGCTGCAGTTACCTGCAGAGGAAAGTCCGGGCTCCGCAGGGCAGGGTGCCAGATAACATCTGGGAGGCGAAAGCCTACGGAAAGTGCCACAGAAAATATACCGCCCCGTTAGAGGTTTACCTCTAACAGGGTAAGGGTGAAATGGTGTGGTAAGAGCGCACCGCGTGTCTGGTAACAGGCATGGCAGGGTAAACCCCACTCGGAGCAAGACCAAATAGGGGAACATTATGTGCGGTCCGCACTGTTCCCGGGTAGGTTGCTTGAGGTGCGCGGCGACGCGTGTCCCAGATGAATGATTGTCACGGGCTGGATCGCCAGTCCGATACAGAACCCGGCTTACCGGCCGGCTCCCACTTTCTTAAATCGGCAGTCGGCAGTTGATAGTATAAAAACATTGTTTTTTTTATCTTTTGCTGCCAACTGGTAACTGCCAACTATCTTTTCTACTTAAAGTAGATTATTAGCTTTTCATAACAAGCTGATGATTTAAAAACAGCTTGTTCTCAGGCCTCGATCGCCCCCGCAAATTCTCAGCTAAGTGTCTGTGAGATAAAGAATTTTCTCCCTTAATTCCGACCCGAAATCACTTGACAGCAGGCAGTCTCCCTACCTATAGTGTCCCTGTGTGGGGAAAAGTGGGTAATTGTGGGTGATTCGCCATGTTCGCGAACCAGCATGAGACTGAATAACAATAATGAGCTTTCGCGGTATCAACAATCTGGCGCTCGATGCCAAGGGCAGAATGGCCATGCCGGCGCGTTATCGCGACCGGCTGATGGAGTCCTGCGGTGGTCATCTGGTGACCACGGTCGATCGCGATCATTGTTTGCTGGTCTACCCCCTGCCTGAATGGGAAATCATTGAAGCCAGGTTAATCGAACTGCCCAGTCTGAATCAGCAGGCGCGTTTGCTGCAGCGCCTGTTAATCGGCTACGCCACCGAGTGCGAGCTCGATAGCCAGGGCCGAATCCTGTTGCCGACGATGTTACGCGAATTTGCCCGACTCGATAAAAAAATCGTGCTTATCGGCCAGGGTAAAAAATTTGAAATTTGGGACGAAGATACCTGGAGCCAGAGCCAGGACAACTGGATTGAAAAAGTACAGAACGGTGAGGGCGATTTGCCCGCCGCACTGGAAGATCTGTCGCTCTAAGGTCGATGGCCGAAGTGCATAGCCACCGCCCCGTGCTTCTCGATGAGGCGCTGGCCGCGCTGCAGATCCAGCCGGCAGGAATTTATATTGATGCGACTTTTGGTCGTGGCGGCCACAGTGCCGCAATACTGGCGCAGTTGAATGCACAGGGTCGGCTGCTGGCGCTGGATCAGGATCCGCAGGCGATTGCCCACGGCAGGCAGCAGTTTGTTGATGAGCCGCGCATTGAATTCGAACATTGTAACTTCAGTCAGGTGGCGCAAGTGGTGGCTGAGCATCAACTGCAGCAACGTATAAATGGTGTCCTGATGGATCTCGGGGTGTCGTCACCGCAGCTCGACGATGCTGAACGCGGTTTTAGTTTTTTGCGCGCTGGCCCGCTGGATATGCGCATGAACCCCGAGCAGGGTGAATCGGCCATGCTGTGGTTGCAGCATGTTGAGCCCAGAGATCTAATTTTAGTGTTGAAGCGTTTTGGTGAAGAACGATTTGCAAAGCGTATTGCCAGTGCCATCGTGGCTGCGCGCGAAGAGGGTGAGATTGATAATACGACACAGCTCGCGGATATTATTTCAGCGGCGGTGCCGATAAAAGAAAAACATAAACACCCGGCAACGCGCAGCTTTCAGGCAATACGCATTTTTATTAATCGCGAACTGGAGTCTGTTGAGGCTGGTTTGCGCGGCGCTGTCGATGTGCTTGCACCGCAGGGTCGGCTGGCTGTCATCAGTTTTCATTCGCTGGAGGATCGACTGGTGAAGCGCTTTATGCGCGCACAGTCGACCCCCGAAAAACTACCGCCAGGATTGCCGGTCATGAATGCGAATATGCAGGCACCGTTTCGTCTCGCGGGTAAATCGATTGTGGCGAGTGAAGCAGAAGTTGTAGAAAACCCGCGCGCACGAAGTGCGCGTCTACGTGTTCTGGAGCGTGTGCAATGAGCGGGCAGCAACGGGCGATGATTCTGGTGGTGTTGTTTTTTGCTGTTATCGTTTCGGCGGTGATGCTGGTCTACAGCAAACATGAAAGTCGTAAAAAATTTGTCGAGTTAGGTCAGTTGCACGAACGCGTCGCGGCACTTGAAACTGAGTGGGGGCGTTTGCAGCTGGAACAGAGTGCATGGTCTGGGCATGGTCGTATTGAGCAGATTGCGCGCACGCGACTGGATATGGTGTTACCCAGGCCTGATAGTGTTGTCTTTATTAAACCATGAAAATTAATCCACAAACCGTTATTAACAAGCCACTCGCGCCGTGGCGAAGAATGTCACTGTTAATCGGGTTTGTGCTGGCAGTGTCGGCGTTGCTCGCGCGCGCAGTTGAAATGCAGATACTGGACGCAGCATTTTTTGAACGTCAGGGCGATGCTCGGCATTTACGATTAGTCACGGTACCGGCGCATCGCGGTGATATTCTGGATCGCAATGGTGAGCCGTTAGCGATTAGCACGCCGGTGAGCAGTATCTGGATGAATCCGCAACAAATTGATGTTGATGACGCAAATTTTTCACGGCTTGCGAAATTGCTGGAAATGCGCACATCAATGCTGCAGGAGAAAGTCAGTGTAAATCAGCAAAAAGAATTTATTTATCTAAAGCGTCATGTGTCACCCGAGTTGGCGTCGAAAATCCAGGATTTAAAGATTTCAGGCGTGGCGTTGCAAAGTGAGTATCGGCGTTATTACCCTGCGGGTGAAGTGACTGCACATGTGCTGGGGTTTGCCGACATTGATGACAACGGCCAGGAAGGTATCGAACTTGCCTACAACGCATGGCTCAAAGGAGAGCCTGGTAAAAAACGGGTGATTCGTGATCGCCTTGGTCGCGCTTTTGATGATGTCGAACGTATTAAAGAAGCGATCCCTGGTAAAGCGGCGCGGCTGAGTATCGACAAGCGATTGCAATATTTGACTTACCGTACTTTGAAGGCGGCAGTACTAAAAAATAATGCGGTCGCAGGGTCTGCAGTGGTGCTGGATGCAAACTCAGGTCAGGTGCTGGCGATGGCGAACCAGCCATCATTTAATGTAAATGATCGTGGCCAGATGCGCGCTGGTGCAACGCGCAATCGTGCAGTGACCGATGTGTTTGAGCCAGGCTCAACCATGAAACCGCTGAGTATGGCGGCGGCACTCGAGTCCGGGCGCTGGAAGCCGTTTTACAAAGTTGCAACTGCGCCCGGCAGAATGAAGGTGCTGGGAAACACTATCCGCGATGAACGCAATTACGGTGACCTGGATGTGGGTGGTGTTATCGAACACTCGAGCAATGTCGGGATTAGTAAAATTGTGCTGGCGATTAGTGCTGAACAGCAATGGGATATGTATCAGAAATTTGGTCTCGGCACAGCCACGGGTAGTGGCTTTCCGGGTGAGGCTGGTGGGCGGGTGTCGCAAGGTGCATTAACCAACGATTTTGAGCGCGCCTCAATGGCGTTTGGTTATGGCGTCTCGGTAACGCCGTTGCAGCTGGCGCGTGCCTACGCGGCGATCGCGAATGATGGTGTGATTAAGTCGGTGACGTTCATGGCTGACGCCAAACTGAATCAAAGCAAACGTATTATGTCTGTAACGACTGCACGCGAGATACGCAAGATGATGCAACGAGTGGTGAGTGCGACGGGTACTGGCAAACTGGCACAGGTGCCCAATTATAGCGTCGCGGGCAAGACTGGTACGGTGCATAAATTTATCGCGGGTGGTTATGCCGAACAACGTTATCTTGCGATTTTTGCTGGCATGGTTCCAGCCGATAACCCGGAAGTGGTCATGGTGGTGATGATAGACGAACCGCGAAATGGTAAACATTTTGGTGGTCAGGTGGCAGCGCCTGTGTTCAGTACAGTGATGTCTGGCGCTATGCGTTTACTGGATATTCCACCGGATCGGATTTCGGGTACTCAACTGGTGCATCAAGTTGAGGATGCGGCGCAGACCAATCCGGATGGGCCCGCATAATGGCAGTACTCCAGCAGTCAAAACCAATGCACCTGCGTGAGTTGCTCGCGGGCTTTATCGCGCCCGAGCTTCTGGTTGATTGCGCTGATATCAAAATTCAGCGACTGGTGCAGGATAATCGCAAAGCCGGCGAGGGTGATCTGTTCATCGCCAGTCAGGGTTTTAATACACATGGCCTGTTGTATGCGCAGGATGCGGTAGCACGCGGCGTCAGTGCCGTGCTCTGGGATGGGCATTGCGAACACGAGGGCGAAATTCTGGATTCGATATCAAATAAAGCGATGTGTTTACAGTGCCACGACCTCAGGAACAGAGTCGGGGAAATTGCGTCACGATTTTATAGTGAACCATCTGCGGCGCTAAATGTTGTTGGTATTACGGGTACTGATGGCAAAACCTCAATCACACACTTTCTGGCGCAGGCGCTGGATGATAATGATCGGCATTGTGGTGTGCTGGGTACGCTGGGCAATGGTTTCATAAATGATTTGCATCCCACCGGACTCACCACGGCGGATGCCTTGATGGTGCAGCAGACGCTGGCGGAGATTCGTGCGGCAGGCGCACAGCACGCCGTCATGGAAGTGTCGTCGCACGGACTCGATCAGGGGCGGGTGACGGGTGTTGATTTCAATATCGCTGTGTTCAGTAATCTGGCGCAGGATCATCTTGATTATCATCAGTCGCTGGATCGTTATGCTGATGCGAAACGTAAATTATTTTATATGCCGGGTTTGCGCGCTGCGGTGATCAATCTGGATGACGAGTTTGGTCGTGTTCTCGCTGCTGAATGCAAGGATCGAATGAATGTCTGGGGGTATAGCACGCGCGCGGATATAACTGAGGTAGAGCGGTATGCGAGTCATATTGTGCATGCACACACAGTTACCGCAGGGGCAGAAGGTTTGCGGCTGGGCTTGCACACACCGCAGGGTGATGGCGTATTAGAGATTGGCCTGCTGGGCCGCTTTAATGCAGCGAATGCACTGGCGGTGCTGGCATGTTTGTTGTTAAGCGAAATCCCGCTGACCGAAGCACTTGCACGCATGAGTAAAATCAAGCCTGTTTGTGGGCGTATGCAAATGCTGACCACACCGGGTTATCCCAGCATTGTTATCGATTATGCGCATACCCCACAGGCGCTGCGCGCAGCATGTCTGGCGACACGTGATCATATACAGGGTGAACTCTGGTGTGTTTTCGGTTGCGGTGGTGATCGTGATCGCGACAAGCGCCCGAAGATGGCGGCAGTCGTTGAACAGAATGCGCAGCATGTGATTGTTACCAGTGATAATCCGCGTCATGAAGATCCACAGAAAATACTCGATGACATAATGACAGGGTTTACCCGGCCCGAGAAAGTGCAACAGATTATCGATCGACGTGCCGCAATTGCTGCGGCGATTACGCAAGCGGGGTCAGGCGATGCGGTACTGCTTGCCGGTAAAGGACACGAGGCGAGCCAGATTGTTGGTGATGTGCATATTGCATTCAATGACATGCGTGTTGCACGCGAACTGTCGGGGGTGGATGCATGATGCGCTTATCGCAGGCGGCTGAAATCATAAATGCAAAACGCATCGGTCAGGATGTGTTGTTCAGCGCCATCAGTAAAGATACGCGCACGATTCGTGACGGAGATTTGTACGTCGCGATCAAAGGTGAAAATTTTGATGGCCATGATTTTGTGGCGCAGGCGGCAAGCTCAGGCGCTGCGGCTGCACTGGTGAGCAAGGCTCAGGCGCTGGAACTGCCGCAGCTCGAAGTGAGTGATACTCGACTCGCACTCGGCGGGCTGGCGGCAGGCTGGCGGCGTCAGTTTGCCGGCAAAGTGATTGGTATTACCGGCAGCAATGGTAAGACCACGGTCAAGGAAATGTGTCGCAGTATTCTGGTGGCGCACGCCAGCGAAGCCGCGGTGCTGTCTACGCAGGGGAATTTGAATAATGACATCGGCGTGCCGCTGACTGTGTTGTCCCTGCGCGCGCAGCATCAGTTTGCGGTGATCGAAATGGGTGCAAATCATGTTGGTGAAATTGAATATCTGACACAAATCGCGCAGCCGCATGTTGCACTGGTAAATAATGTCGCACCAGCACATATCGAAGGTTTTGGTTCGCTGGATAATATTGCGCAGGCCAAGGCTGAAATATATTCAGGCCTGGTCGATCAGGGTATTGCAGTGATTAATCTGGATGACGTGTATGCCCCCGTATGGCTGGATATCTGTAAACAAAAAAACTGCCGCAGCTTTTCGCTGGAGAGTACAACTGCTGATGTTTATGCCAGCGAGATACGGCTGGAGCCGGGCAGTAGTCAGTATATGTTGCACATCGATGGCGAGGCGGCAGAGGTTCATTTGTCTCTGCCTGGTCGTCACAATCTGATGAACACCCTGGCTGCGAGCTGTGTTTGTGGCGCGCTGGGTATAAAAATTAAAACAATTACCCGGGCACTGGAAAAATTCAGCGCAGTCGACGGTCGTCTCAAGCTTCGTCGTGCAGTTCATGGTGCGAGTTTGATCGATGACACGTATAACGCCAATCCGCAATCATTTGCTGCTGCCATGCAGGTGCTGGTGACGATGCCGGGCAGGTCGTGGCTGGTGATGGCAGATATGGCTGAGCTTGGTGACAGGGCTGCGGAGCTGCATCACGAGCTTGGCGTACAGGCAAAAATGCTGGGTATTGAGCAGTTGTTTGCTATCGGTGAGCTGAGTCGCGAGACAGTTGCAGGCTTCGGTACCAATGCGCACTGGTATAAGGATCAACCGAGTCTGTTAGCGGCAGTACGTGAACAGCTCAAATCTGATGTGACCTTACTGGTCAAGGGCTCACGTTTCATGAAAATGGAGCAAGTGGTCAATGGTCTGCTTTCTGAGATTGCAGATGAAGCCGAAAATAATAACGATAATGATTCAGGCAACCTTCAGGAGATCAACTAATGCTATTAGCTCTGGCTGAGTATCTGGAGAAGTTCTACAGCGGATTCAATGTGTTTCAGTATCTAACGCTGCGCACTATTCTGGGTACGATTACAGCACTGGTGCTGTCGTTGATTATTGGCCCGAGTACGATACGTAAACTCACCAGTTATAAAGTGGGTCAGCAGGTGCGTGATGACGGACCAAAGTCGCATCTGTGTAAAGCCGGCACACCGACCATGGGTGGTGCGCTGATTCTGGTGTCGGTTGCTGTCAGTACCTTGCTCTGGAGTGATATGCACAGCAGACAAATGTGGATTGCATTAATTGTGACTTTGCTATTCGGATTAATTGGCGGCGTAGACGATTATAAAAAGCTGGTTTACGGCAATTCAAAAGGCTTGTCAGCAAAACACAAGTACTTTTGGCAAACGGTATTTGGTCTGGGTGCTGCCTACCTAATATTTGCTACCGCGAAAGCACCGATCGAAACCACTCTGATTATGCCGTTTTTGAAAGATGTGATGATTCCGATGGGCTGGTTTTTTGTGGTCTTCTCCTACTTTGTCATTGTCGGTAGTAGCAACGCGGTGAATCTGACTGACGGGCTTGATGGTCTGGCGATCATGCCGACGGTGATGGTGGCCGGCGCCCTGGGTGTGTTCGCCTATGCCACAGGTCATAGCGCGTTTTCGAGCTATCTGGGGATACCTTATATAAGTGGTGTCGGCGAGCTTGCGATTTTTTGTGGCACTTTGGTCGGTGCCGGTCTGGGTTTTCTCTGGTTCAACACCTACCCCGCGCAGGTATTTATGGGTGATGTCGGCGCACTCGCGCTGGGTGCTGCGCTGGGGGTAATTGCAGTACTGGTGCGCCAGGAGCTGGTGTTACTGATTATGGGAGGCGTATTTGTGATGGAAACTGTTTCCGTCATTTTGCAGGTCGGTTCCTACAAGTTAACCGGCAGGCGTATTTTTCGAATGGCGCCACTGCACCATCATTTTGAACTCAAGGGCTGGCCAGAGCCGCGCGTTATTGTGCGTTTCTGGATTATAACCGTGGTGCTGGTGCTGGTTGGCCTGGCTTCACTCAAATTACGTTAATTATTACGAGCAAATGCAGCAAGCAAACGCAATCATGACTACTTCGTCAAATACGCAGCAAGCCTACACCCTGGTGGTGGGGCTGGGTGTGACGGGTCTGTCTGTGGTGAAATATCTGCGTGCGCTTGGTGAGTATGTGATTGTCGCAGATACTCGTGCACAGCCGCCAGCGCTGGGTGCCTTGCAACAGCAATTTCCTGACATTGTTGTGCATTGTGGTGCGTTCGATACAGATGTTTTCACCCATGCTCGCCGTATTGTGATGAGTCCCGGTGTGCCTCTGTCTTCGTCGGCGGTGCAGGAAGCACAACAGGCGGCTATCGAAATTACTGGTGACATTGATCTGTTCGCGCACGACGCCAATGCGCCGGTGGTTGGAATTACCGGTTCGAATGGTAAATCTACCGTTACCACTTTGCTCAATGCTATGGCGGTACGCGCAGGTGTGCGCACAGCGATGGGCGGCAATATCGGCACTCCTGCTTTGAGCCTGTTGAATGATGCAGTGCAGCTTTACATCCTGGAATTATCGAGCTTCCAGCTCGAGACCATGCACGAGCTACAGCTCGAAGCTGGCGTGGTGCTGAATATTTCTGATGATCATATGGATCGTTATGCTGATCTCGCCAGTTATGCGCAGAGTAAGCACAATCTGTATCAGCACGCGCGTAACTGGGTAGTGAATAGAGATGATGCGATCGCCAGTGCACCACCGTATGTTGGCGGGCGCATAACAGGCTTTAGTCTGCATACGCCAGCACAGAATGATTTTGGTTTGTGCAATATCGACGGTAAACAGTATTTGTGCTTCGGTAATGAGGCCTGGCTCTGTATTGATGAGTTGAAAATCAAAGGCCAGCACAATGCGGCAAATGCACTGGCTGCCCTCGCACTGGGTCAGTATCTGAATCTGGATATAGGTGCGATGCTCGATACCCTGCGCGAATTTACCGGCCTGCCGCATCGCACACAGTGGGTAGCCCAACATAATGCTGTCGCCTGGTACAACGACTCCAAAGCCACCAATGTGGGTGCGACGCTGGCCGCGATACAGGGTTTGCCAGGTCAACATGTATTGATCGCAGGCGGTGAAGGCAAGGGTGCTGATTTTTCTGCACTGCGTGAGCTGGCATCACGTTTACGCGCTGTTGTGCTGATCGGACGCGACGCGAAAATTATTGCGGCTGCACTTGGCGATAGTGTGACTCACATGTATGCAACAGATATGCGGCAGGCAGTGCAATTATCGGCTGATCTTGCGAAGCCGGGAGACAATGTGTTGTTGTCGCCTGCCTGCGCCAGTTTCGATATGTTCAATAACTTTGAACATCGTGGTGACGTTTTTATGCACGAAGTGCTGGAACAGCTGAAATGAAACTGAATGTCATACTGCCAAAAGTGCGTGAACTAAAAGAGTTATCCAGCCTGCGCATGAATGACATCGATCCGGTTTTAGGTCTGGTGACAATGTGTCTGCTGGCGCTGGGTGTGGTGATGGTGGCGTCGGCGTCGGTTACGGTCGCCGACCGCAATATGTCAAACCCGTTTTATTATCTCGAACGTCAAAGCGTGTTTGTTGTATTTGGTTTAATTGCTGGGCTTTTGATGACGCGAATACGTCTGGTGCAATGGGAAAAATCCGGCATGGCGCTGCTCGGTTTTGCAATCTTTCTGCTGGTGCTGGTGCTGATTCCGCACGTCGGTAAAAGCGTGAACGGCAGCACTCGCTGGATTTCACTGGGCGTGGTCAATCTACAGGTGTCCGAGCTGGTAAAATTGTTTATGCTGATTTATGTCGCCGGTTATCTGGTACGCCACGGTGATGCAGTGCGAACCTCGCTGTGGGGATTTATTAAACCCATGCTACTGGTCGGTCTCGCCGGTCTGCTGCTCATGCTGGAACCTGATTTCGGTGCCACTGTGGTGCTCATGGGTACGGTGTTGTGCATGACCTTTTTGGGCGGTGTGCGTTTTGTCCAGTTTGCGTCTTTTCTTTTACTGTTTTGTTTTGCTGCAGTGATGCTGATTGTGACCTCACCTTACCGTATGGAGCGCCTGACTTCATTTATGAATCCCTGGGCGGATCCATTTGACAGCGGTTTTCAGTTAACCCAGTCCCTGATTGCCATCGGTCGTGGCGGCTGGTTTGGCACCGGGCTGGGCGGCAGTGTGCAAAAACTGTTTTATCTACCAGAAGCGCATACTGATTTTTTGTTTGCCATTCTTGCCGAGGAACTTGGGTTTATTGGTGTTAGCGTGGTGATCGCGCTGTTCTGTGTTTTGTTCTGGCGTGCATTTCGCATCGGCAAGCTGGCAGAAAATAGCGGTAATCGTTTTGCTGCCTACTTGGCGTATGGCATCGGTGTCTGGCTGGCAATGCAGGCGGTAATCAATATCGGGGTCAACATGGGATTGTTACCGACCAAAGGTCTGACGCTACCATTAATGAGTTACGGTGGCAGCAGTCTGATCGTGGTCTGTATGGCGATTGGTCTGTTGATGCGAATTTCCAAAGAGTGCAATGCCAATGTGATTCAGGCAGTGGCGCGCAGCACTCGGGTGAGCGGGCGCAAAGCCGCGAATACCGCCGATTACAAAAATCGCAAATCGGTGTACGCGAGGTCGCACGCATGATGTCGGTACCGCCTGTTTTGATTATGGCCGGTGGCACCGGGGGGCATGTGTTCCCTGCGCTGGCGGTGGCAGAAGAACTGCGGCGTCACGGCGTGCCGGTGGTCTGGCTGGGAACCCGGGCGGGTATCGAGGCGCGACTGGTTGCGCAGGCCGGGTTTCCAATCGAGTGGCTCAGCATCAAAGGGCTGCGCGGTAAAAATATGGCGAGTTTGTTACTGGCTCCGTTTCGCTTGATGATTGCTTGTCTGCAGGCGATGGCAGTGTTGCGCCGCCGCCGGCCTTGCGCAGTGCTGGGTATGGGCGGCTTTGCCGCGGGTCCTGGTGGTCTGATGGCGTGGCTGTTGCGTCGGCCTTTATTAATTCACGAACAGAATGCGATCGCCGGTTTGACCAATCGCCTGCTGGCGAAACTCACCACACGACGTTTCGAAGCTTTTCCCGGTGCGCTGGGCAAAGCGGCAGAGCAGGTCGGTAATCCGGTGCGCAGGGATATTATCGCGCTGGCCGCTCCTGAGCAGCGTCTCGCGAATCGCACCGGGGCGATGCGCGTGCTGATCGTTGGTGGCAGCCTCGGTGCCGTCCGTCTCAATCAGGTAGTGCCAGCAGCGATTGCAAAAATGCGCGTTGAGTTACGCCCCGAGGTGCAGCATCAAGCCGGTGCGAACACGCTGGACAATACCCGCGCCCTGTATCAGGCCAGCAATATCGACGCCCGCGTCGATGCGTTTATCGATGACATGGCAGCGGCGTACGCCTGGGCGGATCTGGTGATTTGCCGCGCCGGCGCGATGACGGTGTTCGAACTCGCTGCCGCTGGGGTCGCCTCGGTGCTGATTCCGTATCCGCACGCAGTGGATGATCATCAAACCGCAAATGCTAACTGGTTAGTCCAGCGGGGAGCAGCGGTACTGCGCCAACAAAGCGAACTCGACAGCGACTGGCTGTGTGAAATTCTGACGCAGTTAAGTCAGCAGCGCGAACGTCTGGTAAGTATGGCCTGCGCCGCGCGCGCACTGGCGAGACCGGATGCCGCGCGCGTGGTGGCCGAGCGTTGTCTGGCCGCAGGAGGACTGAGATGAACAGCAAACTGCCCACGGCTGAACATTTCATGCGCCGTATTCATAAAGTGCACTTTGTTGGCATTGGCGGTGCCGGCATGAGCGGGATCGCAGAAGTCATGCACACCCTGGGTTATGAAGTCAGTGGCTCTGACATGGCGAGCAATTCAGCGACTGATCGTTTGCAAGCCGCCGGCGTAAAAATATTCAAGGGTCACGCCGCAGCGCATGTGTCAGAGGTGGATGTTGTCGTGACCTCGACGGCAATCGCGCAAACCAACCCGGAAGTGGTGGCCGCGCGCGAACAACATATCGCGGTGGTACCGCGCGCAGAAATGCTGGCCGAGCTGATGCGTTTCAGTCATGGTATTGCCGTGGCTGGCACTCATGGTAAAACCACCACGACCTCGCTGATCGCCAGTGTGCTCGCCGAAGGCGGACTTGATCCCACCTATGTTATCGGTGGCAAGTTAAATAGTTCAGCCAGCCACGCGCGTCTTGGCGGTGGTCGTTATCTGGTCGCTGAGGCCGATGAAAGCGATGCATCGTTTCTGTATCTGCAACCCATGATCTCAGTTGTCACCAATGTGGATGCTGACCATTTGCCAACCTATGAAGGCGATTTCGAAAAACTTCGCCACGCCTTTGTCGAATTTTTACATCATCTGCCGTTTTATGGGCTGGCAGTGCTGTGTGTTGATGACGACGAAGTGCGAAAACTTTTACCGTGCATCACGCGTCCGGTGAGAAGTTATGGTACTGATCCCGGGGCTGATGTGCGCGCCATGAATATTGTCGCCGATGGGTTGCAAACACATTTTGATGTCATGTTGCCAGAGCGGGAACACGCGCTGGCAATGACCTTAAACATGCCCGGCATGCACAATGTGCTGAATTCACTGGCGGCGATTGCCATCGCGCACGAGCTGGGTGTTGATGATGCACAGATACAGTCTGCACTGGCACGCTTCGAAGGTATTGGCCGGCGCATGCATCTGTACGGTGAGATTAAAACTCCAGCGGGCAGGGCGACCCTGGTCGATGACTATGGCCATCACCCGACAGAAGTCGCGGCCACGTTACAGGCGGTGCGCACCGGCTGGCCGAATAAACGTCTGGTGGTGGCATTTCAGCCGCACCGTTATACCCGGACTCGTGATCTGTTCGAAGATTTCAGCAGTGTGCTGGCCGATGTCGATGTGTTGTTATTATCGGAAGTTTATGCCGCTGGTGAAGCGCATATTGCCGGCGCTGATGGTCGTGCACTGTGTGCGGCGATTCGCGCCCGCGGCAAGGTGAATCCGATATTTGTCGAAGACATTGAGCAATTACACACAGCGCTCACGGATGTGGTCGCGGACGGCGATCTCGTGCTCACGCTGGGTGCCGGCAGTGTGGGTCGGATTGCCAGTGAGCTGGCAGCAAAAATGGAGGCACTATGACATGGCAGTGCGCAACTCGATACGATGGTCAACACAAGCAGAGGCCGATGACATGACAGCAAGCTTACGCGGCGAACTGCGCACTAATGAGTCGATGGCCAAACATTGCAGCTGGCGCTGTGGCGGTAGTGCGAAACATTATTTTATGCCCGCTGATGTGGCTGATATCCAGGCTCTGCTCAAACAGCTGCCGCAGGACGAAGCGATACTCTGGCTCGGTCTGGGTAGCAATCTGCTGGTGCGCGATGGTGGCTTCGATGGCACAGTGATTGCGACGCAAACTGCGATGACGCAACTTGAATTGAAAGACGAGACTATCGTGTCTGCTGGCGCCGGTGTCAGTGATGCCAGGCTCGCGCGTTTTAGTACCCGACAAAATCTCACCGGTGGCGAGTTTTTTGCGGGCATACCCGGGCTGGTCGGCGGTGCGCTGGCGATGAACGCGGGGGCCTTCGGTGGTGAAACCTGGCGCCAGGTGCTGAGCGTGGAAACGCTGAGCCGAGACGGCAATATTCATACTCGGCGTGTGGATGAATACGACATATCGTATCGTCATGTCGCGCTAAAAAATTCATCGCAGCAGGAATGGTTCATCGCGGCCTGTTTTCAGTTTGCCAGACAGGATGCTGTAGCTGCGAGCGAGGTGCTCGATATTAAACACTATCTGTCGAAACGCGCGGCGACACAGCCCACCGGTAGCGCGAGTTGCGGCTCAGTATTTCGCAATCCTGAAAATGATTTTGCCGCAAGACTGATCGAAGATTGCGGACTCAAAAATAAACGCATTGGCGGAGCAGTGATTTCAGAAAAACATGCCAACTTTATTATCAATGATCAGGCTGCAAGCGCAACTGACATAGAACAGTTAATCGAACTCGCACAACACACGGTGTACGACAGACACGGCATTGCCCTGCAGACCGAAGTGTGCATTGTAGGTAGTCACAGCTGATGACTCATCCGAATTCAAAACGCTTTGGCAAGGTTGCGGTGCTCATGGGCGGCTGGTCTGCGGAACGGGAGATTTCGCTGCGTAGTGGTGAGCAGGTATTGAAAGCTTTGCGGGCACAGGGTGTCGATGCTCATGGTATCGATGTCAATCACGAGATTGCCGCCGTGCTGCTCACAGGCAAATTTGATCGTGCGTTTATTGTGCTGCATGGCCGTGGCGGTGAAGATGGCAGTATGCAGGGTCTGCTGGAAACCATGGCGATTCCGTATACCGGCTCGGCCGTGCTGGGTTCATCACTGGGAATGGACAAGCTGCGCACCAAACAGATCTGGCAGGCCATCGGGCTGGCGACGCCCGAGTACGTCGTACTCGATTCAGAAGCTGCCTGCGCACAGGCGCTGGAGCAACTCGGTGTGCCGATGATTGTGAAACCGGTGCTCGAGGGTTCCAGTATAGGCATGAGCAAAGTCGAAACCGCCGAACAGCTGCTCCCCGCCTGGCAACTGGCCAGTGCCTGCAAGGGTGAGGTCATCGCCGAACGCTGGGTCGAAGGTCGCGAATATACCGCAGCCCTATTGGGCGACCGTGTGCTACCGATGATTCAGTTGATCACGCCGCACAAATTTTATGATTACGAGGCCAAATATAAAGCGACTGATACCCGGTATTTATGCCCCTGCGGGCTCGAGGCTGATGTCGAAGCTGAGTTTGCCACGCTGGTCACGAAAGCTTTTGCCGCTGTCGACGCCAGTGGCTGGGGGCGCGTTGATTTTATGGTAGATGATGTCGGCAAGGCGTGGTTGATCGAAGTCAATACCGTGCCGGGCATGACCGACCACAGTCTGGTACCGATGGCAGCACAGCAGGCCGGTATGAGTTTTCAGCAACTGGTGCTGGAGATTCTGGAGGCCAGCCATGTTTAGCCGAAACAACAAGCGACCGGGTGGACGCGGCGCGGTGCGCAAACAAAAACAGCCGAGGCTTAATCATAAACAGGTGTTGCGGGCATTCTCAGCGCTGATATTGACGGCAGGTATCGCCGTACTGGTCTGGCAGTTGCATGATTATCGGCCGGAAACTTTGTTACCGATAGAGCGGGTAGCGATAGAGGGCAGTTTTAAAAATCTTGCCGCCGATGCTATGCAAAGCCGTGTTGTCGATGTGCTGGAAGGTGGTTATTTTACGGTGAACCTTGAGACCATCCGTCAGGCTTTATTGGAGATGCCCTGGGTGGATGAGGTCTCGGTGAGACGGCAATGGCCACCGGCACTGGAAATTCGCGTGACTGAAAAGCACGCGGTTGCTTACTGGGGTGATGACGCCTTACTCAGCGATAAAGGTGAACTGTTTGCCCCCGTGCCACTGGTACATGATGCGCTGTTACCCCGGCTCGATGGCCCGGATGCCTTGCATAAAAAAGTCTGGCAGTTCGCCGCCGAGATCAGTGAACAATTAATCGGCCTGGGATTGACCACCGAACAAGTTGAACTTGATGAGCGCCGTGCCTGGCAAATTTATACCAGCATGAAACTGGCTGGTAATACCACTGAACGTCACACGATTGAAATTAGTCTGGGCAGTACAGATGTGATGCAGCGCGTGCAAAGATTTTTAAAAGTATTTGCCATGAGCAATGCGCCCGATTTAACAGGTATTCAGGTAGTAGATATGCGTTATCCGAATGGTTTTGCACTGCGCGCAGCCAGTGCTGGCAATAAACAAGTGTGATGTCGACAAGCACTCGTAACAGAGGTCTCTAATAATGACAAAGAAGTCAGATAAAAATATGATTGTTGGTCTCGACATAGGCACGTCGAAAGTGGTGGCGATAGTCGGTGAAGTTACCGCCGACGGTGAAATTGAAATCGTGGGTTTAGGGATGCACCCGTCGCACGGTTTGAAAAAAGGTGTGGTGGTGAATATCGAATCCACCGTGCAATCGATCCAGCGCGCAGTCGAAGAAGCCGAACTTATGGCAGGCTGCGAGATTCAGTCGGTGTACGCCGGCATTGCCGGCAGTCATATCCGCAGTTTGAATTCGCACGGCATCGTCGCGATCCGTGAACGTGAAGTCACCAGCGGTGACCTCGATCGTGTCATTGATGCTGCGCGCGCGGTGGCGATTCCTGCCGATCAGCGCATCCTGCATATTCTGCCGCAGGAATTTATTATCGATCAGCAGGAAGGCGTGCGCGAACCCGTTGGCATGTCAGGGGTGCGGCTCGAAGCCAAGGTGCATCTGGTGACAGGTGCAGTCGGCGCTGCCCAGAATATTATTAAGTGTATTCGTCGCTGTGGACTGGACGTGGATGACATTATTCTCGAACAGCTGGCGTCGAGTTACGCTGTGCTCACCGAAGACGAAAAAGAACTCGGTGTCTGTCTGGTCGATATCGGTGGTGGCACCACCGATATCGCGGTGTTCACCGATGGTGCGATTCGCCATACCGCAGTGATTCCCATCGCGGGTGATCAGGTGACAAATGATATTGCGGTTGCTTTGCGCACACCAACGCAATACGCCAATGACATCAAAATTAAATACGCCTGCGCGCTGCGCCAGCTGGCTAATCCGGAAGAATCGATCGAGGTGCCAAGCGTTGGCGAACGGCCACCGCGCAAGCTGTCACGGCAGACGCTGGCCGAAGTGGTCGAGCCGCGTTACGAAGAACTGCTGTCGCTAGTGCAGGCAGAGTTGCGCAAGAGTGGTTTCGAAGAAACTATCGCTGCCGGCATTGTGCTCACGGGTGGTAGTTCAAAAATGGAAGGTGTGGTGGATCTGGCGGAAGAGATTTTCCACATGCCGGTTCGACTCGGTGTGCCGCAGTATGTTTCAGGCTTATCCGATGTGGTGCGAAACCCGATTCATGCAACCGGTGTCGGCCTGTTGCTGTATGGCGATCAACATCGTCATTCTGCACTCGGGCATATGATGGATTCAGGTGGTGCGAAAGGGGCGTGGGCAAGAATAAAAAGCTGGTTTCAGGGTAATTTTTAGTACACGGGTGATTAATTCAGTTAACAATTGTCGGTCAGGCGGGCGGTAAAGATGATGAACAGGAAAAGAACTATAACGATGCAACACAACATAATACATTCAATAGTCATTACAGAGGAGAACTGTCATGTTTGAATTTATGGACTCTGTAGCGCAAGACGCTGTCATTAAGGTCATCGGTGTTGGTGGTGGCGGTGGTAACGCCGTACAACACATGGTGGGTAGTGGAATCGAGGGCGTAGAATTTATCTGCGCCAATACCGATTCGCAGGCGCTATCTAAAATGAAAGGGGCCAAGTCACTGCAAATTGGCTGCAACATAACTAAAGGTCTGGGGGCAGGTGCGACTCCGGAGATTGGGCATCAGGCGGCACTCGAAGATCGTGAACTGATTCAGGAAGCGATTATGAATACCGACATGCTGTTCGTTACTGCGGGTATGGGTGGTGGCACTGGTACCGGGGCGGCACCAGTGGTGGCGCAGGTGGCGCGCGAGATGGGCATACTGGTGGTCGGTGTCGTGACCAAACCATTTGCGTTTGAAGGTCCATCGCGGATGAAAATTGCCATGCACGGTATCAAGGAGCTGACGCAACATGTCGACTCGCTGATTACGATTCCCAATGACAAGTTGCTGGATGTTTATGGCCGCGATTTTGATTTGATGAATGCCTTCCGCGGCGCAAATGATGTTCTCTGTGGAGCAGTGCAGGGTATCACTGAACTGATCACCAACCCGGGTGTGATCAATGTCGACTTTGCCGACGTGCGTACCGTGATGTCGAAAATGGGTATGGGTATGATGGGTACCGGTCGTGCCAGTGGTGACAATCGTGCGCACGATGCGGCGACCTCAGCGATTGCCAGCCCGTTGCTGGAAGACGTCAATCTTTCCGGGGCGCGCGGCATTCTGGTGAATGTCACGGGTGCCAATATGACCCTGGGTGAGTTCCAGGATATTGGTGCTGTGGTTAACGGTTTTGCATCTGACGATGCCACGGTGGTCATGGGCACCGCGATAGATGATGCCCTGGAAGATGAACTTCGGGTCACCGTTGTTGCCACAGGACTGGGCACTCCGGCGATAGCCAAGCAGCCTAAACTGGTCAAACCCGAAGCCAATGGTGCAGTCGATTTTGACAAGTTGTCTGAACCGACTGTGATCCGTCGGAATCGTGCCGAAATTCACGATGAATACGACGAAGAAATGCTGGATATCCCGGCCTTTCTCAGGCGACAGGCGGACTAAAAGCAGACTCAGGCGATTGTCCAAATAAGAGGTGCCAGAAATCTGCAAGGGTTTGCTGAAAAACCGAGATTTACATCCTATATATAGATGTGAGGGGGGGTGGTGCTTACTTAAGCGTAACAAGATTTAGGCGTTGTCATTCCCGCGTGCTTCTGGCCGGAAACCATTGGTTTAAACAGTGGATGGATCCTCGCCAGAAGCGCGCGGGAATGACGGGAATATCTTTGTATATGCTCTTAAGTAAGTACCATTCATGTGAGGGGGTATTTTTTTATGAATTTGGCACAAACGCTGACAAATATGTAAAAATACCCGGCTTTTGTAGCGGAAGGCGTTTTGCCGGATGATTTTTATACAGGAACTGACTTGATTAAGCAAAGAACTCTCAAAAACGTTATCCGTGCGACCGGTGTTGGTTTGCATACCGGTGAAAAAGTCTATCTTACACTGCGACCTGCTGCGCCAGATACTGGTGTGGTATTCCGTCGCGTGGACATCAATGAACCCGTGATCATCAAAGCCTCGGCCGATAATGTCGGCCCGACCACCTTATCGACTACGCTGGAACAGGACGGCGTGCGGGTCTCCACCGTCGAGCATTTGTTGTCCGCCATGGCGGGTCTGGGCATAGATAATGCCTATGTCGATGTCAGTGCACCCGAAGTCCCGATCATGGACGGTAGCTCAGGCCCGTTTGTGTTCCTGATCCAGTCGGCTGGTATCGTCGAGCAGTCGGCACCGAAACGCTTTATTCGTATCAAAAAAGCGATTCAGGTCGAAGAACAGGATAAATGGGCACGCTTCGAACCGTTTGAAGGTTTTAAAGTCAGCTTTTCGATCGATTTTGACCATCCGGCGTTTAATGGCTGTCCGGGCAGTGCCGAGATTGATTTTTCCACTACCTCGTTTGTGAAAGAAATCAGCCGCGCCCGTACCTTCGGTTTTATGAGCGACATCGAGCACCTGCGCAAGCAGAACCTGGTGCTCGGCGGCAGCATGGATAATGCTATCGTGGTCGATGAATACCGGGTGCTCAACGAAGACGGCCTGCGCTACGAAGACGAGTTCGTCAAACACAAAATTCTGGATGCCATCGGCGATCTGTATCTGCTGGGGCACAGCCTGATTGGTGCCTTCTCGGGCTATCGTTCTGGGCACGCACTCAATAACAAATTGCTCAAGGCGTTGATCGCAGATGAATCCGCCTGGGAAGAAGTCACTTTCGAGGACGACGAAGCGGCTTCGCCGATTTCATATACTCAACCTATTCAGGCGTTTTAGACGCCTGTTTTTTTGTGACGACGGGCGAGTTTTAACAGTGCATTTTTGAGTGACGGGTCGGCAATGCCGGCAGCGGCTGAGCTGAGTTGCTGACTGGCGCGTGGGCTCAGTTGGCGTTTTACCGACCTGACCGGGGGCGTGATGCGCAATGGTTCGGCGTTCGGCAAACGCGTTTTGATCTGAATGTGGTGCAGCGCAGTCTGCTGCTCACTGGCGAGAGCAAGAATTTGTGGCGCAAGTTGCCGCAGGCGGGTCGCCCATACCGGCGAATCCACCACTATTACCAGCTCCTGCTGATGAATACCGGCGATGGCATAATGACCGTCGCACTCCGCAGGCAAGGACTGCCGCAAATGCAGGCTGAGGCGATCATATCGCCGTGAACGTGCCAGCAAAGCGGGGTCGAGCAGTCTGCTGAGTGGTTTCACGATTGGCTCCGAGTCTCTAGATTGCTCAAATAATTGATAAATGACAAAAAACGACTCCTTTGACTATACTTCTCTGTTCCGGAAGTGCATCTGGGCGTAGCAGAAATATCATACTATGAATATTATTCTCTTAGGTAAATACAAGGGTCGTCCCATGCGCTGCCAGTTTGGTAGCCGCTGGCAGTTGATCGTACTCGCGAGCCTGTTCCTTGGCGTGCTGGGCGGGGCAGGCGTTGCCGGTTATTGGTGGGGCAAGACTGAGGGTGTGACCAGTCAGCTGGCCGACCTCAGTAGTGAACTGCAACAGCAGCAGACACTGCTTCAGAAAACCCGTATCGCCACCGAATCTGATCTTGACGCACTGTCTGCGCGTATGGGTCAGATGCAGGCCCATGTTACGCGCATTAATGCGCTCGGCCAGCGGTTGATTAAAATCGCCAAAATCGATGCCGGTGAATTTGATTTTGATAATCTGCCTGGTTATGGCGGCCCCGATGAGCCTGAAGCCGGTATCTCCAGCAATTTTCAGGATGTTCTGGGCGAACTCAGCGATCAGCTTGACAGCCGTGAGCAGCAACTGGCGATACTCGAAGACCTGATCGTCAAAAAGCAGATACTCTACGAAGCCAGACCTGCCGGTCGGCCAATCACCAAAGGCTGGATTTCATCCTATTTTGGAAAACGTATCGATCCGTTTAATGGCAAGCTGGAAATGCACAAGGGTATGGATTTTGCTGGCAAGGAAAACAGTAAAATTGTCGCTGTTGCCAATGGCGTTATTACCTGGGCCGGACCGCGCTACGGTTATGGTAATTTGGTCGAAATTAACCATGGTAATGGCTACGTCACACGCTACGGGCATAATAAAGAGATTCTGGTCGCAGTGGGTGATGCTGTTGAAAAAGGCCAGCCGATCTCGTTAATGGGATCGACCGGTCGTTCCACTGGCCCCCACGTACACTTTGAAGTACTCAGGAATGATCGCCAGATTGACCCGGTGGCCTTTGTTCAGGCGAGTCGCTGAGATCAATTGCCATTCACGGTAGTCGTGGCAGGATGATGCATGATAGTAGAGTTATGAGCAGAATTTTTTCAATGGACGGGCTTTCTCGGGCATAATACCGCTTTCTTAATCGCAATCGTTGCGCACAGTGGCGCTGCACTTTCCAACCCAGTCTAAATAATGATTACAAAGTTTGCACGCAAGATTATCGGTAGCCGTAACGACCGTCTGGTAAAGCATCACCGGAAAACAGTCCAGAAAATCAACCAGCTCGAAGCCGAGTACGAAGTGCTGGATGATCAGACGCTGGCCGGCAAAACCCTCGAATTCAGACAACGCCTGCAGGACGGGGCAAATCTTGATGATTTACTGCCAGAAGCATTCGCCACCGTGCGCGAAGCTGGCAAGCGTGTGCTCGGCATGCGTCATTTCGATGTGCAGCTCATCGGTGGCATGGTGCTGCACAGTGGCAAAATTGCCGAGATGCGCACCGGTGAAGGTAAAACCCTGGTGGCGACACTGGCAGCCTACCTCAATGCACTCCCGGGTGAAGGTGTCCACGTAATCACGGTGAATGATTATCTGGCACAGCGTGACGCCGAATGGATGGGTCGACTCTACGGTTTTCTCGGCTTAAGCACCGGCGTTAGCATCAGCGGCCTGGATCCGACCGCGAAAAAGCAGGCGTATGCCGCCGATATCACTTATGGCACCAACAACGAATTCGGTTTTGATTATTTGCGCGACAACATGGCCTTCACCACCGATGAAAAAGTTCAGCGCGCACTCAATTTTGCCGTGGTCGATGAAGTCGATTCGATCCTGATCGACGAAGCGAGAACGCCGTTAATTATTTCCGGCTCAGTGAGTGATAGCAGTGAGCTGCACCTGAGTTTCCGCGACATCGTCAAAAGACTCGAGCGCGGCAAGCATCGTCAGAACAAGGAAGAAGAGGAAGAAGGTGATTTTTCGGTCGATGAAAAACAACGCACCGTGCATATCACCGAGCAGGGCCACCAGAAAGTCGAAGACATTCTGGTCGAAGTGGGTATTCTGAGTGCAGATGATAATCTGTATAGCGCGACCAATATCAATCTGGTGCACTACCTGAATGCTGCCTTACGCGCGCTGGTGTTGTTCCAGCGCGATGTGCATTATATCGTGCAGAACAATCAGATCGTGATTGTCGATGAATTCACCGGTCGTACCATGTCGGGACGACGCTGGTCCGATGGTTTGCATCAGGCCATCGAAGCTAAAGAAGGGGTGCCGATTCAGCAGGAAAATCAGACCTTGGCGTCGATTACTTTCCAGAATTATTTCCGCCTCTACAACAAACTTTCGGGCATGACCGGTACCGCGGATACCGAAGCGACTGAGTTGTTGCAGATTTACAATCTCGAAGTGGTGATCATTCCCACCAATCGAGAAATGGTGCGCATTGATCATGTCGACCAGGTCTATATGAGCCCGGAAGAAAAATTCGAAGCCGTGATCGAAGATATCCGCGGCTGCGTCGAGCGCAAGCAACCGGTGCTGGTGGGTACGGCGTCGATCGAAGTCTCGGAGCGCTTATCGGCGATGCTGAAACAGGCGAAAATCAAACACAATGTACTGAATGCCAAACAGCATGAGAACGAAGCTCATGTGGTGCAGCAGGCAGGTTGTCCGGGCGCGGTTACGATTGCGACCAATATGGCCGGTCGCGGTACTGACATTGTGCTCGGCGGCAGTCTCGAAGCCGAGCTGGCGGCAAAAACCGATGCCAGCGAAGCCGACATCAAAGCTATCCGCGAGGACTGGGAACAACGCCATCAGCAGGTGCTGGAAGCAGGCGGTCTGCACGTGATTGGCAGCGAACGCCACGAGTCGCGCCGTATCGACAATCAGCTGCGCGGTCGTTCCGGTCGCCAGGGTGATCCCGGTTCCAGCCGGTTTTATCTGTCGCTACAGGATGATCTGATGCGCATTTTTGCTTCAGAGCGTGTTGGTTCGTTGATGAAAAAACTCGGCATGCAGCGCGGCGAAGCCATTGAACATCCCTGGGTGAATCGCGCCATTGAAAACGCCCAGCGCAAAGTCGAAGGTCACAACTACGATATCCGCAAGCAATTGCTGGAGTACGACGATGTTGCCAACGATCAGCGTAAAGTGATTTATGCACAGCGCAATGAAATGATGGCGGCAAATGATCTTTCAGACATGGTCTATGCCATTCGAGAAGATGTGATCAATCATGTTTTCAATAGCTATATTCCGCCGGGTAGTCTCGACGAGCAATGGAATATCGATGGTCTCGAAGAAGCTCTCTATAACGAGTTCGGTAGTCAGATGCAGCTATCGCTCTGGTTGGAGCAGGACGATGCGCTCACCGCCGAAGGTCTACACGACAAAATCATCGCCACCCTGATCGCCGATTATCAGGCCAAAGAATCGCTGGTGGGCGCGGAAACCATGCGCAACTACGAAAAATTTATTGTGCTCAACGTGCTCGACAAGCTCTGGAAAGAGCATCTTGCGGCGATGGACTATTTACGTCAGAGCATTCATTTGCGCGGCTATGCGCAAAAAAATCCTAAACAGGAATACAAGCGCGAAGCCTTCGAAATGTTCAGTGAAATGCTCGATCGCATTAAACACGAAGCCATTACCCTGCTGAGCAAGGTTGAGATTAAAGCCCCGGAAGAAGTTGAGCAGCTGGAAGAACAGGGCAGACAAAAACCGACCGATGTGCATTATCAGCACCAGTCTGCCGATGACTTACAGCAGAATGAAGCGGCTGCGCAACCAGCTGTGCAGCAACCCATCGTGGCCGAGAAAAAACCTGGCCGTAATGAACCCTGTTATTGCGGTTCTGGCAAGAAATTCAAACACTGTCATGGTAAATTGACCTGATTCTATAACGACTCAATCAGGTGCCCCGTGGCTGTTGGACTGACACAACCCGAAGCGTTGATTCCTGTCGCTGGCGTGCAGCTGGCGGCGACCGCCAGTGGTATCAAAAAGAACGGCAAAGCCGACGTCGTACTGATTCAACTGGCAGAGACCAGTGTGTCGGCAGCGGTTTTCACCCGCAACCAGTTTTGTGCGGCACCGGTAGTGATTGCCAGGCGGCATATCGAAATGGGTATGCCCCGCGCGCTGTTAATTAATGCCGGCAATGCCAATGCCGGCACCGGTAAGCAGGGTCTGCGCGATGCGGAGCAGTCCTGCGAATGGGTCGCCGCTGCGCTTGGCTGTCGCGCCAGTGAAGTCCTGCCATTTTCGACCGGCGTCATCGGTGAACCGCTACCGATGGCAAAACTCCAGCAGGGCATACAGGCGACATCAACAAGTTTGAGCAGCGATACCTGGATGCAGGCCGCGACTGGCGTCATGACCACCGATACCGTCGCCAAAACAGTGTCGCGCCAGTTCGAACTCAACGGTAACACCATCACTGTCAGCGGTTTCGCCAAAGGTTCGGGCATGATCTGTCCCAACATGGCGACCATGCTGGCTTATGTTTTTACCGATGCTGCGGTGGATAAAAAATTTCTTGCTACTGCGCTCGCCAGTGCGGTCGCTAAAAGTTTTAATGCTATCACCATTGATGGCGATACCTCGACTAACGATGCCTGTGTGCTCACTGCCACTGGCGCGGCAGGCAATACACCGATTAGTGCAGACAGCAACGGTAAAGCATTTGCAGCCTGCATCGAGGAAGTCTGCACCCAGCTCGCCCAGCTGGTGGTACGCGACGGCGAAGGTGCGACAAAATTTATTACTGTCGACGTGCAGTCAGCCCTCGATATTGATGAAGCACGTCAGGTCGCCTATACCATCGCGCATTCACCATTAGTGAAAACCGCGTTTTTCGCCAGCGACCCGAACTGGGGCCGGATTCTTGCCGCCATCGGCCGTGCTGGTGTTGAGAATCTCGAGATTGAAAACGTCAGCGTGCATCTCGATGACGTCTGCATCATCAGTGCCGGTGAACGCGATGCGGCTTACAGCGAAGCGCAGGGCAAACGCGTGATGTTGCAGGATGATATCAGCATCAAGGTTCAGCTCAATCGTGGTGATGCCAACGCAGTGATCTGGACCAGCGACCTGTCACACGAATACGTGCGTATTAATGCTGAGTACAGAAGCTGATTGAACAGCTGTCATTCCGGCGAATGCCGGAATCCAGAGTGGCAGCAGCACCACCACTGCATGAATACGGAGGTTCAATGCTAAAACAGCCCTGCGTATATATTCTCGCCAGTAAAAGAAACGGCACGCTTTATACTGGCGTCACCTCAAATGTAATCAAACGCGTCTGGCAACACAAACACGATTTAGCAGAAGGTTTCACTCGAAAGCATCAGGTGCACACGCTGGTCTGGTACGAGCTGTACGACAACTAAGAACTGGACCAGAAAAGATAAACTGACAATGATCGAACGTTTTAACCCAAACTGGCTGGACTTGTATGTCGGCATTATTTGAGGCGTTGTGCAATGGTCTAGAATGATTACAAGCATACTGGAATCCAGAAAGCATAATCAAGACGCCTGTCCTGCAGTGCGCACTGCTTTGTGGGTATAATCATTAGCACTTAGTAGCACAATTTAATGATCATGAACCCAGCCCAAATCCACGTCGCAGTTGCCACCATCGTCAATGACAACGACGAAGTCTTTATCTGCAAACGTCACGCAGACTCACATCAGGGCGGGCTCTGGGAGTTCCCTGGCGGCAAAGTCGAAGCCAATGAAACCGTGCAACAGGCGCTGGTACGCGAATTGCACGAAGAAACCGGCATTACCATAACCCAATCAAGACCTCTGATCCGCGTCCACCACGACTATGGTGACAAAGCGGTGTTGCTGGATGTCTGGAAAGTCCAGCACTACACCGGCACGCCGCACGGCAAAGAAGCGCAGCCTGTGCGTTGGGCTTCCATCGCTACACTCAATGCCAATGAATTCCCCGCTGCTAATGTCGCCATTATAAAAGCTCTGCGATTACCCGAACGCTACCTTATCACCGGCAGCTTTGATACATTAGATGAGTTTTCAGATAAATTATCGAAGGCGCTAAGCAACGACATACGCCTCGTGCAACTAAGATTAAAATCCGACTGGTTGCAGAAAAATCTAGTGCTCGCAGAGCAGGTACTAGGACAGGCAGAAATACTGTGCGCGCGTGCCCATGCGATGTTGCTACTCAATGTTCCCGAATCATTACGCGCAAAAAGCCATTGTAAAAACATTCATGCTGACAGCATCATGCTATCAACACTAAGTATTCGTCCGGACTGCGATGTGTTTTCAGCTTCCTGCCACACGCGTCAGGATCTACAAAAAGCCGAAGCCCTACACGCCGATTTCGCCGTGCTCTCACCCGTACAGAAAACCAGCACGCACCCAGATGCCGAACCTTTAGGCTGGGCAATATTTCAAAGCCTGGTCGGGTTGGTCAATATGCCGGTGTTTGCTTTGGGTGGGGTGGGTGAAGCTGATATCAAGACTGCACACATGCATGGTGGGCAGGGAGTGGCAGGGATTGGGGCTTTCTGGTAATTCAAGAGGTTAGATGAAGAACCGCGTTAGGATTGCATGATATTTCTAATTGTTTATGAATGCCGTGGTTTTTTGTTTGTTGGCATTCGTTTCTAATGCGGTATAAATTGCTTTATTTAAAGTAGCGCAGAACTCTGCCATCCGGATTTTTGCGTGGCTTAGTTAAGCACTACAGGCGGGAGTTTATAAGGACATGAACAGAGTACAATACCTTTCCGAAAAATGTGCGAAAAATGGGGTCCGACTCGAATTAATAGGGGAAATTGAGTTGATGGCTTTATAAGAAAAGAAAAATGAATAGAGTTGGCCTGCTGGTAGAAACGATGTATGTATTTTTGTATTCAGGATGTGTAGTTTAGGTTCATTTAGTCCATAGAGGGATAAGCTATGATGTTTAACAACAGACTAATATTTTTTTCACTAATGTGTAGCAGTCGCCATTTGATTGTACAGTCCGGATATCTTGTTCTGTTACCTGCTAACACTGGGGGTCGACCAGTCAAAGTGCTGTGAACAACAGCAAGTCAAGGACGGTATACAGCGGTGGCGCTGGATTATTCCGGG
>JASBSR010000044.1 GCA_030148865.1 Gammaproteobacteria bacterium
CAAAATCCTTCGAATTTTTAACTTGGGTACAGTGTGTCACGAATGTTTCCAGGTCTTTTTCATGCACACTAAAAAAGAAGTTTGGATAGCTGCCTGCAAGCCAGTCAACAATAGTCAAACTGTCCTGTTCGATATCATCTAATACACGTTCACGTTCATCAGAAAACAATGACATAACATTTTTATACGCCTTGTTGCGCATGATGGTATAAACAAAAGACGCTTCAGGATCATCAGTAACAACACGAACAAAAGCCACCTCAGGAAAATCGTGTAGTTGTATGCCAGTCATGCCAGCTATTTTCTGCATGCTCTTGTCTGCTTTTACTTTTATTGCATAGCTATTATCTCTGGCACAGTTTGTCCTGCCGCATAGATTTATCATTTCCTGCCTCTGTAACAAACCACCCATTCTAGTTTTAATGTGCCGGTACAACTCTGATTGCACCGCCTCAGTTTTATAGCCATGCACCGCGTCGACCTGTAGCCAGTCCATCGGCGCTTTGAATAAAATATCCAGCTCAGACCTGATACCCTGATACCAGCTGTCTCGGATTGCTTTGCGCTTACTCGCTGGCAGGAACGCCAGGAAGTGATCCTCACCCTCCATACGCAAAAAATCCATGTATATGCGAGTACTCAGCTGGTGTCCTATATTGCCGTATACATCAAAACCTGCAACCAGCAAATAGTGGATACGTTCAAGCAATGGATAATCTATCACCCACGCGGTTTCAGGCATTTTTCCGATTAAGCCATATTCTACAGAAGCACTATCAAAATGCCGAAATACAGTCAGCGCCGCATTGGGATTTTCACCCTGACCATCCCATATATAATCTAATGCCTGCTCCAGACTATGTGCCCTCATGTTTTCAAAATAGCGCTGCTTGGTTGCCATATACGCTTTTTGGCGTTGCCAGTAATCTGTCCAGATCGGCAGTAAATTCAGGTGACTGCCACGTTCGGATGGAATCTTCAAATAATCTGCAGCCGCATTTAAAAATGATGGCTGTGTAGTGAAAGTATTCTGATCTGGATTAAAGAACACCACCCAAAACTGATCTTCAATGACATTAAGTGCTATCTGGCCACGACAGACTGGGCCCTTTATAAAACCTTCGATAAAGAAGCGAGCCTCATCAAGTAAAAATCGGTAGCGCGAGTCCGGCGGGATTGCTTCAAAAGCCTTGAATGGGTTTGCTGCCACCTCTGGCGCATAAGAAGGCAATGTCACGACTTTATAGTCTGGCTTAATAAAAAGCGCCTGATATCGCTGCATACGCTGCTCTGAAAGCTCATAGACAATATGATTCTTGGCCACAATCGTTGGCGTATACCGCTTTAACCGATAGTAAAAATTCTCGACGCCAGGGTCATCATAGGGCCGCAGGCTGGCAATCTCATCAATTTTTTTACCTGAGGGCGTACCTGAACGCACTAATCGATAAAACTCTCTCGGGGGAGAGTCAGCAAAGTGGATATGCGCATGAAACAGATGTTCATAAATATAACGACTGACAAGACGATGCTTGTTTGATGTTTGATTTAAAAAACGCTCCCAGGCACTAATCTGAGGCAGCATCTCTACCCTGTCGCCTTCAACTGCTGGCATTTTCGCGCCGTTCTCAAGCCACGCCTGTAACACTGTATTTTCTTTCTGAGTTAGATTCGGCATTGCGTATGGCATGCCCCACAAAGGATGCTGTTCTATATATGTATTGTATGATTCCTGCGTTGGGCATATTTGATCACGGTCAATCTCAAGCGAAAAGTCATCGGATAATTTTCCACTCTTTGCCTGAGGGTGGTCCTGTTTTAACTTCAGCAGCTTTTGCATCAGCGACGAACCATCACCAGTAGACACTTCATCTGCCTTATCAATCACAGAATGAAAGTTTCGCTGTCGCCATTCATCTGTAGATTTTGCGTCTACGAATAACCGCGTCGGCTCCATTGCCGTTAGCCTTCGAGGATTGTAGACCCTTTCTTTATTTGCGCCACGCGCAATGCCTTCTACTGAGGATAATTTCAGCTGGCACGGGGCATCATAACAACTATGACAAACCACGCAGCGCTTGTCCAAAATCGGCTTAACCTGGTCATTAAATGATACTGCAATTGGGTTTGTTGATATTACTTTCTCTGTGACATCACTTTTATCAACGCTGTAACGAGCAACCTCATCGAGATAAAATAGCAACCAGGCAGCAAGCAACATACCCGCTATAATGGCAAAATTTTTCAAAAATTTATGTCCTTTATCTGTCATCATTAAATATAACTGTTTTGGTTTTCAGCGGTACCAACAGACGCATTAGTAAGAGCGTTATCGGTGGTATCAATAGCCACTGCATAAACGGCATGCCACCAATCTCAACCACAGGTATGATGGGCATGAGCTCGGTATAGCCCCAGGTACCTTTGATACGCGTATTTACAATCTCACTATAAATGGTATACCCCAGCCCCATTAGTGTGAACAACACAATGTTGGATAGCGCGGCCTTCGTCACCCAGTAACGTGATTGATTGAGCAGCGCCACCAGCCAGAACACACTGAGCGTAATTAAAAGATCACCCAGCGTGCAATGAACCAGACCATACAGTATGTAACTCCAGTCACCTTCGTGCCAGACAGTGAACAATGGAAACTGGGCAATTTCCCACAATAGATGTAATGGCAGCGTTAACACTATCAGCTGGGTTTCCGGAAGTGCATACCAGCTCGGAATTTTATGCTGTGAAACTGGCGGGTGACTTTTGCGCGGTGCCCACTGCCTGCGATATTGCACACACCAGACAATCACAACAAGACTTAAAAACACAAAAAAGCCGAGCTCAGCCCATTCACCACGCCCCATAGACCCAAAACTGTGCATTACTGTATCCATACGCGTACTATAAACAATTACCGCTGGATTTTGGCTGTTGCGTTGCTATCAAACACAAACGTTAATGTCTCGCCGAGGCGCATGATCGCATCCTGAGCCAAATAACTCTCTGAGCCATCGCGCTATCAATTTGCCAGATAGATCACAGTATCGTCATACTGGACGGGTAGCGTCACGCTGCCGGGTTCAGGAAATGAGTTTTCCCCGATCACCTGCCTGCCGAGCCATTTATCACAAGGCTCGGCAGGCCGTTTTAAGGCGAAGGCCTCGCCGGATGAGACCTTAAGCAATCATAGCGGCCAACGGTCTGGCCGTGTCGGTAACGCCTGGTGCCGCAGCCACACGGCTTCGCCCAACGGACCCTCCGCGATGGATGCGCCCTTGTTGCCCACCCACCCTGCAGACAGTGACCGATATTCGGTTTCGAATTGCTTACTACCTGATTTCCCGACGTTTAGCACAAAATAAGCATGCAAGCACAGACGTAAACCGTTAGACTACGCCCCCTTCTGTAGACACCTCGCTCCCGCTTCACCGGGGCCCGCAGAGGGATAACGAAGCCCTGGCAGGATCGCTGCTCGCTTCTCTCGCTTACTATCGATTTCAGGCATATCATGACCACCCAGACGACCCCCACGTTCGATCAAATGGCGTTGAGCCCGGCTATCCTCAAAGTGCTGGATGATGTCGGCTACGAGACGCCCTCGCCGATACAGGCGCAGACCATACCGCTGTTGCTGGAAGGTCGTGATGTCCTTGGCCAGGCACAAACCGGCACCGGTAAAACCGCAGCCTTCGCCCTGCCGCTGTTATCAAAACTGGATTTAAAACAAAAAGCCCCGCAGGTGCTGGTGCTGGCACCGACGCGTGAGCTGGCGATTCAGGTGGCAGAAGCCTTCCAGACCTACGCCAGACACATCAAGGGCTTTCACGTATTGCCGATCTACGGCGGCCAGGATTATCGCGGTCAGATCCGCGCCCTGGAGCGTGGCGTGCATGTCGTGGTGGGCACTCCCGGGCGAGTCATGGATCACATGCGTCGCGGCACTTTAAAACTCGATCAACTCGCGGCGCTGGTGCTCGACGAAGCCGACGAAATGCTGCGCATGGGCTTTATCGATGACGTCGAGTGGATACTGGAACAAACACCTGCGCAACGACAGATCGCGTTATTCTCGGCCACCATGCCGCAACAAATCCGCCGCATCGCCACCAATCATTTGAACAACCCCGAGCAGGTCACGATCAAGCTCAAGACTACCACCGCGGAAACTATTCGTCAGCGCTTCTGGCTGGTCAGCGGCGTGCACAAACTCGACGCGCTCACCCGTATTCTCGAAGCCGAAGATTTCAACGCCATGATTGTGTTCGTGCGCACCAAGACCGCGACGGTCGAGCTTGCGGATAAACTGGAAGCCCGTGGTTACGCCGCTGCCGCACTCAGCGGTGACATCGCACAGAATCAGCGCGAACGTACGGTACAAAACTTAAAGAACGGCAAGCTGGATATTATCGTCGCCACCGATGTTGCCGCCCGTGGCCTCGACGTCGATCGCATCAGCCACGTCGTCAATTACGATATTCCTTATGATACCGAAGCCTACGTACACCGCATCGGCCGCACCGGTCGTGCCGGTCGTCACGGTGACGCTATTTTATTCGTTGCGCCGCGTGAAAAACGTTTGCTCCACGCTATTGAGCGCGCGACGAATAAAAAAATCGAAATCATGGATCTGCCCTCGACCGAGCTAATCAATGACAACCGCATCGCCAAATTCAAACAACGCATCACAGATACACTGGCGACCGAAGAACTCGGCCTGTTCTATCAACTCATCGAACAATACCAGCAGGAACACAACGTACCCGCGCTGGAAGTCGCCGCTGCACTGGCACAGCTGGCGCAGGGTGACACACCCTTATTATTGCAGAACAAGCCCGAACGCAAAGCCGAGCGCAACCGGGATGACAATGACCGCGCACCACGCAGACAACGCAGCAACAGAGATCGTCCGGATAAGGAACGTAAACCGTTTGCGAAACGCGAACCATTTAGCCGAAAAGAATCGCCCAACGAAGAAGGCATGGATCGTTTCCGCATTGAGGTCGGCCACAACCATGAAGTCAAACCCGGCAACATTGTCGGCGCGATTGCCAATGAAGCCAATATCGACAGCAAATACATCGGCCGTATCGATATTCACGATGATTACAGCCTGGTTGACCTGCCTGCTGATATGCCGAAAGAACTCCTGCAATCTTTAAAAAAGGTTCGGGTCTCTGGCCAGCAAATAAATATCTCGCTACTCTCCAAAAACAGCAAACCTGAAAAACCCCGTATGCCACCTCGCGAAATGGAAACCGGCAAGAAAAACAACAAAAAGAAAGTCAAGATGAGAACCAAACCGCGAAACAAAGATGTCGGCAAGAAAAAAATCAGAAAAAGAAATTCAGCTAAACCCTGAACCGGCAAAAAACCACTCGCGGAATCAGGTGCAGGACTGCGCACAACAAGAACCGCGAACCTTCCAACCCATCCCACATGATCATGTCGCCACTGCACGACAACATGACCGTGCGTTATCTGGGCTCAGTTAGCCTTTTGCTTACGCAGATATTCGGGATTGGTAACTTCCCAGCCGAATATCACCCCGGTGAGCAGGCGATAATGTTCATCACAGTCTTCATTGCTCGCGGTAATCATCTCTTTCGCTTTGGGCGCAAAACGTTTCAAAATTGGCAGTGTCGCCGGGGTTTCCTGTGACAGAAACTCGGTAATTTTTCTGCGCTGTTCTTCAGTGACGCGACTGCTAACAGTAATCCCCTGATTCGAAATCGGCTGACTGCGATACAGAACTTTAAACTTCGCCCGCTCTTCTTCTGGAAGTCTTTTATCAAAAAACTTATCACACAAAATGGCCGCCTTACATTCGCCTTTCTTGAATTATTTGTAAACACCCGGCGCACCACCTTTCGCGCTCACCAGCCGAGGCTGTCTAACCGGATTTGATACAGCACCAGAAGGGTTAGTGTTGAAAGATTCGGTGGCGAGACAGTACAGACTGACTGATTCACCAGATTGTCGAGTTCTTTGATACCGGCATCATCCTGTCTGGCGACCACGGCAAACACCAGCTTACCCGGCAACTTGGCCACTGGCGTGTGATTAGATTGCAGGGTGCGCCAGGAAATAAAATGTGGGCCGTCGAACACGATATCGTATGCGTCCTGACGCATATCACGCTGATAGAATAACCAGCCCCTGGGTTGCTGATAGGTCATCTTTCGCCGGGCACTCGACTCAGCACTTCTGCCAGCGTACCGTACTGTTGCTGCCCTTGGCGGCCTTCTCGCCGTCATCACTGGCTTCTCTAAATTTCTACCAAGCATAGTTGTTTCACTAAAAAATGAAGCAACGCACCCGAAACAGGCCGGATTGGCAAATACTACTGACCAGACCGCTAGCCTCCGGCCATTGACGGCCTCCCACAACCAGCTAACGCCTCGCCGTGGCCAGCTCGCACAAAAAGCACCTCTCACTGTGATAAAAGCGTTGACAGCATCCTGCCAAACAGCGACTATCAAAGCATGAAGACCAACAGCCACACCGCCTTTTTATTTGCGAAATCATGCCGCGTGATTATGCTGCCAGCATGGCGCACACAGCCATGGCCTGTTGCCGATTCGAAAACCTGATCTAAAAACTTTCGAACACACCAGGCCGCTGCTCACCCAGCGGCTTTTTTTTGCTTATTTTCCGCAAACGAAGACATGGAGAACTCTGATGTCGGTACCCGCCGCATTTTTGATTGTAATTACAATATGGAGCACCACCCCACTGGGCATCCAGTGGAGCGGTGTCACTGTGGGTTACGAATTCGGCGTCGCTGCGCGCATGCTGATCGGGCTGATTGTCCTGCTCATCACCACTAAACTGTGGCACAAGCCACTGCCATTCGACCGCCATGCGATTCGGGTCTACGCGGCCGGTGGTTTATCAATGTTTGTCGCCATGACCCTGGCCTACGCCTCGGCGCAGCATATCCCGTCAGGCTGGATTTCGGTGATCTTTGGACTTTCACCCTTGCTGACCAGTTTATTCGCGGTGATCTTATTACCGGAAAGCCAGTTTTCCGCTGGCAAACTCACCGGCATGTTACTGGGGCTGGCCGGCTTGGCGGTGGTGTTCGCAGAAAGCTTCCAGCTCGAATCTGCCGCCTGGTACGGTGTCGTCGGCATCGTCGTCGCCGCCGCCTCGCAGTCATTCGGCGCGGTGCTGCTGAAAAAACTCAGACCTTCGCTACCGGCAATTTCGGTGACCACGGGAAGCCTGTTACTGGCCATGCCGCTGTTCTGGCTCAACAGCCTGCTGCACGGTCTGCCCACAGCCGTACCCGCAAAGACTCTGTTATCAATCATCTATCTGGCACTAATGGGCACTGCGATTGGTTTTCCACTGTATTTTTATTTGCTGCAAAACATCAGCGCACAACGAGTCGCACTGATCACTCTGATTACACCGGTGAGCGCGCTCCTGCTGGGAGCACGGTTGAACGGCGAAGTTATCGGTGCGCGCGTCTGGCTGGGTACGGCGCTGATTCTCGCCGGACTGGCCATCTACGAGTACGGAAAATATCTGCCATTTCGCAAAACCTGGCGACGCTGGAAACAACCGCCATTATAAGTCAGGCGGTTTCGGTGCAGCCTCGGCCCGGCAGCGCGTGGCTGACAGTGCTGTTATTGACTGCGCGTCGAGCTGGCGTTTGAGTTGCGCAAACAGGCTCTGGATATGGCCTGCGTTTGCCGCGAAATCCGCTTTGCCGATGCGCGAACTCGAACGTACTTTCAGATAGCTGAGCGCCTGCTGGTACTCACAGGCCAGCTCCTGCACGATGATCACCACATCATCCTCAAAACCCAGCAGGGAGCTAGTCACCACTGCGTGCAGGCAGGGCTTTTGCTGGGGATGATCGGCGGCAGGCCCATCTTCCAGCGACCAGCCTAAGCTACTGATGGCAAATCGCAGCTCGCGATAAAGCGTATTAGCACTCACCGGGTAAACCTCGGGACGCAACTCAGGGAATACCGGTTCGGTACTGGTCTGCGCTACGTTTTCTGTCAAGTACACCAGCAGCCGTTTGCCCAGCCCCGGTGACTCAAACAAGTGCGCCTGATTGCGCAGCAGAATTGTGCACACAAAGATCACCAGAAGCAGTATGATAGACAGCACGTATTTCATAGGCCTGCATCATATGCGTCGTCTGTTTTTATTGTCCACTCTTTACCTGTTCGCCAGCGGCTGCTCGCATCTCAGTCAACCCGATGAAGATCTGCGTCGTCAATATCTGGCCATCACCGAGCCTGGCATCAGCATCAAAACCGCTGTTGATCTGATCAAACAGCGTGTTCAACCCGAAGGTGAGTTGCTCGTTCGCGCTAATACCCCCTGCCTCGCACGCGAGAGCAAAGAAAAACAAAAAGGCAGCGCCTCGATCAAGGCAAATATGGGCTGGTATTACTGGGGTGCGACTCGCACCACAACGTATGGCGAATGGTGTTTCAATGAGAACAACCAGCTCATCGACGTGATTGTGTATAAATCATTTGACGGTCATCGTGACAGCCTGGAGACCCGTTAGAGCCATATAACTGTCTTTAGCAAAAGTATTACAGCTATTGTTTACCGCTTTAAATAACACCTGAACAGGCTGTCATGAATTTGTTATATAAACCCAAAAAAAACTTATATGGGTACTTTATGAAATACTGAATCAGATCCGCAGACCCTATATCAAGTTATTGATTCAGAAGATTATTTCCAATTTTATCCACAACTTACCCTCGATTTCTCCACTAGAATATACACAATATATAGTGCTTGACTTGGGCTCAAACCACACCCTATAGTAGACCGCTAGTGAAGTGCGCAATGCTATCGATGCCGCTTCACCCACACAGGAAGTGCACGTTCGGGTTCAATTTATATATCTCATTGAATCTGACGTGAAAATCACAGGCCACCCGAATCGGTGGCTGTTGATCAAGCAGATGCAGAACTCAGTTCGCGCCTGCACGCCAGGGACGTACAAAAACTATAATCCAAAAACTGAGCGGAACCGGGATGCAAGCCAACACACCAACGACAGAACAGACTAAATCCTCAGCTACCACAACCCCCAACACAGACAGCAGCAGTATCGCAGCCACCGCGCCCGGCAAGTTTCGGGTGATTCGTCGTAACGGCAAGGTCACATCGTATGACCGCGAAAAAATCGCGGTCGCCATGACCAAGGCATTTCTCGCCGTTGAAGGCGGTAATGCTGCTGCCAGCAGCCGGATTCGTGAAATCGTGCAGACCCTGGTCAATGATGTCGAATACGGCCTCACCCGCCGCATCCCCGACGGCGGTACTTTCCACATCGAAGACATTCAGGATCAGGTCGAACTCGCGCTGATGCGTGGCGGTCACCAGCGCATTGCGCGTTCCTATGTGATCTATCGCGAAGAACACGCGCGCGCCCGCGAACAGCAGCAAACGGTTGCCATCGAAATCGATGCCGAAACCGAAAGCAGCATTAGTAAAATTCAGGTTACGCAGATCGATGGCAGCGTAGTACCGCTGGATATCCAGCGTTTACAGGCAATTATCGGCGAAGCCTGCGTTGGCCTCGAAAGCGTCGATCCCGCACTGATTCTGCGCGACACCGAACGCAATCTGTTCGACGGCGTCCCCGAAAAAGACGTCGCCCGCATGCTGGTGATGAGTGCCCGCACCCTGATCGAAAAACAGCCGGAGTATTCCTACACCGCTGCGCGTTTGTTGCTCGACGACATGCGCACCGAGGCTCTCAGCTTTGTTCACCGTGCTACGGTGCACGCCACCCAGGGCGAAATGCAAAGCCAGTACGGTGAATATTTTGCACTCTATATAGCGCGCGCAGTCGAACTCGAACTGCTCGACCCGCGTCTGCAGGAATACGACCTGGAACAGCTCACTCAGGCCATGCTGCCGGAACGTGACCAGCAGTTCACCTATCTCGGTCTGCAAACACTCTATGATCGTTACTTTATTCATTCCGGTAATGTGCGTTTCGAACTGCCACAGGCCTTTTTCATGCGCGTCGCCATGGGGCTAGCACTTAACGAAATCAAACGCGAAGAACGCGCCATCGAGTTTTATCGTTTGTTGTCTTCGTTCGACTTCATGAGTTCAACCCCAACTCTGTTCAACTCGGGCACATTACGCCCGCAGTTATCGAGCTGTTATTTAACTACCGTGCCCGACGATCTCGACGGTATTTTCAGCGCCATCAAAGACGATGCTCTGCTTTCCAAATACGCTGGCGGTCTCGGCAACGACTGGAGCCGGGTACGCGGCATGGGCGCGCACATCAAAGGCACCAATGGCAAGTCACAGGGCGTGGTACCGTTCCTGAAAGTCGCTAATGACACTGCGGTGGCGGTCAATCAGGGCGGCAAACGCAAGGGCGCGATGTGTGCTTATCTCGAATCCTGGCACATCGACATCGAAGAATTCCTCGACCTGCGCAAGAACACCGGTGATGATCGCCGCCGTACCCACGACATGAACACTGCCAACTGGATTCCAGACCTGTTCATGAAGCGCGTTGCCGAAGACAAAGACTGGACCCTGTTCTCGCCCAACGAAGTCCCCGACCTGCATGATCTTTGCGGCGCGAAGTTTGAAAAAGCGTATCTGGCCTACGAAGAAAAAGCCCGCAACGGCAAGATTCGTGTTTACAAAACACTAAAAGCCGCCAACCTCTGGCGCAAAATGCTGAGCATGCTGTTCGAAACCGGCCATCCCTGGATTACCTTTAAGGATCCCTGCAACCTGCGTTACACCAACCAGCACGCCGGCGTCGTCCACAGCTCTAATCTGTGTACAGAAATAACCCTGCACACCAACGATGCTGAAATCGCAGTCTGTAATCTGGGTTCAATCAATGTCCCGGCACACATCGACGAAAACGGTCTCAACACCGAAAAACTCGAGCGCACCATTAATACCGCCATGCGCATGCTGGACAATGTCATTGATTACAATTATTACAGCGTACCGCAGGCGCGCGAATCCAACCTGCGTCATCGCCCGGTTGGCATGGGTATCATGGGATTCCAGGATGCACTGTATAAACAGCGTGTGCCTTACGCTTCTGATGCCGCAGTCGAGTTTGCCGATCGCACCATGGAAGCCGTGAGCTATTACGCGATTAAGGCTTCGACCAATCTCGCCGATGAGCGCGGTCGTTATTCCAGCTTTGAAGGTTCATTGTGGAGCAAGGGCGTACTGCCGATCGACTCCATCGATTATCTCGCCGAAGGCCGCGGTGGTTATCTCGAGCTCGACCGCAGCCACAGCTTTGACTGGGATTCATTGCGCGCTCGCGTGCAAAAAGTCGGCATGCGCAATTCCAACACCATGGCGATTGCACCGACCGCGACTATTTCCAACATCTGCGGTGTCAGTCAATCGATCGAACCGACCTATCAGAACCTGTTCGTGAAATCGAATCTTTCCGGTGAGTTCACGGTAGTGAATCCGTATCTGATTCAGGATTTGCGCGAGCACGGTCTCTGGGACGAAGTCATGGCCAACGACCTGAAATATTATGATGGCAGTGTGCAACAGATCGATCGCGTACCTGACAGCTTAAAGCAACTGTACCAGACCGCGTTCGAACTCGACCCACGCTGGTTAGTCGAAGCCGCCGCGCGTCGTCAGAAATGGATCGACCAGGGACAATCATTAAACCTGTACATGTCACAGCCGAGCGGTGCGCGCCTTGATGCTCTGTACAAGCTGGCCTGGGTACGTGGCCTTAAAACCACTTACTACCTGCGCTCGATGGGTGCCACCCATGTCGAGAAATCGACCATGGACAGCAGCCGTGCCACCAAGCTGAACGCGGTGCAAAACAACACCGCAGAATCTGCCGCGCCCAAGGCCTGTTCGATACTCGATCCTGAGTGTGAGGCCTGCCAGTAAAAACAATGAATAATAGAAACAGGAATCATTGACGTGGACAGGAACACAACAGTAATACACAGCGATTTATGAGATTTAAAAAATAACAAAAAATCAGGGGGCTGTAATGAGTTTTACAGCAAAGCTCAGGCAGGCATTGTATGACCTGCCTCTGGCACGCAAGCCGGGTCGTGATGAAGTCGCTCACTTTTGTGAGCACGACGGCATCCGACTCAATTTTACCCGGGCGCGTACCACCTGGCAGGCGCTAACACCGTCAGCAGTCAAACCCTGGTGGATGATACTGGATCCGATGAAACACAGAACGCACGACACAGGCACGAACACAAAAAACAAATCTTCACATAATAAAAAAACAGTTACAGAGGTACTCAATAATGCTTAACTGGGACGACCCGCTCGCAAAATTCAACACTGCGCCGGCTGCCATGCCACCGCAGACAAACACAGCAAACGCACCGCACGCCGGTGACGGCCTGGTCAGCCATGACCAGCTGATGGCGACTGCCGGCGCTGCGCCCAGCGTCAACCCGGAACCCGCTACCATTAATCTCGACCAGGCCGAAGGCACGCTCAATGCCGACATCAACACCGGTCTCGAAGATATCGAAATGGGTGCTGCACGCATTCAGGTCGATGATAAAAAAATCATCAACTGCCGCGCCGATCTGAATCAGCTGGTGCCGTTCAAATACGACTGGGCCTGGCAAAAATATCTCGACGGTTGCGCCAATCACTGGATGCCGCAGGAAATCAACATGACCGCCGACATCGCACTGTGGAAAGACCCGAACGGTCTCACCGAAGACGAACGCGCCATCGTCATGCGCAACCTCGGGTTTTTCTCCACCGCTGATTCACTGGTCGCGAACAATCTGGTACTGGCGGTGTACCGTCACATCACTAATCCGGAATGCCGCCAGTATTTACTGCGCCAGGCCTTCGAAGAAGCGGTGCACACGCACGCGTATCAATACTGTGTGGAATCACTGGGTATGGATGAAGGCGAAGTCTTCAACATGTATCGTGAAGTGCCGGTGGTCGCGCGTAAGGCCGAATGGGCGCTGCCATTCACCAAATATTTATCTGACCCCAACTTCCACACCGGCACCCCCGAGAATGACCAGAAACTGCTGCGCGAACTGATTGCGTTCTATGTGATCTTCGAAGGCATTTTCTTCTACGTGGGTTTCACCCAGATTCTGTCCATGGGGCGTCGCAACAAAATGACCGGCGTCGCCGAACAGTTCCAGTACATTCTGCGCGATGAATCCATGCATATGAATTTCGGCATCGACGTGATCAACCAGATCAAAATCGAAAACCCGCACCTCTGGACCGCTGAATTTAAACAGGAAGCCATCCAGATGATTCGCGACGCGGTCGAGCTGGAATCACAATACGCACGCGACACCGTGCCACGCGGCGTACTCGGTCTGAATGCACCGATGTTCGAAGAATATCTGCAGTTCATCGCCAACCGTCGTTGTTCACAGATTGGTCTGCCCGAGCAGTACCCTGGCGTCGGCAATCCTTTCCCATGGATGTCTGAAGTGCTGGATCTGAAAAAAGAAAAGAACTTCTTCGAAACTCGAGTCACCGAGTATCAAACCGGTGGTGCCTTGAGCTGGGATTAGCTGGTGGGGTCAGTAGCCCGCTGTTTATGGACATAAACAACAACAAGCCACGGAGGCAGGTACTGTAACTATAAAGGCGGTAGCTCTGGCTGCTGCCTTTTTTATTAATAACGCCATAAATTTCAGACGGCTAATGTGATGCATCTGCTATCACCGCAGTTCCTCAGGCAAACAGGTTATTATGAAAATTATCGAAGTCATCGCCGACGCCGGCCACGAAGACACTATTCGTGGCATTGCCGAACAACATCTGGTCGAAGATATCTGGTTTAGCACGGTAAATGCAGATGGCCGTGTCGCTGCGCGCCTGCTGGTGCGACCGGATCAACGCCAGGCGGTACTCAATGTACTTCAAACCATACTCAGCGCATCCGAGAACGCCCGCATCCTGGTACACCCGATCGAAGTCTCATTGCCCAAGCTCAAGAACGACGACGACGACGTCAACCGCAGCAAGTCGGCGATTATTTCGCGTGAAGAAATTTATACTCAGGTCGAGAAAGGTACTTACCTCGGCAGCAGTTTTGTAATCCTGATCATACTCTCAGCCATCGTATCTGCGATCGGTTTGCTGGAAGACAATGTCGCCGTCATCATCGGTGCCATGGTGATTGCGCCCCTGCTCGGTCCGAATATTGCTTTTGCCCTCGGCACCACTCTGGGTGATAGTGCACTGATTATAAAGTCTGCCAAAGTCATCACCGCCGGCATTGCGCTTGCGGTTGGCGTTGCCTACGCCATCGGCTATGTCTGGCCAGATTTGCTGTACAGCGACGAAGTACTGGCGCGCACCGATGTCACTTTCTCCGGCACCGCCATCGCGCTCGCCTCCGGTGCTGCCGGCGCACTGTCATTGCTGACCAGCGTTTCCGGGGTACTGGTCGGGGTCATGGTCGCGGTCGCGCTCATGCCACCCGCCACTACCATTGGTTTAATGCTGAGCGCGGGCGATACCCAGGCTGCTTTCGGCGCGCTGTTATTACTGGCGATGAACATCGCCTGCATCAATCTTTCGGCGAAGCTGGTGTTTTTATACAAAGGCGTGCAACCCAGAACCTGGCTCGAAGCACGCAAAGCCAATCAGTCACGCACCCTGTCGATTGTGTTCTGGATTTCATTGCTGATGCTACTGGTGCTGACCATGTATTTAAGACAGCGCATATAAACCCGAGACAGACTGTGATGAATCAAAACCTGATTTTATTGCCTTTACTTGCACAGATATTGCTAACCGCGCTGATATCGTTTCGGCTCTACCACGCCCGCACTTCAGAAATAAAAAACAAACGCATTCATCCGCAAAAGCTCACCACCGCCACCAGCCTGAATCAGGAACTGAACGATTCAGTAAAAGTTTCTGATAACTTTTCCAACCAGTTCGAAATACCGGTGGTGTTTTATGTTCTGATTATCGTGCTCTATATCACCGGCATGGCCAGCACGACCTATCTGATACTAACCAGCATTTTTGTCGCACTGCGCTACTGGCATAGTTATATTCATTGCAGCTACAACAAGGTCATGCACCGATTTTATGTGTTTATCACCGGCACGCTGCTGCTTTGGGCGACATGGGCATTGTTCACGATACAATTCTTAAGCACGAAACTTTAACAGCAATTGCGCCAGTAAGCTCCTGGACATGAAACACAACAACAGGGGTAGCGTCATACCGGCGAATGACGACATCAGTAACTAACTGATTAAACAATGGATTATACCCCTGGATCATCAAACACCCCCTGTGCTTTATCCTGCGAACCGCGCTATGCGCGTTCAATTTTGTTCCCGACAAAATTAGTCCGGCATTCGCCGGAATAACGAGCTTTTGGGCCAATAGCGAATACGGCTGGGTTCATAGACACAATGTTTAACATCAAATGCAACTTTTATGACAGGATTTGAGTCAACAAGCCAAATTATCGTGTTATGATCATTCGGCAAACCCGCATACTCTATACAACCATTATATAGGCGCGCTCTCATGAAACTTTTTCGTCGTAGTCTGGCACTGACTCTATCGTTTTTATTGTTCTTTTCTTCCGTCGCTCAGGTACAGGCGGGCATGATTGGCAACAACCAGCTCATGCAAAGCGTGCAGCATGACACTGCCCGCAGCGCCTTGTTGCAAACCATGCAGCGCGAAGATGTGCAGCAACAACTGGCAACCATGGGTGTTAGCCCTGCCGATATCGAAAATCGCGTCAACAGCATGACGCCGGACGAAATCGCACAGCTCAATCAACAAATTGAAGAACTGCCTGCCGGCGCCGGCGCACTCGGTGTGCTACTGGTGGTATTCGTTGTCTTCGTAATCACCGACGTCATCGGCGCAACTGACATCTTCCCCTTCATTCATCCTGTGCGTTAATTACAGCATGTATGAAAGCCCTGTGCCTGTGCATCGCTCTGCTGCTGCTCAGCGGCTGCGCCTCGACCCCGCAAACCCGAGCGCTACAGGAACAGGGCTTGGGTTCGCTGCCAGCGATAGTTGAGCTCAAGAGCACCCCGTTTTATCCACAGACAGATTACCAGTGCGGCCCGGCCGCACTGGCCACGGTGTTACAGTCGCAGGGCATAAACATCACACCCGATGATCTCGTCTCTGAAGTCTACATACCCGCCCGCAAAGGCAGTCTGCAAATCGAAATGACCGCGGCGACGAGACGCCACGGCATGCTCGCCTACCCCTTACAAGCAGAACTGCGCGAACTATTAAGCGAAGTCGCCGCCGGCAACCCGGTGCTGGTATTACAAAACCTCGCCTTCGACTGGTACCCGCAATGGCACTACGCCGTGGTGATCGGCTACAACGCCAGCAGCCAGGATATTATTTTGCGCTCGGGCACCACCCAGCGCTGGATCACACCGCTGGACGTATTCGAACGCACCTGGCAACGCGCCCACCACTGGGCACTAGTGATCGTACCCGCAGGCAAAATTCCAAAAACCGCGACCGCATTAAAATATCTGGAAGCCGCCTACGCTTTCGAACAAACTGGCAAACTCGAACTCGCACTGCGCGCTTACAAAACCGCCAGCCAGCATTGGCCGCAACAAGCCGAAATCTGGATGGCACTGGGTAATCTCGAATACAGCAACAAAGACTGGCAGAGCGCAGTCAAATCATTTGCCACTGCAACCCAACTCAAACCCGAAGCCGCCAGCTACTGGAACAACTATGCCTACGCCCTGCACGCAAATGGTTGTGAGGCGCAAGCACAAACAGCCTTAAGCTGTGGTATAAAGATCAAACCGGATGATGAGAACTTACGGGATTCGTTAATAGAATTAAACACTATGGCGGCTAGTGGAAAACAAAGTGAGTGCCCGCTAATTAACTGCAATAAGTAACAAACACGT
>JASBSR010000017.1 GCA_030148865.1 Gammaproteobacteria bacterium
TTCCAGCGGTGACAGCCGGGTTCCATGGTCAATCAGCAGATCCACCTCGTGTCCCGAACGATCACGCCAGAAGTAGAGGTTTGACGTTTCCCCCGCGTTGTAACGGGTTTTGAGCAGTTCACTGATGACCCAGGTTTCGAACAAGGCGCCCCGTTGCACGTGGGTGGCCAGTTGTTCGCTGTTCTGGATACCGAGCAGCCAACTCGCAAGACCGGTATCCAGAAAATAGAGCTTGGGTGTTTTGACCAGACGCTTGTTGAAATTCTGATGATGCGGTGGCAACAGATGTACGATGTAACTGGCTTCCAGAACAGATATCCAGGCTTTGGCTGTGTTGTGCGTAATACCCGCGTCATTGGCCAGTGAGGAAAGATTGAGGAGCTGCCCGGTGCGCCCCGCGCACAATTTCAGGAAGCGTTGAAACGTGCCCAGATCCTGTACCTTGATCAATTGCCGGACATCGCGTTCGAGGTAAGTACGCACATAGTTTCCATACCACGGGTGCGGTTCGAGTCCGCGGTCGAAGATGGGGGGATACGCCCCGTCAAAAAGTATCTTGTCGAGGTTCTCGCCAATTTTTCTTGAACGCTGTAATTCGCCGTAGGTCATGGGTAACAGCGTCAGCAATGCGGCCCTGCCGGCCAGACTTTGCGTAATGCCTGATAACAGGCCAAACTGCTGAGATCCTGTCAGGATAAATTCGCCGGGTTGTTGCTGTTCATCGACACGTGTCTGGAGGTAGGAAAACAGGGCAGGGCAGCGTTGCGCCTCGTCCAGTATGGCGCCCCCACTAAACTGATTCAGAAACCCCCGCGGATCTGTTTCAGCAAATTCCCTTTGGTCGAGATCTTCAAGCGATACATAATGATGTTCGGGAAAGGCATGCCGCACCAGCGTGGATTTGCCCGACTGGCGTGGGCCGGTGATGACGATCACTGGATAGCCGCTGGCGAAGTGTTTAAGTCTGGATTCTGCGTTCCGCGGAATGTAGGTCACAGCGGCCTCTGGTTGCTTTACATGTCCATATTATGTGCGTGAATGGCTAATTGTCAATATGATTATCAATCAGCCATCATGTGGTGCCAGTTTACAGTAATCCAGTACCTGAAGAAGGAGGGTTCACACCTGAAAGTACTAGCTTGGAAGGTCGATTAGTGTGGCAGCGCCCAATCGTCACATTTCGAGCATTTTGAAGGATTTTCTAAGCATGGTATTTTTCATGGTATTATCATTTAGCAAGAAAATAAGCCATTGAATATAAAAGATAAAAAATGATTATTGATAATAGAGTGGAATGATCCGACGTCCAGCACCCACTGGCACCTGAAGGCATCAAAACACACCTAAGCCCGCGTAATTGCGGGCTTTTTTGTGTTTTCATCTGGCACTTGCCGGCACTGGCGAGCACGCTCAAGCAGCCTTTTTTAATGGTATGTTTGATGGTATCGTCATATCCCATACCATGATCGAGACAAAATACCATACCATGTTTTTCTGGCAGTTCATGGTATCGAAAATTGAAATCATATTGATATTAAAGTGTTTTTAATCAAAAAACACGCTGTATCGAATCATGGTATTTATACCAAAGGGAGGACGTTGTCATGCTGACGGATACCAAGCTGCGTAACTTGAAGCCTGGAGACAAGCTTTACAAGGTGAACGACCGCGATGGGCTCTATGCGGCGGTGACGCCGGCAGGAGCCATCTCCTTCAGATACAACTACTCGGTCAACGGGCGACAGGAGACGCTGACGATAGGCCGGTATGGAACGGGTGGCATCACGCTTTCGGAAGCGCGGGAACGACTGAACGAAGCGAAGAAGATGGTGTGGCGGCCGGGAAATCACCTGCCAGAGAAAAGGCGCGTGACAAGGCGCGCGTGAAGGATGCCGAGACGTTCGGTGCATGGGCTGAAAAGTGGCTGCGTGGTTATCAGATGGCTGACTCGACGCGCGACATGCGCAAGTCGGTATATGAACGCGAGTTGAAAAAGCAGTTTGGCAACAAAAAGCTGACCGAAATCACGCATGAGGATTTGCGCGCATTGACCGATGCCATCGTCGAAAGAGGGGCTCCAGCAACAGCAGTCCATGCTCGTGAAGTGGTGTTGCAGGTCTATCGTTGGGCGATTGAGCGCGGACACCGGCGCTGGCCAGACGATAGAGAGCATCCACCTCGGCGGTCTGCCAGGTCTGCTTCTGTTCTTGGCGGCCAAACTTCGAGCCTTTCTCCATCGCGCGGGCGCGGCGGCTATTGCGCATCTTGCGGCCTTCCTGGTAGAGCACGGCCTGCTTGAAGCTGCGTTTGCTGGCTTCTTTATACAATTTGGCACAGCGGATATGGGTGCCACAGCGCACGATGAACACGGTCGCTTCTTTGCCGCTCATCAGCTGAGCGATGACTTCGTCCACCAGGCCGTCTTCGACCAGCGGCTGGAAGCGTTTAGGTATTTTCATTGCGGCTTTATACATTATTCCCACTCAGGAGGGAACGGGTGGCTTATAACACTGATACCTTATCAGGATCGGGTCTACTGGGAGAAGCCGGCAAGAGAGAGGCAAGCAAGCGATATGATCTTATCTGGCGGTATTTCCGCCGATGCCAGTGGGAATGGCTGCCTGTAAACCGAGTTTCTCCAGATGAGCAGCAACCCGCAGACAGATATCTTCACGCCAGGGCGCAGCAATGATCTGGACGCCAACAGGCATGCCGGTGCTGTTGTCCTGCGTGGGGACCACGCACACCGGTAAGCCGATGGCGGAGATGGGCTGGGTGAAATAGCCGAGGTTGGGTCGCAGTGGCTGTGGCTGTCCTGCAATATGAAGAATTTTTTCGCCAGTACGCGGCGCGCTACACGGTGTCGCCGGTGCGATCAGAACATCGACCTGATCAAACAGTGCCAGCACCTGCTGCTGATACCAGTGGCGAACCTGCTGGGCGCGAATATACCAGGCAGCGGGTAACAAGGCGCCAGCGAGAAAACGATCGCGGGTATCCGGATCATAATCCTGCGCTCGAGTTTGTAATCGCGATAAGTGCAGCGCGCTACTTTCCATATTGGTGATTAAAAATGCCGCAGCTCGACCTTCTGCTGCACCGGGTATATCCAGTACACGATCAACACCCAAAATTGCGCACACCTGATCGACTGCTGCCTCTGCCTGGGGGAAATCACTGGTTGCGAAATATCCACCAGCGCGCGCGATGCGCAAACCGTCAATGCCTTTGCTGAGTTCGGCGTAAGTATTTAAACGTGGCTTATCGGCACAGGCGTGATCATCAGCATCGTGACCCTGCATGGCATCGAAGCTGAGTGCCAGATCAGTCGTGTTACGTGCCAGCGGACCCAGATGATCCAGACTGTCACAAAAAGGATAGCTACCGCTGCGTGGTAAACGGCCATAGGTCGGTTTCAGGCCAAAAATTCCGCACAGTGATGCCGGCACGCGTATTGAACCGTTGGTGTCTGAACCCAGTGAGATGGGTGCGATACCGGCGGCCGTGGCCGAACCACTGCCCGATGATGAACCGCCGCTCATGCGGGACAGGTCCCAGGGATTTAAACAATTGCCGTGATGCACATTCTCGCCAGTAAAATCGTAGGCATACTCGCCCATATTCAGACCGCCAAGCAGAATGGCACCCGCATTCTCCATGCGTTGTATGAGTACAGCGTCTTTGTTTGCAGGTGCATTGTCGGCGTTTATTTTTGAACCGGCGAGCGTCACTACGCTTTCGATATCAAACAGGTTCTTTACTGCAAACGGCACACCCGCCAGAGGCCCGGGGTCTTCGCCTCGGGCAATACACTGGTCTATCTGCTGTGCTTTTTCACGCGCACGCTGCGCAGTGATCTCGGTGTAGGCGTTGATGGCCGGGTTGATCTCGGCAATGCGCGCGATGAAATATTCGATAACATCAGTTGCGGTGTATTCCTGCCTGCGTATGTCACTGGCAATTTGATGCGCGCTGCGAAAACTTGGCGGAGTTTCGCTCACGGTTTCGCACACGGGGTAAAAACCGCTGCGAGTTCGATAGTGTTTTCATCGAGCGGCACGCTGTAAACCATTTTCGCCATGGCATAAGTAGTATTCAGCAGTTTCACCACTTCCGGATGCGAGTCCTGATTGATCTCAAGACCTGCTAGTGGCGCAGTAAAATCAAGATAGGCCCTGGCGTCGAATGCATCGCTCAACTTAGAGTTCGGCGGCATGCGGCGTTTCCTCCTGCAGTACCAAGTTAGAGTTTCTTGCCGTCACATGGTGTGTTTTTGCCAGCCAGAGAATTAATCCGGCAATGATCAGATATGCAAAGGCAACATCTGGTGAGGCGGCAAAACCGACCGCCTCGTTGTGCATGAAACCAAAAAAGCTCAGGATGCTGCCCGCGAAACTAAAGATTGCCGCGCGGTATAGATTTCTGTCGATGATATACACAGCGATGGCTGCCCACACCAGCCCGGTGAGAATGGCGCCACCACCGAGCACTTCAAGACCATGATAGATAACGCCGGCGCTGGTCAGCGATTCATAATTGATTTTTGCCGCCGAGGTACCGGCTGCATTAAGACTGCCGTCGACCAGGGTCTTGGCCCAGGCTGCGAGATGCGGCGTAATCGCGAGCATAATCGCGGGTGCGTGACTGCGAGGACTTTCCTGAAAGGCCTGGGCACCGATCAGCATGCCGATGTAGAGCAGGATGGGCAGGATAGCAACCACGGGTATGATAGCGAGCATCAGCGATGCCAGACCCAGGCTACAGAGTATAAACATACTCACACCTGCAGCGGCTGAATAACCGATGCGGCCACCCATGGCTTTCCAGCCGGGATGACCAATATAGACAGCATTGATAAAGGGGTTGCCCATCAGGCAACCAATCATGCTGACAATGCCATCGGCGCTAACGACACGGTGAGTAGGATAATGGTCGCCGGCGGCTTCTGCGCTTTCGACATTGTCCATGGCTTCGACCAGATCATAAATACCGAAGGGTATGGCGGTGACCAGCAGGATACCAACATACTCAAATCCCGAAAACACATGATCGATCGCGGGCAAAGGTATGGAAATACCAAAATTGGTCAGTGCTGCAGTGACCTTGTCGATTTGCATGTTGCCGTAGTCCAGTCCCAGCAGTGTTGATCCCCAGGCAATCAGTGTTCCCACGGCGATCGCTACCAGGCCGGCGGGAATATTGCGTGGATAACGTATATTGCCAAACCAGCTGATCAGGATGATGGCAAAACAGAGCACACCAATCACCGGAGTCATATACATTTCCAGTGAGGGGCGCATCGAGATAAAGGTAATCGAAACTCCGGCTAAAGTACCGAGCAGAGCAGCGCGTGGGGTGATGCGGCGAATGATCGGAGCAATGTAACCGCCGAGCATGAGGATGATGCTCTGGATGAACACCCAGGCCAGGCCTGCTTCCCAGGCGGCGACAGGGTCACCGGTTTTTGCCTTGATCGGCATCATGATGACAAAAACAACGATGAACATATGAGCCACGCCGATACCCGAAGGCAGAGCGCAAATGTCGTTACGGCCGGTTTCCCTCGCCAGCTTCAAGGCGAGCCAGGCATAGTAGCCCGTACTTAGCATCAGCATCAGGCCGGTAGCGGGAAGAATACGTCCAAAGACAAGATCGTCCGGCATGCCCAGGACATAACGTAGTAAACCAGTGAGCACCAGGATGTTAACCAGCAGGTTGGTGCCAAACCCGAAGAAAGCGTTCCAGTCTCCAGGTACCCAGAGCTTTGTCGATGAAGTATTCATTATAGTTTTTTCTCAGCGGCTGGTGTGCCTGTCGTTAAGTCATGGATAAGTGTGTTTGAATCGGTAACAAAACCAAAAATTGCCCCCTGAGCCGAGATCATCGCCAGCGCGGCATGATGAAATTCACTGAAATACGAGGCGCAGCAATCACCCGGCACCAGGCATAGATAACCGCGGTCATTGGCTTCGCGCAGTGTTGAGCTCACGCAAACTTCAGTGGTAACACCGCAAGTAATTAAATACTGGATCTTTGCCTGACGCAGCAATAGATCGAGATCGGTAGCATAAAACGCACCCTTGCCAGGTTTGTCGACAACGGGCTCACCGGGTTTGGGTTTGAGGCTGGGGATAATGTCATGACCAACTTCACCACGAATCAGTATTCGTCCCATCGGGCCAGGGTCGCCAATGGCTGCTCCGGGTTTGCAACGTGCCTGTTTCATTGCCGGCACATCAGTGAGATCGGCGCGGTGACCTTCGCGGGTGTGAATGACCAGCATGCCGAGTTGACGCGCCAGTGTCAGCAGGCTCTGGCAGGGTTCCACTGCGCTTTGCAGTAAACGTGTGTCGTTACCCAGCGATTCGCCAAATCCACCCGGTTCGAGAAAGTCTCTTTGCATATCAATCATAATCACAGCAGTGTGTGCTGCATCGACGGCTACTGGGTATGGTTGCGCATGAACTAATGTTTTCATACGTATGCCTCGGTACCCGTTTCCTGTAACCAGTGTTGTTCGATCTGTGTTTTCACTACAGGCTCGCCGTTAAAAAATGTTGCACAGCGCAGCGGTGGCGAAGTGATCGCCGAAAGATAATCCTGACTATGCAGAACAGTTAGATGTGCTGGCGCGCCCGCGTGAATACCGTAGTCAGGCACGGCCAAAGCGCTGGCAGCATTGCGCATCACCATGGCTAAACTGCCAAGCAATTCGGATTTGCTGGTCATCTGCGCTACCTGGGCATTGATCTGGGCGCTGGCGAGTGGGTCGTAGTTGCCGAAAGGATTGAACGGGTCCTGTACATTATCTGAACCAGCTGCGACATTGACGCCTGCTGCCAGCAGTTCCTTTACCGGTGTTGCGCCGCGCGGTTTGGGTTGTTGCTCGCGGCCGATTAACACCAGATTGCAGGTGGGCAGGGTGATGACATGAATGCCAGCGCGTGCAACTTTATCCATAATGCGATGCCGATCGGATTCGCCCATGAAAGACAGTGAACAGCAATGGCTGGCACAGACCAGCCCCGGCCATTCCTGCTCGATGATCAGGTCAGCCAGATATTCCAGAGCGCGGCTTTCAGGATCATTGTTTTCATCCAGATGCAGATCGATACCGCAGCCGGTACGTTGTGCCAGCGCTAATGCGTTTTGTATTGCCAGCTCTGGCGAGTGACTGAATGCAGGCGCACCACCGATGATATCAACACCACGATCCAGTGCTTTCGCGACCAGCTCGCTGCCTCTGATAGTGCTGGTGTCGGTGAGTGCTGCAAACTCTATATGAATACGACTGGCATATTCTTCGCGTAACTCCAGCATGACATCGACAGCACCAAGGTCTGCTTCTGAGGCGATATCGAGATGACTGCGTAGATAGCTGACCCCCATGCTGATCGCCTGCCGTATACCGCGTTCGGCGTTTTGTTTCAGCCGGGCGAAATTGCGCTGGCGTTGCTGAAGCTGCATGGCTTCGATTGCGTCGATCAGCGTGCCGCTGGGATTCGCCACCGGGCTGTAGGTTTTATCCAGATGTGAATGCGCTTCAACAAGGCCGGGTAGTATGACTTTGCCGGCTAAATCCCAGTGCTGATACTCGCAATCGTTTACTTTCTCCTGCGCTGAGATGCAGGCTTTGATGACCTGATTTTCGAGGATCAGATGGAACAGCGCATCACTGTCATCGATTCGAGCATTGCTCAGTAGCCAGTTCAAACCGCTGTCTCCAGTGACAGTAGATGTCCTGGATTTAACAGATTCTGCGGGTCCCAGGCTTGTTTGGCGGCGAGGAAAGCTGGGTTGTACCAGCGACTGTCTTCGTCGAGATAATGCGTGTGTGGATTGGCGATCCGCATGCCAATCGATTCACAATATTCAATGATCTCCCAGAGCTGATCGCGATCCTGAAAGCGGACAATACTCAGCCCGCCGGGCGACACCTGGCCACGGTTTTTTAGAAATTCGATATGCAGATGAATTTGATCACCGAACTTTTGCTTACGTAGCGCTATCTGTTCGTGCAGGCGCTCGCGATCGAAGGCATCCTGCAAATAGGTTAGCTGTGGGTCAGCTTTCATCGCCCACAAGGTGGTGTGGTTCCAGGTGAAATCGGAAATTTGAAAACCGCGTTCGCCATCTGTTGGCGGCGGCTGATAAAAACTGGTCGTGGCCCTGAGCGAGGCGAGGTAATGTGCAAGTCCGGCCGGTGCCAGATCTGTCATCAGAAATAGCACACTTTTTCCTTCCGGGCAGGCATTGCGTTTGACCAGGGCTTTGAAATAAGAGGGGATGGGAGATTCCATAACGCTGCACAGCCGCTTGCGCAAGGAATCATCATAAGCCAGCTGTTCACCGGCAAAGACCGCCGATTCGATATCATCGAATGCCAGAATGTACTGGTGCCATTCGGTACGCGGTGCAAGTGCAAAATCCACTTCAGTAACAAAGGCTGTGAGGCCGCAGTTATGCAATATCTTGACTAATTCTTCTGGTGTATCGAGCAGGATTTCCTGAGGTTCTTCTTCAATCGTCAAAATTTTGGCTGATCGGATATTGCCGGGCTCGGATAGCAGTCCCCAGTGTATTGAACCTACACCGCCCGAGCCGCCGGTGATAAAACCCGCAGCGCTGGCTGTGATGACGGTGCTGGGATACATTCGCAATTCGCCGCCGACTTCACGAGCAGCTTTTTCAACCTGCCAGAGCCCGATTCCGCCTTCGACCAGCGCATGCTCGGCATCTACCTCGATAAGGCGATTCATCCGACGAGTGTTCACCAGAATGCCGTCCGCCAGTGGCACGCCCTGCCCGTAGTTCCCCGTACCTGCGCCGCGAGGCGTGATCGGAATACGATTTTTCACCGCCAGCTGGATGATCGCTTTGAGCTGCTGCTGGTTTTCTGGACGTACGATGACTTCGGCGGTTTTGTTATCCAGCTGAGGGATCAGCACCGGTGAGAAGTAGTAACAATCACGCGAGCCTGACACCAGCGATTTTGTATCAGTGCTTATATTCTCAGTACCCACGATTGCAGCGAGTTTATCGATGACTTCATTACTAATCATGGAAGCAGTGCTCATGTGTTTCAGTTCAACACTGAGTTCTGCAATATATATGCCATCGCAGTGGTGCAGTGCTGTGACTGGCGTGGTGTAGACAGCAGAATGTAGTCGAGATTGCCGCGCACCACTATGATGCGTAAAGCTGACCAATCGGTCAGTTATGGTGCCGAAAGGTGGATGTCATGGCTGGAAAGCCGCTGGTATGCGGGGTTTATCTGGTACCAATGTTGCATAGTACCTGGGGATTGTTAGCAGGGCCGGTGGGTTAGATTCTCTGAATGAACAATAACGTGCACAACGAACAGCCAGGCCGCTATTCGCGTAGAGAAATATTTCGTCGTTTTCTGGCTGGAAGTATGGCTTCAGCGCTGACTGTAATTGCAGGCAGAAGTATTGCCGAGGACAAACCGAGAGAAAACATGCAGATCGATAAAGGTGAATCAGTGCTGGGTGTTGATCCAACACCGGAACAAATGCAGCGGCATCTTCTCGCGGCGAACGAAGTCGCAAGACAGACCATGCATCAGGGGCACCATCCGTTCGCTGCCATCCTGATTGCCGCTGATAATGAAACCGTGCTCATGACCCAGGGCAATATCAATACGGTGAATCATGCTGAGTCGACACTGGCGCGACTGGCAGCAGAAAAATACACAGCAGAATTCTTGTGGGGTTGCACGCTTTACACTACGGTGGAGCCCTGTGCTATGTGTGCGGGTACCCAATACTGGGCGAACATAGGCCGTCTTGTCTATGGAATGTCAGAGCGCCAGCTACTCGACTTCACCGGCGCAAATTCAGAGAACCCTACCATGGACATACCAAGTCGCTACGTTTTTGCCCACAGTCAAAAATCCATCAAAGTCTGGGGCCCGGTGGAATCGGTGCTCGAACCGATAGCCAAACTACATCAATATTTCTGGAACAAGTAGCTTTCCGTAAAGCAGTGGCTTTTGGTCTACATCAGCAAGAAACATTTTATCAGTGCGAATAATGCTGAGTACCACGCATTATCCGGAGCAGAAATGAGAGTAATGGGCATTATTAAACCAGCCGGTCTGGTTCTGGTATTTCTGCTGCTACATTCCGCTACGTTGAATGCAGCCGTGGCTATCGTTGCTGCCTACAAACCAGAGATCGCTGCACTGAAACACAGCCTGATCGAAAAAGGCGCTGTATTTGACAGGCAGGAGCAGAGCAAAGGTGTTACTTATATTCTCGGGTCGTTTCATCAGCAGGATATCGTGCTTTTTGTTACTGGAATGAGTGTGGTCAACGCTGCCATGAGCATGCAAATGGCGATTGACCGCTACCCGATCGAATCTATTTTGTATGCTGGTATTGCCGGTGGTGTGAACCCGGTCTGGGAACCAGGTGATGTAGTGGTAGCCGAGCGCTGGTATTACCATGATGAATCCGCCTATTTCAATCCCGACCCTGAGCATCAGGGTCAATATGTCATGGCTGATTATTTTGTCAAAGAATGGCAATTACATAAACAACGCCATAATGAAGACCCTGCTTACCCGATGTATAGCAATTTCGGCATGGTTTTTCCTGATGCAGTTTTGATTAGCAAACAGGGGATGAGAGAACCTGAACCGGTGCATTATTTTAAAGCAGATGAGCGTTTGCTAAAGCTTGCCAGAAAGGCGGTCACGGCGTTGCCGCCACTGGCTGTTTCTGCACAGCGCAACGCGCAGTTACATATTGGTGGCAACGGTGTGACTGGTTCGGTATTTCTTGATAATCGAGACTGTCGCAACTGGGTAAGACGCGTATGGAATGCTGAAATTACTGAAATTACTGAAATGGAATCGGCCGCTGTTGGCCAGGTGGCAACGGTGAACGAGGTGCCATGACTGGTGATTCGTGGTGTCAGCGATCTGGCGGGTGGTCAGAAAGGCAAGAGCGAAGAAAACATTTATGATAATATCGCTTCGCTAAACGCAGCGGCATTGCTGGTAAAAATACTCGAACTGATGCCCGCAAAGCAATAAGGTAAAAATGGTTTATTGTGCCGTGTTGTTTACTGGTTTGAATACCGGTATCAGAACAAGCATAAACACCGCGCTGGAAAGTGTAATCCATAAAAGCACGTCAGGGTTATTGCTAATATCTTTAAGCCAGCCGATGACAAATGGAAAAGGGGCGCACAATGTGCTGCCAACACCCAGAGCAAACATCGTTAGTGTGGCAGTCTCGCTGGGGTTGTTGCCATACATGTGCGGCAGTGTCATGGCAACAGGAAAGCTTACCCCCAGTCCTAGCCCGCATAATAATGGAAATGCCAATGACCACTCGGGTCCGGCAAATATCGCAATGCTGATACCACAAATGGTCAGGCCGGCCGCAAGCAGCAGTAGAAGCCGTTTGTTCCAGTGGTCACGGGCAAACATGATTAATAAGAAGGCTGCGATGGCCTGATTGAAAACAAAAACGCCCAGCATATTTGCTGCGTGCTGTTTATCAGAATTGATGCTATAAAAATAGTTTGGCAACCAGGCGAGCAGAGATATATAGATAATGCCTGAACTGACAAAATACATAACGATAAGCCAGGTCATTTTTTTAAAATGCAGGTGTTTCATCGATGGTGTGGGCTGGTGTGGTGGCGCTGACTTATGGGGCCGTATATCGGCTTTAAACGATGCCACCCAGATGAATGTGCTGCAGCATATGATCATACCAAAGATAAACAATGACCAGTGCCAGTCACCGAAGCGGGTAGCCAGGTTATGTGTTTCTATCGCGGCCAGGCTGGAGCCAAAATGCATGCAAAGAATCATGAGTGCTACCATCTGCATGCTGTGATTGGGGAAGTGGTGCTTAATCACGGCCTGTAAGGCAGGTTGAGTTATGGCAATTCCGACGCCCACCAGGCTGACAAGCAAATACAGTCTGAAAAGACTGCCCGCCACCAGTGGCGTTGAAATTAATACGCACATAAGGCCCAGGCCGATGGCGGCAATCTGTTCTGAATTATATTTCTTTAATAAAAACGGCAGAGAAAAGCTGAAAATACCTGCGCATAGCTGCGGCAGGGCCGCGAGCATGCCAAATTCACCAAAGCTGGTGCCAAGGCTGTTCTGGGTCTCAAGTTGCAGTGGGCTGATGCTGGTGTAAATAATTCGCAGTGTTAAAGATGCCATCATAATAGCGATGATGGACAGGATCATTCGGTATTGCAGGCTCATGCGAGTTCTCGCACTGCCTGCGCACAATCAGCCTTAAGTTTGTCTCTGTCCAGACCCGGAATACTGCCTTGCTGAATAATGGGCTTTCCATTACAGAACAAGGTGTCTACGCTGGCGTCACCGCAGGCAACCGGAGAATATTTCGGTTCGTGCATCCCGTAGTTGGCGAGCTTGTCCAGTGAAAACAGGGTGAAGTCAGCGACACCGCCAGGCTGGATCAGCCCCATATTCTGATAACCCAGTATGCGTGCGCCGTTAACGGTTCCCCAGCCAATGACACGTTCCAGCGTGATATCTTTTGCGTTTCTGGTTGCGGCTCTTTGCATGAGCCAGCTTAATCGCAGTTCTGACAGCATATGCGCAGCTTCATTCGAGGCTGCGCCATCGACGCCGATGGATATTGGTACACCAGCATCATCCATATCTTTAATGCGCGCAATCCCGGATGCCAGACGTCCATTCGACGATGGACAGTGGCTGACACCAGTGCCGGTGTCGGCCACAATTTTGATCTCCTGATCAGTTAGATGCACCATGTGCGCATACCAGACATCATTGCCCACCCAGTCGTATTTTGCGACAAACTCCAGGGGCAGGCACTGATGCGTGGCGAGACAATATTCAACATAGTTTTCGGTTTCAGACAAATGGCTATGCATACGTAGCTGCAGACTGCGAGCAAAGCCGGCGAGTTCGCGCAGCATTCCAGGATCGAGCGAGAAGGTGGGTGTGTTAGGTGCTACGACAATTTTGCTCATGGCATCGTATGTGGTCTGATGATACAGGCCAGTAAGACGTTCGATGTCACGCATGTAAAAATCCATGGTCTCGGGTACGGTATTCTTGTTGGGGTATTCCATGTCACGATCAGTTCGTAGCTGTCCGCCGCGGCATAATACCAGCCGTATTCCCAGCTGTCCGGCTTCCTCGAAAAGTATGTCACCCAGTTCCGGGTTGCTGTCCTGATAATAGATGTAATGATGATCGGCGCAGACCGTGGTGCCTGATAACATTAGCTCCGCCAGGCCCAGCCTGACACCTGCACGTAAATGCTGTTCATTGACTCGTGATACTCTGGGAAAGGTGACATGATTGAGCCAGTCAAACAGGCGATGATTGATACTAACATCGAGTCCTTTGAGTACACTCTGAAATAGATGGTGGTGGGTATTCACGAAGCCGGGCATTAATACTTTATCGCTGCCATCAATGATGGTTTCATTTTCTCGCGGCTGCAGATCACTGCCTATTTCTGAAATAATGTGTCCTGAGACCCGCAGATGTATGCCCTGCGGGTAGCTGTGCGCGCCTGAAGCATCGGTGACCGAATGGATGTTGTTTATAAAATAGGACATGGTTTGGTATCTGTCAGAATTTTGTCAATCGAATGAATACTTAAGTAAACAGTCAGCAATATACGAGCCATAATTGTTTGCCACATTGCATTGATATTTTGCATAGTACACTGATCTATAAGTGATTTTATATAAAAGTTTTGCACTGCAATAGTGCAATCCTGACTGGGCTGCACTTAAATTGACCTTTCGATCAGTATTTCGTAAAGACGAATCTTATTCAGCGGGGATTCAATTCTGGCACGAACTATGTAAGATATACGAGCGTGATAATCAGGTAGCTCGATATGTACTTACGTCAATGCAAGGCTTTGCTGGTGTTGTTAATTGGTGTTTTCGCCACTCTGGTGGCGCTGAATAATATGACCGACTACGGCTCTAATTTTCAGTTTGTGCAGCACGTGCTGAGCATGGACACCACTTTCGAAGGTAACCAGTTACGCTGGCGGGCTTTTCACCAGCCCTGGTTGCATCATCTGGCATATGCCGTGATTATGGCTAGTGAGACTGCGGTGGCTATTTTGTGCAGCTATGGTGCCTGGGTGTTGTGGGGTCAACGTCACACAGAAGCGGCAGTGTTCAATAAGAGTAAAGCGATCGCGACCTATGGCCTGGTGCTGGGTATTGTTTTATGGTTTGGCGGCTTTATGACTGTAGGTGCTGAGTGGTTTCTAATGTGGCAATCGCCTTCGTGGAATGGTCAGCAGCCAGCGTTCAGATTTATCGTTGTTATTTTCGCTACTTTAATTTTTTTACATCAGCAGGAGCCGGTTAAAGAATAATTACTGACTTTATAACTTCGGAGTAGAAGCAGTCAGGCTGTTGCCAGGTCATTGCTCCTTTAATGAAACGCCGGGTGTGAACCTGGCCTGATTTGGAGAGCATTTTATGACATCTATACAGCCCGATAACCAGCTTGCCGAGCTTGCGCTGGAAGCAACCATTGGATCAAAAGGTACAGAGAACTCGCAGCGCGAGATTCGTCTTATCAATTTTTCGGATTTCGGTACACGTAAACACGAAATTGCTGACCAGCTCTGGCAGGCAGCAACAGAAGTCGGTTTTTTCCAGTTGGACCAGCATGAAATCGATATGGCAGACATTGAGCATGCGTTTGCTATGGCTCAGTCGTTTTTTGATTTACCCAGCGAACACAAACAGAAATATCCTTTACGACAGGGCATGAATGCTGGTTGGGAATACATGGAGCAGGTAAGGCCATCTACCGGTACTGCTGATCAGAAGGAATCCTATCAAATTACTCTGCCGCGGATGCAAGGTCTGTGGCCTGATGATCATGTACTCGAAGATTTTAAATCCACCATGCTCAGATTCGAGAGGCAGTGCTGGGAGACGGGCATGAAAGTGCTGTCGTGTTTTGCCATGAAGCTGGGTTTTGCCGAGGACTTTTTTACTCGCGCACACGATCCTTCGGTCCCTGAATATCAGAGTACTTTGCGTCTGTTGCATTATTTTGCGACCGGAATAATAGATGAATGCGATGGTGAGCTCTGGCGCGCAGGTGCACACACTGATTTTGACTGTTTGACCATGGTGTTTCAAAGGCCTGGGCAGGGCGGCCTGCAACTATGTCCGGGTAAGGAGTCAGGCTCCATGGAATGGACCAGCGTCGAGGCCTGGGCCGGGGTCATCACCTGTAATATTGGCGATATGTTGATGCGCTGGAGCGATGACAAGCTTAAATCCACCTTGCATCGAGTAAAAATGCCTGAAGCCGATGAGTACCGGGGTGCCCGTTACAGCATGGCATTCTTCTGCCAGGCTAATACCGATGTGGTTATCCAGGGCCCGGAGAAAAAATATGCTGCGATTACCGCTGCTGATTATCTCAGGCAGCGCATTGCGGCCAACTTTGCAGTCAGATAGACGTCGTCAGGCAGCGCATTATCATGGTGCGCTATGCACAATATAATTGACCGACTGGACAGAAATTGGCGCATACAGAACTGATTGATAAAACCAGAGCTTGAACATGTGTTCTGACGGCTTCTGAAAACGCCGCCCAGACGGGCTTTGAAGCGCATTAAACCATGCGTCGGGAGAATAAAACCAACTTGGCAAACTAATTGCAAAGTAAAAGATGGAAAGTAGTTGAACTGCTGTACTGGTAAGAGTTGTGTGCCACGGTCCTCTCTCCCGTGATGCGTATTGACTCGATCAATCGGTCGCACCAGGTTTCTGGTGCGACCGTTTTTTATAGAGAGCGACCATGGCCGAATCACAATGAACCAGCAATTACCGGTGGAGACAGACGAAGTAAAGCTAGATTTCAAAGCACATCCACTGCTGTTTGGTCTGGATGACAGACCGCCTCTGGTCAAAGCTCTATTAGCTGCGTTTCAGCATTTTCTCGCCATCTTTGTCAGCATCATTACAGCACCACTTATTATCAGTGTTGGGATGGGGCTCAGCCCAAAAGAGACGAGCTATATCATTAGTTCATCACTGTTTATTTCAGGTGTTGCCACTTTAATCCAGGTGGTTCGCATAGGACCTTTTGGCTCAAGACTGCTATGTATCCAGGGCACCAGCTTCTCATTTATCGGTCCTCTGATATTTGCTTCTCATAGTTTGCAGGGAATGATGAGCAGTGATGGAATACTGGGTACGATATTTGGCTCTGCCGCAGTTGGTGGGCTTTGTATCATGGTGCTCAGCCTGTATCTTGAAAAGTTGAAAAAAATAATTACGCCCACTGTCACTGGTGTTGCTGTCATTCTCCTCGGTATTTCACTGGTTCTGAAAACGCTTGAGAATCTGATTTCCGAATATCATCATGTTGTTGCAGCGAATCAGTCGACCGTACCTCTGTTTATTATGTCTCTGGGCGTGATAATGATAATTATTATTCTGGCACGCAGAGCCAATCCATGGCTTCGCCTGTCTTCGATTAGTATTGGGCTGGTTATGGGTTATGTGTATGCTCTGTTTACAGGCCAGCTGGATTTCTCAGTTATGGATCAATTACCAACACTGTTTGTTCCTGAACTGATGCGCTACCCGATTGGCTTCGATCTTGGAATATTTCTCTCCCTGCTGCCTATCTATCTGGTTACTGCTGCCGAGTCAGTTGGTGATTTAACAGCAACGTCGGCATTATCAAATCTTCCCATCAGCGGGAATGCGTACTGGCAGCGTATTCGTCGCGGAGTAATGACGGATGGATTTAATTCATTTCTGGCTTCAGTTTTTGGCACCTATCCAAATACCACTTTCAGTCAGAACAATGGTGTTATCCAGCTAACGGGTGTGGCAAGTCGCTATGTCGGTATATATGTGGCGATTTTTCTGATCTTGTTTGGCTTGCTGCCAGTTGCTGGTGGCGTCTTTCAGATCATGCCACGTCCCTTACTGTATGGCGCTACGGGACTAATGTTTGCCATGATAAGTCTATCGGGTTTCAGAATTATCAGGGTCAACCGAGATGCCAGGCGCAGCTGGACGATTGCGATCATGGCTACGATCATCGCGCTTGGAACCAGTTTTATATCAGGCCAGATTGGCGGTCTGAATCCCCAGGTACGGTTGCTGCTCGGATTTCCAGTTGCTGTTGGTACTTTTGTAGCTATCGTGCTCGAGCTTGTGTATCCTGCTACAGATATGCAACTGGCACAAAATGAAGCGGGTTAACATACATATAATCATCAAACGTATGACAATTTTTGCTACGATACTTATATTTTCGCGGTACAGTCTGGGGGCGGATTTGAGTAAAGAGCAAATCATACAGGCGCTGGGCCTGGAGAAACACATAGAGGGGGGCTACTTCAAACGCTCGTTTCAGGCAGATCATCGCCAGAAAATAGATCAGGGCTATGGCCTACGTTATACCATGACATCGATCTACTATATGCTGACTGCTGATTCAGCGATCGATCACTGGCATTTGAATAAGTCCGATATCGTCCAGTATTACCATCTTGGAGGGCCAGTCACTTACTATTTGATTGACGGTACCGGTACGTTATCGACAAAAGTGCTCGGACCTGATCTGTTGAACGGTGAGCAGTTACAGGTACTGGTAAAAGGTGGTACGTGGAAGGCAGCAGTACTGTCGCCGGGCTACGAATATGGTTTATTGAGCGAGGCCGTATCGCCTGGTTTCGAATATATTGATATGAAAGTTGGCCAGCAGGGTGAGTTACTAAAGCTGTTTCCGCAACATGCAGACATTGTCAAGCGTTACAGCTATGCATGCCCTGTGTCTAACTAGCTTATAATGACTGCAATGCGCGTGCTTTGGCGTGGTGCTTTTGCATTAAGGTATCGAGATCAATATCAACAAGTGTGCTGTCCTGTACTCGCCAGCGTCCCGCCACCATGACATAGTCTGCGCGATGCGCACCGCAGAGCAGGAGTGCAGCCAACGGGTCACCGTGTCCTGAAAACCGTAGTTCGTCCAGTTTAAACAATGCCAGATCGGCCTGTTTTCCCACGCTGATTTCACCTATATCGCTGCGCCCCATGATAGTTGCACCGCCACGTGTTGCCCAGGATAAAACTTTTTCGTGGCTGATACTGGCTGCAGAATATTTTAAACGCTGAATTAACAAAGCCTGCCGTAGTTCCTGAATCATATTCGAACTGTCGTTGGACGCTGAGCCATCAACACCCAGACCGATGACAGCGCCGGACTGTTCCAGTTCCAGGGTCGGGCACATGCCACTGGCCAGTAACATATTTGAGCCGGGGCAATGACTGATGCCAACGCCTGCTTTGCCGAGTCGAGTGATTTCTGTCTCAGTGAAATGAATGCCATGTGCAAGCCAGACATCAGATGCCAGCCAGTCAACTTCTTCAAGATAATCCACAGGCCGCATACCAAGGTGTTCTACACAGAAGCGATTTTCATCTTCGGTTTCAGCCAGGTGGGTATGTAGTTTCACATTATATTGTCTGGCCAGGCTGGCACTTGAACGCATTAGTTCTGGTGTTACTGAAAATGGCGAGCAGGGCGCAAGGGCCAATTGCACCATAGCGCCTTCGCCCGCTTCGTGATAGCGCCTGATCAGTCGTTCCGAATCAACAAGGATATCATCTTCATTTTGAACCACATGATCTGGTGGCAGGCCGCCATCTTTTACACTAAGGCTCATGGACCCACGAGTAAACAGTGTCCGCATAGCTAATGGTTGTGCGGCTTCGATCTGAATGTCGATGCAGTCTGGCATTGTTTCGGGAAACAGATAATGATGGTCAGCAGCAGTCGTGCAGCCGGAGAGTAGCAGTTCGGCCAGGCCTAGCTGAGTGCCAAGAAACAGACCTTCAGCATCCAGATTCGCCCAGATCGTGTAAAGGCTTTTTAACCAGGGAAACAGCTCTTTATTCAGGGCGGCAGGGCATGCTCGCGTCAGGGTCTGGTAGAGATGATGGTGACAGTTAATCAGGCCGGGTATAACGACGTGCTGTGATGCATCAAATACACTATCGTAGTGATGTTTGGGTGTGTGTCCCGCAGGAACCAGTTCAGCAATGATGCCATTGTTGATGATAATGCCAGCGCCAGCTGATTCTGCATTACCAGTCCAGATGGTCAATGGGTTTTTTATCCAGAGCGAGTTGTTGTTCATCAGATATCTGTGTGTGGGGTAGCAATAGCGTGTTGTGCTAACGCAGGGTCCAGCTTAATCGTTGCGAGTATTGGGAATGATTTTTCCGGTAGGTTTGAGGCCAACTCCGCGGAGTATGACTGAAGCGAGAAATTCACTGATAGTATTAATATCTTCTTCTTCATACTCGGCTCTATTCATTATGGCGAGTACCTGGGATTCGAAGTCAGCATAGTGCTGCGTTGATGACCAGATCATAAAAATAAGGTGGACCGGATCAACTTTAGCCATTTTGCCCTGATCAATCCAGGCCTGAATCACTTTGGCTTTTTCGCGGACCCAGCGGCGCATGTCGATACGTACATGGTCTTTCAAATGCGGCGCACCATGAATGATTTCCAGTGCGAACAGTTTGGATGCCTGGGGGAATTTGTAAGCGAGCTCTACCTTTTTATATATGAAACGTTCCAGTACTTCAGCCGGGTCATCATCAGGGGTGATATCTTTAAGTACCGAGTTCCAGCTACCAATGATTCTTGTTAGTACCTCGTCATACAGCTTTTCCTTGCTTTTAAAATAATAGTGGATATTCGCTTTCGGTAAGCCAGCTTCGTTGGCAATCATTTGCATGCTGGCACCGTGGAACCCGTTTTCGACGAACTTCTTTTCAGCGACCTCAAGGATTTTTTCGGTATTTTCTACGCGAATTTTGCCTAATTTATATGAATTTTTCTTGCCGGTCATGAGCGTATGCTTTTCCGTCCTGGTCTATATATTCAGTCTAACAGCCATACTATATTAACATAGCATTAATGGCCGGGTAAGGTGCCCTCTATGCCCTGTATATACCAGTTCATAGTCAGCAGATCGCTATCGCTTATGGTGTTGTCCTTCTTGACTACCAGCTCTCCGGCCTGGTTATAGACGGGGCCATCGAATACTCGTTTTTCACCTTTGATAATCTGCTCTTTTCGAGTATTGACCAGATCCTGGACCTCTTTTGGCACGGCTTTGTTAAATGCTGATAACTGTGTAACACCTTCTTTGAGCCCGTACCAGAGATTTTCAGGTTTCCAGGTATTGTTTAATACTGATTTGACCTCGTTCAGATAAAGCTGGCCCCAGTTGTGAACCACAGCAGTGAGCTGGGCGTGTTTGCCATATTTAGACATGTCTGAGTGGTAGCCAAATGCGTATACGCCTTTTGCTTCAGCAGTCTGTACTGTGGTGGGCGAATCCGCGTGTGTGGAAAGTATGTCCGCGCCTTGCAGGATCAGGGTCTCCGCTGCGACGCGTTCTTTGGCGGGATCGTACCAGCTGCTGATCCAGACAACTTTTACTACAGCATCGGGGTTGGTTTCTTTTAGTCCTTTGGTGAAGGCATTGATGCCACGTATCACTTCAGGAATTGGAAAGGTTGCGATATATCCAACCACATTAGTCCTGGTCATCTTGCCTGCGATCAGGCCGGTCAGATAGCGGCCCTGGTAAGGTCTGGCATTGTAGACGCCCATATTGCTCGCGGTTTTATATCCCGTGGCATGTTCGAACTTGATGTTCTTGAAGCGTTGAGCCACTTTAAATGTTGGATTCATAAATCCAAACGAAGTGGTGAAAATAAGTGAGTAGCCTGATGAAGCCAGCTTGTGGATAACGCGTTCAGCATCACTGCCTTCATTGACATTTTCGATAAAAGTTGTCTGTATTTTGTCACCCAGTTCTTTTTCGACATACAGGCGTGCTTTTTCGTGGGCGTAGGTCCAGCCTGCATCCTGAGCAGGGCTCAAATACACAAAGCCAACTTTCAATGGTTCCGCGAATGCGCCAGCGCTAGACAACAGGATAAAACAGAGTAGTGATGAGAATGAAATTTTCAAAGATTTGCCCTATATGATTTCATGATTGTGGTCGATAACTTTCGCCAAGTGATTTCGGCGCCAGCCACCTGGTCATAGTCTGTTTGCGTGACATAATAATCAGCACCGCAATGGTTGCCACGTATGGCAGCATAGACAGGATATTAGGTGACAGATCATATCCACTGCCTTGCATAATTAAATGAAGGATACTGGCAAAGCCGAATAAGTATGCGCCAAGGATAATGCGTTCTGCTTTCCAGCTGGCAAACACCACCAGTGCCAGAGCGATCCAGCCTTTACCTGATGTCATCCCTTCAGACCATAAGGGCGTATACGCAATGGATAGATACGCGCCGGCGAGACCGGCCATGCCGCCGCCAAACAGGACTGCCAGATATCTGGTTTTTAAAACTGGCAGTCCAACTGCGTGAGCCGCTTCCGGGTTCTCGCCAACCGCGCGAATCACCAGGCCATAGCGGCTGCGTGAGAACAGCCATATAATCAGCAAAAAAATTACTACTGAAAGATATACCAGCAGGTCCTGAGCAAAAACTGCTTTTCCAATGACCGGAATGTCCATCAGGTACGGTATGTTAACTGGCTGTAGACCGACGAGTGTTTTGCCTATGTAGCCTGTACCCATGAAGGCGCTGAGTCCGGTGCCGAATATAGTCAGAGCCAGGCCGGTGGCTACCTGATTGGTCAGCAGAGTGAGTGTCAGAAATCCAAACAGTGCAGCAGATAGTGCACCTGCACAGATGGCTGCAAGTATGCCCAGGCCTAGACTACCAGTTGACACTGCTACCATGAAGCCAATCACAGCACCGATCAACATCATGCCTTCCTGACCGAGATTAAGTACGCCCGACTTCTCACACACCATCTCACCAAGTGCAACGAGTAATAATGGTGTGCCATTTCTGACGCTGGCATATAAAATATTTTGAACCAGATCTATATCCATCAAAATCTCTCACTAATAATCATGCGGTTAGCTATGCACTCGTGAAGCACGGTTAGCGGGCAATATCCTGTAATGAATTAAAATGTCACTGGCAAGAAGAAAAAACAGCAACATTCCCTGAAACAACCCGGTGATAGATTTGGGTAAATTGAAATTCATCTGTACCATCTCACCGCCCAGGTAGGTGATGCCTAATAAAATGCTTGCGAAAAATATGCCGATGGGTGACATGCGACCGAGAAACACCACGATTATCGCGGTATAACCATAACCGGGTGAAATCTGTGGAACCAGTTGTCCTATCGAACCCGCGACTTCACAGATGCCGGCAAGTCCGGCCAGGCCGCCGCTAACGAGCATGACCGACCAGACAATACGGTTTTGATTAAAGCCGGCAAAAGCAGCGGCAGACTGGTCCTGTCCTAGCACTCTCATCTGAAAGCCGGGCAAAGTGCGATTCAGAACTATCCAGCTGGCAGCCAGAGCGAATAGTCCAAATAGTATTGAAATGTTTATCCGGTAATCAGGGAATAGAACGGGTAGTGTTACAAATTCACTAAACTGTGCCGACTCGGGAAAGTTATATCCATTCGGATCTTTCAGTGGGCCATGTACAGCATAGAGCAAACCATACAGTGCGATGTAATTCATCATTATGGTCGTCAGGATTTCATTGGTATTAAACCGGGTCTTTAGCCAGGCGGCCAGACCGGCCCAGGCCATGCCACCTAAAATGCCAAAACCCAGTACCGGCACCAGCATCCAGTGGGTTTGTGTATCAGGAAACATCAACCCGACATAACCTCCGGCGAGTGCACCTATAACCAGTTGTCCTTCGGCACCGATGTTCCAGACTTTTGCCTGGTAACACATATTCAATCCGGCGGCGCATAGCATAAGTGGTGCTACCTTGACACCCAGTTCCGTCCATCCGTAAAGATCGCTTAGTGGTGCTATAAAAAACGTGTATAAAGCCCGGCCCGGGCTATGGCCTAACAGGGAAAATAATATACTGCCAGCTACCAGTGTCAGAGCCGTCGCAATCAGCGGTGACACCAGTGCCATGAGCGTTGAATCATGCCGCCGTGCCTCCAGTCTAAGCATGACTGTCTGCCAGTTCGGTCACTGCCTCGATTGCGTTAAATTCCCCCGTCATCCACTGACCGAGCAGATTGATCGAGATGTCATCAGTGTTTCCAACAGGTGACAGGTGGCCATGGCAGATCGCGCAGAGACGGTCGCACATTTGATATAACTCATCGATGTCCTCTGAAATAACCAGGATTGCTTTACCGGCATCACGCAGTGCAATCAGTTCGTCGCGTATTAAATTGGCAGCGCCTATATCCACGCCCCAGGTTGGATGCGAACAGATGAGCAGATCGGGTTGTTGGCTAATTTCCCTGCCGATAATAAATTTTTGCAGATTGCCACCAGACAGGCTCCTGGCCTGTGCCTGTGATCCGCTTGATTTGACCTTGCATGATTGTAGAATTTCATCGGTATGGCGACGGATCGTTTGCCAGTTGAGCCAGCCTCGATTGCTCAGGCCTTTTGTGTAACCTGTTAATAAATTGTTTTCTGCCAGAGTCATTCCGGGAACAGCGCTGCGTCCCAGACGCTCTTCCGGTACTGTCGCAATTCCCTGTCTGCGTCGCTCGCTTGGTGGAAGACACCCAAGACGCTTTCCTTTATAGATGATGGCATCGCTATGATCTATGAACTCACCAGTCAGCAGTTTCAGCAATTCGGCCTGACCATTGCCAGCGACTCCTGCAATGCCAAAAATTTCACCCGCACGGACTTCAAATGAGATATCAGTGAGCGGAATAGCAAATGCCGCACTGGCCTGATAGTTTAAACGTTCGACCTGTAGCACTATGGCTTTTCCCTGAGCGCGAGGATAACTATGACTGATCGCCGAGTCATCTGCTACCATCATTCTTGCAATATTCTCTGTTGTGGTATTTTTCGGCTCGCATGTGCCGGTTATTTTGCCTGCGCGAAGAATGGTTGCATTATCACACAGGGCCTGCACTTCGCTTAGCTTGTGTGAGATGAATAGTATGCTGCAGCCCTGGCTAGCCAGGAGGCGCAGGATCTTGAACAGATTATCTACTTCTACTGGTGTTAGTACCGAGGTGGGCTCATCCAGAATCAGGAGACTGATGTTCTGTAACAGGCAACGAACAATCTCAACTCGTTGTTGTTCACCGACAGATAATGAATATATATGTCGGTCTGGATCCAGTTCCATGCCGTATTGCTGGGAAATTGCGATGATCTTTTTACTGAGCTCGGACAGGCTGGGAAAGTTTTCCTCTGGTAGACTCAGGGCGATGTTCTCTGCCACGGTCAGCGATTCAAACAGGGAAAAGTGCTGGAATACCATGCCGATACCGAGTTGCCGAGCATGGGCCGGGCCCTTGATCGCGAGCTCCTTGTTTTGCCAGATGATCTGTCCGGTATCAGGCTTGATCACGCCATAAATTATTTTCATCAAGGTGCTCTTGCCCGCACCGTTCTCACCAAGAATGGCGTGAATTTCGCCAGATCGAATCGACATGCAGATATCCTGATTGGCTATGCAGCCAGGGTAGTATTTGCTGATGTTGATTAGATCAAGCTGTGACATGTCCTGTTTTCAATAATTGACCGATATCCTGTATTCAATGCAATAGTCAGACCATTATCTGGCTAAGTCTCGGATTCCTGATTAATTTAGAAAAAATGTCTAGTTGGTCAGGAAATTGCATTGGCAGATATAGCGGGCACGTGACAGGTATTGGCAAGTCGATAGTTGTTGGGCGATGCAAGTTCATGAATCGGTATGCAGTACCAATAGGTAAGAGGTGGCAGTGATAAAGTTTTTACTGAACGGCAGCTGGGTAATGGAGACTGAGCTTGATCCAAATATGAGCGTTTTGCGGTATTTACGCACTAAAAGAGGTCTTTCGGGCAGCAAGGAAGGTTGCGCATCTGGTGATTGCGGCGCCTGTACCGTACTGATAGGTGAGCGGAGCAAGGGAAATGGTAGCCAGACTGTTAAGTATCATGCGGTTAATAGCTGTATTACCCTGCTAGGTGCTATGCATGGCAAGCATATTGTCACTGTTGATGGCCTGAATATTAATGAGGAGACACACCCGGTCCAGCAGGCAATGATTGCCAGCCACGGTTCGCAATGTGGATTTTGTACTCCGGGCATTGTCATGTCGCTGGTCGGCCTGCGCGAAAGTCAGACCTCGTGCAGTCGAAAAGACGTTCTCGAATCCCTGTCTGGAAATTTATGCCGCTGTACTGGCTATCGTCCGATCATCGATGCCGCTATGGCTTCGTTCGATGTGGCTGATAACAAGAACATTATCAATACTACGCCGGCCTGGTCAGCACCCGAGCAGGAGGAGGTGGCGGGATTGCACACTGTGGACGCCGATTACTTTTCGCCCACATCTGAAGCTGAATTGACTGAGCTTCTGACAAAATATCCCGGAGCTCGACTGATTGCCGGGGGGACTGACCTCGCGCTTGAGATTAGCCAGAACTATCGAAGCTTTGACTGTTTAATCTCGTTAAGTGATATCGAAGAGCTTACTGAATTATCCGAGGCCGGGAATACACTCTATGTAGGTGCTGCCGCAACATACAGTCAGGTAATGCCCTGGCTGAAGACCTGGTATCCAGAGGTGGTTGAGCTGTTTGAGCGTATCGGCTCATTACAGATAAGAAACCGCGGCACCGTGGGTGGCAACATTGCCAATGCCTCGCCTATCGCTGATACGCCGCCAGTGTTACTGGCGCTCGACGCCAGTCTTGAGCTGGCCAGTACAGCAGGCAGAAGAGTACTGAGCCTGAAAGACTTTTTTCTCTCGTATAAACAAACGCAGTTACAGAATGGTGAATACATTCGCCGCATTATTCTTCCCAAGCCAGAATCAAACGCAATAGTAAAGCTCTATAAAGTCTCGAAACGTTATGAGGATGACATATCAGCGGTGATGGCAGCATTTTATCTTGAACTTGAAGGCGCCAGAATCAAAACGGTCAGGCTGGCCTTTGGTGGCATGGCGGCGGTGCCGAAATATGCTGACCATGCCCAGACAAAACTTGTCGGTGCAGAATTTACCGAAGCCTCTGTCGCAGCCGCAATATCCGCCCTCGGCGAGGACTTTGCACCATTAAGCGATGTGCGTGCCAGTAGCGCTTACCGTCTGAAGACGGCACAAAACCTGTTGCGCAAAGCATATCTGGAAATAGCGAATAACATGTCTCTGGGGGTGTTCAGTCATGCGTAAATTGACTGCGGTACCTGACACGAGCGAGCATAGCCCCGAAGGTATAGCAGGGCAGAGCGTGCCACATGACAGTGCCACAAAGCATGTCACTGGACGAGCTGAATATATCGATGATATCGCCGAACTACCAGGTACATTACATATCGCGGTAGGTGGTAGCGCGCATGCGCATGCGAAAATTAAACATCTTAATCTGGATGCTGTGAAATCCTCGCCTGGTGTTGTCTGTGTTGTTACTTCTGAGGATATTCCTGGCAGGCGAATCATCGGCCCGGTATTTCATGATGAACTATTGCTGGCATATGATGAGATTGAATATGTTGGCCAACCTGTATTTGCTGTCGCGGCAGAAAGTTTTGAACAGGCGCAGCGGGCGGTCAAGCTTGCTCTGATTGAGTATGAAATACTGACACCTCTACTGGATGTGAAACTGGCCAGGGAGCAAGAGAGCTATGTTCTGCCGGAACATGTTATGCAACGCGGTAATGCCAGTGCTGCGATGAGCTCGGCCAGGCACAAGGTACATGGTGAACTGGTGGTACGTGGCCAGGAACATTTCTACCTGGAAGGGCAGGTCTGTTATGTCACACCGACAGAAGATGGTGTTCATGTGCTGTCCTCCAGTCAGCATCCCGCAGAAGTGCAAAAAATGGTGGCAGAAACTCTGGCTCTGCCACTGAACAAGGTTCATGCCGAAGTGCGTCGTATGGGCGGTGGCTTTGGTGGTAAGGAGACCCAGGCGGCCCATCTTGCCTGTGTGGCTTCTATATTTGTTAATAAATTGCGGCGTCCAGCCAAATACCGTTTATCACGACGCGATGACATGGTGGTGACAGGAAAGCGCCATGATTTTGTAAACGAATATGAGATCGCATTTGATGATCAGGGAAAGATCGAGGGTACTGTCATGTCGCTGCTGGGGATGTGCGGTTTCTCGGTTGATTTATCGCAGGGCATAATTGATAGAGCCATGTTTCATGCCGATAACGCATACTTTTTGAACCATGCAAAAGTAAGCGGCTATTATTGTAAAACGCATACAGTGTCTAATACGGCTTTTCGCGGTTTCGGCGGCCCACAGGGTATGATTACCATCGAAGCCGCGATGGATGATATTGCGCGTTATTTACAGATAGATCCACTAACGGTGCGTAAGCGAAATCTATACACTGCCGAGCGTGATGAAACTCATTATGGCCAGAAGATTGAGCAACATAATATAGCCGAGATCATTGCAGAGCTGGAAAATACTTCAGACTACTGGCGAAGGCGTGAGGCTATAACCGCTTTTAACGCCAGCAACCAGTACATTAAGAAGGGGCTGGCACTTACGCCTGTCAAATTCGGTATCTCCTTTACTTCCAAACATCTGAACCAGGCGGGTGCGCTGGTGAATGTCTACACCGATGGCACCATCAACATCAACCACGGCGGTACCGAGATGGGGCAGGGCCTGTACACTAAAGTGGCACAAATCGTTGCCAGTGAGTTTCAGGTGGACCTGAATGCCGTCATGGTGACCAGCACTCGCACTGACAAAATACCGAATACCTCGCCGACTGCAGCTTCATCTGGAACCGACCTGAACGGTAAAGCTGCCCAGGTAGCCTGTGGAAAAATTAAGGCCGAGATGCAGGCGTTTGCTAAGCGATATTTTAATCTGGCTGATCAGGCAATCGAATTTGCCAATAATCAGGTGATTATGGGCGAAAACTCAATGAGCTTTGCTGAATTTGTGCAACTGGCTTATATGAATCGCGTGTCTCTGAGTTCGACCGGATTTTATAAAACACCTACCATTCACTACGACAGGGAAACCGGGAAAGGCAAGCCATTTTTCTATTTTGCAAATGGTGCGGCGGCTGCAGAAGTCACGATAGATACTCTCACCGGCGAATATCGGGTTACGCGTGTCGACATCCTCCATGATGTCGGTCGTTCATTGAGTCCGGGCATCGATATCGGCCAGATTGAAGGCGGTTTTGTTCAGGGTATGGGCTGGGTTACCAGTGAAGAGTTACTATGGAACAGTAGTGGTGAAGTGATCTCTAATAGCCCGGCAAACTATAAGATTCCTACGGCGTTTGATATTCCCGAAATATTTAATGTCAATCTGTATCAGCAGGATTGCCCTGTTGATACTGTTTACGCCTCGAAAGCAGTCGGTGAGCCACCATTGATGCTGGGAATTTCTGTATGGTGTGCGCTCAGAGATGCTTGCGCCAGTGTCGCGGATTACAGGATCAGTCCTGATTTAACTGTTCCCGCGACACCGGAACAGGTACTGTTTGCAGTCGAGCAGGCGAAAATGTTTAAAGAGAAGGATTCAGGACAAGCACTATGAGTACTCGTCACTGGTCTCGGGCTGTTCTGAATTGTGAACGCACCAATCAGGCTTATGTGTTATTGACCTTGCTCGGTGCCGCCGGCTCCTCACCGCGTGATCACGATGCCAAGATGGTCGTTACCGCAACTGAGTCATTTGATACGCTGGGCGGGGGCAGGCTTGAGTTTGATATGATCAAACGCGCACGCGAGCTTCTGCTGATTGATGATCGTCATCATGAACTGTTTCCATTCAGTCTGGGGCCTTCAACCGGCCAGTGTTGTGGAGGAAAGGTTACTGTGTTGCTTGAAGTGTTTCCAGCCGAACCGTTCATACTTGCAGTTTTTGGCGCCGGCCACATAGCCCAGCGTTTAATGCCATTGCTGGACGAATTACCCGGAAAAAAATACTGGGTTGATACCCGGCAGGAATGGCTGGACAAAATCTCGCTGGAGTCGACTGAGAAAGTTTGTAGCCAGAACCCGGTCGAGTTTGTAAAGTCACTACCGGACAGATTTCATGCTCTGGTTTTAACCCATGATCATAGTCTTGATTATGCCCTGGTCAGGGCATTGCTGAGGCGAAACGATGGCCTGTATGTTGGCCTGATAGCTTCGAAAACAAAAGCAGCAAAATTTTCCATGCGCTTAAGAGAAGAGGGTCTGTCACGACAGCAACTCGCCCAGCTCAGGTCACCTGTGGGTCTTGCCGAAGTGCCGGGAAAACTCCCGGTCGAGGTGGCTGTCTCGATTGCGGCAGAGCTTATTCAAATGAGACATCGTACAATAGCTGATCGAAGCAGCAGCAAAAACACCATAAAGCGCGGCCTGAGCTGGAGTCAGGTTCATGCGATTTAGTGTAGTCAGGATACAGTGATACCAATACGCACATTGCAGGAAATGAATTCAGCTGACGAGGTCAGTGCTAAAATGCTCCTCCTGTCCTGCTGTCACTGTGAGCGTTGGTCAGATGAGCTACTGAAGCAGCGACCCTATGCTTCATATCATGAGCTGTTAATGAAGGCCGAGGCTATCTGGCTGGATATGGGTGAAGCCGACTATCTTGAAGCATTCTCATATCATCCTGAAATTGGTGACATAGGCGCGCTGCGGGATAAATACAGCGCCGCCAGTAAAGAACAGGGGCAGATTACTTCAGCGGATGAGATGGTTATTGCTGAGCTTTATGAAAATAATAAGCTATATAAAAACAAAAACGGATTTATATTCATAGTCTGTGCTACCGGAAAGTCGGCGGAACAAATGTTGGCAATATTGGTTAGACGATTAAAAAATGTTCGAGGTACTGAAATTAGCAACGCTGCGAACGAGCAGGCGAAGATTACCCGGCTACGGTTAGGCCGTATTTTTGAGTGAGGGCCATTAGCTTGAAAGCACCAATTACAACGCATGTTCTGAATCTCGATAACGGCAGGCCGGCACGAGGCGTTGAAGCTGTGATTCTGCGGAGTACGGGTAGCGAGTGGACGGTGTTAGACAAGTCCGAAACCGATGATGACGGGCGTATCAATAGCTGGCTTGCAGATTATAAATTAATGGAAGGAACATACCGCATTATATTTTCGACCGAGGCGTACTATAAACGCAAGAACATGAAAACGTTTTACCCGCAGGTGACGATCGGCTTCCATGTTGACAAGCTTGATGAGCATTACCATGTTCCGTTATTACTAAGTCGAAACGGTTACTCAACATATCGTGGCAGTTAAAAATGCGTAGTGCGATTCGCGCAACTTTCCTGCATTTTATTGATCAACCCGATTTTGCAGCGAACACGGGTTATGAGTACTATGGCGATGGTGTCATGGTTATTAATAATGGTCTGATAGAAGCTATTGGAAATGCCAGTGAGATTCTGGCGCATCTTGACAGTAGCGTCACCGTTGACTCAAGTAATGTGGGAAAACTAATAATACCCGGTTTGATAGACTGTCATACTCATTTCCCACAAATCGACATTGTCGCCGCTTATGGTGAACAACTGCTCGACTGGTTAAACAATTACACCTATCCCGCTGAGCAACGCTTTGGCGAAAGTGGCTACGGCGACGCTGTTGCCGAAAAGTTTCTCCGGGAAGGCTTCAGAAATGGCACGACCACCGCGATGGTGTACTGCACTGTTCATCCTGAATCGGTTGACGCATTTTTTTCGGCTTCAGAGAAATATAACTGCAGGATGATAGCAGGCAAAGTCATGATGGATAGAAATGCACCCGAGGAACTTTGTGATACGCCTGAGCAGGGTTACGAACAGTCGCGAAGCCTGATTGCCCGCTGGCATGGCAAGGGGCGCCTGGCCTATGCCGTGACTCCGCGTTTTGCACCCACCTCAAGCAGCGAACAGCTGACACTGGCAGGCAGGCTCCTGCGTGAATTTCCCGACCTGTACCTGCAAACCCATGTTTCCGAAAACCTGGCCGAAGTCGCCTGGGTCAAAGAGCTGTTCCCGGAGTGTGATAGTTATCTACAGGTCTATGAGCGCCATGGTCTACTGGGTGAACGGACAGTGCTCGGCCATGGTATTCATCTCAATGATAAGGAACTTGGTTTGATGGCTGCCTGTGGTGTCAGTATTGCGTTTTGTCCCACTTCAAATCTGTTTCTCGGCAGCGGCCTGCTCGATGTCGAGCGATGTGAATCAGCGGGTGTCAATGTTTGTCTTGCGACCGATATTGGCGCTGGTACAAGTTTTTCGATGTTAAAGACCATGCGGGCAGCTTATGAAGTATCACAATTGAGGGGCCACAGTATCCCGCCTTTGAGAGCCTTCTATAACGCAACTTTAGGCAATGCCCGGGCGCTTAAAATAGACCACTATGTCGGTAATTTTGATGCGGGCAAAGAAGCTGATTTCATAGTGTTGGATACCGAGGCGACACCACTGTTGCGCTATCGCATGGGCCTTTGTAATAACCTGCAGGAAAAACTTTTTGTGATGATGTATCTTGGTGATGACCGCATGGTCGCCAGTACCCATATTATGGGTAAGATGGTACACAGTAGCACGGATAATATAGAGAGGCGAAATTAGGTGGAAGCTTATATTCTCGACTGGCTTAGTCTGTTCTTTCGCTGGTTCCATGTCATTGTCGGCATTGCCTGGATAGGCGCATCATTCTACTTTGTCTGGTTAGACAATAGCCTTGAATCTCCGTCCGACTGGAAACGTACCAAAGGCATAAAAGGTGATTTGTGGGCAATCCATGGTGGTGGATTTTATGAGGTGGCCAAATATAAGCTTGGACCGGAAAAACTGCCTGAAACTCTACATTGGTTTAAATGGGAGGCATATACTACCTGGCTGACCGGAATAGTACTGCTGAGCATTGTTTATTACTCTCATGCACAAACGTATATGACAGGACCACTGAGCTGGATCAATAGCCCGGCACTGAGCATTGTGGCGGGGTTATCTTTTTTGCTGGTCAGTGTCATCGTCTATGAGATCCTGTTCAGAATGTCAGTGGTCAACAAAGGATTGTACTTTGCTCTGCTAATACTGATCGTGTTTGGTTTTCTCAGCTGGCTGGCGTTTCAGTTATTCTCGTCGCGCGCAGCATTTATTCATATCGGAGCGGCTATCGGCAGCATCATGGTGGCGAATGTGTTTCTGGGAATCATTCCTGCCCAGGTCGCCTTTGTCAAAGCAATCAAGGCGGGTACGTTACCAGATCAGGCGCTCGCCAATAAAGCGCGTCTACGATCGGTACACAACAATTATTTTACCCTGCCTGCCATCTTTATCATGATCAGCAATCATTATTCATTTGTTTTTTCAAATGAGTATGGCTGGTTATGGTTAATAGCGATCTGTGCCATTGCTGCATATGCGCGGCATTATTTTAATCTAAGAAATCAGGGAACCTCAAAACCAGTCATACTGATTACTGCATTACTGGCGCTTGTAGTTCTGGCTTTCATTATGATGCCAGCATCGCTGCGGAATTCGACGATCAGTACTGGCAGCGTGAGTCAGCAGGCTGTGACGGCTATCATTCAGACACGCTGCTCAGGCTGTCATGCGCTTAAACCACTACAGCCGGGTTTCGTTGCGGCACCTGCGGGTGTTCTGCTCGAGAGTACCGAGCAGCTGTTAAAGGAAAAGGACAGGGTTCTGAAAGTGGCTGTGTATAGCCATTACATGCCGCTTGGTAATATTACACAGATGACAGATGTTGAGCGGGACGAACTGGCTGCATGGCTGAAAGATAAGTAAATGTTTATCAGTTCTGGCATAACGAAAATGGTATCTCAGCTAGCAGGAGCGGGTTTTGATGAATGAGCAGACAGACACGGCTGATCTTTGTGATCAGTTTCCAGATCAGGTTCGTGTTGCGCTTCCGGGGCTGCTGGCTTTCGGTGGTGTTCACCGCGCGGCAGGCGAAATCATGGTCATGAATATCGATGAAGAAAATACTAAGGTCTGGCGTCAGCTTGAGGAGCCTGGTAACAATCGCTTACTTGTGATCAATAACAATGCAAACTACTGTGCCGTTTTTGGCGATAGAATGGCCGCTATTGCCGTTAGTAACGCCTGGCGGGGTGTAATCATTAATGGTTATGCGCGCGACATTGGCATTATTTCTCAGATGAACCTGGGCCTGTGGGCGCTCGGCGCCTGTCCATGCAAATGCTCGGGCAAGTCTATGCCTGAAAATACTGGGACTGCTGAATTTCTCGGGCTTGTGTTCAACACTGGCGATCATGTTTATATAGATAATGATGGCCTGCTGCTCAGTGCTGAGAAGATTGATATCGAATTTTAGCTATTTTCCTCGCCACTGTCATTGGCGACAAATCTTGTAGTACTTGCAGGCAAACGAATAGCTCACAGGCTTTATGTTTTTAAATCCGGTCAGGCCTTTGCGGCTAAACAAGTTCTCGAAATCCTTCATGCGTTCAGAGTATTTTTTCATTAGCGCAGCTTTGTCGGTGTCATCGATAAATGAATACTCGAGTGAATTCAGGCCTGTTTTCACTAGTTCGCTCCAGGACAGGTTAAATTGTGTCACTGCCATATAGTACTCGTCGGTCATATTTGAGTCCCACATGCCGCGATCATCAGTGGAGAGGGCGACGGGAATCCCGACTCTCAGGTATTCCGGAAATGGATGCTGACTATAGTCTGATACATATTCCAATAGCAGGTTACTTATCAGGTTTATTTCTACCATATAGTGGCTGTAACGCATCAGTAACATGGTATCGGGGTCTGTGATTAGGTTAACACCGTGGCCGATGCGTTCTGCACCGAGCAATAGAGTATCTCTGATATGCTCGTTTGGCTCATCGACTTCACCGGCATGGATGGACAGCATGACACCGTGATATTTATGTCTAAGCTCACGTAAGGTTGAGAGAAACCGTAAGGGGTAACCTTTGTCATTGTCTTCTCTGCCAACCATGTTGACAGCAACATACAGATCCGGGTGGCTAGCGACATACCCGTACATCCATTTCAGCTGCTCCTCCGCGTCTGGAAGAAAACGTAACAGTGAGTACTGAAAGCGGACGCTCATACCGGTTGCCAGGACATCTTTATCGGCCAGTCGCTTCTGGTACAGGTTGTACACTTCTTCGGTATCGAAAGGGCTACCATCGGGATGCTTGAATCCTTTAACCCCGGTCTGGGTTTCCAGGTATAAAAGACCTTCCTGAGAGAACGCCTGCATATTTTTAACTAACATGTTTACCGTCAGGTAAGGATTCGCGTTCAGGTCTCCAAGGCGTGTCCAGTGTGTTCCAAAAAATTCCTGACGGCCCTCGCTGGGTTTGTCCAGACGGATACTGTTTTTCCATGCCTGTTTCTCTATATCTGTCAGGTCCTGTAACCGTTTGTACTCAGCTTTTTCACAGTCATCAAGTTTCTCAAATTCAGATTCCTGCAGATTTACAAACATCATCAGGTATGGTTTTCCGCCATACTCGTTACTACCGTACTTGCAGTTATTGATTTTGACTTTGGTATAGTAGATATAGCCGTTCTTTTCTTCCTTGATGGCAAGATCGTACCACCAGTCTGACAGGTTCGAGCCGGAGAGGTGATTGTGCAAGTCACCGCCTTTGGGCATCGCATAGAGAAAGTGATATAGTTCTTCCGGGCTGGCCTGTTTTTTGAAAGCCTCGAACTGATCGTCGAAACTGGCTGCATGAGCCAGTGGCTGGATCAGGAACAGTGCCAATAAAATATACTTTTTCATTGTTGCTACCCGTATGCGTTCACAAAGTTAGCTTCTTTAGTAGCAAGCATTGTGCCAGCTCTGGTTTGTGGCATACTCTTTGCTGTAGTTATTTTCTATGTAGAAAGTTTATACGCGTATCGATCGTTTCTTTTTGTGAACAGAACAAGACGAGAGCCTTTTATGAGAGACATGGTAGGTTACGGTAAGGTGCCACCGCAGGCTGACTGGCCGGGCGGGGCAAAAATTGCTGTGCAGTTTGTTATCAATTATGAAGAGGGCGGTGAAAACTGCATCTTGCACGGCGACAGAACTTCAGAAGCCTTTTTGTCTGAAATTATAGGTGCGACGGCCTATGTCGGTGCAAGGCATATGAGTATGGAGTCTATATATGAGTATGGTAGTCGTGCAGGATTTTGGCGTCTGCATCACATTTTTACCGAACGTGGCCTGCCAGTAAGCGTGTATGGTGTTGCAACAGCGCTTGAAAAAAATCCTGCTGTGCTTGAAGCCATGCTGGACGCCGACTGGGAAATAGCATCCCATGGCCTGAAGTGGATTCATTACCAGAATGTTGACGAGGACACTGAGCGCCAGCATATACAGGCCGCGATTGAAATTCACACTCGCCTGACCGGTTCAAGACCGCTGGGCTGGTATACCGGTCGTGATAGTCCTAATACACGCAAGCTGGTGGCTGAAGACGGTGGTTTCCTCTATCACTCAGACTCATACGCGGATGACTTGCCATACTGGTGCTATGATTTTGCTAAACCATTGCTGACCATACCGTATACTCTCGATAGCAATGACATGCGCTTTGCGACTGCGCAGGGTTTCAATACCGGCGAAGACTTTTTTCAGTATTTAAAAGACAGTTTTGACTGTTTGTATCAGGAAGGTGAGGCTGCACCAAAAATGCTCAATATTGGCTTGCATTGTCGAATTGCCGGACGTCCGGGTAGGGCTCAGGGACTGGTCCGTTTTCTTGATTATGTGCTTTCTCATGACCGGGTCTGGGTGACGCGCAGGATCGATATCGCACAACACTGGATCAAGCGGCATCCAGCCATTAGTACCAGGTAGTTCGAATATGATCACATCTGAAATGAAACACTTCATAGAACACCTGCCTAAGGTTGAATTACATCTGCACCTTGAAGGCTCGCTTGAGCCTGAGCTGATGCTCCAGCTGGCAGAGCGTAATCGTATAACGATTGCCTATGACGGCATTGAAGCAATAAAAGCGGCCTACAATTTCGATAGTCTGCAATCGTTCCTCGACCTGTATTATCAGGGCAGCAATACGCTGCAGACTGAGCAGGATTTCTTCGATCTGACCTGGGCCTATCTACTGCGCTCTCAGGCTGAGAATGTACGTCATGTAGAAGTGTTTTTCGACCCGCAGTCGCATACTGATCGCGGTATACCATTTGGCGTTGTGATAGCCGGAATACGTGCGGCTTTATTGCAGGGTGAGCAACAACTTGGAATTAGCTTCAGATTGATCATGTGTTTCTTGCGCCACCTGTCTGAGCAGGCGGCACTGGAGACACTCGCGCTCGCAGAAGAGCATCTGGGCTGGATCGATGGTGTTGGCCTGGATTCGTCGGAGCTTGGCAACCCGCCGGATAAGTTCGTGAATGTTTTTGCCAGGGCCAGAGAGCTGGGTTTGTTGACGGTCGCGCATGCCGGCGAAGAAGGGCCTGCAGAATATATAGCGGACAGTATCAATCTCTTAAAGGTGTCTCGAATTGATCATGGTGTGCGCATCACGGATGATGCCAAATTGCTGGATGAATTGGTTGAATCACGTATGCCATTGACTGTATGCCCATTATCGAATGTGAAGCTCTGCGTTTTTGACTCTATGTCATCACACAATATTCTTCAGCTACTTGAAAAAGGCCTGTGCGTAACAGTCAACTCTGACGACCCGGCATATTTTGGTGGCTACATGAATGCCAATTATGAAGCCCTGGTGAGTCATCTCCACGCTTCGAAAGCGCAATTGAAACAACTGGCTTTAAACAGTATTGAAGCGAGCTGGATGTTGCAGGCGGAGAAGCAGCTTCTGATAGATGAAGTACGTAGTCTGTCATAACCCGAGCCTGGATTACTTTATGCCTTTTGCCAACCAGTCCATAGTGGCGACTTCTTCGACGCTTGCGTGCCTGCCGGCTGGAATTCTAAGAATGCCGTTATTATCCCAGATCGGCCCCTGAAAGGGGTGCACGCTTCCCTGAGAAATACCCGCGATAAGTTCATGTGCTTTATTCTGTATGCCTTCGGGTATGACTTTGTTGAAAGCACTGAGCGCAACGGTTTTTTCTTTAAAACCTCCCCAGTAGGTGTCTGGTTTCCAGGTACCCGCAAGCACCGCTTTTGTCTGTTGTAAATAATAGGAAGTCCAGTCAGTCAGTATGCTAAATAAACTGGCATCCGGTCCGTAGGCACTCATATCAGATGACAGGCCTATTGAATATACGTGCCGTCGCTGCGCCACCTGCACAGGTGCTGTGCTATCGGTGTGCTGAAGAATGACGTCGACTCCCTGATCAACGAACAGATTACTGGCATCAGTCTCTTTAACCGGATCATACCAGGTGCTTAGCCAGATCACGCTGAGTTCAGCGTCAGGATTTGCCAGGCTCATGCCAAGCTTTGTCGCGTTGATGTCTCTGATAACAGTCGTAATCGGAAATGTTGCAAGGTAGCCGACTTTTCCTGTCTTGCTCATGCGAGCTGCAATATAGCCACTAACAAACAGGGCTTCGAAGGTTTTTGCCTGGTAGTTCCCGATATTCGGACCCAGTCTGTTCCCATTGACATGTTCAAATGCAACATCGGGAAACTGTTTGGCGGTTTTGAGTACTGAGCTCATATAGCCAAGCGAAGTAGTGAATATTAGCTTGTGGCCGGTCCTTGCCAGTTGCGTCAATATTCGTTGTGCATCGGATGATTCAGGAACATTCTCGACATAGGCGGTTTTTAGCATGGCACCAAACTCTTTTTCAATTTGGCGCCTGGCCAGGTCGTGCTGATAGTTCCAGCCATGATCGCCTATCGGACCAACATAGACAAATCCCACTTTGAGTGGTTCGGCCTGTTGTAGTGGCTAAGTATTTTGGTCCACAGTTTTAGAGAAAACCCAGTAGTTTTCCTCTGCCTGGTTTGGTGGCAAGCCACCATTGTGTCGATGAGGGCGGTACTGGCTGTAATAACCGCCAATGTACTGCGCAATCATTCGTTCTGCTTCCATAAAGGAACGATATCCTATTTCAGGCATCCATTCATTCTTTAAACTCCTAAAAAATCTTTCCATCGGTGCATTGTCCCAGCAGTTACCACGGCGACTCATGCTCTGTTGCATACGGTAGCGCCAGATATGTTGCCGGTACTGGGTGCTGGTGTAGTGCGTCCCCTGGTCTGAATGAAACAGCACACCTTCAGGGCGACCGCGTGACTCAAACGCTCGTGTTAATGCTGTGGTGGTCAGCTGGCTGTCAGGCGATAATGACATCGCCCAACCAACCGGTTGACGTGCATAAAGATCCAGTACAACGGCTAGATAAGCCCAACGTTGGCCTGACCAGATATACGTCACATCACCACACCAGACCTGATCAGGTGCCTCAGGTGAAAACGCTCGATCCAGTGTGTTATCAATCATCACATGTGCCTGGTTCGCCCGCTTGTAGCGGTGCGTACGTTGTTGCTGGCTATGTAAATCCAGCTGCTTCATCAAACGGCCCGCACGGTAACGGCTGAGCGGTATACCGCTGTTACTCACCATATCGGCAATCGATCTGGCGCCCGCTGAGCCGTTGCTCAGTGCATGCAGGGATTTTATCCTCGCCTGCAATTCGATTTGCTCTGGTGTCATGCGCTTATCGCGCTGACACCAGTATTTGAATGTGCTGCGATGAATGCCAAAGGCCTCGCACAAAGTGGTTATGCGGTGACTCCCTTGAAGTCGCTGAATCAGGACTAGCTGTTCAGCGCGTCTGACATCAAGAGAGCGGTAGCTTTTTTTAAGATTTCATTGTGCTCCTCAATCCGTCGAAGTTGTTTCTCCAGTTCCTTGATACGTTGATGCTCGGGTGTCATGGCGGACGACCTCGGTGTCTCGCCATCGCGTTCTTTGCGTAACTGGGAAACCCAGCGATCCATCGAAGAATGGCCTACATTCATCGCCTGAGCCGCTTCGCGGATCGTATACCCCTTATCGACAACCAGCTGCGCGGCTTCAAGTCGAAATTCTGCTGTAAATGATCGTCTTTTTCTTGTGTTCATAGTGATACCTACTTAATCTATGAGGTGATACTATCACCCCTTATTAAGTGGCCAAAATCACTGAGCCACTACA
>JASBSR010000022.1 GCA_030148865.1 Gammaproteobacteria bacterium
TCATAGGTTAGTTCTTAAGCGCTATCCAAAAACAGGCTCCAGATTCAATTTAAGTCGCCCAGACACTTTATCCCGTTTTGGATGGGCTCGTGTTGCATTGTTAGCCAAATATTGTAGTGCACAGCTAACTGCACGCCTGAGTTTTCGCCTGTGATGTAATAGCGCTCGAAAAATATCAGTGAGCACATAACGGAGAGACATAGCCGTTTTGCGTGTCGAAATAGCAACCTGATACATTCGCTGTGCGGCATAGGCCAAAAACCGTTTTAATACAGCTGCACACAGGGCGGCCCAAATAAGTCCCTCGGCTATAGGCGTTTTCTTCGTATCAAAGGCGTGTAAATTGGCATACGATTTCCATTCTTTGAACATGAGCTCAATTTGCCAGCGTAGTCGATAGGCATCACATAGTTGTTCGACCGAAAAATCATCTCGAGGAAGGTTGCTCACCAGGTAGCGGGGATGTTTTTTCTTCTGATTCCAGGTCATAACCAGTCGAGCATCAAGGGTGTACTGTTTAGTTGTCCAGTTCACATCCAGATCGAGCGTCTTGTATCGACCAAACTGATTTTTGACATCGTTCAACCTCTTGCCCCGCCACGTTTTGATTTCACGACCATTTTTGTGAAAAGCATGGCGTATAAGCGGATTGAGCGTGCCTTTTGCCTTGATCAGAAAATGTCCACCCTGCTCAGCTATTTCGGCCATGTAATGCTTGATAAAAAACATCCTGTCGGCCATGAGCAACCCCCCTGTGATGGTCTCCGCTTCGGGTGCATAGTGCACCTCTGAATTGGTATCCGGAGTCAATGTGATTATTTGGGGCGTTTCAGTAAATAGATCCAGGCTAACGTGAAGCTCTACAGCAGCAGGGCTTATTTTATTGAAACGTCCCGGGAAAATTTTATGCAACGCGGGTTTCAGAGAAAATGAACTCCCATCATGTAGCAAAATATGATTAAACCGTGAAAAGGGTGTCTTGTCTTTAAAACGCAGCGCTTCTTCACTCAGTTTTTCCATTAACCGACCACATAAAGCCATCATAAATTCGGGAAATGCCTTTTTGGCTAACTGATTGTGAAACGGTTTATATTGAACCGTTTCTCCATGTAGACCATTGAACGCCCTCAATATATCGGCAAGTGTCTCTATGCGCCCTGTACTCAATGATTCCATAAGGGCGATGCCTAACCGATAAGGTGTGACGATACGTCGACGTTGACAAAATCCTGTTTGCTCACCCAGCGTCTCCAGTTCTTCTTCACTAAATGCCTGTTTAAACTTTTTCATTACCTTGTTAAGCTGTTTCTGTCTCATCCGGTCAACCTCGATCTTTGTGTAGTTACTTTGATCTGATCGGGTGAGACTCAATAAGTTCCTGATTTCGTGAAATTATTTTCTAAAGATCCTACCTATGAAAGTATGATAGAGAAACACGGGGCCTTTCCTGTCATTCTTCCTCTGCGAATCTTCACGTCCTTTGCGATAAATATTTACAGGGCTTTGACCTTGATAATTTCCTGCTGTTCGGTATCGACCATGTGAATGGCGCAGGCGATACAGGGGTCGAAGGAATGCACGGTGCGCAGAACTTCCAACGGCTTATCGGGATCGGCGATAGGCGTGTTCAATAGTGCAACTTCATACGGCCCCGGCTCATCGTCGGCATCGCGTGGACCGGCATTCCAGGTACTGGGTACCACCGCCTGGTAGTTTTTGATCTTGCCCTTTTCGATAACTACCCAGTGCGAGAGCGCGCCGCGCGGTGCCTGATGAAAACCCACGCCTCTGATCTCGCCTTCGGGGAACTCGGGGGCATTGAAAGTTTCCACGTCACCCGTGCCAACATTGTCCACCAGTCTCTGCCATTGATCCTGCAATGTATCAAGCATCACCGCACAACGCACTGCTCGGGCGGCATGCCGACCGATGGTGGAATGAATCGCGGAGAAAGGAATATCGGGATTCTTCGATACCGCCTTGAGCGTTGCCATCACCTGGTTCAGATATTTTTTATAGCCCGCATGACCACTGGCCACGCCCACCAGCACATCAGCCAGCGGCCCAACCTCGGCACGCTGACCATAGAAGGTCGGTGCCTTGACCCAGGAATATTGACCATTCTCGTGAAAATCATTGTAAGCCGGTTCGGTCTCGCCCTGCCAGGGATGCAGGGCTTTATCGCCTTTATACCAGGCATGTTTGGAACTCTCCGCTACACCGTCACGGAAATAGGCATCATCAAAAGAAGTGATCGGCTTCAGTGAAGCGAGATCGGCATTTTCGATATAGCCACCGGGCAAGGCAAACTGCGTTGCCTTGCTGTCCAGCGGACAGTCCGGCACGCTCAGGTAGTTTTTCACGCCGCCACCGATAGCCGCCCAGTCCAGATAGAACGCACCAATAGCGGGAACGTCAACCAGATAGGTAGACTTGACGAACTGATCCAGCTTGTCGATGAAGTGTTTCATTAACATCAGGCGCTCGATATTCAACACTGACGGCGCATCGTGACCAATAGAATTACTCACGCCACCGACGGCCACGTTCTGAATATGTGGCGTCTTGCCTCCCAGGATCGCCACCACCTTGCTGGCGTAATTCTGTACATCCAGTGCTTGCAGGTAGTGCGCCACACCCAATAAATTCACTTCCGGCGGCAACTTCATCGCCGGATGTCCCCAGTAGCCACTGGCGAACGGCCCGAGCTGACCACTACCAACGAAGGTCTTCAGCCGGTCCTGCACCGCCTTCATTTCATGCGCGCCATTTAAAGGCCAGTCTGACAGCGATTCAGCCAGTTTGGCCGTGGCGACCGGATCGGCATCCAGTGCGGAAACCACGTCCACCCAGTCCACTGCGGAAAGATGGTAGAAGTGGACGATATGATCCTGAACCGCATGTGCAGTCTGAATGATGTTGCGAATCAGCTGCGCATTCAACGGCACTTCCAGGTTTAGCGCATTTTCCACCGCCCGCACCGAGGTGATCGCATGCACCGTAGTACAGACGCCACAAAAACGCTGCGTGTAGGTCCAGGCCTCACGCGGATCGCGGCCAACTAAAATCTTTTCAATACCGCGCCACATCTGGCCAGACGACCAGGCCTTGTTTACCTTGCCGTTATCCACTTCCACATCGATGCGAAGATGGCCTTCGATTCGGGTAATCGGGTCAACCGTAATACGTGTAGTCACAATCAAATCTCCTCAAAATATTCTTGTTTTATGCATGCTCTTCACGATGCAGTACGGGCAGTGTCTTGACCAGAACCAGATACGCCATAATCTCGAATGAGACGACACCAAGAGTTACCATAATCTCGGGCACGGATGGAAAATAGCTATAGCCAACGCCTGGATTTAAGGTGAACAGAAAAGCATCGAAGCGATAAAGCGCGCCCCCCAGCAACATAGAGACTGCGGCGATTAATAACTTTCCGCCATCGTTTCGATTCACCGGCGAGGCCAGGATAAACACGGGAATTAAAAACAGCACCGTCTCAATCAAATAAAGCAGCGTAGCCCGATCACCGGCAAACAGCTGATCCAGATTTCCCTGCACCACCAGCAACACGGTTCGAACAAGCAGGAAGCTAATCAACAAGCCCAGAATAATCTTGCCCAGCCCGGCCAGCAGTGAGGTTTCCGACGCACGCCTAAAACCGACTGTGGAAAACGAAGCTTCAAAAATGACGATGGAAAATCCCATAATCAATGCGCTCAGCAGGGCCAGCAATGGCTGGAACTGCCAGCTTTGCCAGAGTGGATGCACCTTTTGCCCCATCACGATCAACAGCGAGCCGAGAGAAGATTGATGCATGGTCGGCAACAGCATGCCCAGGGCGATAAAGAAGAACAGCAACTTGTTGAGTGTTTTCAATAGTCCTTTCGCACCTATTTTCTCCAGATAGACCGGTGCAAATTCCAGTGCCAGAACCAGAATATAGGCGGAGACACAAAGTCCTACCTCCAGCATCACCGAGTTGAAGTTCCAGTTCCAGGGCAAAAATATTTCGTAAAACTGCCACCAGCGCCCCATATCGAAAAAGGCACCAAAACCACCCATCGCATAGCCCAGCAGGCTGGCGAGAATGGCGGGTCTGACCAACGGATGATACTGACCCTTGTTGAAGACATAGACCGTGAAGGCCAACGCGTAGCCGCCACAGGCGAAGGCAGTGCCAATCACGACGTCATACACTACCCAGATCCCCCAGGCAAAACCACCATTGAGGTTGCTGGCCGCGCCCATGCCAAAGATGAAGCGTTGCGCCATGAAGTAGAGGCTGATCAGAAATATGACGGCGAAAAAAATAAACGGTGCGGTCAATATTCGCCCTCCGAGCGGTTTATAGGCGCTCATAATTCACCTCCGTCATTATCGTCATCGGTATTGCGGCGCACCACATAGGTCAGCCCTGCCAGAGCAATAGCCGGCAGGGCCATGTAGTTGTAAAGCGTATGTTGAACTCCCTCGGCAATCGAGGCTGGTGAACGTTCGCCAAGTGGCGGCATACCGAGTTTGTCGAAGGGCACGGCTGATATATGCATGACATTGGTTCCCCCTGCTTCTTTCTCGCCCCAGATATGCGACTGATAAACGGGCACCGCTTTTTCGTGGTGACTATAGGGCTTGCTGACATTGCCGCGCGGATAGTTATAGATTTCACCCGGCTTCAGTGCCATACGCCGTTTCGCCTCGGCCAGCAGTGCCTTGCGCGGTCCAAACAGGGTGGCGCCGGTGGGACAGACTTCAGCACAACCGGTCAACTGACCTTTATCGACACGTTCCAGTCCGGCCTGATTACACATCTGGCACTTCTGAATCTGGCCAAAGGTCTTGTTATATTCAAACTGCGGTACATCGTAAGGACAGCCCACCATGCAGTTACGGCAACCGATACAGACTTCAGGATGATGCGTCACGATGCCGGTAAGCGGACTTCTGCGCATAGCCGTAACCGGACAAACCGAGACGCAACCAGGATCGACACAATGCATGCAACTGCGTTTCTCAAAACAGAAACCATTAACCTTCGCATCCTTGACCTCGGCCGTTCCATTTTTATAGACCTTAATCACATTCAGCGTCTTACCGGACAGGCCGCGTGCCGAATCCCAGGTGGTTTTATCGCCCTCGATCACCGGCGGCATGTGGTTAACCTCTTTGCACTTTGCCACGCAGGCCTTGCAACCAATGCACAGGGTTGAATCGAACAACATGCCCACCGCATGTTCAGGTGGCTGCAGATTGGGCCTCGCCTGAGCGGCACCGGCGCTACAGAGGGCCGCACCCGCCGCAGCCGCTTTGAGAAAATCTCTACGTTTCATAGCGCCCCCTCAATCCTGTTGATCGCCTGAACCGGAGGAGTTTTTATCCCCCAGTTTTTTGACTGTGACTGCACTGGCACCCACTGCCACACCCACGGCGGCCCCTGCCAGGGCTGCCGCTCCGGCACTCAGGCCGCCAGTCTTTTGTCGATCCTGGATTTTCGGGAAGGTATTAGGCGGCGTCAATGTCTTGAGATCGGCCAGACTGAAGAGGGGCTTGGTAAAACCTACCCCGCCTTCGGAACAACCAAAACAGGGATGGCCGACACCGACTGGCCAGACACCGCCACCGATATTGTTGTATTCCAGACTGGGACAGTTGTTATAGGTTTCCGGGCCTTTGCAACCCAGTTTATAAAGACAGTAACCCTTGCGATGACCTTCATCGCCAAACTCATTGGCGAAACGACCGGCATCGAAGTGAGGTCGACGATAACAGTTTTCGTGGATCAAACGACCATAAGCCCATTGGGGACGCATCTTTTCATCCAGCGGTGGCAACTTGCCATAGGTAACAAAGAACAGCACCGTGCCAACAAAATTAGCCGGGTTGGGCGGACAGCCGGGGATGGTTACCACTGGTTTACCCTTTAGTACCTGTGGCGCACCCTGTGCCCCGGTCGGGTTAGGCGTTGCCGACTGTACTCCTCCCCAGCTGGAACAAGATCCATAGGCAACGATCGCCGCCGCATGTTCGGCCGCCTCACGCGTCAGATCCAACATGGTCTCACCGGCAATCTTGCAATAAATCCCCTTATCCTTGACCGGAATAGCGCCTTCAATTACCAACAGGTATTTGCCTGCATTTTCGCGCATGGATTTTTTCTTGACCGCTTCAACCTGATGCCCTGCTCCAGCATCCAGTGTCTGGTGGTAATCCAGTGAAATCAGATCGAGAATAAGGTGGGCCAGCGAAGGCTGTTCAGAACGCAGCAAGGCCTCGGTGGGGCCGGTACACTCCTGCCCGTGCAACCAGATAACCGGCGGCCGGCGTTTGGGATCGGCCACTGCCTTTGCCATCGCCATGGCCGCACTGGTGGGCAAACCCAGCGACGCCGCCACGCCTGTACAGAACTTCAGAAAGGTTCGGCGAGAAACCCCCAGCCGTTTTTCCACTTCTGAAAAATCAAATTCTTTCTCCGCCATTTGTCATTCTCCCCGGTTAGCCAATATTTGCACATGGATACATCACCTGAGCACGCTACAGATACTCAGAAAAAAAACTTTCCACACAGGAACACATGCAACAAAATTTTTTTATCGCCAATCTTTATTAGGTACGCGAACGATAGCCAGCAATAGTCATGCCGACTTTTTATTATTATTAGATATCAGTGTATTAAGTGATTCTGGACGGCGAGCCAGGTTATGGCTTATGGAAATAAATTAACGGATATACAGACAAAGCGGAAGCCATGTTTCCAGTTGCCCGTTTTATGATTCAAAGTCGATCATGCTTTATATATTACACATTCAGCTCATTTTCAAGATACGCCCCCCATTGTTGCAACTCATGTAACACCTGTTTCTGTTTATCCGCAAGCTGATCATCTTGCAGGCGTACAGCCAGAATCTGTTTAAATGATTCAAGATTCAGTGAATCATCTCCCTCCTTGTTTTCAAATTTATGTCGCCGATAGTCATTCCAGCGCAGACGTTCACTCTCAGACAGCGTCTGCGGATAGTTTCGCGCACGATACCTGAACAACATTTCAGGAAGACGGTCGTCTTTAAAATCAAACTCGGCACTGGCAAGTTCATCCGCACTCAACTGACGTAACTGTTCCATGCGCTGTTTGTCTTCATCGCTGAAAAACCCGCCTCCATATAAATTTTTATCCGGATCGTTTTCCTGCGGAAAAGGATTATGACTAAAAACCGTGTGTAGCTTTTGTTTTATTTCCTGTTGTAGAAGGGGTGAACTCTGCAACAGTTGGAGATGCTGTAAATGTTGCGTCTGATCGATATCCAGACGCCGAGCTGAGGCTTCATCCAGTGTGTTAACAGGAACGATAACAGGACATTTATTGATCTGGACAGTTTTAAGCGGGATACGCTCAACACCTTCAGGCAACTTTTCTTTCGGTGTGTAGAGACGTTCAATAATTTCATCCGCCGAAAGATTAATCAAATCCTCAGGCGAATAGCGGAGATTATAAACAATAACGCCGTTTTTATTGCTCGGGTGCGGGGCAAGCGGATAAACCATAGCTGTATTGAAAACTTCACCGGGATACATGCCTGAAGTATGTAGCACCGCCTGAGGTTTAAACAAATTAAGCATTTGCGACAGTTTCTGCTTGCTTCTGTGTTCGAATACAAAGTTAAATAACTTCCGCTGTTTCTGTTTGATTAATTTGGCCAGGGCAATAGTGGCATAAACATCGGACAGGGCATCGTGTGCAGCTTCATGCGCAATTCCGTTTGCTTTTGTCAGCAACTCCAGGCGATTGCTGACAAGCCCCTGATCATCAACCGGCCATTCGATACCAGCGGGGCGAAGAGCTCGGGTCAACCTGACCAGGTCAATAATATCCCAGCGGGAACAGCAGTTCTGCCATTCCCGCGCATAGGGGTCAAAAAAATTTCGATACAAACTATAGCGAGTAAATTCATCATCGAAACGGATATTATTAAAGCCTGTTACACAGGTGTTGGGAATTGAAAACTGCTGCAGAATACGGCCAATAAACTCAGCCTCGATCAAACCTGTCTGTACCGTTTTTTGTGGTGTAATCCCGGTAATCAAACAGGCTTCCGGATTAGGCAGCACATCGTCGGCAGCTTTGCAGTAGATGTCGATGGGCTCGCCGATAACATTAAAATCCATATCCGTTCGAACACCGGCAAACTGTGCGATTCGATCAACTCGCGGATCAATGCCAAAGGTTTCGTAGTCATACCAGTAAAAACTGTGTGCGGGCATATTTTAATCTCTGTGGTTTGTCATTTTCTGTAGCTTGCTACGGCACACAATAACCTGCAAGAAATGAATCATTTACAAATGAATAAACTATACTAGAGTATTAACAATTAACGTCACTAAAACTACACTTAATAATCTTCATATATAATTATACGCTTGTTGTAATAGTCTGGCGATTATGCGTGAATAGTTCATTGGTAAACGTTACTCAGCTCGTGAGAAAAGCAAGAAGCATATCTTGCCTATGCAGAAATAGTTAATAACAAGAACAAGTTAGTTTAAATCAATTGTTAATAATTTAATAAAAAACTGATAATCATTGCTGTCTGAGGAGGACTCTACCATGGTGTACACCAAGAAAAGCCCTGCGTTATTTATTATTGGAGTCATCATGCTTGCTATCTGGTATATGGCGGATAGTGGCATGCTGGCTCCTTATATTGAGCATTTAGCGGCCGGGAAAAAATATAAATATCTATCTGAATTAACTACTATTCCTATGTACTTCGGCATTATTGCTGCTGCAATTGGGTTATGGCAATGGTTCGGTTCCCATAAAGAGGGGCACTGGGATTATTATTCATCCAGCGTTGCCGGGGGAATGTTTATACTCCTGATCGCCATGCTGGTACGCTGGTTTGTGGCGCCGGAAATTGCCGTCATCAGTATGTCGATGGGAAAAGTCGGTGACACCGGAAAATATATCCACAAACTACTGGGACTGAATTATGTGGTGCTTGGCATTGTCGCCGGCATCATTATTGTTAATGTTTTCAAAATTCCGGACTGGGCGCAAAACGGGGTGCGACTCTCCCGTCTGGGGCTTAAAACCGGCGTCATTCTACTGGGCTCACTCTATAGTGCGGCCGAGTTAACAAACCTGGGCGGTCTTTCCATTATTATGATCGGTTTCTTCGTGCTGGGTTCAGTCGGCATGGTGCTCTGGATGGGGGCAAGACGAAACATACCTAACTCTATGGGCGGGGTACTCTCAGCAGGCCTGGGAGTTTGTGGCGTCTCCGCTACCGTGGCCTCGGCACCGGTAGTTCAGGCCAAGTCGGTAGAAATCGCCTATACCATCGGTACCATCCTGCTATGGGGCGTGGGCTGCATGTTTGTTTTCCCCATTATCGGTAACATGCTGGGAATGAGTTATGTGCAGTTTGGTGCCTGGGCCGGTACCGGTATTCTAAACTCGGCACAGGTGGCTGGCGCAGCCTTAGCCTATCAGCCTGATGGCATTGAAACCCTCAAGGTTGCCGAGATCTTCAATATTACCCGCGTACTGATATTGCCTATCATCGTCCTGTGGCTGGCCGTGTGGTATGTAAAACGTGAGGAAAATGCCACCCAGGTCAATGTCGGCCAGGTTATATTCGAAAAATTTCCGGTCTTCGTTCTCGGCTTCATTCTTCTGTTTGCCCTCTCGACTACCGGCGTCTTCTCGCCCCCGGTGCACTACAAGGGCAAATACTTTGACAATACCAAGGTATCTGCCAAAAAGATGTTGACTGATGAACAGGTGAGGGTACTAATAGCTAATGCTGACAAGGTACAACGTGAAGACCGCAAAGCCGCTCTGGCCAGACTGATAGAACAGCGCAAAGTTGCCAGTATCGAGGATGACGCTACTTTACGTGGCCTTGCCAATGCCAGAATAATGGGTAAAAAGGCAGACAAAATACTGAAACACGCGCATAAGGCGGTGCGGCACACGGCCAGGAAGATCAAAGCCTTCCGCCAGTGGATCACCTGGCTGTTCGCCTTTGGCCTGGTGGGACTGGGTATGCAGATCACCATCGGTTCCATGAAGCAGGCCGGTGGTCAGCCGGCTGTGATTGGCGGTGTTGTCGGACTCACCAAGGCTGTATTGTCACTGATTGTCGTGCTGATGCTGGTCAAAGAAACTATTTAATCTGGAGGATACAAACATGAGCGAAGAAGAAAAAGCAACATTTGATCGTGGTTCAGCCCTGTCCATATTTGGCAGCGACCGCAGGGAAGACTTCATGGCACTGCTGTTTGCACTGATTATTGCGTTTTTTGTTTATATCAATTACTAAATCACGCTGCATTTCAGAAACAGCTATTTAGTTAAAACCTGTACCGGTGTTCGTTTTAACGAACACCGGATTTTACTTCAACGTTTTTTATATTTGGTAAAAAAATGAATTCAGTCAGTCATGTTTTACTGGCAAGCCATGGCACAGAAGGTGCATTGGCGGCAGAACAAATGGCCCTGAGCATGTGTGCGAAAGGTGCAAAGCTACATCACCTGATTGTTGTACCCACACTCTGGCAAGGTATGACCGGCGATGACTGGTTAAACAACGGTTCGACCCGAGACACTTTCCGCCGTTACCTTGAAGGCGAGCTGGGTAGGGAAGTGGATGAACATTGCGAACGTGTAAATAAATTTGCAGAAGAAAATGAACTTGAATACAGCAAGGAAATTGTTCTGGGAGAACCGGATGAATGCCTGATCGACTCCAGTAAACGGGATAAATTTGATCTGGTAATCATGGGCTCACCCCGCCCTAAAGGCAAAAAAGGTTTGCGCTCGCGCATGAAAACGGAAATCCTGACACGCGCTTTGACTATTCCCTTGCTCATCGTCCCCTATCCAACACAATGAATGAGCAAATAGATCAGGCTACAGAAGAAGATGTAGCCTGGGCTTCAATCAACACGTCCCTCGATGTAGCAAGCCTGTGTTCTTTTTGCCACGACATCGAGCGCCTGTTTCGCATTAACCCGATGCTTGAATTTAAAAAATGGCAATCACTGGGTAATGACCGCTACTTTTTTAGCGGCATCAATATCAGCCAGGAAGTACCGTTTGAATTTGAAGTCGAATTACAGGTAAAAGAACAGGCGGATGGTCTGCGCATAGAGTATTCGCAAGGATTGAAAACCAGCACCACTATTAAGATAGAAACGGCTGAACAGGGTTCAAAATTAACCATCATCGATTGTTACGATGGCATCTCCGAAGAAGAACGCCAATCCCGCATCGGTGAAGTCGATAAAAGCCTGATTAGCTGGGCGTACTATTTGCAAAAATTTATTATTACATGGCGACGCTGGTCCCGTATTGGACTGTGGCGCTGGTATATGGGCCGTATATGGCAACCCATGAAACCCAGCGGAAGACGTATCACCTACATGCTGCTCTGGATCACTGCGCTTGAGCTAACGCTCATTCTGTTAGGCGCGGGCATCTACTGGGTAGAATATACCTGACAAAAATGCAAGACATTGATAAAAAGTTTCAGCATGCCTGATACGGAATATATTAGTCTGGCCTTTGGTAGTTAATGCTAATACTTATGCAACAATTAATATAATCCCGACATCCGCAATTGGGTGAATAAACCCCCACCATAAATAGATGGGGATTTATCTGCGAACCAGGCTCAGAAATCGAACCGCAAACCAACACTGAAGGCCGAGTCCTTATTGGCATCACCATTATCAGTATTGCGATAACCGGTGAAAAGACGTGATCTTTTGGAAAACATGTGAATAACACCCAGGGCATAATACTTGATATCATCTTTGCCGACTTGATCAATACTGGTATTACCGAGCTGTGCCACCAGCATATTTTTACCCAGCATATAGTGGTAGCCCAGGAATAATACCCCCACATTGGTACCTGCCGCATCGATTTTTTCATACTGCCCCATGATGGAATGTTTGCCGGTCGTGTACCGACCGCCCACCTTGGTTGCGCGCATTTTATTGGAAGCATCATTCGTCGCGGCAATAAAGCTTTCCATCGAACCACGTTTATACTTCAGCGCCGTCGCATAATCACCATCAGCACCGCGCGCATCACCCTGTTGATCCGGACTGTAGACGATGCTAAAAGACAGAGACTTGTGCTTGATACTGTAGCTGACGGCATTGTGGATAAAACTATGGTGACCGAAGGAACCCTTGGAATCCGGCATGCCGGTAGCTTTGGCCGCAATAGCAGATTCTATCTTGCCGCTCATGCCACCCTTGGAACGGGCTTCAAGAAAGGTTGTTACAAAGGGATCATACTTTACCCCGCCGGTATATTTGTACGGACTCATCAGTGAGCCAGAAGTAACCTGACCAAAACTTCCCTGCAAACCCACCATACCGATACGCCGACCATCAGTGGCGTTTGCATCACTGGTGTCCACCTGCCATTCAAATTGGGCAATCGCTTTCATTCCATCGCCCAGATCTTCAGAGGCTTTTACTCCCAGACGACCGCGTTTATTATCATCCACTACCGTAGCGGAAACACCTTTACTATCCTGCTTGGCCACCTCGACCTGCAACTGACCATAAAACTGCACCTTGGGCTTGGCATCAGCCTGCGCAGCCAGTGGCGCCATCAACGCGGAAGTTACAGCAAATGCGATTAGTTTTCTATACATTATTTACCCCTAAACTTTTACAACACAAAATTCACTCTGAACACACTCATGCATACAAATTTTCCCTGCATAATTCAGTTCTTGCGAGCGACCCAAAAATGACATGCCACCGATACAAACTAACAAGAGCAAACATGTCAGCCAAAATAATCAAGATAGCCGTTCCCAATACCAGCCCACTAGTTTGGATATCAGCGTAATCCGCAGCTATCAGGCGAGTTCAATCCTGGCAGGCATGCCCTGACGGGCGACATTCCCTACCACCCAGTCAGTCAACACCGATAAGCCTTCTCGTCGGGGATCAGCAAAACCAAGATCGTTAATCCCGACCCCATAGCCGGAAAGCCTGTTTGCTTTTTGCAATTTGTCACCAATACGATAGGCGCGGGCACCCAACTGGCGATGACCAAAGCCATGTTCGATACTCAACACGCCCTGTTGAATGCCATGCCGAACCAGTGCAGCGCCAACCACCGAACCACCCGGTGTAGTCACCCGGACCTGATCACCTGTTTTGATGCCCAGTTCAGCCGCATCCACAACGTGGATAGCAATGCCGTTTTTAGGATGAATCTGTTGCAGGCTGGCCAGACCAATGGTGTGCGATGACTGCAAATTTGACTTGGTACTGACAACCTTGAAAGGCCATTTTTTTGCAGGGAACATTTCGTCCAGCGATGAACCGTCTGAAAGTTTCGGCCCCATCCATGTCGGCGTCCCGGTATAACGCTTGCCGCTAAGACTATTACGCGCAGTAGCAAGACGCTCATCATAAATCTGCATGGGCTTTTTATAACGATACTTCAGCCACTCCCCCTGATAGGCCTGATCAGCATTTTCAAAACGCCCACCACGCGCATAGACATAGGCAACCTTGCGCCATTCCTCAGGCTTGAGTGTTTTCTTTATTCGCTCAGTGATCCGTTCGACTCCGGACAGACTCAACTCTTCATCGCTGATATCCGGTACTGCAGCTCCAGAATAGGCCACATTAGCAGCAGCTCGAAGATAAAAATCTTCGGCCCGGTTTAACGGATATTTATTTCCTTCCTTATCCTGTATTGCATTTTCACCAAATCCTGGTAAGCCCATGCGTTTGGCAACCGCAATAAAAAACACTTCCATTTCTATCGGCACGCCTTCAGCTGTTTTGGCTATATCAGGTTCAATTACCGGCCAGCGAGCGGTACTGACACGCGTCAGATTGCCTCCCCAGGCACTGCCCCAGCCCCAGCTTTCATACAGAACCGAGTCAGGCACAATATAATCAGCATAAACATTTGACTCATTAATAAACGGATCAACCGAGATAATAAGTGGCAGCTGTTTGGGATCGGCCAACTTTTCACGCACCTGTGTATTTATGCCCGCAATGCCGTAAAGAGGATTGGAACTCCACAGAATCAGCGCCTTGAGTCGATAAGGATAGCCATTCAGGCCTGAGGTCAGAAACTCTGACGACATGGCAGGCGAAAGCGGGTACCAGGGAGCCTTCGATGGATAGGGATTTTTACCTGCAGCAACTTTGCGCCGATACTCGACACTTTTTTCATAGGGTAAGTGATTCCTGCCCAGTCCCAGTCCTCTGGGTTTAACTTTGCCGGGAAATTTTTTCAGGTTATAACGCGGCCCGGGCGCTATTTCCTTGAAACGCCCACCGCCAATACTGGTACCACCTTTCCAGTTAAGATTGCCGACAAGCGCATTTAACATGACGATGGCAAAAGCATTGTAAAAACCATTGCTGGCCATGGTGCCACCATGTGTATCCACTGCAGCACGCTTGCCGTGGCTGGTGAATTCCCGTGCCAGACTTACAATTGTGTCAGCAGGAATGCCGCAAATACCGGCATATTCATCAATGCTGTATTTGTCTGCTTCTTTTTTTAACAGACTCAGGCTGGTTGTAACCGCGATTTCTTTGCCATCTGTTGTTTGCACCTTACCCTGGAAAAATAATTCCGCAGGACCCGCCCGATTAAAGGCCACAGGCTTGCCCGTGGCAGTCTCAATCACTACCGCTGGCGCCGGCTTGCCTTTTTTACTGGCTGGCTTGTAATCCAGATCAGAAACTCGCAGAAAATGACCATGACGAGGATGATCCGGCTCAACTATCACCAGATGTGCCGCATTGGACCAGCTGGCTTCACCCGCGATCTTTGCTGCAGCGGGTCCAGGTTGCCGGAGAAACTTTTCATCAAAACGTTGTTTCTCAATAATCCAGCGAATCATGCCCATAATCAACGCACCGTCTGTATTCGGCTTGATAGGGATCCAGCTACTACGATCAGCGGCCGCCAGATTGTCACTGTTAGTTAAAACCGGATCGATGACAACATATTTCAGCTTACCCTCACTGCGTGCCTGGGCTACCAATTTTCCCTGACGTTTAAAAGGATTACCCGCATTGCCCGGTGCTGTACCAATAAACATTAAGAATTCAGAATTAACAAAATCAGGTTTAAGGTGGGGCTGCTTCTTCCAGTCACCCAGTAATGCGGCATAGCCGGAACGCATGGACAAAGTGCAATAGGAGCGATGGCCGGTAAAATTCACCGTGCCAAAACTGAGCTTGGCAAAGCGTGCCGCAAAACGCAGACGACCATCCAGAAAAGGTGCCATAAAAGCCAGTTGGTTAGACTTTGGTCCGAACTCGGGTTGTTCGGGATCAATCGGTGTTTTTACGTCACGTATCGCCCGCAATCCATCCACATGCCCTTCAGAAAAAAGATCACCACCCTCAACCACTTCTTCTACCAGCTGTTCAAATGAAATTGGTGCCCACATTCCACTGCCCCGCGGTCCAACTCGTTTTAAAGGAACCTTGACACGATCCGGGTTTGTTAACTTATCCAGTACTGCATTGCCCCTGCCGCATGCAGTCGAGCGAGAAAGAAGACCTTTTTCCTGATAACGGCTGAGAGCCTGAAAGCTATCCCGAACACTGGTTTCGTAAGGCAGAAAAGGTTCAGAGGACAATACGTGATACGGGTTACCTGTAACACGTAGCACTTTCTGTGTTTTTTTATCTATGCGAACACGTACACCGCAAATGGTAGAACATCCCATACACATGGTATAGGACACAGTTTGATCGGGATTGAGCTTGAGTTTTCCAGTTTCAAGATCAACCGAAAACTCGGGTTTTGGTGCATTACCAGAAATTGGATCGGCTGGTTTTTCATCACCCAGCGCGCTCTTCAACATTTGACTGGCAGTGTGGCTATAACCAAATCCGAAGGCACTGGCTGCACCAACAACCGTTGCTTTTTTTATAAAATTTCGCCGAGAACTTGACATTACCCTTTCTCCAATATCATAAGACGTGTAATAGCTGGCATCGATTAAACTGAGGTATCCTGTTTACTGCCCTGCCAGGGTATAAAGCTGGTAATCATGATTACCAGCAATAACCACAGCCCCAAAGTTCCTGCAATTCCCAGCAAGCCTTCCGTACCCAGCGGGATCGAGTAATCATTAAAGCCAGCGCCGGTCTTGGGAATACGCTGCCCGTCAATGAACATACTCCAGCGAAACAACCATGCCCCCGCCACTGAAAGAAAACCGCTTAACCACCACGTCTTGTACTGTTTATTAATAATCAGCAAAAAGGGAAGCAGCGTGCATAAAGCAAGCCAGAGTAACGTAAACAGAAAGGGATTGTATTCAGTTGCAAGACGCATCAGGACCATGCCAGAAGCAGACTGACTCGCCAACCCCGTTAACATCCAGAACAATACCGTCAATATCGTCAGACCTAGAAAAACTACCAACACACGATTTAGATTATCGCTAACGGACTCGCTGGCATCTGCAATAATCCGATTCAGTAACAGTCCCAGCCCGGCTGCACCACAGACCCCGGTCAACAGATACAACAGCGGCATCATCGGACCATTCAACAAAGGACGCGCACGTACCACGGCCATTTCCGAACCGGTATAGGTTGCCACTAAAATTGCACTAAACATGGTCATATAGCCCAGCACTTTGATGGCTTTTGGCGATTCACTACCTCCCAATGCCAGTAAAGCTGAAACCCTGGCCAGCATTCCGCTTCGATTGCTGGCCTGTAATTCGAGATCGGGGCGATAAATAAGCCAGGCGTAAATCAGCAGCAGAACAACATAAGCGGGCAAAAAGAACGAACCCCAGGACATCCATGAAGTCGGGGTAAAATGCAGATAAAAATTATAGAATCGACCTGGCTGATGCAGATCGGAAACCAGGGCAACCGGCGCAGCAATGCCGCAGGTAATGGCAATCAGTAATGCCAGACGACCAGTCTTTTCCATGTTTTTTCGACCAAAAACAAAGGCCGGCAGGGTCATAAAAAAAGCGCCGTAACTTAAACCAATTAAAAAGAAATACTGAACCCCCCATGATAACCAGCTCACCTCACGCGTTACGCTTATAAGATCAACAATATTCGTATTCATGATTCTACCTCCTCACCGAGCGCTTCCTCTCGCTTCCAGAGAGAGGGTGTCCCCTCCACTTTACTGTTAAAGCGATCATCCAGGCCGATGTAATAAACCTGTGGCCGGGTCTTCATCTCAGGCCGTAAACCTTCAGTCGGAAATTTGGCTATTAATTTGGAAACCTGGCTTTGCGGATCTTTTAAATCACCAAACATACGCGCACCGCCGACACAGGTTTCCACGCAGGCCGGTAACAGCCCTGCTTCCACTCGGTGTACACAGAAGGTACATTTATCAGCCGTGTTGGTTTCGGGATTGATGAAACGTGCGTCATAGGGACAGGCCTGAACACAGTAGGCGCAGCCTACGCAACGGCTGTTATCCACTACTACCATGCCATCATCACGTTGATAGGTCGCTTTAACGGGACATACAGGGATACAGGGAGGATCTTCACAATGGTTACACAGCCGGGGTAATACAACGCTACGTGTTTTATTGCCGATTTTAATTTCGTAATTAGAAACGATTGTACGAAACTTGCCAATGGGTACATCATTTTCCATATGACAGGCCACAGTGCATGCCTGGCAACCGATACATTTACGTAAATCAACTACCATTCCCCAACGATGGCTGGCATCCCCCATTGGCCGTTTAGTCGCCGCCGATACCCTGGCTGTAGATGCTAATGCAGTAGTTCCAGCTGCGACCGCTATCCCTTTGAAAAACTTTCTTCGCGATTCTTCCATTGAGATAATCCTCTGTAGGTGTTGTTCATCGAAATCCACGTTAGGCGCATGAATATGCCGAGAACCTTGTTACAGAAAGATTAGTTCAGTAGATAGAAATTCGATATTGTGGAAAACCGAAATATTTCCGAGTATATTGCCCGGACAAATAGAAGACTTTGAAGTTGCTTATGACAAAACTGACAAAATTCGAAAGGCTATTGAGCGCCACCTTCCCTGGCCGAGCTGCACCGACTACAGAATCAGGCTGGTTGGTCGAAGCGCAGGACTTATATATTTTTCTGCAGTTGTAAATAGAAATGTATGAGTTCAGCCACGGAGTGGGCCTGCATTTTTTCCATCACCCGATGACGATGTACCTCGACGGTACGTTGTCCAATACCCATTTCAATAGCAATAACCTTGTTGGCTTTTCCAGAGGCAATCATATTCATCACCTGTCGCTCACGCGGAGTAAGCATTGCATAACAGGCCTGCAGTCCGTTACGCGTTTTTTTTTCTTCTAGCAATTGTTTACTCCGGGTGATCGCCGCTTCAACCCGATCCAGTAATTGCGGACCATTAAAGGGTTTCTGCACGAAATCGAACGCCCCTTCACTCATGGCGCGTACAGCCATAGGCACATCGCCATGACCGGTAAGGATAATAATAGGCAAGGTTGAGGTACTGGCGATCAGAGCCTGTTGCAGTTCCAGGCCATTCATGCCTGGCATACGCACATCCAGAATCAGACATCCAGCATGATCCGTATCGACTGATTGCAGAAAAGATTCAGCGGAAGAAAATGTTTCCACCCGTAATTTGACTGACTCCAGTAACCAGCGTAGAGAATGACGAACCGAATCATCATCATCAACGATAAAAACGCTAACCTCAGCGTTCATTCTTGTCGTCTCCCTTGTATAAGGGCCATGATGCCTGTAGAACCAGCCCCTGTTTTCCGTATTCTAACAACACCAGCTGGCCACCATGCGATTCGACTATAGAGCGACTAATAGATAAACCAAGGCCCATACCTTCATCTCGAGTGGTAAAAAAAGGATCAAACAGATGCGCCGCGACCTCATCAGAAATACCCGGGCCATTATCATGAAACTCAACCAGTACCCTGTCTCCATTATCCTCGGAATAGATTTTCAATATACGGGAATCTATATCCAGTTCCTGCATTGCCTCGGTTGCATTGCGCATCAGGTTAAGAAAAACCTGCTCAACCTGGATCATTTCAGCACAAACAGGGGGCAACCGTTGGGCAAGATGCAATTCTATGTTCACATTTCGTTTCTGCGCTTCTGCGGAAAAAAGTTCCATCGCTTCTTCAATGGCCCGGTTGATATCGATATCCGTACAAATAATCTCCTGCTTGCGTAAAAAACCGCGAAATCGCTGAATAATCGTACCCGCCCGTTCTGCCTGCCTGGATATAAGCTGATGAACCTCAATCAGTTCATCCACTTTCATTTCACCGGCCTGTAATCGCCATGCGGTTCCCTGCGCATAGCTATTAATAGCAGACAGCGGCTGGTTTATCTCATGCGCCATGCCACTGGCCAGTTCACCTGCCGCACTTATGCGTGATACATGCGCCAGCTCTGACTGATGTGAACGAACACGTTCTTCCGCCTTCTGTCGTTCATCCATCTCGGCCTTGAGATCCTGGTTTACTTTTGACAATTGTTGGGTACGCAAAGCAACCAGATGCTCGACTCTTACCATATGCCAGATCCCCCACAGCAGGCTTAAGATGAAAATCACAATCCAGTGCCGGTACCGCTCCCATAGTTGCTGGAAATTAGTACTGCGCATCCAGCGATAGGGACCAATCTGCAACCCTCGGAACAATTTATGCACTGGTTGGTAATCCATGTGGATAGTCCAGCCTGCATATCCTCCTGAACGACTCGCGTCACTGTCTGCAGGCATGGCCAGTAACGCCTGCGCGACTCGTTTAGCCAGATTATTAGGGGTACTTCTCAGTTTGCTGAACGGCCAGTCGGGATAAAGCCGGGTACTGACTTTACAGGGAAAATAATCATATGACTGGGGATGAAGAACTCGCAGGACGCCTTTCTTGATTTTTCCTTCAGCTATCATTTCTTCCAGCACACAGGCACTCAGAACCCCGGCATCAACACGTCTATTGATAACGGCATAGGCTATTTTATCCTGCGGAAAACCAGCAAATTCTATTCGAGACAAATCGCTAAAAGGATCTATTTTGTGATTTTCCAGCGCCCACCAGACAACCTGAAATCCTCCGAAAGCATGCTTCGATACCGCCATTAAAGACTTGTTCTGAAGATCAGACAATGTGCGCAAATCCTGGTGATCGGAACGCACCACTATAGCCGAGCCAATGGTGCCCCTCATTCCCGTCTCGTTACCCTTGCCAGAATCAAGCGTGACAATCCGGCTAACCCCATATTCAGCTTCAAGCTCGATATAATTACCCGGGTTAGTCAGGATAAAGGCAACCGTCCGCTCAGCCACTGCACGGCGCATTTGTGGCAGAGTAAACGCCTGCATACGGAAATGAACGTCGTTTATTTTTGAATTAAGGTATTTTATGGTTTCATGCCACTTTAGACGGGCATCTTTTTCACCGCGAAAAGCAAGCACACCGATATCAAGTGTCTTAAGTGACTGGGCCACTGATTTATTCTGAACGAATTGCGGTCGGGATGGGGATCCAATCGCAGGCGCAGCATAAACGGAAAACATGCCACCACAGAAAAACAGCACTGTAATCCAGTAGCTCCACTTTACAAGGCGAGTTAACAAGGGCTTCAAATTTCTATTTTAGAACCGAGAAAATTACTTAAAAAACTGAGTAACAGCTAACTCTCAGTACTCGTCATTCCGGCATGATTGCCAGGAATATTGTTGCTACTGAGTGCTGGAGAGACCCTGCTGCAGTGGACAGCGGGTTACATAGTTACGTCTGCTTGATGATTAGAGATATCAGGGAGTCCGTGGACCCTTGAATCTCACGTTGCTAAAAGCCTGCAACAGTCACCAATGAACAGCAATTAATGATAACTAATCCGATGAGTCTTGGCTATATATACTTGTTTTATATGTAATCACACTGATGCAACCCTTCTCATCGGACACATGTGGGACACATAGCTTTCACCCCCATATCCCGCCATTCCTTCAGCCCTCATCGGACACATGTGGGACACATAGCCTCGATTTTTCAGAAAATCACCGAGCAAAATGCCAGTATTTTAAAATAAGGCTGACACTGTAAGGCCGCTAATGACCAAAACATCAGACAGCCCAGGGCGCAAAATGTAATGACGTTGTATTGACAGAATATTCCTCATTGGCTATATTCCTGATATGGAATGTGAAGTTGAATATACGGACGAATTTGAACTCTGGTGGGATGACCTTACCGAAGCTGAGCAAGAGGACATTGGCGCGATAGTCGGACTGCTGGAAATCAAGGGGCCACATCTTCCATTTCCGTATAGTTCCGGCATCGAAGGATCGAAGCATAGCCACATGCGTAAACTGCGTATTCAGCACCAGGGGAGACCCTATCGGGTTCTGTATGCATTCGACCCCCGCCGGGCAGCTATCTTGCTGCTGGGTGGAGACAAGACGGGCAAAAATGACTGGTACAGGGAAAACGTGCCAATTTCAGATAGGCTCTATGATGAGCATATCGAAGAACTAAAACAGGAAAAATCTGATTGAGGTGTAATCATGGCTAAAAAATTCCGCGACCTGAGAAACAAAATGTCCCCGGATGCGCAAGCGCGCGCTCACGAAAAGACACTGGCGCTACTGGCTAAACTACCTCTTGCTGAGCTGCGCCGGGCGCGGCAACTGTCCCAGGAACAGTTGGCCACTGAGCTGGATGTACAGCAACCAGCTGTCGCCAAACTCGAAAAAAAGACGGATATGTACATATCGACCTTGCGGCGGTTTATTAACGCAATGGGGGGCGAACTGGAGATCCGCGCTCACTTCCCTGATGGCGAGGTAACCATTAATCAATTTGAAAATCTGGATGGGGATTCCCAGTCGGTGGCTTAAGGCAATGTGACTGCCAGCCTACACAACTGTAGCCAGAGAAGTAGAAACAGTAAAAATACCAATGACCCAGGAGTGCGCCAAATAGAAAAAGGGTTAATGGCTGTTAACCACTAACCCTTTGATATTTATGGTGGGCCGTCCGCGACTCGAACGCGGGACCATCGGATTAAAAGTCCGGTGCTCTACCAACTGAGCTAACGACCCGAAGGCGCGCATAATACATTGACCTGAGGCGAAAGACAAACACACTCTTCCACCCGGTGCCCACGCGACGATTTATGCGTAGTAGCGAGTGGGGTCGGCAATACCAGCCTGGGCAAAGCCCGTCTGTCTAAATCGGCATGAATCGCATTGCCCGCAGGCACGCCCATCGGCATCCGCCTGATAACAGGACACAGTCTGTGCGTAATCGACGCCCAGCTCCACACCTGTCTGAATAATCTCAGCCTTGGACATTCTGATCAATGGTGTATGAAGCGTCAGACGTTGACCTTCAACTGCAGCACGCGTAGCCAGATTCGCCATCTCACTAAAAGCTCGAATATAATCAGGACGACAGTCGGGATAACCGGAATAATCCACAGCATTCACGCCAATGAAAATATCGGCGGCAGCCTTGATTTCAGCCACCGCCAGTGCGTGCGCGAGAAACACGGTATTGCGTGCCGGCACATAGGTGACCGGTATGGTGCCCGCACCGGTGACGTCAGCACTATTCACCGGTACCGCTATACTGTCTTCAGTCAGCGCCGAGCCCCCCAGCACACCATCATCGAGGCGAATAATACGATGTTCAACACCATAGTTCCGACAGATCGCGCGCGCAGCATCGAGCTCAGAGACATGACGCTGGTGATAATCGAAACTGAGCGCAATAACCGAAAACTGTTTATGCGCGATCGCCAGCACAGTGGCTGAATCAAGACCGCCGGACAACAGAACAACAGCACTGGCTCTAGCCATCATCAAACACCCGGCCTGTCGCCCCAGAGATATTTGTGCAATTGAACCTGCATCCGCACCGCCAGCCTGTCACGCAGAATCCACTCTGCCAGCTGCGCTGCCGGCAGTTGCTCATAGCTGGGTGAAAACAGAATTTCGCATTGCTGTTCAAGCTGATATTCGGCCATGATAGCGAGAGACCACTGATAATCCGCCGCATCGCAAATCACGAATTTGATCTGATCTTTTTGCGTCAGCCGAGCAAGATTGCTGTACCGATTTTTTGACACCTCACCCGAACCCGGGGTCTTGATGTCCACGACGCGAACAACCCGGGGATCCAGTTGTGAAACATCCATCGCCCCGCCGGTTTCCAGCGAGACTTCATAGCCAGCATCACAGAGCCGTGTCAGCAACGCTGGGCAAGCTTTTTGCGCCAGCGGCTCACCGCCAGTGACAGTAACATAATGCGCGCCGTGTAACGCGACACGCTCACTTATTGTCGCCAGTGACATCCATTCACCGCCACTGAAGGCATAAGCAGTATCGCAATAGCCACAACGCAACGGACAACCGGTGAGGCGCACAAACACGGTCGGCAGACCCACGGTGCGAGTTTCACCCTGCAGCGAAAAAAAGATTTCGGTAATACGCAGGCGAGCTGGCTGCGCTGAAGAATCGGTCATGCGAAATAGCGGATCTGGCTAATGGCCTTCACGCTGGATACGATCGAGACGTTCTTTGGCTTTTCGAGCGACACTGGCGTCCGGGTACAGCTTGATCACCTGTTGCAGTGTGTCACGTGCCGCTGACCAGTTTTTCAGCTCAAAATAAACATAGCCGATCTTGAGCCGGGCTCCCGGAATTTTTGTGCTCTCCGGATAACGTGAAATCAGGCGCTGAAATTCATCCAGCGCTTTTTTATAATCGCGCAGTACATAACTGGCTTCACCCAGCCAGTATTGCGCATTGTCGGCATATTTACTCTGCGGATACTGTCTTAAGAAACTGTCAAACGCGGTGATCGACTGCTGATAGCGACCTTCCTTAAGCATGGCAAAGGCCTTTGAATAATCATCTTTGCCATCCGCGTCACTGCCAGCCGCCGCAGACGTGACCGCGGCAGCTGTGGCTGGCGGAGCTGCCACCGATGCCAGATTGCTGCCAGGCGCGGCGACTGGAGGCGCGATCCCCGAGCTGCCCGTGCGGCTAGCGCCGCCCATTTCCAGACTATTCAGACGTCTATCCATATCCAGATACAGGCTGCGTTGACGCTGCTTAATGGTATCGAGCTCATATTCCTGCTGGTCAATCTGCTCACGTAACAAGGAAACTTCTTTCATCAGAGCATCCATCTGCTGCGCCTGACGCTGGAGCACATCGGCACCCAGCAGGCGCTCGACACGCTCGAGACGCTGCTGCACCGACATATTCGACAGCACTTCATCAGCGCTGTAAACAGGTGCCGTGGCCAGACCCAGGAGGCCAGCAAAAACACCACTGGCGACGCGATGTGGCATAAGTTTTGACATGATCCAGGACATCTGGCTACTCCCTGATTTTTTCATAAGTTTTAAAAATATCATTCATAAATGATTTCAACCCGACGATTCAGACGCCAGGCCTGCTCGTCATGACCAAAGTCCGCCGGTTTTTCTTCACCGTAGCTAATAATACTGATTTGCTTGCTGTTGACACCTTCGAACAGCAATAAACGTTTCACTGCCTGCGCACGTCGATCAGCCAGTGCTATATTATACTCGCGTGAGCCACGTTCATCAGTATGTCCTTCAAGACGAATTTTGGCGGCTGAGTTTAACGCCAGGTATTTACCATGATACTTGACCAGCTCTGCGTATTCGGGCTGCAATTCACTACTGTCAAAATCAAAATAGATGATTTTTTGTGACAGAATATTCCCGGGATCATTGATCGCACCGATTTCATAGGAAACCCGATAGTTTTTACCAGCAAGCGCGGTGCCTTCAATACCCGCGGTATCATTAATACCACTGGCCTGGGCGCCGCCGGTCTCGCTGCCAGCACCAGCATCGACAGCACCATCGTCACGTACCGCCTGATCCGTACAGGCCGCAAGCAACAGTAACATACCTACCAGAACAATTTTTTTCATTAGATTCACCCTGCAAAAAGCCTGCCCGGAATGAGCAGGCATTATTAATTACGACTACCTTTCACTGACGCCCACGATGGTTCGCGGACTTCACCATCTGACAACACCAGGCGTTGTTTGTGCCGACCGTCGGTCGAAACCGCAGCCAGTACGCCACGACCATTTATCTGAGTCGCGTATAAAATCATGCTGCCATTGGGCGCGAACTCGGGCGACTCATCCTGGCCACCGTCTGTCAGCACCTGAAGTAAACGGGTGTCCGGATACATCACTGCAATCCGAAAACCACTATCGTCACCGTGTACAAACGCAATCGCTTTACCATCCGGCGAAATACTGGCATTCGCGTTGTAATCACCTTCATAGGTCAGGCGCTTCGGCCGGCCGCCAGCCAGCTCGACCTGATACAACTGCGGCTTACCGCTGCGGCTGGAGGTAAACACCAGTGATCTGCCATCCGGCATCCATACCGCTTCGGTATCAATCGACCAGTGACTGGTGATACGAGTCAATTTTTTATCCTGTAGATTCAAAACATAAATCTCGGGATTGCCGTCTTTCGACAAGGTCAGTGCCAGCTGGCGACCATCTGGCGACCACGCCGGCGAGCCGTTAATGCCTTCATAGGCAGCAACTTTTTCGCGTTGCCCGCTGCGAATATTGTGCACATAAATTTCTGCCCGCCCACGTTCAAACGAGACATAAGCAATTTTCAAGCTGTCGGGCGACCACACCGGCGACATCATCGGCTGTGACGAAGTCAATAAAGTCTGCGGATCAAAACCATCGGTATCGGCCACCTGCAGGCGATACTCGATTTTATTTTTGGCGACCCGGCGCGAAGTAACATAGGCAATACGTGAATCGAAAGCCGGTCCGAGACCGGTTAACTGTTCAATAATATAATCGCTAATGCGATGCGCGACATAGCGCAAACTTTGTCTGTCGGCGGGAAAACTATAGCCCATCACCTGCTGTGCCTTGAGCACGTCAAACAATCGAAACTGAACCTGATAGCTACCATCTTTTTGTAACTGCACACCACCGATCACCAGATTATCAATGCCGGCAATGCGCCAGGTTTTAAAATCAATTTGCTCCGGTGTCACCGGATGCGCAAGCATGTCCTTCACCGGCAACGGTGAAAATTTCCCACTGCGTGCAAGATCAGAAGTAACAATGGTCGATACGTCGGCATCCGCGAGTTTTGTGCTGCCACTCCACTGAAATGGCACAACCGCAATCGGCATTGCGCCTTCAACACCTTCGGTGATATCAATATTGAGCACCGCGTTCGCATTCGACGCCGCAAGCAGCAAAATTGCTATTATCAGAAATCGTTTCAGGTTCATAAGCTCTCTATATTCGGTTGCCAGAATTCAGGCCACCATTTATCTCGGTTTGAAGGTAAAGTGTATTTCACGGTCGAACACATCTGGATTGGGAGCCGACGGCAGCGGCGATGCTTTCCACACCGCACGCTCAATGGACTGCTGAAAAGCTGAATCTGCGGCACAGTCGCGCAAGTTCACACTGATAACATCGCCCAGAATGGTCTGGCTGACATAAACCTCGCACGATACATCTTTGCCCAGCGTTGCCGGACGCAACCAGTTGCGCTCCACTTGTTGTTCGATTAGCTTAACATACTGCAGCCGCAGTACATCCAGCATGCGCATGCGCTCAGCCTGCTGCTGCGCGGCTTCTTCACGCTGCTCTTCTTCTACCAGCTTGCGCTGTAGATCAGCCTCTTCCTGTTTGCGTCGCGCCTCGGCTTCCTCGGCGAGTCGTTTTTTTTCAGCCGCCTCGGCCTGACGTTTGAGCTCAGCCTGACGTTTGGCTTCGGCCTGTTTACGTTGTTGTTCGATTTCAGCCTGGCGTTGTTTTTCTGCCGCCAGCCGCTTTTCTTCGGCCTGCTTTTTTTTCAGTTGTGCCTGGCGCTGCCGTTCTTCCTGCTGCAGTTTTTGTTTCCTGGTTTCAAGCTCAGCCAGTTGCTGTTGTTTTTCTTTGAGCTCGCGCTGTGCTTTTTCAGCGTCCTGCTTACGTTTATTTTCTGCTGCGAGTTTTTGTTCCTGTTCTTCCTGGGCCTGACGCTTAATCTTTTCCAGCTCGGCATCAACTTTACTACTGTCAACCACCACAGCTTTGACTGTAGGTTTTTGCTCCGCATTAGACACTGGCACTTCGCTACTGATTAAATTCATACTCAGCAGTGCGATCAATACCACATGCAGTAACACCGCCAGCAGCAATACCAGCGGATTCTTGCGAATGTCCTGCCATAAGCCCAAAGTACTCATAAAATTATTGCGCGCAAATAACTAACTACCGGCGACATCCGGTTGCTCGGTCATTAAACCCACTTTTTCGACCCCGGCACTTTGCAACAACACCATGGCTGCGGTGACCTTGCCATAGCCCACTGACTGATCACCCCGTACCAGTACGGGCGTATCTGGATGATATTTAATCACGGCCGCTACTCGGTTCACCAGCGTTTCGGGGTCGATGGGGGATTCCTTTTTATCACCCACGTTAAGATAATAGTCGCCGTTTTTACTCACAGTTAACACCAGTGGCTCGCGTTGATCGGTCGGTAGTGGGCTGGCAGCCGCCTGTGGCAAATCGATTTCGACACCCTGCTGCAATAAAGGCGCGGTAATCATAAATATCACCAGCAATACCAGCATGACATCGATGTAGGGCACAATGTTGATCTCAGACGCCAGTTTGTGTTTCTGGCGACTCATGCTTCAGCTTCGTTCGCAGCTGCGGCTTCTTCCGGCATGTGATGACTCTGGCGTTGCAGAATCGTAGCAAATTCTTCGGCAAAGTTTTCGTAAGCACCGGCAATGCGGTCAACACGTTCGGCATAGCGGTTGTAGGCAATCACTGCAGGAATCGCCGCAAACAAACCCATCGCGGTGGCGATTAAAGCTTCGGCGATGCCCGGTGCCACCATCGACAGGCTGGCGTGCTGCACTGATCCCAATGCCGTAAACGAACGCATAATGCCCCAGACGGTACCAAACAAACCAATATACGGACTGGTAGAACCGATGGTAGCAAGCAATGCAAGATTGGCTTCAAGCCGATCTTCTTCACGCGCCATCGAGACTTTCATGCTGCGTTGTACACCGGCCAGCATCATTTCGGTATTACTGCCACCACGTTTATGAATGCGTACGTATTCCGAAAATCCTGATTCGAATATTTTTGCCATACCGGTCAGCGAATCTGTGCGCCGCTTCACCTGGGTGTAGAGATCAGAAAGATTAATCCCCGACCAGAACTGATCTTCGAAACGCAATGCTTCCTGCTGTGCCTGTTTGAGTAATTTATGCTTAAGAAAAATCACCACCCAGGACATTACCGATGCCGCGAGCAAAATCAGCATGACAATCTGCACCAGTATACTCGCGCGCGCCACCAGAGAAATTAAGGACATATCTGTTTCCATGCTCAAACACCTGGTTGAAGTTTTGCAAGAATGTCTTGCGGTATGGCCTGGGCAGAAAATCGTTCTGCGTCCAGGCAGGCGACCACAATATTCGCAGTGCACAGTTGCAACTGGTCGGACTGTCGGTAAATCGTCTGACCGAAACCGAGACTCGCCCGTCGTAAGGAAGTAATTGTCGTGGAAGTCATAAGCTCATCATTGAAGACAGCAGGTTTTTCATATTTGATAGCAACACTGTGCACGGCAAATATTAACCCCTGCTCTTGTTTTAGCCGGTCCTGTTGAAAACCAAAACTGCGCAACATTTCGGTGCGCGCGCGTTCGAAAAACTTCAGGTAATTGGCGTAATACACCACGCCACCGGAATCTGTATCCTCGTAATAGACACGCACCGGCCAACAAAATTCACCGCGATTTTCTGCCACGATTAAAAATTTCTCGGTTTTTAATTAATCAATCTGATTATCGAAACCCAGCGATGCCTGCGTTGACAAATCGCCGCCCGGCGCTGGCAGGCCGAAGTGACGGTACACCTGGGCGGTGGCAACCCGACCGCGGGGGGTACGCATCAGATAGCCCTGCTGAATCAGGTAGGGTTCGATGACATCTTCGATAGTGTCGCGCTCTTCGCTGATTGCGGCGGCGAGATTCTCGACCCCGACCGGACCACCGTCAAATTTTTCAATGATCGCCAGCAATAAACGCCGATCCATCACATCAAACCCCAGCGGATCGACCTTGAGCAGTTCCAGCGCGGCGTGCGCGACCTCAGCGTTGACCTTGCCATCGGCTTTGACTTCAGCATAGTCGCGTACCCGACGCAGCAGACGGTTGACAATGCGCGGCGTGCCACGCGCGCGACGGGCAATTTCTTCGGCACCTTCGCTGGTCATTTCGACATTCAGAATATCGGCACTGCGTTCAACAATATAAGTCAGGTCGGTGATATTATAAAAATCCAGGCGCAGCACAATGCCAAAACGATCACGCAGCGGTGAAGTCAAAGAACCGGCGCGTGTAGTTGCACCCACCAGCGTAAACGGCGGCAGATCGAGTTTGATGGAGCGCGCCGCCGGACCTTCGCCGATCATGATGTCGAGTTGATGATCTTCCATTGCAGGATATAAAATTTCTTCGACCACCGGACTCAGACGATGAATTTCATCCACAAACAAAACATCATGCGGTTCAAGATTGGTGAGCAACGCCGCCAGATCACCGGGTTTTTCCAGCACCGGTCCCGAAGTGGAATGCAGTTTGGCCTGCATCTCATTAGCGACAATATGTGCCAGCGTGGTTTTACCCAGACCCGGCGGTCCAAAAAACAAAACGTGGTCGAGCGCTTCCTGGCGCGTCCGCGCCGCAGGAATAAAAATATCCAGCTGCTCGGTCACTGCCGGCTGACCGCGATAGTCTTTTAAGTATTGCGGTCGAATCGCGCGATCGATCACGACTTCATCGGCGCTTTGCTCAGCAGAAATAATGCGTGCTTCACTCATGTCCGCTACCCATCATAATTATCCTCGCACTGTCGCCTGTAGTGCCGCTTTAATAATAGCCTCGATTTCCAGATCTTCGCTAGCCACGGCGCGCACCATACGGCTTGCATCCTGCGCCTTATAGCCCAGTGAAATGAGTGCACTGACTGCATCACTGACCGGATTGGCCAGCGCAGCACTTAAACCTTCGCACCCGGCAGTGCGTGGCAATGCGGTATTGATATCGTCGCCGAGTTTATCGCGCAGTTCCACGATCAAACGCTCGGCAGTTTTTTTACCGACACCCGGCAGCGCCGTTAACGACCTGGCATCATTACCGTGGATACAACGGGTAAATTCTTCGGTGCTGACACCGGACAAAATCGTCAGCGCCAGTTTGGGACCAACGCCATTGATGCGAATCAGGGTGCGAAACAGATAGCGCTCGTTTTCGGTGTAAAAACCGTAGAGCAAATGCGCGTCTTCACGCACCACCAGATGCGTGTGCAAGGTGATGGTTTCACCGCTGGCAGGGAGTTGATAAAACGTGGTCATCGGCGCTTCGACTTCATAACCCACGCCCTGCACATCAAGCAATAACCGCGGCGGATTTTTGCTTAGCAGAACTCCACATAATCGGCCGATCATACCCAGCGTCCTCGGCGCACACCACGCACCATACCACCGCTTTGAATATGCAAATGATTAGCGTGACACATCGCAATCGCCAGCGCATCAGCGGCATCGCTTTGTGGCAGGTAATCAAGATTGAGCAATAGTTTCATCATTTTTTGTACTTGTTGTTTATCCGCACCACCGGTACCGACGACCGCTTTTTTAATCGCCCGCGGAGTGTATTCGCCCACCGGTAACTGCGCATTCACCGCAGCGCAAATCGCCGCGCCGCGTGCCTGACCTAATTTTAAGGCCGAGTCGGCATTCTTGTTCATAAATACCTGCTCAATCGCCATGACTTCAGGTTGCCATTCATTGATCAGTGCGCACACCTCGTGAAAGATGACACCGAGTTTGTCTGCCAGGGTCTCGCCCTGTATCACCAGATGACCACTGGCGACATGCTGATGGCGAAAACCGTCGGTGTCGAGGATCGCATAACCGGTGTTGCGCGAACCGGGATCGATACCGATCACTCGGGTCTGGTTTTTCAATCATCACCTGAAAGCTGGGCCAGAATTTCACCCGAAAAATCGGCGTTGGTGTGCACCTGCTGTACATCATCCAGTTCGTCGAGCGCGTCGATCAGCTGCATCATTTTTTCAGCATCGTCCAGATTAACTTCGATAGCGGTCACTGGCTTCTCAATAATTTCAGCATGTTCTGGAACCAGACCGGCAGAAATCATGGCATCTTTGACTGTGGCGAAATCTTCAAAGTCGGTGCTGACTTCAATACTGCTGTCGCTGGCAGTTTCGACATCTTTGGCACCGGCTTCGAGCGCCGCTTCCATGATCAACTCTTCGTCATTATCTGCGCTATAGCTTAACAGACCGATGCGATTGAACAGGTAAGCCACCGAACCATCAGTGCCCAGATTACCGCCGGCCATGCTAAACGCATGGCGCACTTCGGAGACTGTGCGATTGCGATTATCAGTCATGCAGTCCACCATCACTGCCACGCCTCCCGGCCCATAACCTTCATAGCGAATCTCGTCGTAGTGGCTGTCATCAGCCTCGCCGCTGCCGCGTTTGATCGCACGCTCGATAGTGTCCCGGGTCATATTGACCGCCAGCGCCTTATCCACCGCCAGCCGCAAGCGCGGATTGCTGGCAACATCGCTGCCACCGCCACCACGCGCCGCGACCGTGATTTCACGAATCAGCTTGGTGTAAATCTTGCCGCGTTTTTTATCCTGGGCGGCCTTGCGGTGCTTGATGTTCGCCCACTTACTATGCCCGGCCATGCTCGCTCACTACTCGCTTAAAACTGAGGCAAAGTCTAGCATTGCCCGGCCTGCGGGTCAGCTTTCAGGCAATACTGGAATCAAGTAAAGGCGTGACCGTGTCCTGGTCAAAGTGGCCGGTACGCAGAAACGTGATGACTTCGTGCGCGACCCGCGGTGAGAGCAGCATACCCGAATGGCTCACCGGCAGGGTGATGAAATCACTGGCACCCGCGATCTGGGTTTCAGTGACCGCCACGGTGCCATCATTAGGGCCGACAGGGCCACCGGCCATTAGCCCCATGCCCAGCGGAAATGTGCCCGCGATAATGCCCAGATCCTGCCAGCCCTTCCACACCGGGGCGTCACCCAACAGGCCGCGCTGCCGGCTCTTGCCCAGCACCCAGCGCGTCAGGGGGGTGCGTATCAGACGCCGGCTCACCGCGCTGCCGTTCACCGGGCACCCCAGCAGCACAACGCGGCCGCGGCTGATATGCGGAAACTGTTCGAATAAATGCAGCAGGATAATGCCACCATAACTATGGCCAATAAAGTGGATGCGTTGCGCATCGACGCTATCGACCAGCTGTTTCAGTCGCTGTGCAAGATCGGCGGGGGGCTGGCTCCAGACGTGGTAGTTAAAATTATGGCACTCGTAACCACTTTGTTTCAGGCGATGGCGCAGACGCCAGAGATCGACTCCGTTACTCCAGACACCATGCACCAGTACCACTGCTTCTTTCATCGCTCAAGTGTAACGGAGCTGACGACTTAAGGGGATACCTCGAGCATACGCTGCAAGGCCAATCTGGCTTTTTCTGCTGTCTCCGCCGCCACGCTGACCTGATTAACAACATGACCTTCAACCAAATTTTCCAGCACCCAGGCCAGATGCTGGGGATCAATGCGGAACATGGTCGAGCACATGCAGACGCTGGGTGACATAAAGTGCACCTGTTTGCCTTCGGGCCTGTACTGCTCGGCGAGGCGATTCACCAGATTGAGCTCGGTCGCCACCAGCCAGCGAGTATTGGCCTCGGCCTCGGCGATGGTCTTGATGATGTATTCGGTGGAGCCGACGTAGTCTGATTTCTGACAGACTTCGAACGGGCTTTCCGGGTGAGCGATCACTTTTGTTTCCGGGTACCGGGCCAGAAAATCATCGATCTGCTCGGGCTGGAACATCTGGTGCACCGAGCAAAAGCCCTTCCACAAAATCATTTTCGCGTTTTTAATCTGCTCCACGCTGAGCCCGCCCATGGGCAGGTCAAAATCCCAGATCGCCATCTCCTCCAGCGGAATACCCATGGTATAAGCAGTGTTACGGCCGAGATGCTGATCAGGGAAAAATAGCACTTTTTCGCGACGTTCGAAGCACCAGTCGAGCACATGGCGAGCGTTGGTCGAAGTACAGACAATGCCACCGTGGCTGCCGCAAAAGCCTTTCAGGTCAGCGGCGGAATTGATATAGGTGACCGGCGTGATCTGCGCATCAGGATCGAGCACGCTGGCCAGTTCCCGCCAGGCGCGCTCGACATTGCTCAAATTCGCCATATCGGCCATGGCACAGCCGGCAGCCAGGTCCGGCAAAATCGACACCTGTTCCGGACGGGAGAGAATATCGGCCACCTCGGCCATGAAATGCACGCCGCAGAACACGATGTAATCAGCTTTGGAGGCCGCCGCCTGACGCGATAATTTCAGTGAATCACCGGTGAAATCGGCGTGCTGAAAAATTTCATCGCGCTGGTAGTGGTGGCCGAGAATCACCAGCCGTTCGCCCAGCGCCTGACGCGCGCGCAGAATGCGGCTTTCGCATTCATCATCATCGAGCAGGGTATAAGGCTGAACCACAACGGCGCTCATTCGACAGACAACTCCAACAGGGCGTTTGATGGCATCGAGAGTAGCAAGATCCCCATAAAATTCAACGACTCAATGGGGGTAGACCGGTAACAGACAGAATGTAAAAAATCTGTCCACAGATGAACGCAGATAAACGCAAATGAATACGAAGGCTTTGCTGATATATGACTGCGGCATACGAAGTTATAAATTCAATTATTTTTATCCGCGTTTATCTGTGTTCATCTGTGGATAATTATTTATCCTCTGCGCCTGTGCGGTTTCGCCTCTAAAATTAGTCTTTCACCTTTTCTTCGGTTTTACGCAAACGCAAATTCAATTCTTTCAACTGCGCGGCAGAGACTTCTGCCGGTGCCGAGGTCAGCGGACAGGCCGCGGTCTGAGTTTTCGGGAAGGCCATGACATCACGAATCGAGCTCGCCCCCGACATCAACATGATCAGACGATCCAGACCGAAGGCGATGCCGGCGTGTGGCGGGCAGCCGTATTTGAGCGCGGTGAGCAGGAAGCCGAATTTGTCTTCGGCCTCGTCCTCGCCAATACCGAGCAGTTCGAACACCGCCTGCTGCATATCCGTCTTATGAATACGCACCGAGCCGCCACCGAGTTCGGTGCCGTTGAGCACCATGTCGTAGGCGCGCGACAGCAGTTTGCCGGGGTCGGTTTTAAGGTCAGCAGCCTTGTCCGCCGAGGGCGCGGTGAACGGGTGGTGCAGCGAAGTCCATTCACCCTTCCCGTCTTTTTCGAACATCGGGAAATCGACCACCCACAGCGGTGCCCAGCCCTCGCTGACCAGACCGCGGTCGTGGCCGACCCTGATGCGCAGCGCGCCGATAGATTCGTTGACCACGCGAGCATTGCCGGCACCGAAGAACAGAATATCGCCGGTCTGGGTGCCGGTTTTTTTGATAATCGCATCCAGCACATCATCGGGCAGGAATTTAATAATCGGCGATTGCAGACCTTCGCGACCGGCAGCAACGTCATTCACCTTGATCCAGGCCAGGCCTTTAGCGCCGTAGCGGGCGACATAATCGGTGTAACCGTCGATCTCCTTGCGCGAGATATCCGTGCCGCCGGGGACACGCAGCACCACGATGCGGCCATCTGGATCGTTCGCCGGACCCGAGAACACCTTGAATTCGACGTCTTTCATTTCTGTGCCGAGATCGACCAGCTCCAGATCGATGCGCAGATCGGGCTTGTCCGAACCATACCGCTCCATGGCCTCGGCATAAGACATAGTCGGGAATGGGTTTGCCAGCTCGACATCGAGCACCTGCCTGAACAGATCACGCATCATGGTTTCGGTGATGCGCATCACCTCGTGCTCATCAAGAAAGGTGGTTTCGATATCGAGTTGGGTGAATTCGGGCTGACGATCAGCGCGCAGGTCTTCGTCGCGAAAACAGCGCACGATCTGATAATAACGATCCATACCCGACATCATCAACAACTGTTTGAACAGCTGCGGTGACTGCGGCAGGGCAAAAAAGCTGCCGGGATGGGTGCGACTCGGCACCAGATAGTCGCGCGCCCCCTCCGGGGTGGCTTTGGTCAGCATCGGGGTTTCGATGTCCCAGAAACCCTGATCATCGAGATAATTGCGCATCAGCCGGGTGACCTGACTGCGCATGCGCATACGTTGCTGCATCGCGTCGCGGCGCAGGTCGATATAACGATAGCGCAGACGAATATCTTCGTTGACATCATCATCGTCGAGCTGGAACGGCGGGGTTTCCGCTGCATTGAGCACTTCCAGCTCCAACCCGAGGACTTCGATGCGGCCAGTAGTGAGCTGGTCATTAATCGTGCCTTCAGGACGCGACCGCACCCGACCCTTCAGTTTCAGCACATATTCATTGCGCACGCGCTCGGCAGTGGCGAAAACATCCGCACGATCAGGATCGAACACCACCTGCACCAGACCTTCGCGGTCACGCAGATCGATAAAAATTACGCCGCCGTGATCGCGGCGACGATTCACCCAGCCGCAGAGGCTAACTTCCTGATCGAGCTGGGTTTCGGTGACCTGGCCGCAATAATGACTGCGCATGTGGATTCCTGTGTTGGGGCTTGAAAGGCCGGCCATATTACTCGCCGACCCCTTGATTATCAAATGCTTAGGTTTTAGTGCTTGTTGTGGTCGTGCTACCACCACTGGTGGCTGCGGGTTTTTTCTCAGCCGCCGGCTTGCTTGCAGCGCCGCTGTCGACAACGTTTTTTTTGTTATCTTTTTTGAAATCGGTCTCGTACCAGCCACCGCCCTTGAGGCGAAACGCAGCCGCAGTAACCATTTTTTGCATGCTGTCCTTGCCACACTCGGGGCAGGTTTTCAGCGGCACGTCGCTGATTTTCTGCAGCATTTCTTTCTGAAAGCCGCAGGTACTACACTGGTATTCGTATATTGGCATAAGCCTGATCAGGGTTGCTTAACAAGCCGCGGATTATATCGCTCCCCACCTGAGCGCGCCATCTCTCATGCTATGCTGCGGCAATGAATTCCGGCGCGGAAAAATCGATACTGATCACTGGCTGCTCAAGCGGTATCGGCCGCTGTGTCGCCGAGGGTCTACGCGCCGATGGCTATCGGGTGTTCGCCACGGCACGGCGCGCAGAAAGTGTAGCCGAACTTCAGGCGGCGGGTTTTGAAAGCCTGCAACTCGATCTCACAGATTCAGACTCAATCCAGAAAGCCGTCGGTGCGATCCTCATACGCAGCGGCGGCCAGCTCTATGCCCTGTTCAACAACGGTGCCTACGGGCTCCCGGGCGCAGTCGAAGATTTAAGTCGTGCGGCACTGCGCGCACAATTCGAAACCAATGTGTTTGGCTGGCAGGAGCTGACTAACTTATTGATTCCTGTGATGCGCACCCAGGGTTATGGGCGCATTATTCAAAACAGTTCCGTGCTCGGCATTGTTGCGCTTCCGTTTCGTGGCGCTTACAATGCAAGCAAGTTTGCGCTCGAGGGATTAAGCGACACCCTGCGACTCGAACTACGCGGCACTGACATTCACGTCACCCTGATTGAGCCGGGTCCGATACTGAGTCATTTTCGCGACAATGCGTTAAATGCACTAAAGCACCACATAAATATTGAAGCCAGTGTGCATCGAGACAAGTACCGCGCTGTGCTCGCACGCCTGAACCAGCAGGGACCCGCAGTACCGTTTACCCTGCCACCTGAAGCCGTGCTCAAATGCGTGAGACATGCACTGACAACGCACCGACCGCGTGCCCGTTATCGTGTCACAGTGCCAACAAAAATATTTGCCATACTTCGTCGCATGCTCAGTACGCGCATGCTTGACCGGTTGCTGGTTAAAGCCAGTGACCAGAGTAAACGATAAACGGTGACAAAAACCGCTGCAATGGTATCTGTGAGGCATTATAAGTAACACACCATACAGTCATAGCAGCTATTATTAAAGGCAATCAGCTTTATTGCTTTATCAGGGAACGACATGAAACACGATCCAAGCAAGTACATCATTATGCTCGGCTTTGCCAGCCTGCTCTCGCTGCTTTCGATAGTTGCCTTTGTTTCAATTCTACAAATGAATCGAACACTGGACAGCATGTCAAACCTGGTGATGATTACCAATGCAAAAATCACACATGCCAACCAGATGCGTGATTTTTTGCGCTTGCGTGGCAATGTACTCACCAGCATTACGCAAACTAACAAGCAGCCCCAACCTGTCCTACTGACAGCAAAACTGGATGAGTACACCATTGGCTACAAGCAGGCGCAACAAGATTTTAAAAAATTCCACATCAGCACTACCGGTCGTAGCCTGTTGAACGATGTCGAGCGCCTGGAAACCATTTCTGGAGATCTGACCACTCACGCGACCGAACTGGTCATGTCCAACGCGAGTCGCGCTGAAATTAACGTCGCAACCACCGCAGCAAATGACGCTCATGACAAAACCATACGCATATTAACGAAACTGATAGCATTACAGGAAACAAATGCTCGCAACGCTTTGAGCGATAGTGTCAACTACCAGAAAATGGCGCAGACCATTATTATTCTTCTGACATTAACCTCACTACTGGTTGGAATACTTATTTCTCTATTTGTGTTGCGCGAAACGTCGCGCAAGAATTCTGAGATACGCTTCCAGGCCAGTCATGACGCGCTGACCAAACTTATTAATCGCAAAGAATTTGAATCGCGTCTTGAAACTGCACTGGAGAAATCACATACCGAAGGCCGCGTGCACGCATTGTGCTTTCTCGACCTTGATCAATTTAAAGTCATCAACGACACCTGCGGCCATACAGCAGGCGACGAGTTACTCTGCCAGCTCACGCAGGTGATTAATAAACACGTGCGCGAGCACGATACCTTAAGCCGGCTAGGTGGTGATGAATTTGGTTTATTGCTAGAAGACTGCACCCTGGAAAGCGCCATCGAGATTGCTGAAGGCATCATCCGCGTGGTGAATAAATATGAATTTCACTGGCAGGAAAAAGTGCATCACGTAGGCGTCAGCATCGGCATTACACCCATCAACCGCAAAACCACAAGCGTTACCAAGGCCATGAGCGAAGCCGATATCGCCTGCTACGCAGCCAAAGACATGGGTCGCAACCAGTTACACGTACACGAATTAACAGATGTACAGGTCAAACGCATGCACAAGGAATTGAGCTGGGTTGCCGACATTCAGAACTCACTAAAAGACAACCGCTTCAAACTCTATGTTCAGCCCATTCACACCGCCTCTGGTAAATTACCAGAGATCCGCATGTACGAGATACTGCTGCGTCTGAAAGACGACGAAGGCAATGTTAGCTCGCCGGGTAATTATATTCCCGCTGCCGAGCGTTTTGGCTTAATGCGGGATGTTGATCAATGGGTGGTGGAGCAGGTTATCCAGACACTGCACACAATGCCCAATACTGACAATATCTGCCTGTTCGTCAACCTGTCTGCCAACACACTTTCAGACAAAAACTTCTGCAATCAGATTCTAAAACTTATGGACGAATACAAGGTTAACGGTAACTCGATTTGTTTCGAAATCACAGAAACCACAGCCGTGCGAAATATTCGACAGGCTATAGACTTTATCAAAACCCTGAAGCAGACCAACTGCTTCTTTGCACTTGATGATTTTGGTGCTGGCATGTCTTCATTCTCGTATTTAAAAGACCTGCCAGTCGATTACATTAAAATTGATGGTTCTCTGGTCACCAACCTCCATAGCAATAATGTGAGTCACGCCATGGTCGCCGCCATTAATGAGGTAGGTAATGTCATGAAAATCAAGACCATCGCTGAGCACGTCGAAAACGAGATGACCATGCTTCGTCTCAATGATATTGGCGTAAGCTTTGTCCAGGGCTTTCACTTTGGTATGCCCAGGCCGATTGAAACCCTGCGCCTGAGCAGCGTGCCCAAAGGTGTCAGTGAACCCACCGTGCTCTACAACCACTAACAGCGACTCACACCCCTGCTCAAATCGAGGCTATGGTTTACCCTGCTGCCTGCATGGTACGCTGCTTGCTAAAGACAAGCTCATCCTCACGCAAGGCAACATTGATAACATCGCCCGGCACAAAGTCACCGGTTAATAGCTTCTGCGCCAGCGGATTTTCCAGATATTGCTGAATCGCACGCTTCAATGGCCGCGCACCATACACCGGATCAAAACCGGCAGTGCCCAGTTTATCCAGCGCCTGCTCCGAAAGCTCGAGACCGATATCCTGCGCCTGCAGGCGCTTGCGTAAATGCTGGATTTGAAACTCGGCAATATGTCGAATCTGTTCGCGATCCAGTGGATGAAACACAACAGTGTCATCGACCCGATTGATAAATTCGGGACGAAAGTGCTGACCGACAACTTCCATCACAGCTTTCTTGATACCCTCATAATCACCGCGCGATGACATTTCCTGAATCTGGTGTGACCCAAGGTTCGAGGTCATAACAATGACGGTATTACGAAAATCCACGGTACGGCCCTGACTATCGGTCAGTCGGCCATCATCCAGCACCTGCAACAACACATTGAATACATCGGGGTGTGCTTTTTCAATTTCATCGAGCAGAATCACGGAATACGGCTTGCGGCGCACGGCCTCGGTGAGATAGCCGCCTTCCTCGTAGCCCACGTAGCCCGGTGGTGCACCGATTAAACGTGCGACCGCATGTTTTTCCATAAACTCCGACATATCGAGTCGTATCATGGCTTCTTCGGTATCGAACATGAACGCCGCCAGCGCCTTGGTGAGCTCAGTTTTACCGACACCCGTTGGACCGAAAAACATAAATGAACCGTTGGGTCTTCCGGGATCAGACAGGCCCGCGCGCGAACGCCGGATAGCATTCGACACCGACGCCACAGCTTCCTGCTGACCAATCACGCGTTTGCCGAGTTCATCTTCCATGCGCAATAATTTTTGCTGTTCACCTTCCAGCATTTTGCTGACCGGAATACCGGTCCAGCGCGCAACAATTTCGGCGATTTCATCCGCAGTGACTTTATTGCGTAACAGCGCGTGCTCGATGTCGGTGCCGGCTTCAGACTCTGCCGCCTGAGCCAGCTGTTTTTCCAGTTCTGGAATACGACCGTACTGCAATTCTGACATACGCGTCAGATCACCTGCGCGACGCGCGGTTTCGAGTTCGAGGCGTGCGCGTTCGAGTTCTTCTTTAATGTGTTTGGATCCCTGCACCGCCAGTTTTTCTGATTTCCATTGTTCCTCAAAATCACTGTACTCGCGTTCGAGTTTTTGCAATTCAGTTTCCAGCGCCTGCAACCGTGCACGCGTTGCAGTATCAGTATCTTTGCGCAGGGCTTCACGTTCGATTTTTAACTGAATAATGCGCCGATCGAGACGATCCATGACTTCGGGTTTGGAATCGATTTCCATGCGAATCCGGCTGGCAGCTTCATCGACCAGATCAATGGCCTTATCCGGTAACTGACGATCACTAATGTAACGATGCGATAGAGTTGCAGCGGCGACAATCGCCGGATCGGTAATATCAACCCCGTGATGCACTTCATAACGTTCTTTCAGACCGCGCAAAATTGCCACGGTATCTTCGACGGTGGGTTCATCAACCAGCACTTTCTGGAACCGGCGTTCCAGCGCCGCATCTTTTTCGATGTACTGACGATATTCATCCAGCGTGGTCGCACCAACACAATGCAGTTCACCTCGAGCGAGCGCCGGTTTCAGCATATTGCCGGCATCCATCGCGCCTTCTGCCTTACCGGCACCGACCATGGTGTGCAATTCATCAATAAACAAAATCACCTGGCCTTCCTGCTTGGCAAGATCATTGAGCACCGCCTTCAAACGTTCTTCAAATTCACCACGGAACTTGGCACCAGCAATCAATGCGCCCATATCGAGTGACAGCACGCGTTTGCTTTTTAAACCCTCCGGCACTTCACCATTGATAATGCGTTGTGCCAGACCTTCAACAATTGCGGTCTTACCCACACCTGGCTCACCGATGAGCACCGGATTATTTTTGGTACGGCGCTGCAGCACCTGTATGGTGCGGCGTATTTCTTCGTCACGCCCGATGACCGGATCAAGTTTGCCCTGCTGCGCGCGCTCGGTTAAATCGATGGTGTATTTTTCCAGCGCCTGACGTTGTTCCTCGGCATTGGGATCATCCACGCTCTGGCCATCGCGCAGCGTTTCGATCGCAGCTTCGAGTTGTGCTTTATTCGCACCTGCCTGGCGCAGAATATCACCCAGACGCTGCTTGTCTTCTACTGCCACCAGAACAAACAGCTCACTGGAAATATATTGATCTTTTCGTTTCTGAGCGAGTTTTTCTGTGAGATTGAGCAGACGATTGAGTTCACTGGAAATCTGCACATCACCCGTGGCTTCCTGTATTTGCGGCAGTCGATCAATTTCCTCACTCAGCTTGCTGACCACGAGATCAAGCTTGACGCCCGTGCTCATCAGCAATTGACGCACGGTACTGGCTTCCTGCTCCAGCAAAGCCGCCATCACGTGCACTGGTTCCATATAGGTGTGGTCGCGCGTCAGCGCCAGCGACTGGGCATCGGCCAGTGCCTGCTGAAATTTGCTGGTTAATTTATCTATTCTCATGGTCTGCCTCGCCAACTGGATGCGTTCATGCACTCAATATAAGGCTATGGCGGCGAACTTCAAGCTTGTGCAAGACAGCTGGCCCGCCGAAGGCAGCCTGTTTTAGTGAAACTTGATCTGGGTCACTGGTTAATGGCGAGCTGGTTGGCAGCAGGGGTCACTGTAGTCAGCCCCAGCGATTCCCAGGTTTGCAAACCACCGCGATAGTAGTGCAGTTTTTCCGCAGGATATCCCAGACTCAGCAGCGCCTTGATCGCGCGCGGTGACTCTCCGGACCAGGGATCATTACACCACAGCACCAGTGCCTGTGCCTGTGAGAAATCCCAGTTGGCAGTTTTCATTTTGCCACCCAAAAACCCCAGAATTTCAAATGTACGGCGCAGCACACTGACATCGTGACGCGGTTGCGCGCCGAGGTTTTCCAGCACCGCAGTCAGTTCGGCATCATCCGCAGTGCGTTCGAACACACTGGCAGGAATATTCTGCGAACCTGGAATCGTGCCGCGTTGATGCCAGTTCGGACTGCGCGCATCCACTAGCACCCCGTTACCGCCAGTCTGGCTGGCTTCCATAAACTGGATCACCGCGAGTTCATCAACCGTGTCGACGTCTTCGTTTAAGGCAAGCGGATTCACACAAAATGGCGTGCAGACCTTCGCCGGCATGTCCTGCAATCGGTTGTCTGTCGCAGCAGCAGGCACTCGCAGTACGATACCGCTATCTGTGTTCAGTGGTGTCTGCTCGCTGGCAGCACCTGTCGGCAAACCACTGGCATGAAGATAAAACGACACGCTCACCAGACTGAGCAGGCTACTAAGCACTATGGACTGTCTCACGCAACACCTCGTAATTTCTGGATTTAGCGCACAGGCGCAGCTGTCTGCTTCGGCTGTGATTTCCGGTAACACGAAGACCACGAGCCGCTCTCGTTACGCTACTCACTTTATCTATAGCAGCCTGTGCTCAGATTTCAGAAGATTTTTTCGCCGACTGACGAATGGTGGCAACGCCGATCCGCCAGCGCGATAACCAGCTCTGCGATGTTGAAATCCTAACTCTGTTGCAGCCAGATCAGACTCGCCATCCGACCGGTGTCACCGTCGCGACGATAGGAATAAAAACGCTCGGTGTCGTTAAAGGTGCAGAAGCCGCCACCGTATATTTGCGCCAGCCCGCGCTGGCGCAGCTCGATGCGGGCGAGTTGATAAATATCGCAAAGCCAGTGGCTGGTGTCGGTTTGCCTGAAGGCCGCGTTATAAGCCGGGTGTTTGGCGACAAAAGCCTCGACCACCTCAGCACCGACCTCGAAAGCATCGGCACCAATAGCCGGCCCTAGCCAGACCATCAGTTGCTGCGGTGGTAAAGCCATGGCTCTGATGGTGGCGCTGAGCACGCCGGCATGCAAACCGCGCCAACCGGCGTGGGCACTGGCGACTCGCGTGCCGGCAAGATCGCAGAACAGCACCGGCAAACAATCTGCGGTGAGCACGGCACAGACCTGTTCCGGCTGCCTGCTCCAGCTGGCATCCGCCTCTGGACAAGGTTGATCGCCGGCTTCGATGACTGTAGCACTGTGAATCTGATGCAGCCACTGCGGCTCCCGCGGCAAGTTGAGATGGCGCGTCAGTAAGGCACGATTTGCTGTCACATCCGTGGCCACATCAGCCACGTGGCTGGCCAGATTCAGTGCCTGATAGTGAGTTCGACTCTGGCCGCCACGACGCGTTGTGGTGCCGGCCTGCACCTGGTCGGGGGCCGGCCAGTCGGGGATAACCAGCTCCAGCCCAGCGGAATCAGAGCTTGCCATGCAACCGCGCATCCATCAGCATTTGCTGGCGCAGGGCCTCCATATCGACCGGCAGCGGTGCTTCCCAGCTGAGTGCTGCACCACTGTCCGGGTGCTGCAGACTCAGCCGCCAGGCGTGCAGGGCCTGACGATCAAAACCACGTAACGCAGCGATGAATTCTGCCGAGGCCTCAGGTGGCAGTCGCATGCGCCCGGCATACACCGGGTCACCGACCACAGCGTGGCGTAAATGCTGCATATGCACACGAATCTGGTGAGTGCGGCCAGTGTCGAGCTTGAGCTGGAGGTGGCTGTGACAGCGAAACCGCTGCAACAACCGATAATGGGTCAGCGCCTCACGGCCATCGTCACGAATCGCCATCCGCAACCGATCCCGCGGATGCCGACCGATCGGCTGCTCGACTTCACCACCGCCGGTCAGCACGCCATGCACCAGCGCCTGATATTCACGCGTGATCAATCGCTGCTGCAACTGATCAACCAGATAGGTGTGCGCCTGCAGGGTACGCGCCACCACCATCAGACCGGTGGTGTCCTTATCCAGGCGATGCACGATACCCGCGCGCGGCACCTGGCTGAGTCCCGGATCGTGATACAGCAGGCCATTCTGCAAAGTCCCGCTGCGATGCCCTGCCGCAGGATGCACCACCAGTCCGGCGGGTTTATTAATCACCATCAACGCCGCGTCCTGATGCACGATTTCGAGCGCGATGTCTTCTGGCTCGCAGGCCGCGTTCTCATCACCGGGGCTTACCTTCAAACTCAGCAGCTGAGTGGCGAACACCTTCACCTTAGGCTTCACAATCGCGCCATCGAGCAATATCTGCCCGGTCTGCACCCACTGCTGCAGGCGGCTACGGGAAAACTGCGGCAACAGTTCGGAGAGCGCAACATCCAGCCGCTGGCCGGAAAGTTGTTGCGGAATTTGAAGGGTTTCGGGTAAATCTGACATTGCCGGAATCTGAACCTTGCTATAATTGCGAACTCGAAGACCCATTCTAACGGATTCCTGATTCAACTATCGCCCAACCATTGGCGTGCAAACAAGATTCAAACTTATGATGCCCAATGCCAGACTCGCTTTTCGTCGCTACTCACTCATTATCGCCATCCTGCTGCTGGCCGCCTGTAGCGGACACGACTACGATCCGACCAAAGACTGGACCGCGAAACAGCTTTATGATGAGGCCCGCGCCGCGCTAAATTCCGGTGAGTTCGAAACCGCGATCAAACATCTGGAAACCCTGGAAGCACGCTTCCCGTTTGATCAGTACGCCAAGCAGGCGCAGCTTGATGTGGCCTATTCTTATTACAAATCCGATGAGCCTGAGTCCGCTATCAGTGCTGCCGAGCGTTTCATCCGACTACACCCGCGCGAACCACACATCGATTATGCCTACTATTTAAAGGGCCTGGTCAATTTTAACCGCGGTCGCGGTCTGTTCGACGACTGGGTGCCACGCGACCCGGTGAAATACGATGCCGAAGTATTAACCAGCGCATTCAATGATTTCGCCACCCTGGTGCGCCGTTTTCCACAAAGTCAGTACGCTGGCGATGCCCACCAGCGCATGATTTATTTACGCAATGTACTCGCGCAAAAAGAAATTCATATCGCCGAGTATTACTATGGGCGCGGCACCTGGATGGCCGCCGCGAACCGCGCGAAAAATGTGATCGAAAAATATCAGGAATCAATCTGGACCCCGCGTGCGCTGGAAATCATGAGCGACTCCTATCAAAAACTCGGCCTCAACGATCTCGCCAGCGATGCCCGGCGCGTGCTCGAACTCAACAAGAAATCTGCTCCAGCAGAAAAAAGCAAACCGGACGATTTTCACGACCTCGGTGGCTAAGCTTTTAGCCTGTCACTAATCCGTCTCATACCCTGAAGTAATCGGATAACGCCGATCACGCCCAAACGCGCGTTTCGTAATCCGCACGCCCGGTGCGGCCTGACGGCGTTTGTATTCGTTTTTGCGTACCATCGCCAGCACGCGCTCAACAGTGTGCGCATCAATGCCTTCGGCAATAATGTCAGCTTTGGGAGCATCCTGCTCCACCGACAGTTCCAGTATGCGATCGAGCACGGCATAATCGGGCAAAGAATCCTGATCCACCTGGTTGTGACGCAATTCAGCAGAAGGTGCCCGTGTCAGCACCCGTTCTGGAATTACAGCTGATAACGAATTTCGGTAACGACACAATTGATAGACCAGGCTTTTACTCACGTCTTTCAGCGGCGCGAAACCGCCGGACATGTCTCCATATAATGTGGCATAGCCCACCGCCATTTCGCTCTTGTTGCCAGTGGTGAGCACCATGCGACCGGTTTTGTTGGAGATCGCCATCAGCATCAAACCACGACAGCGCGCCTGAATATTTTCTTCGGTGACATCGACTTCGCACCCGGCAAACACCGGCTGTAATAAATGGATAAATTCTTCGAATACAGTTTCGATGGCAATCACATCGTATTGCACATTCAGTGCGATGGCTTCTGCTGCGGCGTCTTCCAGACTCATATCGGCGGTATAACGTGACGGCATCATCACTGCCTGCACATTGTCTGCGCCCAGTGCATCTACCGCCAGTGCCAACGTCAAAGCTGAATCAACCCCACCCGACAGACCGATCACCACACCGTGAAAACCATTGTGATGGACGAAGTCTTTTATCCCCAGCACCAGCGCCTGATACACCGCCTTATCCAGTGGCAAATCGCTGCGTTGTTGATCGCTGCGCGCGTTAATTTTACTGGTACTGACAGCAACATATTCAAGCGCAGACTCGAACGCCGGCGCGCGATAGCTAATCCCGCCCTGTGCATCAACCAGTAAAGATTCACCGTCGAACACCAGCTCATCCTGACCGCCGACCATATTCAGATATAGCATCGGCAAGGCATTTTCCAGCGCGCGCTGCACCAGCACATGAACTCGCTCGTGATATTTGCCGATATGGAACGGCGAGGCATTGAGCACCAGCATGACCTCGGCACCGGCAATTTTTGCCTGCTGCACAGGCGCGCTTTCCCAGATGTCCTCACAAATGGCCAAGCCAAAACTGACACCGTCCAGCCCGACCACACAGGCTTTGCTGCCGGCGTGAAAGTACCGCACTTCATCGAACACCGAATAGTTGGGCAGACACTGCTTATGATACACCGCCAGCACTTTGCCGCCACGCAACCAGAGCGCGGCATTATAAAGTTTGCCAGCGACGCGTTGCGGTAACCCGAACACCACGTCGATATCGTCCAGAACCGCACACAGGCGGGTGACCGCAGCCTCGACCTGATCGATAAAGCCACGCCGCAGCAACAGATCCTCCGGCGGATAGCCCACCAGCGCCAGCTCGGGAAACACCACCAGCGCCGCCCCCTGCGCCCGCGCCTGCTGCGCCCGTGCAATCATTTTCTCAGCATTGCCGCTAATGTCGCCGACCCGAAAATTATCCTGTACCATGGCGACACAAACTGTTGTATTCATTGTTTTAATACGGTCTCGTACCGGGTAAAAAAGAAGACTTTAGCATGCTACGCAACCTCATCATTATCGCCGCAGTAATAATTGTGTTTATGATCCTGCGCAAGCGTTTCAGCACCAGTGGAAATACCGGTAAAACGAACCCTGTGAGCAACTCGACACACATGGTGCAATGCCAGAGCTGCGACACCTATGTTCCCGAAACCGAAGCCGTGCGCGAGGGGAAGCACTTTTTCTGCTGCCAGCAGCATCTTCGCGACTGGTCAGACAGGACTGAATGAGTCTGTTTTCAACCCGTGTGGATGAGATCGAACCCAGCCCCGGCTGGCGACGTTTACGCCTGCTGAATTATTACCGTTGCACGCTGGCGATGTTTTTTATTGTGATGCTGGTTAACGGCTGGGCCCGCCAGATTTTTCACAGCGAAGATCATTTAGCCAACCTCTTCCGTTTCGCCAGTTACGGTTACCTGATCAGTGCCGTGGTCTTCATTGTCAGCATCTATAAACGCAGCCCGCCACTGAATACCCAGATTCTCCTGCACACCTGTGTCGATATCATCGCCATTATTGCACTCATGCACGCCAGCGGTGGCGTGCGTTCCGGTCTCGGTATGTTACTGGTGATCAATATCTCGCTCACCAGTCTGTTCCTGCCATTGCGCGTGACACTGTTATTCGCCGCTGCAGCCTCCCTGGCCGTGCTCGGTGAACAGGTTTACTCCGAATTGCGGCAACCTGATTTCACACCAGCATTCCTGCAAGCCGGCATTCTCGGCATGCTATTTTTTGCCTTCGCCGCACTCACCTCGAACATCACCCGGCGCTTACGTGAATCTGAACAGCTCGCCAGCCAGAAAAGTCGTGAACTGGAAAGTGCGGTACAAATGAACGAACACATCATTCGCAGCATGCGCACCGGCATCATGGTGGTCACCGCCGACGGTCAGGTGCAAATGGCGAATCATGCTGCCGTCAGCCTGCTCGGTAATATTTACCTGGAACCAATGATGCCGCTGGCAAAAATTTCCCCGACTCTGCGCGAACGCTTTGAGCAATGGCTGAGCGGTGATGACACCAGTAGCCAGAAACCCGTCGGCCAGAGTCATGGTCTGCCGGATTTGCAGGTGGGGTTTAGTGTGATCGAACCCGATCTCGGCAAAGCCAGTCGCACCCTGCTGTTTCTCGAAGACGCCAGCCAGCTCAACCAGCGCTTTCAACAGGTAAAACTGGCCTCACTGGGGCGACTCACCGCGAGCATCGCACACGAAATTCGCAACCCGCTGGCAGCGATTAATCATGCCGCGCAGTTGCTGGAAGAATCGCAGCAGGACAGCGCCGATATCAAACTAACTGGCATTATTAATACTCAGGTGCAACGCTTAAATGGCATTATCGAAAACGTGCTGCATTTATCCCGCCAGCAACGCGGCACCCCGGGTTCTATCGAGCTGCGCAGCTGGTTGCTGAGTTTTCGCGACGAATTTTGCCACTCGCAGCAAATCCCGCTGCAACAAATCAATATCGACATCCAGCCTGAGAATACCTGCATTCTGTTCGACACTGGCAATATGCATCAGGTGTTGTGGAATCTGTGCGCCAATGCCATCAGCCATTATGGCAAAAACATCAGCACCTTATCCATTAGCCTGCAAGGCGGCTACTCGCAGGATCTGAAACAGCCGTTTCTCGATATTATCGATAACGGACCGGGCATTAGTGCAGAAGCAGAACAACATATTTTTGAGCCGTTTTTCACCACCCGCAAAGACGGCACCGGACTTGGCTTGTATATCACCAAAGAAGTAGCAGAAAGCAACCGTGCTAAAATTCGACATATTGTCCTGCCCACGCACGGCACCTGTTTTCGGCTACAGTTTCTCGAACCTGGCACTGCACACAAACAGATAACAGCACAAGACCATGACCAGTAAGCACGTACTCATCGTCGATGATGAACCCGATATTTGTGAGCTCATCGAAATCACCCTGACACGCATGGGTCTCACCACGCAGTCGGCGCACAATCTCACCGACGCCAGATTGATACTCGCCAGCGAAAACTTCGACCTCTGTCTCACCGATATGCGCCTGCCCGATGGCAACGGCACCGAGCTGGTGGCGCTGGTGCAGGAAAAATACCCGCAGCTGCCGATCGCCGTAATCACCGCCCACGGCAATATGGAATCGGCGGTCAAGGCGCTCAAAGCCGGCGCCTTTGATTTTGTCTCGAAACCGGTGGATCTCAAAATTCTGCGCAATCTGGTCGCGGCCGCCACTGCCCTGCCGCCAGCAGCGAGCGCAACCAGCAACGACACACCGCAGACCGATATCACCGGCAATTCGCTGGCGGTCAGTCACCTGAAAACCCAGATCAGCAAACTCGCGCGCAGTCAGGCGCCGGTGTTCATTCACGGTGAATCCGGCTCCGGCAAAGAACGCGTCGCGCGCATGATTCACGAACAGGGCGCGCGCGCCGAGGCCGGCTTCACCCCGGTCAACTGCGGCGCGATTCCGGCTGAATTGATGGAAAGCGAGTTTTTCGGTCATCTCAAAGGCAGTTTCACCGGTGCCGACAGCGACAAACAGGGCCTGTTTCAGGCGGCCAACGGCGGTACTTTATTTCTCGACGAAATCGCCGAGCTGCCGTTACACATGCAGGTGAAATTACTGCGCGTAATTCAGGAAAAAGCCGTGAAACCGGTCGGCGGCCAGCGCGAATTGCCGGTCGATGTGCGCATCCTCAGTGCCAGTCACAAAAATCTTGCCGCATTGATTAAAGAAGGCCGGTTTCGCGAAGACCTTTACTACCGCATCAATGTCATCGAAATCACGGTGCCTGCACTGCGTGATCGTCACGAAGACATTCCGCCGCTGGCGAAACAGATCCTCGCCCAGCTGGCGCAAAAAACCGGCCACTCTCCATCGCCCAGACTCGATGCCAGCGCCCTCGATGCCCTGATTCAGTACACCTACCCGGGCAATATCCGCGAGCTGGAAAATATTCTGGAACGCGCACTGGCACTGGTGGAAGGCGACAGACTCAGCGCCAGTGATCTGCGCTTCGGCAATCGCGCGCAGGCAAAACCCGAAGATACAGAACCAGCTAACGACGAAACCAGTCCTGCAGAACCGCTTGATCTCGCTAGTCAGGAAAAAACCAGCATCATGCAGGCGCTGGAAAAAACCCGCTGGAACAAAACTGCCGCCGCCAAATTGCTGGGGTTGAGCCTGCGGCAGTTACGCTATCGCCTGGAAAAGCTCGGCATCGACTGATGCCTGCCCATGATGGCAGACTTTTGTCATACATAAATGTCAGATTGTGACAATTTTGTCAGCCATCTGCTGAGCACAGACCGCCGCCTGGGCAAGAAAATATCTTCTAGGAGACTGTTTTTAATAAAAAATAATCCATCTCCAGCAAACTGGCACAAGCTCTGCTATACCATTACCAGACCCTGACACGGGGATCACCACAAAACCTAAGTTCCAAATTATCTCTGGAGAAAACCATGAAAAAAATACAACAGGGTTTCACCCTTATCGAATTAATGATCGTTGTTGCTATTATCGGTATTCTGGCCGCAATCGCGATCCCGGCTTATAACGGCTATATCAAACAAAGCAAGATCGGCGCACTGGTTGAAAACCATGAAAATGCTTTCCGTCTGGTCAAAGGCGAAGCCGCCAAGATGGCTGCTGGCGGGATTTGTGTCGATGTAATCGGTCAATTGAATGGCACTATCGGTGGTGGTACTACTAAAACAGCTATTGGCTCAACTGGCAACGCTGCAGCTGCAGCTTATGTAACCGGTGTAGCAGCAGCTCCTGGCCAGGTTGGTGTTAGTGGTATTGATGCCGCTGGCTGCCCAGTCGTTGGAACTCCAATATCTGTCAATGCTGTTCTTGTTGCTGGTACTGTCGCGACTGACTACCCAGGCGCTGTAGCACCAGCTGCCAAAGCTTTTACACCCGAATAATGTAAAAATTCGGTAGCCGCACAAAAAGCCGGTGCCCTCAAGGCATCGGCTTTTTTATGGCTAGAATTCGCCTGTATTTACATTTACGCAACTTTAAAACATTAATCACACAGACCACCACTTTAGCGTAGGAAAAATCCACCAAGTCTGCATCTGCATGACTCGCGTAGATGACAGCTCATCGGCTTAAAGCCACCGTCTGTTACCAAACTACAGAAAGCATAATTTATTTCAGCCAGATGTAGTGCACAATCCAAAGATATGTATCAGGAGATACGCTATGCAAACTACACGACATTCATCAGGCTTCACTCTTGTAGAGCTAATGATAGCAGTCGGCATCTTGGGCGTACTTGCCGCGATCGCCATTCCTGCCTATACCGGGTATATTGATGTCACCAAAATGCAGGCTGTAAAACATAATGCAGTGACGCTTGCGGGCTTTGAAGATACCTATTTCTATGAAAACGACACCTATCTCGCAGGCACATATGACCCATCAGGGGATGTCACAACACTGCCAAATAATCTCGGCTGGCGGCCTGACGGAGACAAAGATCAGTTTATCTATAAGGTGGAAGCTTGCAGCACTGGTACCATCGCGCAATGCTATAAAGTCACCGCGACCTTTATAAAAGGTGGGATCGCCGAGACGTTTGAGCGAAAACCAGCACCCTAGTTTTGTGACTGATAGGATGATTCGAAACCCGGCGCACAGGCCGGGTTTTTTGTGCCAGCGAAGTCTGGCTCAAGTAACAATTTCACCAGATTTCAGCTATGCTTGAAATTCAGGGCGTAGACAATAAAGTTCCCCAAGCTCCTGAAACCTAATAAAAACAGCAATACCGAAGGGCAATCATGGCAGCAGAACCCCGACTTAGCGGATTATCCCGAAAACTGGTCAGCGATGGCCTGCTGGATCAGGAAAAAGCACTCGAAGCACTCAAGGGTGCGGCTTCTGAAAAAATCCCGCTCACCCAATATCTGGTCAATAACCAGGTGCTCGATGCCCGGCAAATCGCCATGGGCGCTTCGTCCGAATTCGGCCTGCCGATTTTTGACCTCAATGCACTAGATCTCGACACCATCCCGAAAGAGATCGTCGACGAAAAACTGGTCAAAAAACACCATGTGTTACCGCTGTTCAAACGCGGTAACCGGCTCTATGTCGCCATCTCTGACCCGACCAATCTGGCGGCAATCGACGACATCAAATTTCAGACCGGGTTGAATACCGAGGCGATTCTGGTCGAAGTCGACAAACTCTCCACTATGATCGAAAAGTCACTGGAAGACGATGAAGTCATGGACGAAATGCTGGACGAGAGCCTGGAAGACGTCGAATTTGCCAACGAAGATGCCGGCGCTCAGGGCACAGCTGAAGATTTGGCCTCGGCGGCTGACGAAACCCCGGTGGTGCGTTTCATCAACAAAATTCTGCTTGATGCGATCAAAAAAGGCGCGTCCGATATTCATTTCGAGCCTTATGAAAAACGCTATCGCGTACGCCTGCGCATCGACGGCGTGCTGCGCGAAGTCAGCTCACCGCCGGTTGGCATGGGTCTGAAACTGGCGGCGCGTATCAAAGTGATGTCGAAAATGGACACCGCCGAACGCCGCGTGCCGCAGGACGGCCGCATCAAAATGAAAATCTCCAAGCACAAGGCGATTGATTTTCGTGTCAATACCTGCCCCACCCTGTTCGGTGAAAAAATTGTATTGCGTATACTCGATCCATCCAGCGCCAAGCTGGGAATTGATATGCTGGGTTATGAGCCTGAACAAAAAGAGCTGTATCTCGGTGCGCTGGCCAATCCTTACGGCATGATCCTGGTCACCGGCCCCACCGGTTCGGGTAAAACCGTATCACTGTACACCGGTTTGAATATTCTCAACACCGAAGACAAAAATATTTCTACCGCAGAAGATCCAGTAGAAATTAATCTCGAAGGCATTAATCAGGTCAACGTCAACGAAAAAGTCGGGCTGACTTTTGAATCGGCGCTGCGCTCGTTTTTGCGCCAGGACCCCGACATTGTCATGGTCGGTGAAATTCGTGACCTGAAAACAGCCGAAATTGCAGTCAAAGCGGCACAGACCGGTCACATGGTGATGTCTACTTTGCACACCAATGACGCACCACAAACCCTGGCACGTCTGGTCAATATGGGTGTCCCTCCCTTCAATATCGCCTCGGCAGTGTCGCTGATTATCGCGCAGCGTCTCGCACGACGACTCTGTGAACACTGCAAAGCGGCCGAAGACGTGCCCAGGACAGCCCTCGAAGAAGAAGGCTTTAGCGATGAACAAATCCAGACTGGTATTACGCTCTATGGACCAGTGGGTTGCGACAAATGCGACAAAGGCTATAAAGGCCGAGTCGGTATATATCAGGTGATGCCGATATCGGATGCCATCGGCCGTATCATTATGGATAACGGCAATGCCATCCAGATTGCGGATCAGGCAAGAAAGGACGGTATCCCGGATCTGCGCGAGTCGGCATTGAAAAAAGTGATCGCGGGCGTCACCAGCCTCGAAGAAATCAACCGTGTAACCAAAGACTGATAGGACGCGAACATGGCACAAGCAACTACCGCCACTTATTCATGGGAAGGCAAGAACAAGCAGGGCAAGGTCGTACGTGGTGAAGTCACTGCGGCAAATCTCGATGCCGTCAAAGCCGAACTGCGTAAGCAGGGGGTGACACCAAAGCCTGGAAAAATCAAAAAGAAAGGCAAGTCTCTGTTCGGTAGTAGTGGTAAAAAAATCAAAACCTCTGATATTGCAGTTTTCAGCCGCCAGCTCGCCACTATGTTAAAAGCGGGTGTCCCTCTGGTACAGGCGTTTGATATCGTCGGTTCAGGCCATTCCAACCCCAACATGACCAAACTTATTATGCAGGTCAAGGTCGACGTGGAAGCCGGCGGCACTCTGGCACAGGCCATGCGTGCTCACCCCTTATACTTCGACGATCTGTTCATCAATCTGGTCGACGCCGGCGAGCAGTCGGGTGCGCTCGAAACTCTGCTGGAAAAAGTCGCGACCTATAAGGAAAAGTCAGAAGCGCTGAAAACCAAAATCAAAAAAGCCATGACTTATCCAATATCCGTATTGGTGGTCGCAGTCATCGTCACCGCAATTTTGCTGATCTTTGTAGTCCCCACTTTTTCTGAGATGTTTGCCGGTTTTGGTGCTGACCTGCCAGCCTTTACCCAGATGGTGGTGCATTTATCTGACTTCGTCATCGAATGGGGCTGGTTAATGGCGCTAATAATTTTCGGCGCAATCACAGCGTTTATTCAGATAAAGAAACGCTCGCGGCCATTTCGCGAACGCCTCGACCGGCTTTATCTAAAATTACCCCTGATTGGCACCCTGACGCGCAGCTCTGCAGTCGCGCGCTTTTCGCGTACTCTCGCGACTATGTTTTCTGCCGGTGTGCCATTAGTCGAAGCCATGGTCTCGGTGGCTGGCGCTTCGGGAAACAGCGCTTATCAAAAAGAAATTCTGCGCGTTCGTGATGACATCTCCAGCGGCACCACGCTGCAATCGAGCCTGTCGCAGAATAAAGACCTGTTTCCGAACATGCTGGTACAGATGGTCGGCATTGGTGAAGAATCCGGCGCGCTGGACGACATGCTATCTAAAGTTGCGGATTACTACGAAGAAGAAGTCGACACCGTAGTCGATAACCTGACGGCCTTAATGGAGCCAATGATCATGGCCTTCCTCGCAGTTGTCATCGGCGGCCTGGTGATCGCCATGTACTTACCCGTATTCAAAATGGGCGAAGTGGTCTCTGGGCACTAGGCGGATGGAGATACTCGCTATACTCGAACACCAGAGCTGGTTTTTTTATCTGGTGGCGACTTGCTTCGGCCTATGCGTCGGCAGTTTTCTCAACGTGGTAGTCCATCGCCTGCCCAAAATGCTGGAGCGCGACTGGAAAATTCAATGTCACGAGTTTCTTGAACTCGGCGAACCCAAACTCGAATCGGGGTTAAAAAACCTGGGGCTGGCCACACCCGCCTCGCGCTGCCCACAATGCGGACATAAAATCCGCGCCTGGGAGAATATACCGGTGCTCAGTTATATTTTGCTGGGGGCAAAGTGCTCTGCCTGCAAAACACATATCTCATTACGCTATCCTATCGTCGAAGCCATCACCGGACTGCTGTCGCTGATCGTTGCCTGGAAGCTTGGCGTTACTCTGGAAATGCTCGCCGCACTGATATTGACCTGGGTGCTGATCGCACTCACTCTGATCGATGCCGATACCCAGCTACTGCCCGACAACATCACCCTGCCTCTGCTCTGGGCAGGTTTATTGCTGAACCTGTTCGGCGTGTTCACCGACATCAGCTCCAGTGTAATCGGCGCCATCGCCGGTTATCTGGTGCTGTGGTCGGTGTTTCATCTGTTCCGCCTGATCACCGGCAAAGAAGGCATGGGCTACGGTGATTTTAAATTACTCGCCGCCCTCGGTGCCTGGCTGGGCTGGCAGTTTCTGCCGCAAATCGTCCTGGTCTCATCCGTGGTCGGTGCGGTCTTCGGAATTACCATGATACTGATCGGTAAAAACCAGCGCACTCAGGCGATTCCGTTCGGCCCCTACCTCGCTGTCGCCGGCTGGATTGCGCTGCTCTGGGGATCGGAGATTAATCAGCTCTATCTCGGCAGCCTGTAATGCTGCGGGTAGGACTCACCGGCGGCATCGGCTCTGGCAAATCGATGGTCGCTGGCATGTTCCAGCAGCTCGGCATCACCATCATCGACGCCGATATCATTGCCTACCAGCTGGTCGCCCCCGGCACACCGCTGCTGGAACAGATAATACAAAGCTTTGGTGCAGAATATTTACGCGAGGATGGCAGTTTGGATCGCAAATCACTGGCCGAATGTGTGTTCAGCCAGCCCGAACAAAAACAGATCCTCGAAGCCCTGATTCACCCGCAGGTGCGCGAGCACATCCAGCAGCAGCTCGATCAACGACTCACTGAGCCGTACGTCATCGTGGTGATTCCCCTGCTACTCGAAACCGGCTATCACGACCTGATCGACCGCATCCTGGTGGTAGACTGCACACCCGAGCAACAGCTACAGCGTGTGCTACAACGTGACCAGCGCGAGCCAGCGCAAATTGAACGCATCATGCGACAACAGGTGAGCCGGGAGCAGCGTCTGGTGCAGGCCGATGATGTTCTGAATAACAGCACAGACCCTGCTGATACACAGACGCAGGTCGAAAAACTGCACCAGACGTATTGTCAACTCGCCACAGCGAAAAGTTGATTTTGCCCAGGCCCGGAAATATGCAAAAATTGCCCTATATTATGACAGCACACCGGCCAAACCCCATCACCCAGCTAAGAATCCAGCGCTACTACGAACAACCCCTGAACGAGCGCATTCGGGTGTTCCTGCGCCTGGAAACGCTATTCCGCCAGTTCGAGCATCATCTCGCGCAGGATTCGGACTGGAGCCATCAGGTGGCGGTCGATTCGCTGATCGAGCTGATCAATTTTACCAATCGCAGTGACATCAAGCTGGAAACCCTGAAAGAACTCGAACGCCAGCACGCGCGCCTGCAGCGTCTGGTGCAACGCCCCCAGATCGACCAGCAACAGCTGAGCAGTTTGTTAAAGAATATCGAAGCGCGCATCGACGAACTCAAAACCAGCAAAGGCCAGCTCGGACAGGAACTACAACACATCGAATTGCTGGCCTCGGTACGCCAGAAAAGCTCAGTGCCCGGCTGCATTTGCAGTTTTGACCTGCCCGCCATCATGTTCTGGCACAATCAGCCAACCGACACCCGCAGACAGCATTTGCAACAATGGTTCGAACCTTTCAGAATTCTCGACCTCGCCATCCAGCTCATTCTGGAAGTATTGCGCAGCAGCACCGAAGTCAGTGACGAAATCGCCAACAACGGTTTTTTCCAGCAGGCGATGAACACCAATCAGGCGGTGCAGTTATTGCGCATCGCCACGCCCGACAGCAGCGAATGCTACCCCGAAATCAGCGCCGGCAAGCATCGCTTCTCGGTGCGCTTTATGATCAACAAAAACCCCGCCAACCGTCCTGAACAGTGTCAGCAGGACATTCACTTCAAACTGGGGATGTGCGCGTTCTGATTCTTTAATTGGGGTCAGACTCGAATTAAGTATCGTTGCTAGGTCGTCCTCTGGCCATTGGCGCTGCTCTTCGACCTGAAAGCCTCTCAATTCTCTCACGGAAACGGTTATTGCCTGACACCCAACCCTTGTTAGTCGACTCGCGAATTGCTTCAAGATCTTTCAGGTTTACAGCCGCCCGAAATAACTGGCGATATGCAGACTGCCACTCAGCATCGTTACGCCCTAAACGACGATACAAATCATTATGACTAACCAGCGGATTGTCCGCACCATGAGCATTGGCACGATAACTACTCCATAAATAATCACCCGGATGCGCAACCATTGTCGCCCTCACAGGATTGAGTTCAATATAGCGCATGCAGATCAACAGATAATTCTCACTGTCGATCAATGCCATCTTGTAACGACCTTCCCAAAGCGTGCCCGTCCTCGCATACGTATAATTAAAATACTGAACATAACGACGACCAAGCGATTGCAGAGTTTTGCTGATACTGATGTCCGACTCAGGAGTAGCCTGAAAGTGCACATGGTTAGTCATTAACCCGCAGCTATGTATGCTCAGCCGGTGCTCTTCGCAGGATTCCTGCAAACATTCCAGATAAAATCGATAATCCTGATCGTCAGCAAATATTGGCTCACGGTTATTACCCCGCTGGATAATACGCTGCGCCTGACCTTTAACGAAATAGCGTGGCTGCCGTGCCATATGTTTCTCGTCCCTGTTTGATACTGCCCAGATTCCCTCTTGTCGATACTTTTCTAATCCATCAATTCAAGCTCGACCAAATTATTATTTTACAGAATAAAACTATTGTTTTTCGATAGCAAAACTATTCGCATTAGGCACCCCTGCAGTTATTGTTACTGATTCTCCATTGACGTTATATAGCTCCACACTGGTAATCACCGATCCCGGCTCAGTGACAAATTTATCCACTTGTGTGACAACAGAAAACCTAAGTTGCTTGGTTTCGATACCGCCTTTAGGGCATATAAAATTAACAATGAAATCGTCTCCGTCTTTTGTCCAGCTCATTTGCAGCTGATCCTGTGCGTCTTTGGTATAAAAGTCATCTGCAACTACTCTAAACTCCGGGGTTGTAACATTTTGTGTCGGAATATTAACTTTAATTTCGGCGGCAGAAAAACGTACGCCACTTGTAGCATCAAGTGACTTAAATACAACCTGAGGCAAAGCTTCCAGGCTAGACAAATTACCAGGAGCAGATCGAGTAGGATCAAAACCGGCATTGTATGAAAATTGGTTGGGCGCAGCTATTCCATCAATAATTTCCAGTGCAACAGGTATGTCATTTATGTTGTATGCAAAAGCACCAGTATCGGCAGTGGTTTGCACGCCAATATGACCCGCCCCAACCGTTAAACCAGCAGGCAAATCAATCACTATTACGGCTAACCACTGCGAATGTCCTGTATAGTAATCTTCGGCATTCAAAAAAGGATCAAACAATGCTGACGTACTCGTCTGATCTGGCCGCAAACGAATCACGGCTCTAATAGCCAGATCGGTACTTGAAGCATCCACGTCCGAAACGAATGTTGCAGTTGTATTGTTTTTATTCATTCCATCCAGAGACCCAACAGCAAGCGTCACAGTATCGCCACTTCTTGCCGCGGTCGGGAATGACCGCACTGCCACACAACCTTCAAGCAGTAGCAGTGCAGCAATTAGTTGTAGCAGCTCAAACCTGAGCTGACATTATGGTGTATACGACATGATGCACACTGACATTCTAACGACTATAAAAATATTGCTGCACGTTGCTGGCTTTTTGTGTGAGGCAGGAGTTTTATCGTCCTAGCAAAAGATCCTTCACTGTCATTCAGGATGACACCACAGCCTGTCATTCTGATGAGCGCTTTTGGCGAAGAAGACTAAATCGTCAGGAACGATTTGAATATGCAGGCCATGGCCCGCAGGGTGGAGGGCAGGACGCCCGGAATAATCCAGCGCCACCGCTGTATACCGTCCTTGACTTGCTGTTGTTCACAGCACTTTGACTGGTCGACCCCCAGTGTTAGCAGGTAACAGAACAAGATATCCGGACTGTACAATCAAATGGCGACTGCTACACAT
>JASBSR010000024.1 GCA_030148865.1 Gammaproteobacteria bacterium
GACACCGTCCTTGCCAGTCAGGTCCTTGCCTTCACGCAGCGCCTTGAGTGCTGCGTCCGTATCAAAGTGAATATCTTTTTTCATGTATCATCTCTTTTGTCTCAAGTTTAAAGAAATGACACAGAATTCTGAACACTACCATCAAAATGCCACAAGGGTAATAGCCTGTCGTTCATATGTGTAAATAAATTCCCAGAAATGGATGTTGATAGAGACACCTATAAAACAATAACTCTTATTGATGCAATTTGGTTTGAAAAAGATTCAAATAAAATAACCTGCGCTTTCGAAGTAGAAAAAAGCACGTCTATCTATTCAGGAATATTAAGGCTGATCGACCTTTATTATTCATTTCCAGATAATTCACCGTCTTTATACCTTGTTATACCCGATAAACGGGAGAAGGAGGTAATCTTACAGCTTCAACGACCATCGATTAAAAATAGTGACATTGAAATCCACTATATCCTTTTCAGTGATCTAAGGAATGACTGTGATGCAATTTGTAAGTTTGGTGAAGATAAAGATATCCTGAAAAAAATAGCAAACTAAAATTGAACCACACAAGTGCCTTCGGCGGACGGATAAAAGCGCCACGACTTTTCAGTCGTTGATAATAGTGCTAGAACAACAGCCAGGTCTTGCATTACCACATTATCGCGTTGTCTATACTCGTCAGGGCCGTCGCTAATCCGTAAAAACAGTAATGCCGCAAGCGCCGCCTAGCCCATCAAATGGTCGAGCCTGTCTTCCATATGCAGCTCGGTGAGCTCGCTAAAACCACCGATCCATTCGCCATCGATCAAAATCTGCGGCACGCTGCGGGCGCCGTTGGTTTTGGCGGTGAATTCGCGGCGCGCCGCCATATCCTGGTCGATACGGGCTGTTTCGTATGGAATTCCCCATTTTTTTAGTAGGGTTTGGGTTTTATCACAGATCGGACAAATGCCGGTGCTGAACACTTTAACGCGCGCCATAGAGTCTCCATATAAGGGGAATACCATCAATAAAGGATTGTTTTCATTGCCGGTTAAATAGGCGAGAATGCATCTCACTCTGATTTGGGCAATTTTACATGAGTTTTAAAGTCAGCGTGCCCGGCAGCGGGCATGAATTTAGCATTGAAAACGATGAAAAAGTTCTGGATGCAGCGCTACGTCAGGGTGTGGGGCTGCCATACGGATGTCGTAATGGTGCTTGTGGCAAATGCGCGGGGGACCTGCTGGCCGGTGAGATCGAGTACGATAAAGAATTGCGCAGCCTGGCGAAGGACGCAGAAAAGCAGGGCAAGGCATTATTTTGTCAGGCACTGGCAAAATCGGATCTGAGTATTGCGGTGCGCGAAATATCAGCCGCCAGCGATATTGAACCGCGCATCATGCCCTGCCGGGTGGAAAGCAAGCAGCTGCTCAGCCACGATGTGATGCAAATTATGCTGAAATTACCCGAGCACGAACGCCTGCAATTTCTTGCCGGCCAGTACCTCGAATTTATTTTGAAAGATGGCAAGCGCCGCGCGTTTTCCATCGCCAATGCACCGCACGATGACAATTTGATCGAGTTGCAAATTCGGCATGTGCCCGACGGGCATTTTGGCGATTATGTATTCGAAGGCATGAAACCCAAAACCATGCTGCGCATCGAAGCTCCATTGGGCAGTTATTATCTACGCGAAGACAGCGGTCGGCCGATCATTTTAATGGGCGGTGGTACCGGCTTTGCTCCGCTCAACGGTATGCTGAAACATGCATTTCAGATTGGTTTGCAGCAGCCCATCCATTTATTCTGTGGCGTGCGCGCAAAACGCGATTTATACATGGACGACATTGCCAGCCGCTGGGCCGAGCAATACCAGAATTTTCAATACACACCGGTGCTGTCACAGCCCGCAGCCGAAGATGGCTGGACCGGTAAAACCGGTTATGTGCACGCAGCAGTGGTCGCGGATTACCCCGAGCTCTCTGGTTACGATGTGTATATGAGTGGTCCGCCGCCGATGATTAAGGCGGGCATGGAGCTATTTTATGCGCGTGGCCTGCCGCAGAGCCAGATTTATTCCGACTCGTTCGAATATTCGGACGATGCCTTGCTCGCCATGGGTATCACCAAGCCTGGATCATAGTCATGCCACATAGCGACTGGCAGTCACCGCCGTATTGATTCATGAACAGCAACACCATCATAAACGACTTATTAAAAATGCTGCCGCAGACTGGCAGCGTAGAATGGATTGGCCTGCGCCCGGCACGAAAAACAAATATGACTGTGGTGCAACAGGTCGAGCTGAATCACCAGGGTCTGGTGGGTGACCGCTATGCTGGTCGCAGCGACAAACGTGCAGTGACATTGATTCAGGCCGAGCATTTAATGACTATCGCCAGTCTGCTACACCGCGACCAGGTGAGCCCGGAAATGCTACGGCGCAACATCGTTGTCCGGGGTATTAATCTTCTCGCGTTTAAAAATAAACATTTTATGCTGGGCAGTGCTGAACTCGAAATGACGGGTTTGTGCCACCCCTGCTCACGTATGGAAGACACTTTTGGTGCTGGCGGTTATAACGCAGTGCGTGGCCATGGCGGTATTACCGCCCGCGTTATTGAACCGGGTGTGGTAAAGATGGGGGACAGGGTAAAACTTAAAAACCATTAACGCGTTTCAGCCCAGTGTATCAGGGCGTGCAACATAGCCTCATCACTGGCATTCTCCGCTCGGTGGATGTCACTAAAACCGAGTTGCGAGGCCAGACTGGCGGCCCGCTGCCCGGGAACAAATAGCGGCAGAGTCTTTAGTACCGCGAGGTCATCGCAGAGCAGCAACAAATGTTCGAGCCCCTGATTGCTGGTTATGCAAATGGCCTGCAGCTGTTTCAGGTCTGTGGTTTGTAGATGCACAACATCGGGCAGGCTGCGGCGGTAGATGTCGGCGTAATCAACCATAGCGCCCCGCCCTCGCAGACTGTCGGCGAGCAGGTCGCGACCGCCTTCGCCGCGAAAAATAATAATGTTTTTACCGGTGACATGCTCGGTCTGCATGCTGGTGTGCGCGAGCAAGCCCTCGCTATCATGACTGTCTGCTGTGACAACAGCATGATAACCCTGTTGTTGCAATTCGTGCGCGGTACGACTGCCGATAGCCACCGGGGTAATAGTCTCGGGCAGCCTCGTGATGAGTGCTAACGTTGCTTCGACAGCGGTCGGGCTGATAAAAATTGCCATCTGATAGGCATCAAGTCTATCCAGTAACTGGTTGCGCCGGGTATGGTTCGTCGTGTTGGTGATCGTGATGACGGGATATCTGACAGCTTTACCGCCCGCGCGCGTGACCATGCCGGCAAAATTAGCCGCGCGTTGTTGCGGCCGTGTCACCAGTACGCGTAGCTTGGCCAGCGGCGTCGGTTCAGACATGCGCGCGGCCAGTCGTGGGTGTGAATCGTGCAGCCATGGCGGCATTGTAGTGAGTTTTAGTCACCAAATACCAGTGGCTTTCACTGCCACGCAAACCGCACAACAGTAAGCCATTCGGGTCAGGCGCGTTTACGCAGTCGTGAGCGTATATCGGGCAGGTGGCGGCGGCTGACTTCGAGCAGGTCTTCGACTTCAGTGAAGGTGATGCAGGCGTGGCCCTCCTTGTTTTTGGCCAGACCGTTGATACGATCAACTGCCACCAGCGCGTTGCGGTGAATCCGCAGAAAGCGGTTGGCGAATTCGGTTTCTAGCGATTTCAGCGCTTCCTCGATCAAATATTCGTGATCGGCGGTACGCAGAGTGACATATTTCTGGTCAGCCTTGAAATAGATAATATCCTCAGCGGGCACCAGTTCCAGGGCGCCACGGGTTTTTACACAGATTTTACTGCGCGCGTTTTCATCGGTGCTGGTGCGCAGATTATTGAGCTGGGCGCGGGTGACGCGCTTTGCCGCTTCCAGGGCTTTATGCAATAAGTCCTGTTTGATGGGTTTTAGCAAATAATCCACCGCATGGCTCTCGAACGCGCTCAGCGCGTGGTCGTTATAGGCGGTGGTAAAAATAATGGCAGGCGGATTATCCAGACGATTGATATAGGAGGCGGCTTCCAGTCCATCCATGCCAGGCATACGAATATCCATCAGTACCACATCGGGGTGGTTGAGCTGGGACTGCTTGAGGGCCTGTTCGCCGGTTTCGGCTTCACCGATCACCTTGCATTCCATGGTGCTTAACATATGGCGCAGACGCTGGCGCGCTAGCTGTTCATCGTCGACAATCAAAACATTCATAACTGATTACTCAGGGGTATCTTAAGAGTTACGGTATAGTCAGTTTTGGTCTCATTTGTGACGAACGCGGCATCCTCTCCGTATAACAGTGCCAGACGCCGGCGGATATTTTGTTGCGCCATCTGGTTACCGTGCTGACGGCCCTGAGCAGGCTCGGGTGCCAGCGGATTAGTCACTGTGAGTAACAATGACTGGTGGCGAGACTGAGCGCTGATTTTAATGCAGCCACCTCCCGCCAAAGGTTCGATACCATGATAAATAGCATTTTCTGCGAGAGGTTGCAGGCTTAGCGCCGGAATTTCTGTATCTTTTAGCGAATTATCGACATTCCAGTCCACCGTCAGGCGTTCCCCCAGACGCAGCGCCTCGATATTGAGGTAGCTCCGGGTCAGTTCCAGCTCTTCGCCCAGGCTGTGGCTATTTTTTTCACGCAGACTGGCGCGGAACAAATCCGAGAGATCTTCCACCGCTTTTTCGGCTTTATCGGGCATCAGGCCGATCAGGCTGGCGATGGTATTCATGCTGTTGAACAGGAAATGCGGCCGGATACGGGCGCGCAAGGCCTGAATTTCAGCCTCGGAATGGGCATTGAGATTGAGTTTCCACTGTTGCTGGATATAGAAAAAGCGCAGCACCAGCGCATAAATCGCCGCGCTAATCAGCATGATTCGAACCAGAAAATGTTCGCCCAACGGTGAAGTTTCCGCATCCAGCTGCATCCATTGTTTTAGCTCGAGCAGAATCAGACTAAAGCCCAGACTGACCAGCATCATCAGACAAAAACTGTAGACGATATTTTTGCGCCGTGGCAGGTGGTTCAGCCAGCCCCGGCTGCTGCACAGCAGGGCGGCATTGATCAGGCCCAGCCACTGCAGCATCATGGAAATAAAAGCCAGATAGTTCCAGAACTCATGCTGTGTCGAAGGAATCGCCATTGACAACACCAGCGCGAGCAGTTCCAGCACCAGAATCATCATAAAAATGACACGGACATCGCAAAAATTGGGCAGCAGTTCCACCGTTAATGCTTGCGCATGGCGCTGCGAGAGAGAGTTTTCCATGCCTAAAAATAGTTCAGTGCAGGCGAAAAGCAAGCCAGAACAGACGGCATGCAGCAATAGAATCGGCAAAGCTTCTGATATACTCGTGCAGCACAGCCGAGACCACTATGACTAAAGCGACAAAAAAATCCGGAACCAGAACCGCAAAGCCAAAACTCGCGCAGACCAATCAGGCCTGGGGCGGGCGGTTTACTGAAAAAACCGACGCCTTTGTCGAAACCTTCACCGCTTCGGTGGAATTCGATCAGCGTATGTATCAACAAGACATTACTGGTTCGCGTGCGCACGCGAATATGCTGGCAAAAATTGGCGTACTCTCCAGCAAAGATTTGAGTGCCATCTATCAGGGCCTTGATCAGATTGAGCAGGAAATCAGCAGCGGCAAATTCAAATGGTCGCACGCACGCGAAGATCTGCACATGAACATCGAAGCGCGACTCACCGAAATTATTGGTGATGCCGGCAAGCGTCTGCACACTGGGCGTTCGCGCAACGACCAGGTAGCGACCGACATCCGGCTTTATCTACGCGATCAGATTGACATTATTGTGCAGCAAATCGTGCATTTGCAAAGCGGTTTGCTCGATGTCGCCGAGCGCGAAGCCGATACTATCCTGCCCGGCTTTACCCATTTACAGGTGGCGCAACCGGTGACGTTTGGTCATCATCTGCTGGCCTGGTTTGAAATGCTGGTACGTGATGCTACGCGTTTGCAGGACTGTCGCGCGCGCCTGAATCAATGCCCACTGGGTGCCGCCGCGCTCGCTGGCACCACTTACCCGATCGATCGCAAAATGACAGCGACTGAGCTTGGCTTTGTGGCGCCCACAGCCAACTCGCTGGACTCGGTTAGTGACCGTGATTTTGCCATCGAGTTTTGCGCGGCGGCGGCGATTCTGATCACGCATCTCTCGCGCATGTCAGAGGAACTGATTATCTGGTCCTCGGCACAATTTGATTACATTGATCTACCGGATCGGTTTTGTACTGGCTCTTCGATCATGCCGCAGAAAAAAAATCCCGACGTCCCTGAGCTGGTGCGCGGCAAAACCGGGCGCGTCAACGGCAATCTGATTAGTTTATTAACCCTGATGAAAGCCCAGCCACTGGCTTATAACAAGGATAATCAGGAAGACAAAGAGCCGCTGTTCGATACCATTGATACTGTGCAGGGGTGCTTGCGTGCCTTTGGTGACATGATTCCAGCGCTGCGCTGCAAACCCGACAAGATGTACGCTTCGGCACAACAGGGGTTTTCGACCGCGACTGATCTCGCCGATTATCTGGTGCGCAAAGGCCTGGCGTTTCGGGATGCTCACGAAGTGGTGGGCAGGGCAGTGGCGTACGGAATTGAAACCCGGAAAGACCTGAGTGAGATGAGTCTCGCCGAGCTGCAAAAATTTTCCGGAAAAATCAGCGCCGACGTGACTAAAGCACTGACCCTCGAAGGCTCGGTCAGTGCGCGCAATCATATTGGTGGTACGGCGCCGAAGCAGGTGCGTGCTGCAGTTAAACGCGCGCGGAAAAAACTCAGCTTGTCCTAAATCAAAGCTGCTTGTCTAAGACAGACCATTTTGGCGAGTCATTGGTTTGTCCAGAGTGTGTGTTTATCCGCCCAGCGCAAGCACAACCAGTACCACAGCCCCATCGGTAGCAGCGTGGCGGCCCAGCTCCAGTCTGCAAAATACAATGAAGCCGGAATTGAAAGCGCTGAAATAAAAATCATCAGGTAAACCAGAATCTGTGCGCCTTTGCGCGTTTCTATATTCATCAGTCCGAGAAAAACCCAGAGGGGCATGTTATTGCTGCGTTGCATGCGATTACATCTTCTATATAAATAATAAACTGAAATAAGTACCCGGCAGCCTTGCCCGGCCCGATGTTATACGATTGAGTCCTGTTTTAAAAATTCGACGACTTCGGAAAACTGATGTTGCAAAAGCTGGTAAAGCTGTGTTGTGCCAGTGGTAGTCTGCTGGCGACCTAGCTGTTCAATTTGTTCTGCCGTGTTCGCCAGTCCGAGTGCGCCGATGCTGCTGCACGAACTTTTGATCGAATGCGCAAGATTAAAAATGTCGTCACAGTTCGCGGCTTCGATGGCATGGTCGAGTTGATCGATCTGGCCCGGCACATAACCGAGAAAGGCATCGATAACGTCTGAAAATATTTCACCCACGGTGGTTTTCATGGCTGAATAGGCCGCCGGATCGATGGCTGCTGCTTGCATGTTTACTTTCCGTAAAGACGTGAGCCCATATCTCCGACCAGCAGGGCTTCCGGAACGCTGCGTTTAACCGCCGTGGTTAATTCAGTAAAGGTGCCGGGTTTATTTTTGAACGATACCCACAGGGTGTTGAGTTTCATGTCGAGATTGGCGAACACCACGAGATCACTAAACGGTTTCAGCGCTTTATCCAGGTCGTTCAAAGTCTGTTTAATATAGTGTTCGGGTTTTTTGCCAAGTCGGGGGATGATCATTAAAAAGTCACTCAGGCGATTACCGTGCTCATCACGGGTGGGTGCGAGCTTCCATAAAGGCTCCGCGGGCGAGATGCCCATGCTCAGTGTAATGTCGGTGTCAGCCATAGCGATGCCATCTCGCGGTAAATGCTCTGGCTTCGATGATAGCACGTTGTGGCGACAGTACCATGTTCGTGCCGGTCAGACTGCCAGGCCGAGGCTAGAAAGTAACCAGCGACGAATATCGATGATTTCAGCCATGCAGACACTGTGCTCCATATCGTATTGTTGCCATTCAGGGGTGTAACCCGCAGCGGTGAGTCGTTGCCAGCTTTCGCGGCCGCGAGCTATGGGTACCACGTGATCCCTGGTGCCGTGACCGAAAAACAGCGCCAGCGTGTGGTCGGCGTCGAGTGACGCACAAGCGGGTAGATACGCTGATAGCGCCATCACTCCACCCAGTGCAGGCGCACTGCGCCGCAGCCCACAGTGCAGCGCAATCACCCCGCCCTGCGAAAATCCGGCGAGCAGGATACGTCCAGCTGTCATCCCCTGCGCCAGTTGTTGTGCGATCAGCTCGTCGATGGCGGCACTGGAAGCCTCGATACCAGCACCATCTTCGCTGGCGATAATGTCACTGTTGCGAATATCGTACCAGCCCGGCATGCGGAAACCCTGATTGATCGTGATCGGGATCACCGGTGCCTGCGGAAAAATAAATCGACAGCGCACACTGATGGGTAACCGCAGGTGTTCAATGATGGGTAAAAAGTCGTCGCCGCTAGCACCGAGACCGTGCAGCCAGATCACGCAGGTGTCGACGGTTTCAGCCGTGTCGTGCTGAAGAAACTCAAGTTCTGTCACGCTTATTTCTTCTGGATGGTTTTTATCAGAGCCGATTATTGCAATAATCCACACTGCAGTACAAAAAACATGAGGCGCGCCGTGACCACACTACAATTCAGAGCCATGATCAGCACCTGCGCCCTGCTCGCAGTGTTGGCGCTCGCCGCCTGTGGCAAAACCGGCGCGCTGTATTTGCCCGACACCAATCCCCCGCCGGCAGCCAGTTCTGCGCCCGGTGAGACCAGTACCAGCGAGTAACCCGCGCATGGATTATTTTGAATATCGCGACGGCGCACTCTGGGCCGAGTCGGTCAATCTTGGCGAGCAGGTCGCTGGCTGGGGGACGCCCTGTTATGTTTACTCGCGTGCCACGATTGAGCGTCACTGGAAAGCCTTTGATAGTGCGCTGGCAGCGCGGCCGCATTTAATCTGTTATGCAGTGAAAGCCAACTCCAGTCTGGCTGTGCTCAATGTGCTGGCCAGACTCGGCTCTGGCTTTGACATTGTTTCAGTCGGAGAGCTCGAACGCGTGCTGCGGGCGGGCGGGGATGCCGGCAAAATCGTATTTTCCGGGGTTGGCAAAAAAGCCGATGAAATCGCGCGCGCGCTCGAAGTCGGCATTCGTTGTTTTAACGTCGAGTCCAGCGCCGAACTGGAAGTGATTAATGCCGTCGCCAGCAAAATGCAGCGCCGTGCCGCCATATCTCTGCGCGTGAATCCCGATGTCGATGCCAAAACGCATCCTTATATATCGACCGGTCTGAAAGAAAACAAATTTGGTATCGCGATCAAAGACGCGCACGCGGCGTACCAGCAGGCTGCCAACATGCCGGCGCTGGATGTGGTTGGCATCGACTGTCATATTGGTTCCCAGCTTACCGAAGTCGCGCCCTTCGTTGATGCGCTGGCGCGTGTGCTCGCGCTGGTCGACATTCTGGCAGCCAGCGGCATTCATCTGCAACATATTGACCTTGGTGGCGGTCTGGGGATTCAGTACAAAGACGAACAACCACCGCAGCCGGATGCGCTGGCGCGCACTTTGCTCAAAGGTCTGGGTTCGCGCGATCTGGAAATCATGCTCGAACCCGGTCGCGCCATCGTCGGCAATGCTGGGGTTTTGCTCACCCAGGTGCTATATCTAAAACACAATGCGCACCGCAACTTTGCCATTGTCGATGCCGCGATGAACGATCTGATGCGACCGGCGCTGTACGGTGCCTGGCAGAATATTATTCCTCTGCAACCGCGTAATGATGTGCCCGCGCAGACCTATGATGTGGTCGGACCGGTGTGTGAAACCGGTGATTTTCTCGGCAAAGAGCGCGAGCTTAGTTTGCAGCAGGGAGATTACCTGGTCGTGCGTTCTGCTGGCGCGTATGGTTTTAGCATGAGCTCGAACTACAACAGCCGGCCACGCGCTGCCGAGATTATGGTGGATGGTGGTCACGCCGTGGTGATCCGCGAACGCGAAGACTTATCACAATTAATGCAGGGTGAAACCGTACTTGACTGAGCCCCGTTTTAATTCAGCAACAGACGTTAGCGCCGCAAAAACCTTCAATGAACACGGCACGCTGATGTACTCGCGTGCACAAATACCTTTCAGCGCAGAAGAATGGCAACAGCTGGAAGCTTTGTTACAGGGACTACACTATGATCGCGTTGTCGCTGGTGATGCTGCAGAAGCGCATGCGGTAAATGTCTGTCGATTTTATAATGATGTCGAAAAACCGATGGCTTTGCACGCCCGTGCCGCCGAGCTAGAGGCGCTGGTGATGAGCCCCAAAATGCGCGCTTTTTATCGCCGTTTCGCCGGCACCGACAAACTATGCCTGCGCCGCTGTCAGGCAAATCTGATGTTGAACGGCGATTTTATCGGTATTCATAAAGATCAGGACAGTAATCCGGATTATCTCGCCACGGTGGTATTTCATTTTGCTGATGATTACTGCGGTGGTGATTTTGTTACCCACGATGCTCGCAGCGGTGCCGAGCATTTTCACCCACAGGCGTACAGCATGCTGGTCAACAGTTGCACCATTCCGCACGAAGTCGAGCCGGTGCAAGGAGGCCTGCGTCTCACCCTCGCCTGTTTTTTATCGACCGAGTTCGGCCCCAGCCGAAACATCCGCAAAGATTTCCAGCTCAGGCAGTAAGCCCCAATTTCTCTAGCCAGGCCGGGGTTAGTGGTGCCCCCACGGTGATTGCTGAACCAGGGAATTGCCAGTAGTATTCAGATCATGCAGCTCAAGTTCAGCAAAATGCAGGGCATTGGTAACGATTTTGTCGTGATCGATGCAATTTCTCAGGATCTGGCACTAACGCGCGAACAAATTCGCCATATCAGTGACCGGCATTTTGGTGTTGGCTGCGATCAGCTGTTGCTGGTGGAACCCAGCAAGCTACCGGAAGCGGAATTTCGTTACCGGATTTACAATGCCGATGGTGGCGAAGTCGAGCAATGTGGTAATGGCGCGCGCTGTTTTGCGCGCTTTGTGCACGACCAGGGCCTGAGCCAGAATCGCGAAATCGTGGTTGAAACTACTGCCGGCCTGATCCGCCTCATGCTCGAGGATGATGATCGGGTCACGGTGGACATGGGGGTGCCGAATTTTGCCCCAGCGGCACTACCGTTTCAGGCGGAAAACGCTGCTGACACGTACAATATAGTGGTGAATGGTGACGAATATGCTATAGGTATAGTGTCGCTCGGCAACCCGCACGCGGTGTTGCAGGTCGCAGCCGTCGCCGATGCGCCGGTACGAACGCTGGGGGCTGCGCTCGAAAGCCATCCGCGTTTTCCGCAACGCGTCAATGTTGGCTTTATGGAGATCGTCAATCGTGAACGTATTCGCATACGCGTGTATGAACGCGGTGCCGGTGAAACCCTGGCCTGCGGCTCCGGCGCCTGTGCGGCGGTTGCCATCGGGGTGCGCTATCAGCAGCTGGATAACGAAGTGACAGTAGAACTCAGGGGCGGTGAACTCAGCATACGCTGGGACGGGGAAGGCGCGTCCTTGTTGCTGACCGGGCCAGCGCAAACAGTATTTCAGGGGCAAATAGAACTGTGACAAAAACAACATTACAAAGCACACAGCAGAGTGACTTTCAACAGCCAGAGCTGGAACCGAGCGAACGCGAGTTGATTCGATTACTCGAACAGCATCCTGATATACTGAGCCGTTACCCCGGCCTGCTTCATGATCTCGAAATTCCACACAGTACCGGCGATGTTGCTTCATTGATCGAGCGCCAGGTGTTCATGCTGCGCGACAAGCTCAAGGCGCACGATAAACGCATGCGCGATTTGATGGACATCGCGCGCGCCAACGAACGCCTCGCCAGTAGTCATCACCGGATTGCGGTGAATTTGCTCGCTGCACGTGATCTCAGTGATGTCATCAGCAGCGTTAATGCCGAGCTGGGCAACGAACTGAAAGCCGATTATGTGGTGGTGCGTCTGTTCAGTGATGATGAAACCTTGCTCGCCCAAAAACCCGATTTATTCGTCAGCCGCAAAGCCGAAGCGCTGTCGGTCTTTTCGACCATGCTGAAACATCGCAACCCGGTGTGCGGGCGCAGCTCGCGCGAACAAAAAGCGTTTTTATTCGGGGAGCGTGCCGAGCAAATTGCCTCGGCGGCGGTGATCCCGCTGGTCGCGGGGGCTGATCTTGGCCTGCTCGGCCTCGGTGGTCACGAAGCCAGCCGCTTCACCAGCAGCATGGGCACTGAATTTCTCAACCAGATTGGAGAGATGGTCAGCATGGCGCTGGCTGTGCATCTCGAGTCATGAAGCTGCAGGCCGATCTGGCTCGCTTTTACGAATATCTGGCAGCCGAAAAACGCTATTCCAGTCACACCGTGGCTGCCTACCGCCGAGATCTTGTCGCTTTCACCGAGTATTGCGCTGAAATCGCTTCCTGGGATGCCATCGACCAGCAGCGCGTGCGCGGGTTTGTCGCCAGCCAGCACCGCAAAGGTCTGTCAGGCACATCGCTGCAGCGCCAGTTATCGTCGATCCGTAGCCTGTACCGCTATTTATGCCGTCATCAGCTGGCCAGCACCAGCCCGGCGACCGGCGTGCCGGCTCCCAAAGCCGGCAGACGCTTGCCCAAAACCCTGCAGGTCGATGAGCTGAGCTGCCTGCTCGACATCAAAGAGACCCGCCCGCTGGCGCGGCGCGATCTTGCCATGATGGAGCTGCTCTACGGCTGCGGTCTGCGTCTGGCCGAGCTCAGCGGCCTGAATCTGAATGCTGTCGACTGGCAACAAAGCGTGCTCACGGTCACCGGCAAGGGTCGCAAACAGCGCAGGGTTCCATTTGGGCGTAAGGCGGCGCTAGCTTTGAAAAACTGGCTACCCGAGCGCGTGTTGTTATTAAAGCAGGAAAATCCAGCATTGTTCATTAGCCAGCGTGGGCAGCGCATCAGCCACGCCAGCATTGGTCAGCGCCTGAAAAAATGGGCGCGGGTGCAGGGCGTGGCCAGCCAGGTTCACCCCCACAAGCTACGGCACTCGTTTGCCTCGCATATTCTGGAATCCAGCAGCGACCTGCGCGCCGTGCAGGAGCTGCTCGGTCATGCCAACCTTAGTACCACCCAGATTTATACCCATCTCGATTTTCAGCATCTCGCCCGTGTTTACGACCAGGCGCATCCGCGCGCGCGGAAAAAAATCCGGTCCTGAGCGCCACTCGACAAAGCCCCACATCATGTGGCGCGTTAAGCTCGCCAAATCGTGTAAAATCAGCCGCCGGTAGCACAAACACTGAATTCACGGTTCTCGGAGGCAAAGTGGAAACATTTCATGGCACAACCATAGTCACAGTGCGTCGCGACGGCACAGTTGTCGTGGGTGGTGATGGCCAGGTCACGCTCGGCCACACGGTGATGAAAGGCAACGCCACCAAGGTACGCAAGTTGTATCACGATAAAGTCATCGCTGGTTTTGCTGGTGCTACTGCCGATGCCTTCACCTTGCTGGAACGATTTGAAGGCATGCTTGAACGCCATAGCGGCCAGTTGCGCCGTGCTGCGGTCGAGCTCGCCAAAGACTGGCGCACAGATCGCATGCTGCGCAAACTCGAAGCCATGCTGATCGTCGCAGACCGCGACTCATCGCTGCTGATTTCAGGCACGGGTGACGTCATCGATACTGTGGATGATTTAATCGCAATCGGTTCCGGTGGCCCGTATGCGCAGTCAGCCGCACGCGCCCTGTTCGACAACACTGAGCTTTCGGCGCGCGAGATTGTAGCAAAGAGTCTCAGCATCGCGGGTGACATCTGTATCTACACCAACCACAACCAGACCATAGAAGAACTTAGTTGAGACCCTATTCATTATGTCGGAAATGACACCCAGAGAAATTGTTCAGGAGCTGGACAAGCACATCGTAGGCCAGAAGTCGGCGAAACGCGCGGTTGCGATTGCGCTGCGTAATCGCTGGCGGCGTTTGCAGGTGGATGAAAGCCTGCGTAACGAAATTACGCCGAAAAACATTTTGATGATCGGTCCCACTGGTGTGGGTAAAACCGAAATCGCACGGCGTCTGGCGCATCTCGCGCGTGCACCGTTTGTTAAAGTCGAAGCCACCAAGTTTACCGAAGTCGGATATGTTGGTCGTGAAGTTGACTCTATTATTCGCGACCTGGTCGATATGTCGGTAAAGACCACGCGCGAGCAGGAGGTGGAAAAAGTCAAACACCAGGCAGAAGATGCTGCCGAAGAGCGCATACTCGATGCGCTGTTGCCACCGGCGCGCGACAGTTATGGCGAGCCCGTGCCCAGCGAAAGCGACACCCGCGAAAAATTCAGACAGAAATTACGCAATGGCAGTCTCGACGATAAAGAAATTGATATCGAAGTTGCACTGCCGCAGGTTGGTGTAGAAATTATGGCACCGCCTGGTATGGAAGAAATGACCAGCCAGTTGCAAAGCATGTTTCAAAATGTATCTGGTGACAAAAAGAAAAATCAGAACATGCGCATCGCCCAGGCGCGCAAGGCATTAATCGAAGACGAAGCCGCGAAATTAATTAAAGAAGATGAGATCAAGGCGCGTGCGGTCGAAAATGCAGAACAGAACGGCATCGTTTTTATCGATGAAATCGACAAAGTGGCCAGGCGCGCAGAACAGAGTGGTGCTGATGTTTCGCGTGAAGGTGTGCAGCGCGATCTGCTACCACTGGTAGAAGGCTGCACCGTGAGCACTAAATACGGAATGGTGAAAACTGACCATATTTTATTTATCGCTTCGGGCGCGTTTCATTTGTCGAAGCCATCTGACCTGATTCCCGAATTACAGGGGCGTTTGCCGATACGCGTTGAGCTCACCGCGCTGAATGCGGATGATTTCCGACGCATTCTGACTGAGCCAGATGCCGCGCTGACCACACAATACAGCGCGTTGATGAAAACCGAAGGGGTCGAGCTGTTATTCAGCGAGGACGGTGTTAAACAAATTGCCGAAGTTGCTTACAGCGTCAATGAGCGCTCAGAAAATATCGGCGCGCGCCGATTGCATACAGTGATGGAACGTTTGCTCGAAGATATTTCATACGAAGCACCTGACAGGTCTGGTAGCCGCGTCACGGTCGATGCTGACTTTGTCCAGAACAGTCTCGGCGAACTGGTCGAAGATGAAGATCTGAGTCGTTATATTTTATAAGACTATTAATAAAGATTTGCCCCAAGATGAGAAAAACGAAGTCGTTGCTTTGTCCTCTGTGGCAAAAAACGTTTTAATCAGGAAATGAATTATGCCTAAACCAACCAATATTAGCCTGCATCAGAAGAGCCGGGTGCTGGAAATCGAATACGACGACGGCAAGGCATTCAAGTTGCCGTGTGAATATTTACGCGTGTACTCACCGTCTGCTGAAGTTACTGGACACGGACCCGGCCAGGAAGTGCTGCAAAAAGGCAAGGAAGATGTGAATATTGAAGCCATCGAACCACAGGGTAACTATGCGGTAAAACTTTGCTTTGACGATCGCCATGACACCGGCCTTTATACCTGGGATTATTTATACGAGCTCGGCAGTGGTTACGAAGAAAAGTGGAAAGACTATTTAAAACGCCTCGAAGCTGCTGGTCACAAACGCAAAAGCCCGGGTTGACTTGAGCACATTTGAATTAAGGAATACACAGATGACAGATAATAAAACGCACTTTGGCTACCGGCAGGTGGAAACCGAAAAAAAGGCTGGTCTTGTCGCCGAGGTGTTCTCGTCGGTCGCTGGCAAGTACGATGTGATGAACGATGTTATGTCGTTCGGCATTCATCGCATCTGGAAAAGAATTGCGATCAGTCACACCGGTCTAAAAAAAGGCCAGCGCGCGCTCGACGTTGCGGGTGGCACCGGTGACCTGACCCTGTATTTGTCTCAGCAGGTCGGCGACAGCGGGGAAGTGGTCATTTCTGATATTAATCCCGATATGCTGGAACAGGGGCGCCGACGCTTACTGGATAAAGGCTACGGTAGTAATATCAAATTTGTCGAAGCCAATGCCGAGGCACTGCCATTCGCAGATAATAGTTTCAACTGTGTCAGCATTGCTTTTGGTCTGCGCAATGTGACCAACCAGCAAAAAGCACTGGCCTCGATGTACCGCGTGCTCAAGCCGGGTGGGCGATTGTTGATTCTGGAGTTTTCCAGGCCGGTGCTGCCGGTGCTAAATAAAGCCTATGACTTTTACTCATTCAATATACTGCCAAAGATGGGCAAGTTGATTGCCAATGACGAAGCCAGCTATCGTTATCTCGCTGAGTCCATCCGCATGCATCCCGATCAAAAAACCCTGCAAAGCATGATGGAGACAGCCGGCTTCGAACGTTGCCGCTATTACAATATGAGCGGCGGTATTGTCGCGCTGCACAAAGGCTTCAAGCTGTAGGCCATGAGCAGACTGCTTACGAGCGACTGGCTACAAGCTGCAATCAATGCGGCGCTCGCGCTAGACCCTGAAATACACCAGAAAATCGCAGCGATGAATGGCCGTGTAATATGCATTCATTTAAAACTGATCGAGCAGGATCTGTTTTTGTTGCCGAGTGCTGAAGGTATCGACGTTAGCACGCAATACCAGGCCGAAGCCGATACCACCATTTCCGGTACGCCATTGGCCTTATTAAAAATGGGCCTGAGTAAACAGATCGCGCCATTGTTGCTAAAAGGTGAAATCAGTATCGAAGGCGACACCCAGCTTGGCCGGGCATTTAAAAAAGTGCTGGCCTCGCTCAACATTGACTGGGAAGAACTGGCTGCGAGAATGGTAGGTGATGCGCCCGCGCACCATATTTTTAACACGCTTCATATTATGCACCGCTGGAGCAGGCAGTCACTACGCGCAGTTGCCGATGATGTCAGCGAATATTTACAGGAAGAAAGTCGTGATGTAGTGAGCGGCGCAGAATTAAATCAGTTTAACCGGCAGGTGGATGCGCTGCGCGATGCTGTTGCCCGCATCGAACAGCGTGCCGAACAATTGCTGGCATCTCCCATTAATTCAAATAACACGGGCAAGGCATGAGGTTTATCGGGCCGGGACAGTTCTTTCGCATGCTACGCATCAATATGGTGCTAATGCGACACGGTCTGGATGAGATTATTTTCGCCACACATTTATTCAGGCCGTTCCGATTTTTAATCTACCTGCTGCCGTGGAACTGGTTCCGGCGTAAACGCGCACCACGCGGCGAGCGTATACGCTGTGCGCTGGAAGATTTGGGGCCGATTTTTATCAAGTTTGGACAAATGCTGTCAACACGGCGCGATCTTTTGGCCGATGATATCGCAGATGATTTACAACGCCTGCAGGATGCGGTGCCGCCATTTCCCGGTGAACAGGCGGAAAAAATAATAGAAAAAGTTTACGGTAAGCCGGTACGCGAAGTCTTTGCCAGTTTTGAAACCCAGCCACTGGCCTCGGCGTCGATTGCACAGGTGCACGCCGCGATTTTGCACAATGGTAAAGACGTGGTGGTCAAGGTGCTACGCCCCGATGTTTTGCCGGTGATCAAGCGCGATATTGAGCTGCTCTATATTATTGCTGAGCTGGCAGCGCGCTATTCTTCGCAGTTGCGCCGTCTGCGGCCTGTCGAAGTCGTTGCTGAATATGAGAAAACCATTCTTGATGAACTCGATCTGCTACGCGAAGCTGCCAATGCCAGTCAGTTGAAGCGTAACTTCGAGGGTTCGAGTGATCTATACGTACCCGAGATTCACTGGGATTACACTCGTAAAAACATTCTGGTGATAGAGCGTATTTACGGCGTGCCGATACGCAATATCGATGAGCTCAAGCAGTGTGGCACCGACATGCAGCGCCTCGCCGAGCTTGGAGTGAAAATATTTTTTACTCAGGTGTTCAAGCACAACTTTTTTCACGCCGATATGCACCCGGGAAATATTTTTGTTGATATTGAAGAGCCATCAATGCCGAAATATGTTGCCGTTGACTTCGGCATCATGGGCACATTGAATGTAACCGACAAGCGTTATTTGGCTGAAAACTTCCTGGCATTCTTTCGCCGTGATTACTATCGGGTTGCAAAACTCCACGTGGAATCAGGCTGGGTTCCTGCTGGTACACGCGTCGATGAGTTCGAATCAGCAATCCGCAGCGTTTGCGAACCGATATTTGAAAAACCCCTGCGCGATATTTCGTTTGGTCAGTTGTTGCTGCGATTATTTCAGACCGCGCGCCGTTTTAATATGGAAGTGCAGCCGCAACTGGTCCTGTTACAAAAAACATTATTGAATATAGAGGGACTCGGTCGCCAGCTATATCCGGATCTGGATTTATGGACAACAGCAAAACCGTTTTTAGAAAACTGGATGCAGGAACAGGTTGGCGCACGCGCCATGTTGCGTGGTATGAAAGACAACCTGCCACAGATGATAGAAAAGTTGCCAGAGATGCCGGGACTGATATATCAGGCCTTAAGACAATATTCGGATGGCGAGCAGCAACAGCAGCAGATGCGAGCCATGCAGGATATTCGGCAGGAGATTCGTCGCGCCAACCAACGTTCTGTTATCAGCATGGCAGGGGCCAGTTTGGTATTGGGCGCGCTCATCGTATATGGTTTCGGCCAGCCGAACGATGCACTTGTTCTGGGTGCTCCGCTATTATCATGGCTACTCGGCGGGGCTGGTGGTTTAATGCTGATCTATGCAACCCAGGACTAGTAGTAGAAAAACCAGCGGCAGGGTTTTTGTGCACCTGTTATGTGGCTACTGTGCACTGTTGTATAGCAACCCTGCGCTTGCAGTTGACCCTGCTCTGGACTGGCGCAGTATCGAATCACCGCATTTTCAAATACATTTCGATGCGCCGCATCAGTTCGCTGCTGAGCGCGCACGGGTGATTGCCGAAGACGTGCACCAGCGCCTGAGCAAGGCGCTGGGCTGGACGCCGGTAGAGAAGACCCATCTTGTGCTCAGCGACGAAAGTGACTATGCCAACGGCTTTGCCACGGTGTTCAATTTTAATCGCAGTGTATTATTTATGGCGCCACCTTCGGGTGTTGCTGGCCTGGAAGATTTTGATAACTGGCTTGAGCTATTAATTACCCACGAATATACCCACGTATTACATCTCGATAAAGCGGCGGGTGCGCCACTGCACATGCGCACAGTTTTTGGTCGTTTTTTATTATTGTTTCCCAACGTATTCGAGCCGGGCTGGATCGTCGAAGGTCTGGCGACGTATAAAGAGTCTGATTTTAACCGTGGCATCGGTCGCGGCCAGAGCAGTCTTTATCAAATGCTGATGCGTATGGAGGTCGCACAGGGGATCAAGCCACTGTTACAGGTAAATTTACCCATCAGCACCTGGCCTGCGGGCACCACTCGGTATCTGTATGGTGTCTACTTCATGCGTTTCGTTAACGAGCGTTACGGGCAAGAGAGCTTTCAGACGTTTATCGATGCTTACAGCAACAATCTAATACCATTTTATCTAAACACCACTTTCAAACAGGTGTTCGGCAAAGATGCTGGTGCGCTCTGGCAGGAATACGCGCAATGGCTGGATGAAAAGTTTCAGCCGCAGATCGCGATGCTGCACCAGCAGGCGCGCGCGGACCAGGCGCTTCCTGTTACCAGCTCGGCCTACCTGACTGCACCGGTGCGTGCAGTGGGCGAGACGATATATTACGTTCGTAATGACGGCAGCCATCAGCCAGAACTGGTGAAACAGGAAGCGGATGGAGGTGTGCAGGTACTCAGTGAAGTACATGCGAACGCAAGTTTTGATATCAACACGCGCAGGGAAATTATTGTTAGTCAGCCCGAGGTCTGTGATGAATATAATGTGTATAACGATTTATACCTATATAAGGGTGATGGCTTAAAACGCATCACGCACTGCGGTCGCTATCAGCGTGCTGTGTGGAGCTCGGATGGCGAGCATCTGTTTGTTGTGCATCATGCCGCTGGCGTGTTTGAGTTACGTGAACTCGATGCCGAGGGCAAACAAATACAATCACTGTGGACTTCATCCGATGATGCAGTTCTGTCGCAGATTGATGCTGCACCCGATGGTAAACATCTGGTAGCAGCCATCTGGCGCAAAACCTACGGCTGGAATCTTGAGCTGTTTGACATCGAGCATCGGCAATGGAGCGCGTTAACACAGAACACTGTGATACAGGCCTATCCGGAATATTCGGCTGATGGCAAAAGTATTTTTTACAGTTCCGATGCTGATAGCGTGTTTAATTTATACCGTTATGATATCGCTACACGCTCACATCATCAGTTGAGCCATTTGCTGGGCGGCGGTTTCCAGGTTAGCCAGGGTGAAAGCAATGGACCGTTGTATTACATTGGCTACAGCGCGCGCGGTACCGATGTTTATAAACTTGTCAGACCAATGCGGAACAATGAAGTGCAGTTACATGCAACTGCGGTGCTGGCTGCAGATAGTTTTATTCCACAGGTATCGACAGCTCGTGATTATTCACCCTGGTCAAGTTTACGCCCACGCTGGTGGTTGCCGCAAATATTCATTGACAGTGATCGCAGTGAGCTGGGCGTGACAACGGCAGGTAATGATGCTCTGGGCATACATAATTATTCATTGACAGCGAGCTACGATTTTAAAAATGACTTGCCCCTGGCTATGTTGGCGTACCAATACAGTAACAGGCTTGCAGCGTATGCCTCACGCAAAAATTATTTTTATAAAAACCGCATTGGTGTTACGGACCGCATCCGCGCTGATGAAAAGCTGCAATTAATATACGCACTGCCAGACACAAAAATATTGTCGTCGTCAAACTTTCTGCTGGCTATGTCGTGGGATCGAGAACGAGATATCGAATTACTCAGTGATGCGATCTCGGCGGCGGAGTATAACGACAATCTCGCGGGCCTGGCCTGGCTGTATCGCAATGCGCGCCGATACCCTTTGTCGATTAGTCTCAACGACGGTCGCCGGGTACGGCTGGTGGCAGAAGATAGCGACCTGTTCAATAGTGATTTTAGCGGCGAGATATACACCCTGGACTGGCGGGAGTTTATCTCACTGGGTGGTGAGCATGTCCTGTCTTTGCGCGCACTGCAGGGCTGGGGCACCGAGCAACCTGCACGCTTTCGACTTGGCGGCGTAGGTGCAGGTCGTAACCTGAGCCTGTTTTTTGAAACCTCGGGTGAGGCGGTGTTTGCACAGCGTGAATATGCCTTGCGTGGCTATAGTGAAGGCTTACCGCAATTGCGCGGCCGTCGTGCACAGTTGCTCAGTGCAGAATACCGGTTCCCGATTCAGCGGGTTGAACGCGGCATTATGGTACCACCCGTGGGGTTGATGCAGTGGTACGGCAGTGTGTTTGTGGATTCTGGTGCGGCCTATGATGGAAGTCGACCTGATAAATATTACACGGGTGCTGGTGTCGAATTTAACGCGGATCTTAATCTGTTTTATTTGCTGCCATTAACGGCACGGGTCGGCTATGCCCATGGTTTCGATAGTATCGGCGATGACCGCGCATACCTGAGTATTGGGGGCAGCTTCTAATGCCAACAGATCCTTTCGACACCGCGATGTTAAACTCTGCCAGCATGGATGTTTCACATATACTCGATGGCCTCAACCAGGCGCAGCGCAGCGCAGTTACTGCACCGCTGGGACACGCGCTGGTACTGGCGGGTGCCGGGAGCGGCAAAACCCGGGTACTGGTGCACCGCATTGCCTGGCTGGCACAGGTCGAAAATATTTCACCTTTTAACGTGTTCGCGGTGACTTTCACCAACAAAGCAGCGGCAGAAATGCGGCATCGGGTGGAACAGTTGCAGGGTATACCCAGCTCAGGTATGTGGGTGGGCACGTTTCATGGACTCGCGCACCGTTTGTTGCGCATGCACTGGCAGGAAGCGAAACTGCCACAGACCTTCCAGATTTTAGATTCGGACGATCAGTATCGCTCGATCCGACGAGTGCTGAAAGCGCTGGATCTGGATGAGGCACGGTGGCCGCCGCGGCAGGCGCAGGCATTTATTAATGCACGCAAGGACGAAGGCCAGCGACCAAAGCACATCGATACGTCGCGTAATCCGCTATACGTGCAGCTGGTGCGTATCTATAGTGCCTACGAAACCGCCTGCGAACGCGCCGGCGCAGTCGACTTTGCCGAGCTGTTGCTGCGTGCGCTGGAATTATTGCGCGATAACGAATCGTTATTGAAGCATTATCAAAAACGTTTCCAGCATTTACTGGTCGACGAGTTTCAGGACACCAATACCATTCAGTACGCGCTGATCCGCTTGCTCGCCGGTAAAACCGGCAAGGTGTTTATTGTGGGTGATGATGATCAGGCCATCTATGCCTGGCGCGGTGCCCGCGTGGAAAACATTCAGTTATTCCAGAAACATTTTTCGGGTTGTGATGTGATTCGCCTCGAGCAGAACTACCGCTCGACGACCACCATACTCGCAGCCGCCAATGCGCTGATTGATAATAACAGTGACCGCATGGGCAAAAAGCTCTGGAGCAGCGGTGAAGATGGCGAGAAGATTGTATTTTACAACGCATTCAACGAGCTCGACGAAGCCCGCTTCGTGCTTGACCGCATCAAGCAATGGGTCGAGCATGGCAATCCGCGCGCTGAAGTCGCCATCCTGTACCGTTCCAATGCGCAGTCACGCGTGTTCGAGGAACGCTTTGTTTCCGAGGCTATACCCTATCGTGTTTACGGTGGTATGCGCTTTTTTGAGCGTGCCGAAATTCGCGATGCGCTTGCGTATTTACGTATGATCAATAATCGCAGTGACGATGCTTCGTTCGAGCGGGTAGTGAATACACCGACCCGTGGTGTAGGTGATCGCACTGTTGACAGGGTACGCGCGAGCGCACGCGAACAAGATATATCAATGTGGCAGGCCGCGCAGCATATAATCGAAAACAATTTACTGGCGACGCGCGCGACGAACGCTCTCGGTGGCTTTATCAAGTTGATCGATAGCCTGGCTGCCGACACCGATGGCCTTGAATTATTTGAACGTGTCGGTCATGTCATACACGAAAGCGGTTTGATCGAATTTTATGGTAAGGAAAAACCTGAAAAAGCACAGGCACGCGTGGAAAATCTGGAAGAGCTGGTGACCGCTGCGCGTGGCTTTGAGTTTGATGTCGTCGAGCACGAAAACATGGATGAGCTCACCGCATTTTTAACCCACGCAGCACTGGAAGCGGGCGAAGGCCAGGCTGCTGCCTGGGACGATTGCGTACAGATGATGACGCTGCACAGCGCAAAAGGCCTGGAGTTTCCACTGGTATTCATCGTCGGTCTCGAAGAAGGCCTGTTTCCGAGTCAACGTTCGCTGGAAGAAGAAGGCAAGCTCGAAGAAGAGCGCCGCCTGTGTTATGTCGGCATTACCCGTGCACGCGAACAACTGGTGTTCACGGCCGCCGAGCATCGTCGTTTGTACGGCCAGGATTTATATCCCACGCCATCTCGATTTATCTCGGAAGTACCCGACCATCTAGTGCACGCAGTGCGCGCCAAACCCAGTGTCACATCGCCGCTGTATTCTCCCGCAGCATCACAGGCTGCCAGCCTGTACGGGTTCAGTGTTGGTCAGCGTGTCATTCATGGTAAGTTTGGTGAAGGCGTAGTCACCAATCTGGAGGGCAGCGGAGCGCACGCCAGGGTAGAAGTGAACTTTGAATACGAAGGCAGCAAGTGGCTGGTAATGGCATATGCCAGTTTGCAGGCTGTTTGAAAGGCTTTGCCACAGAGGGCACAGAGATTAATGGCACTCACTTGAGTACATAGTACTAAAATCCATCGTCATTCACGCGCGTTTTTGGCGGGAATCACGTGAATATAAAGCTGGATTCCCGCCAGAAGCATACGGGAATGACGAAAAAAACAAGAAATCTTTTTAAGTAAGTGCCATTAAGCGCAGAGATAGTAAATATTTCCATAGTCACACAAGGCCATCATTCCAGCGAAGCAGTGTCATCCCCGAATGCTTCTGTCGAGAACGGGAATCTAGTGTTGTAAGCTTGTATTGAATAGATAAGACTAAAAATAAAAAAGTTTTAACTCCGGGCCCCTATGATCTCTGTGACTAAAAAAATAATTCGAGGAACTACCATGAAACGTCGTGACTTTATTAAAACAGCTAGCATTGGTTCTGTAGCGGTAACGAGTTCAGCCATATCGACAGAGGCGAACGCCAAAAAAGCCGAGCACAAATGGAAAATGGTGACGACCTGGCCAAAAAACTTCCCGGTGCTCGGCACGGGTGCAAACTTACTGGCAGATAGCATCACCGAAATGAGCGGCGGTCGGCTCAAAGTCAAGGTCTATGGTGCTGGCGAACTGGTGCCCGCGTTCGAGGTGTTCGATACCGTGTCGCGTGGCACTGCTGAAATGGGACATGGTGCCGCCTATTACTGGAAAGGTAAAATTGAACAGGCCCAGTTTTTTTCAACCGTACCTTTTGGTATGAACGCCACTGAAATGACGGCATGGTTGTATCACGGTGGCGGCATGGAGCTATGGCAGGAAACCTACCGCCCATTTGGTCTGATTCCAGCCGCAGCAGGCAATACCACGGTGCAAATGGCGGGCTGGTTTAATAGAGAAATCAACAGTGTCAAAGATCTCGAAGGCCTGAAAATGCGCATCCCGGGTCTTGGCGGTGAAGTGCTAAAGCGCGCCGGGGGTACCCCGGTCAATCTACCCGGCGGTGAATTATTCACCTCACTGAAAAGTGGTGCCATCGATGCCACAGAGTGGGTCGGCCCCTACAACGACCTGGCCTTTGGTTTATACAAGGCGGCAAAATATTATTACTACCCCGGCTGGCACGAACCCGGTACCACGCTGGAAGCCGTGATTAATGAGAAAGCATACAGTAGTCTGGATAAGGATTTGCAAAGTATTGTAATGAATGCCTGCAAAATTGTGAATCAGGAAATGGTGATGGAGTTTACCGCGCAGAATCAGGCGGCACTGGATACGCTGGTCAACAAACACAAGGTGGATGTGCGCAAGCTGCCTGACGATGTGCTGACAAAATTAAAACAGTTGTCGCACGAAGTAGTCAACGATCTTGCTGGCTCAAACCCGGCCGCGAAAAAGATTTACGATTCATACGAAAAATTCAGCAAGCAGGTTAAAGCCTGGCATGATATTTCAGAAAGAATTTATTACAACGTGCGTTAAATATGCAGCGCGGACGAGAAATGCAGGACGTTAGTAAAGTAGCGTCACCCTGCGTTGACAATTGTTGCCTCGACGACCATGATATTTGCCTTGGCTGCTGGCGCCATGTCGATGAGATTATAGAATGGGGCAGTGCTTCGAATCAGCGCAGACGTGAAATCTTAAAGCTGGCGAAAGCTCGAAGCCTCGAATGCAAAAAATGAGGCTTATGGTAATAGATAAAAGATAGACTAAATACTCAGTTCGACAACGGCTGTTTCGGTTGCAGGATGATATTCGGGCTCGCAGACAGCAAGCCGGCTGGGTTTGATATTTCTATCGCCTACTAGATAATCTTTGACCGCCTGGGCGCGGAGTTCAGCCAGCGCCAGCAACCGCTGGTTTTGGGCTGGTGATAGCGGCTTCACTGTGCTGGTGTCAGTCTTGGGGTAGATGGTGTTGAAGTCGGTCCGGGTTGCGGTTGCGCACAAGCTTAAATTAACGGCGGGGTGTCTGACTAGCATACTGGCAATCTTATCCAGCCGTTGTTTTTGTTCACTATCAAGCGCGTAGTTGCCAGCAGAAAACCGCAATGGTTCAAAGCGTAGCGCAGTCGCCATACTATATAATTTATCAGCGACGAGCACAGCACCATAAGGCGTATAGTAATAAAGTGCGGCGGCAGTAATAGCTTTGGTCGTCGCCTGTCTGATAGCATCGCGTGGGTTGAAACTGGGACTACTAATATCGCCAGTCACCGGTATCTTTAGCCGAATCTGGTTATTGTCATCGCGCAGCAGTGATAATGAACTATCAAGTGGCAGGCCGAGAGATTTATCAAGTTGTTCAGCTTCCGCTTTACTCAATGCGCGTAGCTCAAAATGATTGAGCGTTAGATCCGCTTCGCTGTCGAGCATACCCTTATTTGCCCTGAGTTTAATGCTGGCATCCAGTTGACCGCTACGAATACTATGGCCAATGGCCTGCCGTGCAAGGGTAGAGAATGTTCTAAGATCAAGGCTGGTAATACTGGCGCTGCCGTTTAGATCAGGGCGTTCCGCTAATGGCGTGGCATCGACTTCCAGTGAGATATCGGTGCTTTTATCATAAACCGTGCTGAGTTTCAGGTGAGAGTTCTGGTCCGGTCTGCGGCTGTCCAACTGTTGCAGCTGGAGATGGGTGTCGTGAAGGCGGGCAACAAAGGTAGTATTCAAACTATTATCAACATAGACCAGTGGGCCTGTACTGGTAAGGTCAAAGTTTTCGATCGAGTACTGAAAATCAGCGCTCTGCTTTGTTGTTGATGTCTGCGACGAGGCATGCGCCTGCTCAGGAATCCAGTTGCGATATTCAAAAGCACCGTTTTTATTTCGCACCAGGTAAGCGGCGAGCCCATCGATAGTGAGTTGCTGAAGTTTTAGTTGATCGAGGTGGCTCAGAGTTGCCGCATCTATGGTCAGTGTGTTGATGCTGGTGATATGGGTCGAATCTGCTGCCACGGGTTTTTCGCGCTGCAGTAAATCCAGACCTGATAACCGAAGTTTGCTAAAACCAATCAAGTCCAGAGTGTCCAGCCTGAGTTCGCCCAGGTCAAAACGGGTCAGTGAGAGAAATTGACGCTTGAGGTTGTTATTGGTAACAACAGTGTCGTTCAGTTCAAGCTTTCCTTCACCGTTAATTGCTGTCTGGCTGGTATCGGTTTGCTGAGCCAGGCTGTAGGCGAGTGTTCCCTGCCAGAAAATATCAGAACTACTGGCTTTATAGTCCAGCGGCATGGTATGGTTGTTGTTTGCTCGCAGCGCAACATTAACAGACTTCAAAGAAAACGCACCCAGTTCGAGCTGTTCAAGATCAAGCAGTTTGATGCTGTCAATATTCAGAGACTCAAAATTTAATTTTTGTGTAGTGGTATCGGTGCGCAATTGCGCGTGGAAAGCGGACAGGTCCAACTTGTTGAGTAATATGTCAGTAACCGATTCCAGTTTGAGCTCACCGAGCTGTAAGGCACCAAGCTTAATGACAGGGCTTTTGAGAATATTGTCAGTTACACTGGCAGAGTCCATTCTGAGCTGGCCAGCAATTTGTAGTGGTAGATCATCGGTCGCTGACATTGCGGCAAAGAAATAGCTGATGTTGCCCCTCCAGTCGAGCTCACCGAGATTAAAACAATAGTCCTGTGTGAGCGTATTGCTGGAGTCATAGCCCTGGTAACAGGTTTGTAGTGCACCCAGATGCAGAGTTTTTAATTTGAGCGTAAACGGCTCTGGGTCTGAGTCCGTCCGGGCGGTGGTATCGCTGGTGTCGGGAAACGGCATGCCAGCGATGCGGATAGTGCCGTCAGCAGTTCTGCTAAAGTCGGCAGAAAATTCATTTAAGGAAGCGTTGTCGATCACAAGGTTGCGCTGAGCAAGTGGTCGCCAGTGCCAGCTGAGACTGAGTTCGCTCAGGCTAAAGCCTCGACCCTGGTCATTTTTGGCGTCAACGCCAAAAACCCTGGCTTTACCCGCGAGCAGATCCAGCTCAATATTATCGATGCTCGCCTGCATCCCGTGGTGTTCAAGCCAGCTGATGGCCATCTTGTGCGCAATCACAGGCAGGACGAGGCGAACGCCCACCAGCAATATCGAGATCAGCAGCACACTCAGCAGGCCATAGGTTAGCCATGACTGCTGTTTAAATTTGCGTAAACGGGTTTGTGTGGCCATATGCCAGCTCGAGGTGGAGTAAGCACCCATTATAAGGGGTTTAGAAAATGACTGACAGGTGAAAGCCGAGCAGTCCATCAGTGATTTGTCAGACGATAAAACGGCTGGCAGGTTGCATCCGGGACAAAAAATTACTGATTAATTTTAAGCATTTGCAGAATATTGGTGCGCATTTCTTTATTGAGTAGCTGACGTGCATGTTTGTCCGCGCGCAGGAAAGCGTTACCAAAATGAAGATTTCCAGAGTCCGCGTCGCGCAAAAAACGTGTCTCAATTAAAGTTTCGATGAAGTTCGAGATTAGTTTTCGATCATAAAAATCAGGTGAATTCAGTTCGTGTATCATCGAGATACGCTGCGCCATCAAATAGCAATGGTTTTCCAGTTCTTCGCGAGACAGCTGTGCTTCACCGGTGCGTGACAATAAGGCAAGCGTTAGATAGTACACCTCCAGGGTAGGTGAAATTACGCGCGCCAGTAATTTTAGCTGAGAGTATTGTGCAGAACCCGATCCCGGCTGGGTGAATACATCGAGCTGTTCATTCTTCAGTAACAGGCCGTGCTGAGCCATGTCATCGAGTATGCGATCAATAGTTAACAGCAGCTGATCCTCCGTCCAGGGTAAAAACAGCTCGGCGCGAATGAAAGGATATGCGAGTTCGAGTAGAGCGTGGATCTGATGGCGTGTCTGGCTGCGAATATTTAGAAAACAGCAGGCAATCAATGAGGGCAGAGCCAGCAAATGCAAAATATTATTGCGGTAATATGTCAGCGAAACCGAATGTTTTGAATCGAGATAAATAATATCACCCAGTTGATGCTTGCGGCGTTTGGCCAGACGCAGGGTCACTATCTGTTTGATTTGCTGTAGCGGCTCAAGTTCGGTGATCTGTACACGGTCAGAATAATCAAGCGCGCGAATAATTGAGCTGTAAACAGAAATCAGGCGGCACAGTTCCTGTTCGTCGATATGCTGTTTCGATGTGGCGAGCAGAATCGTTGAAATCAGGTTCACCGGGTTAACCGCAGCCGCCTGATTAATGTGCGTCATAATAGTGTTTGCGGTCTGCGAGACGGCGGCACGCAACCAGATCGGGCGCGCCGTTTCATCAAACTCAGTACTAGCCCAGTTGGGGTGCTGGGTGTCTAGAATATCACTAAGATAGACCGGAGCGGCAAAGTTAGCGTAGACCTTTCCGTAATTGCCCCTGATATTAAACATCGCGCGTAAGGAGCTCAGTAGCGTCTCGTCTTTTTTGTCATTGCCGCTCAGTTCAGCAGCATAGGTTTTGCTTTCAAGTAGTTTTTCGTAGCCGATATATACCGGGATAAAAGCCACTGGGCGTTGTCGATAACGCAAAAATCCGCGCACTGTCATCGTCAGCAGACCGGGCCTGGGCTTAAGTAGTCGGCCCGTGCGACTTCGTCCGCCTTCGATAAAGTATTCAATCGGCATGCCGAGAGCTAATAACGAAGCGAGATACTCCTGCAGAACAGCAGAATATAACTTGTTATCCCTGAAACTACGACGAATAAAAAAGGCACCCCCACCGCGCATCACCGAACCTAATACTGGCATATTAAGATTCTTTCCGGCGGCGATGTAAGGAATGGCGAGGCCGTCACAGTGGATGATATACGACAACAATAAATAGTCGATATGGCTTCGATGGCAAGGGACATAAACCAGCTCATGTGTTAATGCAAGATTTTTGAGGTATTCATTACTAGAAATCACAATACCCGAATAAAATTTATTCCAGAACCAGGTCAGCACACGCTGCATCATCTGAATAGTGACGCTGGTACAGTCTGCAACAATCTCACTGAGGTAGCGGCGCGCCTGCAGGGTAGCCTGATATTCAGAAAGACTGTCGTCAGCGGCGCGGATCGCAATAGCATTTTTAACCGCAGGTTTTAGTAATAGCGTTCTAAGCAGTGTCCGGCGGTGAGAAATATCTGGCCCCAGTGTGGCGGTTTTCATTTCATCGAGACGATCAGCCAGATTCTGTTGGAGATGATCGATAATCGCGTCACTGTCAGTTTCCGGAAAAGCAGTTGAGTTATAGTGAATGACCTTAGAAAAAGTTAGTAAGGTTCTTTTGCCATGAAATAAAATAGTAAACAGGCGGCGTGTACGACCGGCAACGCCCCAGGAATCGGCAAACAGAATTTGTAACCAGTGTTTATGTTTAGCCACAGGTCGTCCCCAAAATGTTGTGACTGGAACGAACTGGATTTCGATATCAGGGTGTTCGCGCAACTTGTCCACCAGGCCGCGGAGCTTACGCGAGCGTTTAGGCTGCTTTAGCAGCCAGGCCTTAAAGGGCTGGCGCGGCGCTATGGCATAAACGGATTGCCAGCGCTTAAGCTCGGGATGGTTGATTGGGTCCAGCGGTGATGGCAGGCCAAGACGTTTGCACTCGTGCTCAAGCACAAGCAAACACGACCAGGCACGTGCATGCAGCACATATACTACCGGCTTCCCGGGATCCAGATTAAAGCTTTCTGGCCGATCTGGCAGAGCACTGGAGCGCACCCATAAATACAGGATTTTACGCGCAACAAAGTTGATCGACTGACGGACAGTCATTCAAAGCGGTCCTTTATAGAGATCAGGGCAGTGATAAAAGTACCAGTACCGGCATAGACTATGCATAGCCTTAGTTTAGCAGGCGGACAAGTTTACAGGTGCCGCTTTATCGGCAATAGCGAGAATAACCAGTTACTGATGGTCTGGGCTATGCCGCGACTGGGCTGGTGATGCTGCAGGTGACTATCGTGATGCCACTGCATACGGTTTTCCGCGTCGTACTGTAGCTGCCAGAAAGTATGCTGATCCTGCTGTATACGCCGGTTAATGTGGGTGGCAAGTGCCTGACTGTTAATTAGCAGGCCGATTTCTGTGTTCAGTTTGGCAGAACGTGGGTCAAGATTCAGTGTGCCAACATATACCCAGCACCTGTCATAGACAATGCATTTGGTGTGCAAAACATTTCGGCTGTCAGTGGCGCCCGCCGCCGAGCTTTGGTTGCGTAATTCATATAGCTCAACACCCATGTTAAGGAGCCTTTGTCGATAACGCTGGTAACCAGAAAAGGCTACGGTGACATCAATGGACTCCAGCGAATTAGTATAAAGCTTTATACAGACGCCATGATCAATAAGCTGCTGCATTGTTCCGAGCAGTCGCTCGTCGGGGACAAAGTACGCGCTGACAATGATGAGTTGTTCCTGAGTTTGCTGTGAACTGCGATAAAGAGTATTTACAGTCGGCTTGCCCGTGCTGTAGTCAAACTCAGGTGCATCATAGAGCACATCAACACGAGCTGATACTGGTAGCAAATCATCACTGTGCTCGCCGGCGCATAGATTATCAACCAGATTCAGAGACTGTTTGAGCAGCGGGGGCTCTGGTTCGAGGCGTTTCTGAATTTGTCCGCGTAAATGTGCAAGATCTTTTGCCCCCGGGCGAAGCGCTATAAGCTTATGTATGGTGTACGAGAGTCGGTGACTCCAGTAAAGGTCAAAGCTTTCAGAAAGTGCTGCTACACATGCGCCGGTAATCATCAAATCCAGATCGCGGAACGTCAATGAGCGATGCAGGCCCAGATACTCATCACCAATATTACGCCCGCCGATGATTGCGACCAGGTTATCAATCACCAGTAGTTTGTTGTGCATGCGATGGTTTAATCGACTCAGTTTGAATAATAGTTCTAATATCCGGATAAGTTTGAAGCGCGAACGATAAGTAAAAGGATTGAATAAGCGCAGTTCTATATTTTTGTGACGATTGAGAGTTGCGATCTGGCGGTCAAGACCAAAGGTATGAATGTCGTCGAGCAGAATGCGAACGCGCACACCACGATCTGCGGCAGCGATTAATCTGTCAATCAACACCAGGCCTGAAGTGTCGAGGTGCCAGCTGTAATATTGCGCGTCGATGCTATATTCAGCCTGTTCAATCAGACGAATACGCCAGGCCAGTGCTTCTGCATTGTCGTGCACCGCGCGTATCCGGGATAACTCGGTTTCCCGGCACAGGGCGAAACTGCGAGCAAGCCCTGAGTTGTAATCGGGTTTTAACGCAGTGGATTGATTAGCCGGTTTACGCAGTCGCATGCACGGAATATATCAGACTTGCTGAACAATCGCGCTGTGGCAAAAATATGCGCAGCGCTGGTGTTGGCTAATGTTTACTATGATCCGAGATAAAACTGTCGCCGAGATATTGCGCCAGCGCGGCACAGATGTTCCGCACCGCAGCGGCGGCATAGAGTTCGCGCTGTGGGCTGCTCCAGACTGTGTTCGGCCATGCGGCATCGCTCTGCTGGCGACCCACAATATGGATGTGAAGCTGGCTGACGATATTGCCGATGCTGGCAATATTGAGTTTTTCGCTGGCAAAATGTTGCTTAATAAAGGCAGAGAGCTGATTGATAGCGCTTAACAGAATTTGCTGTTCGCGCGCCTCCAGCTGGTAAAGCTCGGTGTGCGCGCAGTGTGGAACCAGTATCAGCCAGGGATAGAGCGCATTATTCATCAGCAACAACTCTGCCCCGGCAAACTGACCGAGTCGGATGCAGTCATTTGCCAGGCCCTGGTCAAGCTGAAATTGAGGCATGGTTTAAACCGGCCAGAGCTCGATGCCCTGCAACAGCAGGCTGACCGCGAGCACCGCGCACAGCAGGGTCAGCGTCGCACCGGTGGCAGAAAAGCCAGACCTGAGTTGTTGCATGGCGGCGACATAGGCACCGATCAGGGCGACGACAAAGCCAAACTCGGCAATCACCAGCAGAGTCAGTAAGGGCAACAAGGTGTCGCCCTGGCTGTCAGGCACACTGGCCAGCGGCAGTAGTAATTGCACAAACACAGCCAGCGCGAGCGCGAGTACGGGAAAATTTTTAATGGCCATAGCGATTCCTGTTTGTGCTGGTCATTGTTGACGGCGACCCTGGGTATCATCCTGCACCAGCACCCATGGTTTTACCACGACGGCCCAGACCAGGGCGTTAGATTTGTACCAGTCACGCGCCTGGTCATTGCTCACATGGATCACTTTGCCGCTCTGCATCCAGCCTTCGACAATGTCCTTGTCATCATCGGCGATGTGGTGAGCAACGCTGATCAGGTCGAGTTCAGCGGAAACATAGACCGCGTGACCGGCGGCAAAAAAATACTGCAGCTCCTTCCACGATATTTTTGCGGTTTCCAGCAACAGGTTTTTGGGCGAATTAATTTCGGCTTCGGAATCTTCGATCATGGTTCTGGCGGTAGTGAACAGGCGGTCATTCTAACGCGTTCGCTGGCGCAGGCACAGATGGCTGGCGGGGCCTGTGCTCAGTCTGGCTCCAGTGTGCTGGCGAGCAGGTCAAAGCCTTGCTGGTAGCTGCTGAAGGTGACCTTGCTCAGGCAACACTGGGCAAGTACGGCAAGATGCGTTTGCACCAGTTCGGAGAACCGGGCCAGTGAAATCTGTTTGTGCGCCGGACTAATGGTGACAGTATTGTGACTACGGCTGTAAAAGAGTTCAAATATATAACCCTGGGCGTCGATCAGACAGTCGGCATCCTGATAGGGGCAGGCATTCAGATCCGGGCTGTCCAGCCATTGTTGTGAGGATGCCACATAGCTTAATTCATCGTCGCCTTCGTGCTTAATGATCGCGGGCCAGACAAGAATGCCGGGCAGTGGTGGGCGTATGCTCACAGCAGGAGCACCCGCTGGCGTGTGGCGTGTGAAAAATCTGCGGCAATAGCGACAAACGACTTCATAACCCAAGCATACTACTGCGAGATGTTCGGCGAAACCAGTTAGAGGAGCCACCCGCCCATCAGTTGATCAATCTGGGTTGATGCGAAAATTTTGCTGTTGGTGCCGGCTCATATCGACGCTCAGGCGCTGCCTGGCCCAGCCGTGACGCTTGTCATGCGCCTCAAGGTAAATAACACCGCTATCGGGTAACCTGATGTGACTCTGGCTGCGGGTAAACGGCTGCTCGTCAATGTGTGGGTGAGCGAGTACGCGGTTGGCGATTACTTTCCCGTTGGCATCGACAATGCGCCAGTCATCAGCGTAGTGATCCCAGCCAGAGTCTGCGTGTTTCAGGGTGACACTCACGGCCCAGTGCTGGTCACCAGTGTTGTTAAAATCAGCCGCGACAATTTTCACCTCACCGGCGAAAGCAACGCTGCCCGAAACGAGCGCAAGTACAAAAAGACTGCGTGCGAGAAGGTTCATAATAGGCACCTATGGTTCAGGCATACCGTCCCTTGATCGTTGGGCACACAGCATCCTAAGTAAGTGAAACCCGGATGTTTTCGTCGCCAAAGCGAACCGTATCACCCGCGACAATTTTTTTACGTTTACGGATTTCGATCACGCCGTTAACCTGTACCCGACCCGCAGCAATCACTGATTTGGCCTCACCGCCGCTGGCCACCATGCCTTCGAACTTCAGTAATTTGTAAAGTTCGACCGGCTCATGAGTGAGCACGACCTCTCTCACTTGTCTTTGGCGCGGCGTTTGGCCAGTTCTTTCAGATTAGTCGTTTTCAAAAGCGCAGCGACTTCATGCTGGCCCCAGGCCAGCGCTTCAGTCTCGGAAGCAAAGCCGGCCTGAGATTTAGTAATAACAGATCGCTTGCTAGTGACTCGGCGGACAACTTCAGCCGTCCAGCCGGCACCGTCCTGGACTAGCTGACAGTTGTATTTTTTACTCGGTTTCATGGCAGGCTCTGGCGTGAAAAATAATCGAATACGGGTGAGACACACAATTCTACAGACGATACCAGACAAAGTCCTGTTATTTGTGTGAGCAGCGACAATGCCGCCACTAGTCGGCTGCCATCGCGATTCCAGCCAGTGATTACATCAGGTTGAAATCAGGTACGAAATTCGTCACGACGGTAAATCACCATGATGATAAACAGCATACAGGCAATTCCAGTTGCCGCCGGGAACAGCATAGTCGTTAGCGAATTAAGCCAGGAAAACACGTGTGGTCGGGGTTCACCACAGCGGATGAACTGGATGTAAGGCAAAAATGCGTACAGCGTCAGACCAATCGCAATTGCGCCAGATATTTCCTTGTAGGGCATCGCACAGCAAAGATCGTGGATGAGTGTCCCGTCATATTAGCGGAAGAGTCGCCCTTGATACACTCAGGCAGAAACCAGTGTGTTGTTTCGGCGTGGTCGCAATCTCGGCTGGTATATCAGAGCGCCGGGAGGCAGTGCTGGTGGCAGATCGATTCATTTCAGTTATAACAACGACAATAAAATAACAAAGTTGCGGCAGAGTGCCGTCTGGGTTGTAACACAGAAAAGACCGGGCACTCAGACCGTGCGTAGCTTACCTGGAATAACCGGAAGCTAGTCGGTCACATGAATGCCTTTCCAGAAGGCTACCATGCCTTTGATGTTTAGCGCAGCATCTTTCGGCGCAGGATAATATCAGGCTGCGTCTACGTTCACATCATCGTTGATGCGGATGTTGTTATAACTTGCAACCCCTTTCCAGTGGCAGGTGGTGTGTGTGCCGCTGGGTTCAAGATACTGTATCTGCACCGAGCTGATGGGGAAATAATGATGGTCTTCAACAACAACCGTGTCGTCACTATCGGCGATAGTCGTATTATTCCAGATGGCTTTCATAAGAGCGCCCTGCCTGCATGGTTTAACCCGGTGGTTTGCTGTAGCGGTCAATCTTGATAAGTGCAGATTCGGGAATAAAGGTTATATCCTCACCTGCGGCAGCCAGGTTGCTACGATAGAGCGTAAAAACCGCCTTGATAAAAGATAGCTCGTCGCTGGAGTACTGAGACCAGAACGGAGCCAGTTTTTTTAAGTATGGACTGCCATTTTTGAACTGCCCGAGCTCTGCGTACGAGGCTGCCAGAGCGATATAACGACGCCCCATTTCCTGATCAGAAAACGAATCGGCTTTACCGGCATAGGTAATCGAATGTTTTAAAGCCTTAATGGCAGCGTCATAGTTGCTCTGTTGCCTGTAGAACGTACCCATATTGTATAAGGCTATGGATACTTCTCGGGCAGTCAGGTGTTGTTTGGCGCGAGTCACTGCAGAAACATAGCTTTGTTCCGCAGCTTTTATGTTACCCGAGCGCGCCTGTTCTGTCGCCACGGATAAATCTGAGTCATAGTAAGTTTGCTGTATGCTACACGATATAAGAATAATACTGGCGAATAATGCAAATATGAATTTCATAAAACACTCCATTGTTGGCCCTAATGCTCGTTCGTATTTGCGGGAGGCTCAATGCCTCATGCAGAGTGCCTGACCAGCGCAGCCGGGTAAACATATTGCCGTGTCTGGCTGATAATCTATTACTGTTGATTAGATGTATCGGAGGGATTCGACAGGTAAAGTCAGCATGAGTTTCCGGAAGAATCTGGCATCCTATCTCGGTCACATAAACAGGTCGTGGCAACTCAGGCAGGTGTGCCGCTACGCAGTGGCTTACGTCGATACTCGTGCCACCATGATAAGAAAGCCTGAATGAAATTTTACAGGGCGCGCGGAAGAGCGTTTATCTTTTGGTAAGCAAGCAATGATGGTACTGCTGGTGCAGAGACGGGCCTGTCATATTATTGACGGGTACGGCCTGGCTGGTCGTCCAGGTCGCTCGCCAGGTAGGCATTTTTATACTCCTGTTTCAATACGCTAATGCGATCGAGAGCGGCGTTGGCCAGCTTTTGTGCGGTCAGCATAACGGTTTCATCGCTGGCAGTAGCAACGACGGCATCATAAAGCGAAAAACTGCGGTCGGCACAGGCACAGAGCTGTTGAATACACGCCTCTGGACTGTTGTTAGCCTGCGCCAGTTGTGTGTGGTAGGCATCGCGTAGTTGCAGATATTGCTGGACAGCCTCGCTGGGCCCGTTACTGGCGTCCAGGCTATTTTTATGAGCGATGATGCCCCGGCGTGTTTTAGTGACCAGCACGACTAGCTGGGCAGAATCTGTGGCGAGTCTGTCGATCTCATTGGCGAGCTGCTGATCAATATGAATCGCAGTGGCCAGTAGATCAGCCTCGTGCTGGATGACCCTGGGGTCGAGCCGTGGTTCGGCGATCACCGCTTTATTTTCAGCGTGATAGGCGTGGCGACGTTCGGCTCTGAGCAGGGCGGCGTGGCCGAGTTCTTCACGCGCAAGAATTTCAGCATAATGGCGCACTGCCGCGTTATCTGAGTCTGCTGCTACGTGAGTGTAAAAACGAAACGCAATTTCCTCATTATGCACAGCAAAGGCCAGTGCCCGGTAGGGGCTACTGTAATATGGGTCGCGCGCTTCAGCATCGTAGATCGACGAAACCTGCGGGTCGTGCCAGCTGATCGGGCCGAGGTTGCTATTCGCTTCGATTTTTTCCTGCGCCATCCATTCCAGTAACAGGCGTTCGTGTTCTTTTTCTTCGTGTACCATGCGTTCAAACAGGGCGGCGGCCGAGTGGTTGTGGCCCGCGTGCATGGTGCTGGCCAGCTGGGTATAACGCCGGATAGCCTCGCGTTCCGCCTGGAGCGCGATAGACATTAAATCACCGGTACTGCTCACTCTGTTTGACAGCATATGATCGCTTCCTCATCGACGCATTATCTGAATATTGTCGTGGTTGTTGCTTGATTTGAGTCATGACCCGGATCAAGCAGAGCACAGATAATCATGAACATGCAACAGATTAGACCAAATCAGCCAAATAACCTATGTAATTTATGGTTTTATACTTACTTGTTTTGTATGCATATTCATGTCCATACTGCCTGAGATGGATGCTCACAGAACGATACGATGGCTGATTTTACTGCTACTGATGCAGTATCTGGCAGTGGGCAGTGCATTTGCGGGTTCAAAGCTGCCGTATTTTCTTGGCACACACAGTGTCGAGGAGGTTTTCCCGGGAGCCGATAGCCTGGGCGAGCCAACGGGAGAGCCCCCGGTGGCGCTCGCTTATAAACAGGGAGAGCAGCTCGGTTTAGTGTTTCTGACCTCCGATTTTATGAACACGACGGGGTATTCGGGTAAACCGATACACCAGCTGGTGGCCATGGATATGCAGGGTCGGATCCAGAAAGTGCTGCTGGTTGAACATCACGAACCTATTGTACTGGTCGGTATTCCCGAAACGCGGATTACGGCTGTGCTCAAGAACTATATCGGGCTGGATGTAGCTAAGCTGGTGAGCGGAACAGAAGATCATCAGATCGATGTGGTGTCTGGCGCCACGGTGACGGTCATGGTGATGGATGACACGATTTTACGTAGCGCCATCAAAGTGGCGCGCAATCAGGGTCTGGCCGGGCTTACGCCCAAACGTAAACGAACTGGTCCGGTGGCATCGATAAATCCCGATATTGATCAGCATGCGGATTGGGCAACGCTGGTCAGGGAAGGCTCGATCGCGCATCTTAAAATCAGCCTGCAACAAATCAATGATGCGTTCAAAGAATCAGGTAATCCACGGGCGCTGGATTTTCCCGAGGCAGGCGCAGCCGATGAAACCTTTGTCGAGCTTTACGCTGCGGTGGTCTCCATCCCCAGCATCGGCCGTAGCTTGCTGGGTGAAAACGAATATCGTAATTTAATTCACCAGCTGCAGCCGGGTGAGCAGGCAATTTTACTCGCGGGTGATGGTCGCTTTTCATTTAAAGGGTCGGGGTATGTGCGCGGCGGTATTTTTGACCGCTTTCAGATTATTCAGGGTGACAGCTCAATCCGTTTTCATGACCGTTTTCACAAGCGCTTAAATCGCATCGCCGCCGAAGGTGCACCCAGGCTGAAAGATGTGGATCTGTTCAGAACGCCGGCAGATTTGAAATTCAATGCGGCGGCGCCATGGAAACTGGAATTGCTGGTTGGCCGGAATATCGGTCCGACAAAAAAAGCATTTCTGACCTTTGACCTGAACTACAGCGTACCAGAAAAATATCTAAGCTTCACCAAAACACCACCCGCTAATGGTGCAATGACGCGTACGTCTGAGAAGGCAGTGCCCGTGTGGAAAAAAATGTGGCAACTGAAGCTTACCGAAGTTGTTGTACTGGGACTGGCGCTGAGCGTACTTACGTGTCTCTTCTTTTTTCAGGACTGGCTGGTGCAGCGACCGAGGCTCACTTTCTGGGCGCGTATCGGGTTTTTAAGTTTTACCTTGTTTGGTCTCGGCTGGTATTTCAATGCTCAGTTATCGGTAGTCAATATTCTGGCTATGTTCAGCGCCATAGTGAATGGTTTTGACTGGAATTATTTTCTCATGGAGCCACTAATTTTTATTCTCTGGGGGTCAGTGGCAGCTGCATTATTGTTTTGGGGACGCGGCCCATATTGCGGCTGGTTGTGTCCATTTGGTGCGTTACAGGAATTACTCAATCGCATCGCTAAACTCTTTCGGCTTAAACAGTTCAGCGTGCCGTGGGCGATTCACGAACGCATCTGGACTTTTAAGTATTTAATTTTTCTTGGTTTGTTTGGCCTGTCATTGTACTCGCTGGAATGGGCCGAGCGTCTGGCCGAAGTCGAGCCGTTTAAGACGGCGATTATTTTAAAATTTGTCCGTGACTGGCCCTATGTGCTTTTTGCACTGGCGGTACTGATACCGGGTTTATTTATCGAGCGGTTTTATTGCCGCTATTTATGCCCTCTGGGAGCAGCATTGGCAATACCCGGCAGAATGCGCATGTTTGCCTGGCTCAGGCGTTATCGGGAATGCGGCTCGCCCTGCCAGCGATGCAGTAACGAATGTATGGTACAGGCGATTCATCGTGATGGTCACATCAATGTTAATGAGTGTCTCTATTGTCTGCATTGCCAGGTGGTGTATTCAGATGACCATGCCTGTCCGGTGTTAATACAGAAGCGCTTGAAGCGTGAGCGCCGCGATGCGCGTGCAGCGGTGTTTAATGGCGCACCTGAGTCTGCCATTGCAAAACAGTTAAAGCAGAAAAAATAGAAGTGCCAGAAATGTAATGTAGTAACCGATTCCGACATTGAGCCGGAGTTCTTGATTCACCTGCAACGATGCAGGTACATTGTAAGGAGAAGACGTTATGACAGACGAAAGTAAAAAGCTTGAAACAGAAGGTGTCACCCGGCGTGCATTGCTCACCGGTTCAGCCAAACTGACAGCGCTGGCAGGGGTGGGTACCCTGGCGGGGCTGACGGGGCTGGCAGGGATGACACCTGAAACTGCAGTAGCCGCAGCAGGGAATAAGGCTGTTGTGGCACCGGGCGACCTCGATGACTATTATGGTTTCTGGAGCAGCGGTCAGACAGGGGAGCTGCGTATTATGGGGGTGCCTTCTATGCGTGAACTGGTGCGCATACCGGTCTTCAACCGTTGTAGTGCCTCGGGCTGGGGGCTCACTAATGAGAGCCGCAAGATTCTACGCGAAGGTCTGCTGCCAGAAACCAAAAAGTTTCTTGATAGTGGTAACCGTGGTGGCGTCTGGCTCAACGGTGATCTGCATCATCCGCACATGTCATTCACCGACGGAACGTATGATGGCCGTTATATATTCATGAATGACAAAGCTAATACCCGCGTTGCACGCGTGCGCTGCGATGTGATGAAGTGCGACAAGATCATTGAAATCCCCAATGCGGCGGATATCCATGGTTTGCGCCCGCAAAAATATCCACGTACCGGCTATGTGTTCGCCAACGGTGAGCATCGTGTGCCAATCCCTAATGATGGCAGTATTCTGGATGAACCAGAAAAATATCATGCTATTTTTACTGCGATTGATGGCGATGAAATGAAAGTCGCATGGCAGGTGATAGTCGATGGTAATCTGGATAACTGTGATGCTGATTATCAGGGGCTGTATGCGTTCTCTACCTGTTACAACAGTGAAGAGGCGACAAACCTGGTCAATATGATGGCGAACGAACGTGACTGGGCGGTGGTGTTCGATCTCAAGGCCATCGAAGCTGGCGTTAAGAAAGGTGATTTCAAAAAAATCAATGGTGTGCCTGTGCTGGATGGCCGCAAAGGTTCGAAATACACACGTTATATACCTGTGCCGAACAGCCCGCATGGCTGTAATACCGCACCGGATGGGATTCATGTGGTATTCAACGGCAAGTTATCACCCACAGTGACTGTCATCGATGTTAGAAAATTGCCTGACCTGTTCAAGGACAAGATCAAACCGCGTGATACAGTGGTCGCCGAACCCGAGCTTGGTCTGGGGCCATTGCACACCGCTTTTGATGGCAAGGGCAATGCTTACACCACGCTGTTCCTCGATAGCCAATCGGTAAAATGGAATATCCAGAAAGCCATCGACGCTTACAATGGCAAAAAAGTGAATCCTGTTCTCGATAAAATCGATGTGCATTATCAGCCCGGCCACAATCACACCAGCATGGGCGAAACCAAAGAGGCCGACGGTCAGTGGCTGGTCTCGCTTAATAAATTTTCCAAAGACCGTTACATCAACGTTGGTCCATTAAAACCAGAGAATGACAGTTTGATTGATATTACGGGCAGTAAAATGAAACTGGTTCATGACGGTCCAACCTATGCTGAGCCACACGACTGTATTATTGTGCGTACTGATATCGTCAACCCTGATTCAATATGGACCAAAGGTGACCGGATGTGGGCGGATGCCAGTGCCCAGGCGAAAAAGGATAACATTGAGCTGGGAGTGACTTCCAAAGTGATACGCGATGGCAAAAAAGTGCGTGTCTACATGTGGTCGATTGCACCCAACTTTAGCATGGAAAAATTCACGGTTAAACAAGGTGATGAAGTCACGGTTTACATCAGCAACAGTGATTCTATCGATGATCTGACGCATGGTTTTACCCTGGCGAATTACGGCGTGGCGATGGAAATAGGGCCACAGCAAACCTCATCAGTTACTTTTACGGCTGATCGTGCCGGTGTTCACTGGTTCTATTGTCAGTGGTTTTGTCATGCATTGCACATGGAAATGCGCGGTCGTATGCTGGTTGAGCCTGCGTAATTTGGTATTGTGACATTTATTCAGCAAGTCATGGGTCCGTCTGTCAGTCGTGTGCTGGCAGGCGGGCTCCTGCTATGGGGGACCCTGTTTTCAGCGCAGGCCAGAGAATGGCAGGTGGCACCGGGTCACGGTGTATTACAGGCCGCGATCAATGCGGCGCATAGCGGTGACACGCTGATTCTGTCTTCGGGGATTTACTATGGTCCGGTGAATATTCACCGGAGTCTGAGTATGCTGGGCAATAACGCCAGTGTGATCAACGGCGAAGACTCGACACATGTGATAACAGTATCAGCCCCTGATGTGCTGATTAAAAATCTGCATATCGAGCATTCCGGTAACGACCCGGTCAGCGAGGACAGCGGCATCTTTGTGACCGATGCCGGTGATCGTTCGCGGATTGAAGCCAATTATTTTGAAAATAACCTCATTGGTATTTATTTAAAAGGACCAGAGTCAGTCGTGGTCAGCCATAATATTATTGTGGGCAGTCGTGATCAGCGGATAAATGATCGTGGCAATGGCATCTATTTATGGAATACTCCGGGATCCGTGATTGAAGGTAATACGGTTCGTTACGGTCGTGATGGTATTTTTGTAACCAGCAGTCGTAACAATGTGTTCCGCGGCAATCAGCTGCGCGATTTACGTTTTGGCATACATTATATGTACACTAACGATAGCGAAGTGAGCAATAATATCTCGATCAATAATCATGTTGGCTATGCCCTGATGTTTTCGCATCGTTTACAAATTAAAAATAACCGCTCACTGGATGATCATGAGCGCGGCATGTTTTTTAATTTTGCAAACTATTCGGAGATAGACGGCAATCAGGTCATCAGTGGCGAAAACGGCATTAACGAAAAATGCGTGTTTATATATAACAGTAATTTTAATCAAATTGCTAATAACAGATTCGAGGGCTGTCAGATCGGAATTCACTTTACGGCTGGTTCAGAAAGCAATGAGATTTATGCAAATGCATTTATCGATAATCGGCATCAGGTGAAATACGTGGGGACACGACATATCGAGTGGTCAAAAAACGGTCGCGGCAATTACTGGAGCGATAATCTCACGTTTGATATTGATGGCAACGGCATCGCTGATCAACCATACCGGCCTAATGACCTGGTAGACCAGATTATCTGGCGGCATCCGTTGGCCAAGCTGCTACTGAATAGTCCGGCAGTGCAGATATTAAAATGGGCGCAGTCCGAATTTCCCGGCATTCACCCCGGTGGCGTAACGGACAGCGCGCCGCTGATGCTGGCGCCACCAGTGAGCTTCGCTGTGCCAACAGCAATGTCGGGTGGCTAAACTAAACATGGCAAATAAGCGTGTGATTTCATTGCACAGTGTTGCCAAACAGTACGGCAATGAAACTGTGGTGCGCGATCTTAGCCTGAGCGTGCAGGCCGGTGAATGTGTTGTGCTGGTTGGCCACAATGGCGCAGGCAAGACCACATTGATGAAGTTGATGCTGGGGCTGACACGACCGACGTCGGGCAAAGTCGAAGTGCTGGCAGGCAATCCCGCCCTGAGAACTGCGGTCGCGCAGCGTAAGGCACTGGGGTATTTGCCCGAAAGCGTGGCCTTTTATGAAGCCATGACGGGACGCGAAGTGCTGACATTTTATGCGCGCCTGAAAAGCGTAGCCAATACACAAACAGAGAAGCTGTTGCAGCTGGTGGGGCTTGGTGCTGCGGCGCAGCGACGCGTGGCCACCTATTCAAAAGGTATGCGGCAACGCCTGGGTCTGGCGCAGGCCTTGCTCGGTGAGCCGCGGCTACTGTTTCTCGATGAGCCTACCACCGGGCTTGACCCTTCATTACGCCAGGATTTTTACCAGCTGATTGATGCCATGCACCAAAAAGGCGTGACCTCGCTGATTTCATCGCATGCGCTCAACGAAGTCGAAGCCAGAGCCAGTCGTTTCGTAATTATGAAAGCCGGTACCATGGTCGCCTGCGGTAGTCTCGATGAGCTTTATGCGCAGGCGGCCTTGCCAGCACAGGTGCGCATCAGCGTGACACCGGGTCAGACGACTCGGGTGGCGGAACGTCTGGGCACAGCCGTTAACATTGCCGAGCTGAACCACCAGAGCCTGAGTCTGTGGTGTAGCAATGGTGAAAAAATGCCGTTGATCCGACGCATTAGCGAACTTGGTGAAGTGGTATGTGATATCCAGATCACGCCACCACGGCTGGATGAAGTGTATAAATATTTTATGCGCGGAGATTCAGCATCATGAGACTGTTGTGGGTACTGGCACTCAAGGAACTGCGTGATGGTTTGCGCAATCGCTGGATTGCCGCCACGATCCTGTTGCTGGGCGCACTGGCGCTGGTGTTGTCCATGCTGGGTTCAGCGCCAATCGGATCGGTGCGCGCGAGTGCACTCGACATCAGTGTGATTAGCCTGGCGAGTTTGAGCGTGTATCTGATCCCGCTGATTGCTCTGATGCTGTCATTTGATACGCTGGTTGGTGAGTTCGAACGCGGCACCATGCTGTTGTTGCTAACCTATCCGGTAACACGCGGGCAGGTCATTCTGGGCAAGTTTATGGGGCACGTCATGATTATACTGGTTGCCATCCTTGCCGGTTATGGTGGTGCCCTGCTCATCATGATTGCCGTGAACGGTGGCAGCACAGAAGGCTGGCAGGCGTATCTTCTGATGATGCTGAGCTCACTGCTGCTGGGCGCAATTTTTATTGCGCTGGGCTATCTGGTCAGTGTGCTGGTGAAAGAACGCGCTACCGCGGCAGGGTCGGCAATCGGTCTATGGCTGGTGTTTGTTGTGCTCTACGATTTATTGCTGTTCGGTGCGCTGATGCTGGATCAGGGCCAGATGCTTGGTCAGCAACTGTTTGCCATGCTGATGCTGGTCAGTCCGACAGATACCTACCGCATACTTAACTTGAGTGTATTCGAGGGTGTCAGTCAGGCAGCGGGGATAGCGGGAGTTGCCAGTGGTGCTGGGATGAGCAGTTATTTGCTAATCAGCGTTATGTTGTTGTGGTTGATCGTGCCCTTAACAACAACAGCGCTGGTATTTCAACGTCGGGAACTTTAGTGTCGGATAAAACCGCGTATGCGTAAATCATATTATCTTGTGTTTGTTCTGGCATTAGCCGCCTGCGAAAAAAATCAGCCTGCCGCAGTGCCGCTGCCGCAAACCCTGACGCGCGACGCCAATGGTTATTATTGTCTGATGACTGTGCTTAACCATAGCGGGCCCAAGGCGCAGATAATTCTTGATGACCGGCAGCCAGCGCTATGGTTTACCTCGGTGCGAGACATGATTGCATTCACCCGGTCGGCCGAAGAACCCAAAAACATCGCGGTGATCTACGTCAATGACATGACTGACGCCGACTGGGATCATCCGGGAGTCGATAACTGGATAGACGCACATAAGGCCTGGTACGTGCTGGGCAGTGGTCGCGCAGGTGGTATGGGCGCAGCAGAGGTCGTGCCTTTTGCGACAGCCATCAGCGCCGAGCTGTTTGCCAAAAAGCAGGGCGGGGTGGTGTATACGTTTGCCGCTATTCCGCCGGGAGCGGTGCAGTCAGAATAATTCCGGCCAGGTACCAGTATTGATTAAGAGTGCTGGTTATGGTTTGGTCACGCCTCAGCATTGGGCAAGATTAAATCTCTCCAGCATCTTTTATCTGGATGGCAGTGTCATAGTCCGGGTGCGAGTTCCATGGCTTTGCGAGAAAAATATTGTGCTGCTCAATAGTGCGGTATAAGCAGGAGTGCAGAAAAAACGGGAGCCTGGCGGCCAGGTAAGTCCCTGAGCAAATAGCGATGTGTTTTTTTACTCCCCACCTGTTCTGATTGCAAGCGATGGGGCAGTTGAGCGATGACAAATGTTGCGGTTTGATTTATTCAGCTATTACGCTACAGCTGGCTTCGGCGCTGTTGCTGTCTAGTAGCACTAGCAACAGAGCGTAGCCACTGGTTTCCAGTGGCGGATCGCTGCAGTTACAGCCGGCGATGATTTCGGTGAAAAACACACTGACCCGAATCTGGATGCAGTTATCGTTGGTTGTGCTGCTGAGGATGGAGACGGAAATCTGGCTGTCATCGACGATGCCGCCCTGGCTGGTGGCGAGATGCAATGGCAGGCTGCCGGTGGGAAGGTTTTCCAGCTCGGCTTTCAGGCTGGTGGCGAAATCGACAGTGCCCCAGTGTTTGAGTGCCTTGTGTAGTTGCACGGTGATCTCGCGGCGGTGGTGTCTGGCCAGTTTAACAGATGCTACGGGCGAGTTATTTTATGCGGCCTGCAATGCTTCATCAGTAGCCAGGAACGCAGCGACCAAGATGAGTGGTTGCTGCTGCCAATAATCAGGCCCGCCTGTGTCATCAGATAATAAGGTGGTGCGTGGGCGCACAAAGTCAATGCAAAAATCGCCTCAGGATGCTCGGAGAAAAACATAGAGAAGCCATCCATGGCCATGGGGGAGTCTCATCCCTGCATAGAAACAACACTCGCTGAGCTGGCGGCGCAGCTGGGGAGAGAAAGAGAACGCCGCCAGCTCATAGACTATGAAGCAAGCACTGTGCCAGTCCTGTGTTGTGCTATTGTTTAAGCTTCATTTCCAGTTGTAACCAGATTTTTCTGGTGTCGGCGGAAAAGGTATCAGCATCGTAACTGGCATATTTGGCTAGCACGGTAAATGTATCGTCGAGCTTTTTAGACGCCAGCAGGTCCAGCTCGGTGCCATAGTCAGCGCTGCTCTGGTCAGCACTGAAGCTGTGGTAGATACCGACCAGGCCAATACCGGCAACTTTAGTGACAGCTTTCAGGTAAGTATCGACCAGGCCATTTGCCGGTGTCGCAAGAAACTTGTCAGCCCAGCCATTGAAAGCGTGTTTGGTGGCAAGTGGTGTCTGGAAGGCGGCAGTGCCGTTGTCACTGCCCAGGGTTTCCATAGCAACAAACAGTTTTGTTGTGTCATCAACTGTGTAGCCTAGTTCGATCATGCTGTAACTGGCATCGAAGCTGGTGGTTCTATCTGCATAGTCAGCTTGTTTGGCGTATTCGAGTCGATATAACAGGTGATTGAACGCGCCGCTGTAATAACCGCCTAGTGTACTGGTTGCGGTATTCGGTGTGGCAGCATCATCGAGTAAATACGCATACGTCACCAGCTTGCCAGCGCCGATATTGGCAAAGCTGGCATTGAACAGACTGGTATTGGTATAGATTTCTTTGCCCAAAATGTTGTTGATTTTCTGAATATTCACCGCATCGAGCGAAACATCTTTTGTCGGCGTTATGCTGAAGCGCAGCGCATCAAAGGTTTGTTCATTCTGCCGCCAGCCGACATTGCCAACAAAGCGTGCATTGTCATAGATGATACGTTGCCGACCGTATTTTGCGGTGATTGCAGCAGAAATTTTATAGTTTATATATGCCTGATTAACTTCTGTACCTGCCGGGTCGGCCACGGTGGCAAACTGGGTTTGGCCATTGTTCGTGGAATTATAATCAGGCTCGCCGAGTCGTGTGATATGATCAAAATCAATATACGCGAAGACAGGGAATGCTGTCGAAGTTGAAAAGCCAAAACGGGTTCGCAAAGTTGAAGCGGTTGCATCCTGTTTGACGCTGTCATCTACGGTTTCGTAGCGGTAGCGCGCATTGAGAGAGGCGTTGCCTTCGCTAAAAGCCTGTTCAAGTGTTCCGGCGGTAGCGAGAAAAGATTGACTGCCCAGTAACAGTGCGGGCACGAGTGCATAAAAGTGCGATGAATTCATATTTGTAGATCCTGCATTATGGCAATAATGTGTTCTGTACATCAGCAAGTTGCTGTGAACAGGCTAAATCCGTTCTCTGCCGGTAATCAGAAACACAGTTAAATCAATCATTAGCCGAAAGAGAGGCACGCTCTAACTCTGATGGTTTAATCAACTACGTCGTAAGGGGCTCGGCATCGAATGGTCACGCGACGTTGCGTGAGCAGGAATTACTGCAAACAATATGCCAGTTAGGAGGGTCTGTTACCACGCGACCGACAGATGAGCATGAACATCACACAGTAACGCTGCAAGAGTGGCATCGAAATTGCTTAGTTAATGCATAGATGACTAGTGTGAATTAATCGTATGAATATAATTGTAATCGCCGATAGTCTCGAATATTCGCAACCACTACTGCAGGCGGCTGGCGAAAGCGGGTATCGGATTGTAAAATTTATCAGCCAAAACGAAGAAGCTGCGCCATTTGTAAAAACGGCAAATGCAGATGCGGTCATCATGGTGAGTGCTGAAATTGCTCACGATGAGCTCCGTATCATGCGGTCTATAGCGCAAACCTGCCCGATGCCAGTGCTGGTGCTCACCTGTGATGCAAAGCCGGAGTCAGTGGAATCTGCTCTCAAAGCGGGCGCTTCTTCGTATGTGATCAACGGTCACGATCTTGCCGCCCGGCTGGGGTATTTATTGCAGGTGGCGATGGTGCGCTTCAAGCATCAGTTGTTGCTGGAGAATGAGCTGGAAACTATGCGCACAGCACTGGTGCAAAGAAAGATCATTGAAAAGGCAAAAGGCATCATTATGAAGCAGCGCAACCTCGATGAGGACAATGCGTATAAAGCAATTCGTAAGCTGGCGATGAATCACAATAAAAAAATAGGCGAAGTCGCGGGTCAAATTGTGACAGCAGCAGAAATTTTACTTTAATCAATTATCGGGAGTGAGAGCATGACACCACGACAAAAAGAACTGGTAAAAAGCACCTGGGTTAATGTGGTGCCGATATCAGAACAGGCAGCTGAGCTTTTTTATGGCCGCCTGTTTGAGCTGGACCCTGGTGTGAAGTCGATGTTCAAGGGGGATATGAAAGCGCAGGGCGCAAAGCTGATGAAAACCATCGGCCTCGCGGTTAGCGCGCTGGATAACCTGGAACCGTTAGTAGAAACACTGAAAGACCTGGGTGCCAATCATGTTGTCTACGGGGTGAAAGACGCCGATTACGACACGGTGGCAGCGGCGCTGTTATGGACTCTGGAACAAGGTCTCGGCGCTGCGTTCACTGACGAGGTGAAAAATGCCTGGGCGGTAGCGTATACCACGCTGGCTGATGTGATGAAAGCGGGTGCGGCAGAAGCGCAGGCTGCCTGATTATGGTTGATTGCGATAAATTCCCGTGCATTTCTTACGAGATGCACAGTGCGGATGGAGCAATGCTGGCGGGGAGGCTAACCAGTCGAGAGCACGGTGAATGTTATGTAGGCAGCATAACAAGCGAGTAATAGCATAGCTTCGGCCCGACTCAGTCGGCGACCGGTGGACAGAAACAATAACAGCAGTATCGCGGTCGCCAGCATCACCCACTGATCAAAATGTAGAATCTGTGCGGGCAGTGTGAGCGGCTGGAGCGCCGAGGCAGCACCCAGTATGCCGAGCAGGTTGAATATATTGCTGCCCAGAATATTCCCGACAGCCACATCGGCATGTTTTCGTAGTGCAGCAATCACGGAAATAGTGAGCTCTGGTAGTGAAGTGCCAACAGCGACCAGGGTTAAACCAATCATGGTGTCAGAAACACCAAGAGCTGTTGCAATGCTGATGGCAGCAGTAAGAAATAACTGCGAGCCGCCAATGAGAGCGGCAAATCCCGCAGCGATCATGAACATGGTTAAGATCATCGGGGTTGGTACAAGTGTAACTTCGACAGCCTCGGCACAGTGCATCTCGGCTGCGGCAAGATATTTTTCGCCCCGGTATGCCCAGATTAAATATAGCGTTAATGCTGCCAGTAAAATGAAAGCATCAAAGTATGACAGTAAGCTATCATTGCTGAGGATCACAAATAAAACGCTGGCGAAGATTACAGTAACCGCGTCACGCCTGAGCGCCAGAGGTGTCACATTCAGTGGTGAGATTAGTGCTGTAATGCCGAGAATTAATAATATATTGGCAATATTGCTGCCGACCACATTGCCAATAGCAATATTTGGCTGAGCACTAAGAGCAGCATTCACCGACACCACCAGCTCGGGTGCTGAAGTGCCAAAGCCGACGATGGTCAGCCCCATTAACAATGGTGAAACTCCAAGCCGTCTGGCGGTACCGATAGCGCCGCGGATCAGTGATTCACCTCCGAGAGTTAGTAGCGCCAGTCCTACGAACAAAATCGCAAGGTTGTATAACATAAGTGTTAATCCTTCCTGGGCAGCAAACAGTCTTGCAACAGGGCCTGCATTACACCTGATCCAAGTTTATTTAGTTGTGCGATATTATTGTCAGGAATTTCCAGCGTGTCAGGATGACTGGCAATTGCGTGTTCGAGGCTGGCTTCCCTTAGCAAATGCAGTATCGGATACGGAGATTTATTGCTGTAGTTCTCGACGTCATCCTGGGCGGTATCGCTAAACTGATAGTCGGGATGAAAACTGGCAACCTGGTAAATGCCATCCAGTTTCATTGACAGCAGCAGTTCGTCTGCGGTATTTAAAAAATCGTTGTAATCATAAAAGTCCTGCAGAATGTATGGATGTATCAGTAAAGTGGTTTCGATGAGGTCGGAAACGTTGAGTCGTTCCAGCTCGGATTGCAGTGCAGCTAACAGCTGAATTTCTGTGGTTGCATCGCTGACAGTAAAGCGAATTCTGTTTTTAATCAGTTCACGTTTTGCAAAAGGGCACAGATTAAGATCAATCACCATGGTTTGCAGCCAGCGCTGAACCGAATCAATAATATTATTTTCCATAATGCAAGATCGTTTTGTGCGACAGGGGGATACTGCGGCTATTAATAAATGGCCGTGGTATTACAGCAACCTGGTACCCAGGGGGATAGCCTTATCTGGAACACAGAGTGCGACATCACCGTTTGCATCATGAAAACCCGTGACCAGACACTCAGATTTCATGGGTCCAATCTGTTTGCTAGGGAAATTCACCACAGCGACAACCAGTTTACCTACCAGTTCTGCACAGTCATACAGCTGGGTGATCTGGGCACTGGACTTGCGCACGCCGAGCTCGCTACCAAAATCCACGTGAAGGATATATGCGGGTTTGCGTGCCTCTGGAAAAATTTCAGCACCTATAATTTTGCCAACACGTAGCTCAATTTTTACAAATTCATCCCAGGTAATGGTCGTCATTGCAGGGCCAGCCGTTGTAAGCGAATAAAATACCCAGGGTCAGCAGGACTGGACAGGTGAGTGCGCGGAAACATAGTTGTTCACCTGTCATGGGCGTGTGAAAGCCGATTATCCTGCCGCGCAGGTGTGAAAACAAGTCTGTGCACCATCGACGTGCGCGCATTCCAATTACGAACATAAATAGTGCGTAGATCTCGCCACATCAGATTAAAGTCCTGTGATATCAGTCGCCTGCAGATTGGCACAGCATTTGCTTATATACCACTAACACGACTAATGGTGGTCGCTATTGAGTTCCTCGGGTAGCGGCACCCTGTTACTGGTTTATGGTTTCCAGTGATGGGGTGTCGTTTTTTCGGCGAGGAGATTGGAGTATTTAGAATGAGAGCTGTATTCTTCAAACCACACACTGCTAACACTGGCGCTGTTTCAAAATCGCTTACCTGTATTCAAATCATTGTAATGCTGGCTGGCATCATGAGTATGGGGCTGGCTGGAGCTGAAACCAAGGGCCTCGAAAAAGAAGAGCTGAAATTTGGCTTTATCAAATTAACCGACATGGCACCGCTGGCAATTGCCTATGAAAAAGGTTACTTCGAAGATGAAGGCCTGTACGTTACCATCGAGCCACAGGCAAACTGGAAAATATTACTGGATCGCGTCATCACCGGTGAGCTGGATGGTGCACACATGCTGGCGGGTCAGCCGCTGGGTGCGACCATCGGCTTTGGTACCAAAGCTCACATCGTCACTGCATTTTCGATGGATTTGAATGGCAATGGTATTACGGTATCGAACGCCGTCTGGCAGCAGATGAAACCCAATATCCCAAAAGACAAAAACGGTAAAGTTGTTCACCCAATCAAGGCGGATTATCTCAAGCCAGTCGTTGACAAATTCAAGCGCGAAGGCAAACCGTTTAAAATGGGTATGGTGTTTCCGGTCTCGACACATAACTATGAACTACGCTACTGGCTGGCAGCCGGGGGCATTAATCCGGGTTACTATGCGCCGAAAAAAGGCGATACTTCTGGCACCCTCAACGCAGACGCCCTGTTGTCTGTGACCCCGCCACCGCAAATGCCTTCCACCATGGAAGCGGGTACGATCTATGGTTATTGTGTCGGCGAACCCTGGAATCAGCAGGCCGTGTTTATGGGTATAGGTGTGCCAGTAATTACTGACTATGAAATCTGGAAAGATAATCCAGAAAAAGTATTTGGTGTAACTGATGAATGGGCGAAAAAATATCCTAACACGCACAAAGCCGTATTAAAGGCATTGATACGTGCGGCCATGTGGCTAGATAAAAATGGTCTGGAAAATCGCAAAGAAGCCGCGAAAATTCTGGCTCGTCCCGAATATGTGGGCGCGGACTATGATGTTATCGCGAATTCGATGACCGGCACCTTCGAATATGAAAAAGGCGACAAGCGGTCAGTACCCGACTTTAATGTTTTTTTCAGAAACAACGCAACGTATCCGTATTATTCAGATGCCATCTGGTATCTCACCCAAATGCGCCGCTGGGGACAGATTGCAGACGAGAAGTCGGATAGCTGGTATGTCGATACCGCGAAAAGTGTGTATCGCCCGGATTTATACGCTGAAGCTGCAAAAGAACTGATCAAAGAAGGTAAGGCAAATGCCAAAGACTTTCCGAATTTCGACAAAGAAACTGGATTTAAACCGCCACAAAGTGAGTTCATCGACAATATTACTTACGACGGAACCCAGCCGAACGCGTATCTGAAGAAATTCAAGATAGGTTTGAAAGGCAAAGACACCGTTAAATAGCGTAATGATTTTTCGATAAGACCTGATCTGTGTAAGCCTGCGCTAGCACAGATCAGGCCAGGAGCAACGATGAAAACTTTGATACTAAATATGTTGGCTAAATCTATAGCAGCGTTACAGGACAGAGTGAGCAAGCTTGATCGCCAGAAGTTGATACGGAACATTATGTTGCCGTTGTCTGCTTTTTTTATATTCCTGTTGTTGTGGGATGGTGCGGCGTCTCATATCGACACATCTTTGGGCAAACTGCCCGGCCCGGTACAGGTCTGGCAACAGGCGACTAATCTGGTCGCAGAGCACGAACGAGAACGAGACAAAGAAAGCGCGTTTTACCTGAGGCAGGAAAAACGAAATGCAATAAAACTTGAAGCTGACCCAGATGCCGAGGTTAAAATTAGGCCTTACACTGGCAAGCCGACATTTTTTGATCAGATACTCACTAGCCTGGGAACTGTGTTTGCCGGTTTTATGCTCGGTATCATAATCGCGATACCGGTGGGTATTGTCACCGGCCTGAACCAGTCGGTATATCGTGCGATTAATCCTATTGTACAAATATTGAAGCCGGTGTCGCCATTAGCATGGCTGCCCATAGTAACCATGGTCGTCAGCGCGGTGTATGTTTCTGACGCCCCGTTTTTTGCCAAGTCGTTCGTGACGTCTGCTTTTACAGTGATGTTGTGTTGTTTATGGCCAACCTTAATCAATACAGCCGTTGGTGTATCGTCTGTCAATAAAGATTTAATCAATGTTTCAAAAGTGCTGAGACTGGGATGGTTTACTCATGTCTGGAAAATTGTATTGCCGTCATCGGTGCCCATGATATTTACAGGTCTGCGTCTCTCGCTGAGCATTGGCTGGATGGTATTAATTGCGGCTGAAATGCTGGCGCAGAATCCAGGTCTGGGCAAGTTTGTCTGGGATGAGTTTCAGAACGGCAGTTCAAACTCATTGGGAAGAATTATGGTGGCGGTGTTCGCCATAGGCATTATTGGTTTTGCACTCGACTGGATGATGCTGATGTTGCAGAAAAAAGTGAGCTGGGACAAGACTGCTGTGCTGCGTTAGCGCGCCTTATACACATCAATAGAACATTGGAGTTGTTGCTATGAGCAAAGATCATTTATCAATTGACCATGTGTCAATGGAGTTTCCGCTACCAGCTGGCGGTGCGTTCAAGGCGCTGGATAGTGTCAATATAAAAATTAAAAAAGGCGAGTTTGTCTCTTTAATCGGGCATTCCGGTTGTGGTAAATCAACCGTGCTCAATATTGTCGCTGGTTTATACCAGGCCAGCGCCGGCGGTGTGATACTCGATGGCCTGGAGGTTAATGAGCCGGCACCGGATCGTGCAGTGGTGTTCCAGAATCATTCTTTGTTGCCGTGGTTGACCGCGTATCAGAATGTCGAGCTGGCGGTCAAACAGGTTTTTAAGAAACAAAAATCGAAAGCCGAAACACGTGAGTGGATTGAGCATAACCTCAGACTGGTACACATGGATCACGCTATGAACAAACGCCCTGACGAATTGTCCGGAGGCATGAAGCAACGCGTCGGCATTGCGCGCGCACTGGCGATGCAGCCAAAAGTGCTGCTAATGGACGAACCCTTCGGCGCGCTCGATGCCTTAACGCGTGCGCATATGCAGGATTCGTTGATGGAAATCCAGGCAGAATTAAAAAATACTGTGATCATGATTACGCACGATGTTGATGAAGCCGTATTGTTGTCAGATAGAATTGTGATGATGACGAACGGTCCGGCTGCAACCATCGGTGAGGTGCTGGAAATTGATCTGGCGCGACCACGCGAGCGCGTTACCATGGCTGACACCCCGGAATACAATCATTATCGTGCGCAGGTACTGAAATTTTTATATGAGCGTCAGCGCAACCCGGAAGCCCGGCATGCAGGTGGTAGCAGCGATATCGGAAAAAAGCCTCAGGCTGAAGCTGGTGCAACGCAGGCAGATGCCGCAACACACGCCGAAAATCAGGCCGCAGCCTGAAGCTTTAATTATTTATTGTCAGCAGACGATTCGTTGATCATGCTGGTGATGGTAGAAACCATTTCAGGGGCATCCCACTCGACGCTGCCGAACAGGGCGTAACGTATCCTGCCCTGTTTGTCGATGAGATAGCTGGTCGGGAAGGCAAACACGCCCCAGCGTTTTAGAGCCAGACCTTTACTGTCCATGACAACAGGAAAATTAACTTTAACTTTTGTGTCCAGAAATTCCTGAATGGTCTGCTTATCCTCGGCCATGTTGACACCGAGGATGGCAAAATCCTGTTGTTGCATTAAATCCTGCAAACGTTGCATGGAGGGCATTTCGTGTACGCAGGGGGGGCACCAGCTTGCCCAGAAATTAACCAGCACCACCCTGCCTCTGACGTCTTTCAGGTCGATGATGACAGTATTCAAGTTTGGCAGACGCAGCTCGGGCGCCTGTGGCTTCCCTTTGTAAGTCTGTAAGCGGTGATCCTTTTTTTCAGTCCTGACACGGGGTGTTGCTGTGGTTTGTGCAACTGCTGTGCGCGGTGTCCGGCTATAGTCCGCCAGCAATTTGGCTGCCTGCATTAGCAGTGCGGGTAATGCAGTACTCAATTTGTGCTCAGCCTCACTGGCGTCAGGTCGGAAATTAAAACGATCGCGCACCCCGGGCAAACGACGAATAAAAACATCGCTGCCACCATGTTCGAGTGCGGTAGTGGTGTCATTCAGTTTCCAGAACCAGGGCGATTGCTCGGGTTGCAGAATAAACAGTGGCAGGTTGGTTGCACTGACCACAGGCATCAACGCTGCTGCTTCGCCGGGATCTGGTGTTTCAACATAAAACTTGGGACTCATGAGTATGGCACCGGCAAGCCCGAGTGCGCCCGGGTGCTGTTGTTGCCAGAGGTGTGCCCCGCGCAGCATCGGAATCGCGCCGCGACCAGTGCTGACCAGATACACCCGTTTGCCGGTTTTTGTAATCGCTTGCTGAATCAGGTCGCGCACCGTACTTGCCGGGATTTGTTCCAGGCTGCTGGCGACCGTGGGTAAAAAATAATCTTCGACCAGATTAAGTCGCCAGACCTCGATACCGTGACTGGCCAGGCGATCTGCGGTGCGGGTTTCAGAAACATGCGGGCCGGCCTCCGAGGGTAGCCAGAGGAAGAGCACAGCGCCATTGGCAGCGTGCTCAACAATGTTAATTTCATCGCCCGCCTGAGTGGTGACGACGTGCGGGCGTTGTTCAGCATGAATCGTAAACGAGAGTAACAGTAAGGGCAGGCAGCGCAACAGACTCATGACATTACTCTGTCGGATATGAAGGTACGCGCGCAGCTCAAACTTTTTTCAGAAAACAGGTTTTGAGCACGATGGTAGCCTTGCGTTTCCCACATTCGACTTCTTCGTCTTTGCTGGTCAGGCGCATTCCTTTATAGGTGGTGCCGTGTTTCAGGGTAGACGATGTGCCTTTGACTTTTAAATCTTTGATCACCTGCACGCTGTCGCCATCGCTTAGTTCGGTGCCATTACTGTCTCGTGTGCTCATGAAGTTTCCGGCCAGATTGTCTGTTAAATATACACTCAGCTGAGATGGCCCATCTTACCAGACTGATAATCGACTATCGCCTGCTGTATTTCTTCGCTGCTGTTCATGACAAAGGGTCCGTGGCCAACAATTGGTTCGGCAATCGGTTCGCCGCAGAGCAATAAGGCGGTGAGGTGGGCGGCATGGTCGATGCAGACGGTATTGCCCGTACGATCAAACACCGCAGTTTCAGCGGCGTTGATGACGTGCGTATGGTTAATGCGTGCGCTGCCTTTGAGCACGACCAGCGCAGTAGTCCAGCCGTCAGGAACCGGGAGTATGGTTTTGCTGGCGCAATTGAGCCGTATATCGAGCACACTCATCGGCGTAAACGTTTTGCTCGGGCCTGTGCTGCCTGCGAACTCGCCAGCGATGACGCGCACTCGACCTTCGCCATTTGGCAGCTTCACACTCGGAATGTGTTTGTCTGAAATACCCTGATAATGCGGCGGGTTCATTTTGTTTTTTGCCGGCAGATTGATCCAGAGCTGCACCATTTCGAATTTGCCACCGCGGCGGGCGTAGTTGCGGCCATGAAACTCTTCGTGCACCAGCCCCGATGCGGCGGTCATCCATTGCACGTCGCCGGGGCCGATACTGCCACCGCCGCCAGAAGAATCGCGATGCTCGATTTCACCATCATAGACTATCGTGACGGTTTCAAACCCGCGATGCGGGTGCTCACCGACACCGAGGCGTTTTTCGGTGGCCGGAAATTCAGTGGGACCGGCGTAATCCAGCATCAGGAACGGACTGAGTTTTGCCCCCAGCTGGGGATAGGCGAATAGTGTGCGCACCGGAAAACCATCGCCCACCCAGTGGCAGGCGGGGCTGCGCAGTAGACTACGCAATTGTTTACTGGAGTTTGAGCCGGTTTTCATGTGAAGATTTTATCTCCCGGGGACAGGTATACACGGTAATCGAGTCTCTGGAACCTATATCTATGTGGACAAATGGCTCCCAATACCAGGCCATAATCTGTAAAATTTGATTTTTCACCATACCAAAGAGTCATAATTAAATGGGTAGAGCCTACCAGAACCGCAAACTGTCGATGGCGAAAACCTCCGACGCCAAGGCGAAGGTGTACAGTCGTTACGGTCGTGAGATCTATGTCTGCGCCAGGTCGGGCGGCCTCGATCCTGCGGGCAATCTGGCGCTGCGGGGTCTTATCGAACGCGCCAAAAAAGATCAGGTGCCCAGCCATGTTATCGAAAAGGCGGTCAACAAGGCTAAAGGCAGCGGCGGGGAAGATTATTCACCCGCGATCTACGAGGGCTATGGCCCCGGCGGCTGCATGGTGATGGTGGAGTGTCTCACCGATAACCCCAACCGTACCTTCGGTGATGTGCGCCAGTGTTTCACCAAAACCAAAGCTAAGATCGGCACTCAGGGTAGTGTCAGCCACATGTTTGATCACAGCGCGATTCTGGTATTCGCCCACAACGATGATGACGCCGTGCTCGAAGCCCTGCTGGTGGCGGATGTCGATGTCGCCGATATCGAAGACGACGACGGCAAGATCACAGTGTTCACAGCCAACACCGATTACTTCAGGGCAAAGCAGGCACTGGCTGACGCCTTTGGTGAAATTGATTTTGAAGTCGATGAGATTCAGTATTTGCCAAAAGCGAATTCAGTCATCAGTGGCGTAAATATCGAGATGTTCGAAAAATTTATCGACATGCTCAATGATCTTGATGATGTACAAAACATTTATCACGATGCGCAGTATTAGATACAGACATCAAACCGCGACAGGCAAAGGTATAAACGCACCAGGAATAAAACGCTTTGTCGCAAAGCCCGGCTGGCGCTGAACCCATATCTAGATATCGCTGTCACATGGGCTAATATCTGCAATACGGACTATCGGTGACCATGGTGGATGGCGTGATACTAGACCCGCGAATACAGGCCAGCCTGGACTTCATTGAGCGCAATACGCTGGCAATGGCGGCTTCAGCCATTTTTCTGATTGCACTTCTGGTACGCAAAAAAATCAGACATGGCTGGCTCAATCTTAAAACTCGCTATTGCCTCAATCATCTCGGTCACAAACGCATCGCACATTTCAAATGGCCGGATGGACTGGGGCACTATTTCACAGTCGACCGATTGATTTTGCACGCCGAGGGCATCAGCCTGTTAATGCTGACACCCTATCCGGGAAGGATTTTTTGTGCCGACGGCATCGATGAATGGACGCAAATGATTGGACAAAAAAGCTTTCGTTTTGCAAACCCGCTGCACGAACTCGATTTTCGTATCAAAGCTATCGCCACCGCCGTGCCCAACGTCAATGTAAATGGCTATCTGTTTTTTGATTATCAGGCCGAGTTTCCCAAAGGCCACCCTGAGCGCGTGATTTATCTTGGTCGTTTGCCGGATATGCTCAGGTTTGATAAAGACGCATCACCGAGTGAAAACCTGTTGGCGGCCTGGGACAGTTTGCTGTCAAAAGCTCAGCAGACTGCCTGACGTCCGATTAAGGCATGGCTCCAGTCGCCAGCCAGCGTGCGCATTCGGGGTCGAGATTATCCAGCGTGAACTGCTCGTATTTTGCAACTTCAGCGGTTGTCAGAGTGTCACGCCAGCGCCCATTGGTTCCCTTGTTGATAAACGTCTGCGCGCCGCCGTCCCAAAAAGCCCCGCCGAGCGGCACGCTTTTAGTGGCATGGGCTTTCATGTAATCGAAACTGCAGTGCTCCAGAATCGACTGCCACTGATCTTCATTGATGGGTATCTCCAGAAACTGAGCCAGACGACGAATTTCACCCGGCATATCTTTTTTTAGACTCTCGAAGTGCAGCATAAATACATTCGGTAACTCGCGAATCCGCCACCAGGAGCGAATGTTCTCCCAGAACGGCCACCATGGGTGGCCATCGCCATCAAGCCATTCATGAAAATATTGCTGGATGCTTTCTGGTGGTGATTCAATTGGCGGGCCGATTCGACCCGGTGTGTCGTTGAGTGCGCCGTACCAGGTGTCATTCGCCGTGGCATGATGGTGGTACATGCTCCAGAGCACATCACGACCATCGCGACCGATGTAAATGTATTTGGCCTGCGGCGAGAACACCAGCGCATCGACCGGCAAATGCGTTTTGATAAATCTGCGGTGAGTTTGTGCATCAATGAAAGGAAGCTTGATGTCTTTGGGTGGAATACGCAGATCCATCCACGGCGACATTTCGGCCACTTCCAGATTCTCGGCACCATCAAATAACAGCTGGGAAACAATTTGCTGTACCCATGTCGTGCCTGATTTGGCATAAGTCGCAATGACAATATCATCATCACGAAACTGAAAATCATTCCAGATGGTCGAGTCGAAATGGTGGTTGTGCAGCTCTCTGGTTTTACGCGGTAAGTCTGGTGTGCTCATATAAGTCCCTCGCTGGCTGGTTATGCCGGTAGCCAGCTCTGCGGGACAGACTGTGCAAGATAGCGACGGACAGAGAAGAAAAAACGTTACGCCATAGGCACAGCTGTGGAGATGACTACATCAGTGAATCATGCTTGATAGAGCGTACTTTTTACACCCGGCAGTGGAATAGTTCAAGCGCTCAGGAAATCTGCGTCGGCAGCCAGGTGGCCAGCGCTGGCCAGTATGCCAGCAGCGCCATCACAATCAGCTGGATCACAATAAATGGTGCGACCCCGAGATAGATTTGTGAGGTTTTGATCTCCGCCGGGGCCACCCCGCGCAGATAAAACAGCGCGAAGCCGAAGGGTGGGGTTAAAAACGAGGTCTGCAGGTTGATCGCGATCATGATGCCCAGCCAGACTGGATCGACCCCCATGGTGAGAAGCACCGGGCCAACGATGGGTACCACAACAAAGGTGATTTCGATAAAGTCGAGGACAAAGCCAAGCAAAAACATCACCAGCATGACCACAAACACTGCGGTGTATACCCCACCGGGCAAACTGTGCAACAGTTCGTGCACCAGATCATCGCCACCAAAACCGCGGAACACCAGCGAGAACAAGGACGCGCCGATGAAGATCATGAACACCATACTGGTAATCCGCGTGGTGCTGTACACCACGGCGCGTAAATTGGTGAGCGTTAACTGTTTTTTGAAAGCCGCCAGCAACATGGCGCCGACAGCACCGATGGCGGCGGCTTCGGTCGGCGTCGCCAGTCCGGCAATAATTGAACCGAGCACGGCGACGATCAAAGCTATTGGCGGCAGCATGCTAAGCAGGACATCTTCGATAATATGGACAGAATCATCGTGTGCGTCTTTCGGAATCGCGGGCATCGCTGCGGGTTTGAGCCAGGCGACGAGTGCGATATAGAATATGTAGAACGCGACTAATAAAATGCCGGGAATCAGCGCACCGACAAATAAATCACCCACCGATATGGTGTCGGGTGAAAAAATGCCCAGCGCCAGCTGGGATTGCTGATACGCTGATGACAGCACTTCACCGAGTAGTACCAGCACAATCGAAGGCGGAATAATCTGGCCGAGGGTTCCCGATGCACAAATCAGACCGCTGGAAATTTTCGGATCATAACCGCGTTTCAGCATGGTGGGTAAAGACAGCAGCCCCATGGTTACCACCGTGGCACCGACAATGCCAGTGCTGGCCGCCAGCAACATACCCACCAGCGTGACCGAAATGGCAATGCCGCCGCGCAAGGGGCCGAATAGTCGCGCCATGGTGTTAAGCAGGTTGTCGGCTATTTTTGAACGTTCCAGCATCACGCCCATAAAGACAAACAAAGGCACCGCGATCAAAATCTGGTTGATCATAATGCCATAGAGCCGATTCGGCAGTGCTTCCAGAAACACAGAGTCAAAGCTGCCGTTGCTGATGCCGATAAAACTAAAGATTAAGGCGGTACCACCGAGTGCGAACGCCACCGGGTAACCGCTGAGCAACACGACAAAAACGGCGGCGAATAATATAAACGGCATCCACTCCATCAGTGGCGGCCTTGCAGCACAATGGCGGCGCGCAGGGTTTTAGCCATGGCCTGCAGGATTAATAAAATGGCCATGGTCGGGATTAAGGTTTTGAGCAAAAATACCCCAGGCAGGCCGCCGGCTTCGCGCGAGCCTTCGTGCACACTCCAGCTGTCGGCGACATATTGCAGACTGATCCCGGCGATGAATAGCATGAAAGGTAATAACAGAAACACACTGCCGAGCAGGTCGATCAGGGCGCGGGCTTTCTTACTGCAACGGCAATATAAAATATCAACCCGGACGTGCGCATCCTGTTGCAGCGTCCAGGCACTGCCGATTAAAAATACCGCCGCGTGCATGTAGATCACGGATTCTTGCATGGCGATCGAGCCAATATCGAACCAATAGCGCAGTACCAGCACACCAAAGGTGATCAGTACCATGGCGAGGGTTAACCACGACACCAGGCGTCCGGTGAAATCGGTAAAGCGCTCGATGATATTGGCAATACTGAGTAGCATAAGCTTTATCCGCTCGGTGAATATCCGTGGTGTTGTGGTGTATGGTTAAAACTGGAATTGAGTATAGTTAGATCCAGAATGTTTCGTACGCATCGTGCTGGTCGATGCGGTCCACCATAATCGCTCTGAACTCATCCGGGTTTTTAGTGTGCACAAGTTCGCCGGCGCGAGGAAAATGTTTGTCGTAGAGACGCGATAACCAGAAACGCAGTGCTGCTGCACGTAACATTGTGGGCCAGTAGTTTTGTTCAACGGCTAACAGCACGCGGTGCTGATGATAGGCCTGCAATAATGCAGTCACTTTTTCCCGGTTCAGGCTGAAGTCCGAATCGCAGCACCAGTCATTGGCAGCGACCGCAAGATCGTAGAGCAGGGCGTCGCTGCAGGCATAATAAAAATCGATAATACCGCTGAGAGTGTCGTGATTCCACAGGGCATTATCGCGAAACAGGTCAGCGTGAATAATACCGCGGGGAATGTCGGCATCACGTTTGCCGCGTTGAAAAGTCACTTCAGCATTGAGTATGGCCTGATCGGGCTGGGCGAGTTTGTTCAGCACCTGATGCGCCGTGTTTTTGCACCATAATGGGCCGCGCGGATTCACCTGACTGTGTTCAAAGCTCAAACCGGCACTGTGCAGCTTGCCCATGGCGGCGCCGATTTGTGCGCAGTGCTCGACCTCGGTGTCGACAATGCTGCCGCCAACCAGGCGTTCGACCAATGCTGCGGGTTTGTCCTTGAGCATGCGCAAATACTGGCCGTCACGATCAGCGACCGGATTCGCACTGGGCACCCCATGATCGGCGAGATGGTGCATGAGATTGAGAAAAAATTGCATTTCTGCAAAATCGTGGTGCTCAAATATGGTGAGCACGAAGCGCTGGCCGGATTTGCAGTCGACAAAATAATTGGTGTTTTCGATCCCCTCGGAAATCCCGGCGTAGGCATCCAGCTCGCCCACATGATAATGGGTCAGGAATGATTCCAGTTCGAACTGCTCGATAGTGGTGTAAACCGACATGGCGGTCAGGTCTTTGTCCTGTGTCGCAAAATGCGGGCAATTCTAGCTTAAACCCGCTGAATAGTCAGGTTTGCAGATTCGTCGCGGCGCGCAGCAGTGCCGCCGGGGTTAGCCAACAGCGCGGTGGTTTGCGATAATCGCTGGCAATCTCTGAGCTGGAATTCGCATGTCCGATAAAACCGCCCCTGTCATTCTGGTCGATGGTTCGTCCTATCTCTATCGCGCCTATCACGTGCCGCAGTTGCAGCACCTGACTAACAGTCGTGGCGAAATGACCGGTGTGATCTACGGTGTGGTCAACATGCTGCGCAAACTGCGCAATGACTACCAGCCGGAATACATGGCAGTGGTGTTCGATGCCAAAGGCAAAACCTTCCGTCACGACATGTATCAGGACTATAAGGCGACGCGACCGCCGATGCCGGATGAGCTGCGCCGCCAGATCGAACCGTTGCACGCTCTGGTGAAAGCCATGGGTTTTCGCCTGATCTCGGTTCCCGGGGTTGAAGCCGATGATGTCATTGGCAGTTACGCCACGCTGGCCAGCCAGCAAAAACGCGAGATGCTGATTTCAACCGGTGATAAGGACATGGCGCAGCTGGTGAGTCCGCAGGTGACGTTGATTAATACCATGAGCAATACCGTGCTTGATGCTGATGGCGTGGTGGAAAAATTTGGCGTCAAGCCCGAGCAGATCATCGACTATCTCGCGCTCATGGGCGACACTTCGGACAATATTCCCGGTGTACCCAAAGTGGGCCCGAAAACGGCGAGCAAGTGGCTGAGTGAATATAAGACGCTGGATAATCTGGTGACGCACGCTGATGAGATCAAGGGCAAGGTCGGTGAGAGTCTGCGCGAATCGCTGGGTCAGTTGCCTTTGTCACGCGAGCTCACCACCATCAAATGCGATCTTGCGCTGGAAGATAGTATCGACGATTTAAAAATTGCCGAACCGGATACTGCAACACTAAAAGAACTTTATACCGATTTACAGTTTCGTAGCTGGCTGGATGAGCTCGCTGGTGATGCCACAGAAAAAGCTCAGAGCACAAAAAAAGTCGCGAAGTACGAGACCGTGCTTGATGAAAAAACATTCAAGTCCTGGCTTAAAAAACTCGAAACAGCAAAATTGTTTGCATTTGACACTGAAACTACCAGTCTGGATTATATGACGGCGCGTGTCGTGGGGGTTTCATTCGCGGTGAAAACCGGCGAAGCTGCGTATGTGCCGTTCGGGCATGATTATCCCGGCGCGCCACAGCAGTTGTCAGAAGACTTTGTGCTCGGCAGCCTTAAATCTTTGCTGGAAAATCCCAAAAAAGCCAAACTCGGCCAAAATTTAAAATACGACGCCCACGTGCTGCAAAATCACGGTATTAAAATGCAGGGCATAGCCGAAGACACCATGCTGGAATCCTATGTGCTGAATTCGACAAAGCGACACGACATGGATTCGATGGCCTTGAGTCTGCTCGGTCATAATACGATTCATTTTGTCGATATCGCCGGCAAGGGCGCCAAACAGTTAACTTTCAATGAAATCGATCTCGAACAGGCCGGGCCGTATGCCGCTGAAGATGCTGATATCACTTTACAGTTACACGAAAAACTCAGCAACGATCTCAAGGCTGCGCCGAGTTTGTTAAAAGTGTATCGTGAAATTGAACTGCCATTACTGCCGGTGTTGCAGCGGATCGAACGCAACGGCGTTATGGTGGATGTCGCGATGCTGAAAAAACATAGCAAGCAACTGGCAAAACGCATGGCCGAAGTGCAGACGCAGGCTTTTGAAGTCGCTGGCGAAAGTTTTAATCTGGCATCACCGAAACAGCTCAGTATGATTCTGTTTGAAAAGCTGGGCATACCCGGGACAAAAAAAACCAAAGGCGGCCAGTTATCCACGGCGGAAGACGTGCTCCAGGAGCTGGCAGAAGAATACGAGTTACCGAAGTTAATTCTCGAGCATCGCAGTTTGAGCAAACTCAAATCGACTTACACTGACAGGCTACCAGAACAGGTCGATGCCAGCACCGGGCGCATACACACGTCATATAATCAAACCGTGGCCGCCACCGGGCGTTTGTCTTCGACTGATCCGAATTTACAGAACATTCCGATCCGTAGCGAAGAGGGCCGGCGTATTCGTCAGGCTTTTGTCGCCGCGAAAGCTTATAAGTTAGTCGCTGCTGATTATTCACAAATCGAACTGCGTATCATGGCGCACCTCTCGCAGGATAAAAGTTTATTGAAAGCCTTTGCCGAAGGTGTCGATGTGCACCGCGCGACCGCCGCGGAAGTGTTTTCGGTGCCGCTGGACGAAGTCGAAAACGAACAGCGGCGTGCAGCGAAAGCGATTAACTTTGGTCTGATTTATGGCATGTCGGCCTTCGGTCTGGCAAAACAGCTCAACATCGGCCGCTACGAGGCGCAGGATTATGTTGACCTGTATTTTGCGCGTTACCCCGGGGTCAAGGCCTATATGGACACCACCCGCGAGTCAGCGCGCGAGCTGGGTTATGTCGAAACCGTGTTTGGCCGACGCTTATATTTACCGGAGATCAATGCGCGCAATGCTCAGCATCGCCAATACGCCGAACGCACCGCGATCAATGCGCCGATGCAGGGCACGGCGGCGGATATTATCAAGCGCGCGATGCTTGCGGTCGACGTTGCGCTGCAGTCGAGCCAGCTCGATGCCAGAGTGGTGATGCAGGTACACGATGAACTCGTGGTCGAAGTTGCTGCGAAGCAGGTGGCGGCCCTGTCTGCGCTGCTGGTCGAGCAGATGGAGGCTGCCGCTGAACTGCGTGTGCCGCTGGTGGTCGATGTCGGCGTCGGCGATAACTGGGATCAGGCACACTAAGGCTGACCTGGTTCTGCCTATGGTCTGGGTGGCTGCTGTGCCGACAGCTGAGCTGTTTTTTCTGAAAAATCTACCGACATTATTGACTGAGCAAATCATGCTGCCGATCCGACTCGGCTGTATTTCATATCTTATTGAAATAAAACATTAAGTTCCTTTATATCTCCAATGATCCAAAAAAACAGGGTATTTTACGGGCAGTTTTTGACCACTGGTCTGATAGTAAATGAATTATTTTTTGGTTGGTCTTTAATCAATAGTACGAACTTGATGGGCTCATGGAGATGGTGTGAGTTTACCGAATGCGCTGTAGCCCGGCGCGGGCTTGCTTGCCTCCCTGAGCAAGCCGTTTTGGAATCGGTTTCCCCAAACCGGTTCTGCTTTTTTGCCCGGTCTTGATGGCCGGGCGTTTTTTTGTCCGGGGTTTATTTGCCTGGTGCTATTCCTCCAGGGTCTGTTCCTCCCGGGGTCAGTTCCAGCCAGTGGTCGAGCACCGCGACCAGCTCGGCCATGCCCTGCTGGCTGCTGGCCGAAAATGCCTGCACACTGGCCTGCGGGCCAGCATTTTTCAGCACTTTTCTGACTTCGAATACGGCCTTTGCCTGGGCACCACGCTTGAGTTTGTCCGCCTTGGTCAGCAGTACATGCGCCGGCAGCGCATAATGTTGACACCAGTCCAGCATCTGGCTATCGAAATCGCGCAGCGGATGGCGGATGTCCATAATCACCACCAGTCCACGCAGTGCCTGGGTTTGCACCAGATACTGTTCGAGCAGCGCCTGCCATTCCAGCTTCATTGCGACCGGCACTTTGGCATAGCCGTAGCCGGGTAAATCAACCAGCCGGCGCGTGTCATCGAGCTGGAAGAAATTGATCAGACGGGTGCGGCCCGGGGTTTTGCTGGTTTTGGCGAGGCCGCGGTTGTCGCACAGGGCGTTAATCGCGCTGGACTTACCGGCGTTGGAGCGGCCCGCGAATGCAACTTCCAGACCCTCGTTATCAGGAAACTGGTCGGGGGTGGCGGCGCTGATGAGAAACCTGGCCTGACGGTAGTAACGATTATCCATGGTGGCAGTGATTATCAGGGGCAAATTGATGATTCACAAGCTCTGGTGTAGAATCTCGCCACTTTTTCTTTGCCCAGACAGGCTATGTAATGAAAAAAACACTCTTATACAGTATTGCACTTATGTTCTCGATTTCCGCTGCTGCGCAGGCGGGCGATGCCGCCGCCGGTAAGACCAAGGCGCTGGCCTGTGGTGGTTGCCACGGGATGGACGGCAATAGCGTGGTGGAAACATTCCCCAAGCTTGCCGGCCAGAACGAAAAATACATTATTAATCAGCTAAAAGCTTTCAAAACCAGTAAAGGTCGCAGTAATGACCTGATGCTGGGTATGAGCGCCGCTCTGAGTGAAGCCGATATGGCAGATATTGGTGCCTATTTCCAGCAACAAAAAATCAGCAGTGCAGCGCCCAATGATGCCAGCCGGCTGGCACTGGGTCGTGAAATCTACAACGGCGGCGACGTCGCCAGGGGCGTGCCAGCGTGTAAGGCCTGCCACAGCCCGACTGGTGCCGGCAACGCAGGCACTGGCTATGCCCGGGTCGGCGGCCAGTATGTCGGTTATACTCTGGCCCAGTTGCACGCTTTTAAGAACGGCTCACGCACCACGGATGACAAGTCGCTGATGCGTGATATAGTCGCCAAATTGAGCGATGCTGAACTCGAAGCCGTGGCAAACTACATTGCCAGCCTGAAATAACAACGACACATTAGTATCGTTAGAAAAAGGGATGGCAGCGCCATCCCTTTTTTGTCTGTAAAAGATTGTTTGTGTGATCATAGCTATGTCGGAATTCGTCAGCACACCAGTTTCTAGGGCACCAGCGTTGTTAAGCGGCCTTGCGCTCGAGTGCACTCGCGATGACCGGCTGTTGTTCAGTGCCTTGAATTTTGAACTCGGCGCGGCCGAGGTGCTGCAAATCGAAGGCGCCAATGGTAGTGGCAAGACCAGCCTGCTGCGAATACTCTGCGGCCTGCGCCTGCCGGATGCCGGTCAGGTATTGTGGCAGGGGAAGGCCATCGCTGCGGCGCGCGAAGATTTTTATGCCAGCATGGTCTACATCGGTCATCTACCCTGCATCAAGGCTGAGCTGAGTGTGCTGGAAAATATTCGCGCCCTGCTCGATACGCGTTCGCAAACGCTGGCTGATGCCGAGATCGAACAGGCGCTGGCGCAGGTGGGGCTGGCGACCTACGAAGATGTCGCGGGCAAGGCGCTGTCTTCCGGTCAGCGACGTCGAATTTTGCTGGCGTTTTTATTGCTCGCCGACGCCCGCCTGTGGATTCTGGATGAGCCTTTGACCGCGCTCGATGTACAGGGCGTGGCGCTCATGGAAAACATGCTGCTGGCGCACCGTGCTGCTGGCGGCAGTGTGATCTTTACCACCCATCACGGCATGGCGCTGGAGTGTGAGATGCAGTCGCTGAATCTGTCAGCTGCACACCTGGCAGGTGGCAACTGATGCTGCGCGCGTTTTATCATGTCCTGTTGCGTGATCTCAGACTGGCGCTGCGTTCACGCCACGAGCTGCTGAACCCGTTGATTTTTTTTGTGCTGGTGGTGAGCCTGTTCCCGCTGGCGGTGACCCCCAGCGAGACCCAGTTGCAACAAATGGCACCGGGCGTGATCTGGGTGTCGGCGCTGCTCTCGGTGCTGCTCTCGCTGGATCGGCTGTTCAAACAGGATTACGAAGATGGCTCACTCGACCAGCTGATGCTGAGCCCGAATCCGCTGGTGATTCTGGTGCTGGCCAAGGTCTGTGCCCACTGGCTGCTGACTGGCCTGCCGCTGGTGCTGATCGCGCCCCTGCTGGCGGTATTTATGAGTGTCCCGGATGCTGCGCTGCCGGCGTTGCTGTACAGTCTGCTGCTGGGCACGCCGGTGCTGAGTTTGATCGGCGCAATTGGGGTATCCCTGACAGTGGCGGTGAACCGAGGCGGCGTACTGCTGTCTCTGATAGTCCTGCCGCTGTATATTCCGGTGTTGATTTTTGGCGCCAATGCGATTGATGTCGCCAGTGATGGCATGAGTGTGCGCGGGCAGTTGCTGTTTCTGGGTGCCGTGCTGGCGCTGGCCGTATCGCTGGCGCCGATTGCCACCGCAGTCGCGCTGAGAATTACGGCCTCGAGGTAAAGAATGTTTAGAGCAATCTGGGCGTGGATACAGAAATTTTCTTCGCCAAAGTATTTTTTTGAGATGTCAGCCAGGCTGATTCCGTGGTTTGCGATCCCCGCGGCGCTGGTTGGTGCTTATGGTCTGTATCTGGGCCTGTTCGTCGCGCCGACCGATTATCAGCAGGGCGAGTCGTATCGAATTATTTTCATTCATGTGCCGGCGGCGTGGATGTCGCTCTTCATCTACGTGGTCATGGCGGTGTCGGCGGCGATTGGTTTGATCTGGCAGATACGTCTCGCTGATATGATTGCCGCCGCGAGCGCGCCGATCGGGGCTTCATTTACCTTTCTGGCACTGGTCACCGGTTCGCTCTGGGGCAAGCCGATGTGGGGAACGTACTGGGTCTGGGATGCACGCCTGACCTCAGAGCTAATTCTGCTGTTTCTGTACTTCGGTTATATGGCGTTGCAGTCAGCGATCGAAGATCAGCGGACCGCCGACAAGGCCAGCGGCCTGCTGGCGATTGTGGGTGTGGTGAATATTCCTATTATTCATTATTCGGTAGAATGGTGGAACACCCTGCATCAAGGTGCTACCGTGGCGAAACTGGACAAGCCCTCGATCGATATCAGTATGTTGATTCCGCTGCTATTGATGGCGTTGGCATTTAAGCTGTTTTACGCCGCTGTGGTGCTGGTGCGGGCGCGCAATGAAGTTTTACTGCGCGATCGCAGCCGGCGCTGGGTGCGCGAACTGATCGAAAAACTGTGAGCTGAGATGAGCGGAACTGAATTTAACTGGTCGACATTTTTTGCCATGGGCGGTTACGCGGTGTTTGTCTGGACATCCTACGGGCTCACCGCCGTGATTCTGGCGTTAAATGTGATTCTGCCTTTGCGCCAGCGTAAACATATTATCCGCCGCGTGAAGCGTGCCGTGCGTCGCGAACAGCTACGCGCAGAAAATAAACAGGTGACATTATGAGTACGAAACGTGGTCGCAGAAAAATGCTGGTGATACTGGTGCTGTTTGGTGTGGCGGTTGCCACGGTGCTGGGTTTGTCGGCGTTCGAAGAAAACTTGCTGTATTTTTACAGCCCGACCCAGGTGAAAGCGGGTGAGGCACCTAAGACGCGCGCATTTCGCGTCGGTGGCCTGGTAGTGAAAGGCAGTGTCGTGCGCGCTAGTGATACACTGAATGTGCAGTTCGTTTTAACCGACAACACAGAAAGCATGCCGGTCAGTTACAGCGGCATATTGCCCGATCTGTTCCGTGAAGGTCAGGGTATTGTTGCCATGGGGACCATGAATGTCGCCGGTCAGTTCGTGGCCAGTGAGGTTCTTGCCAAGCACGATGAAAACTATATGCCACCGGAAGTGGCGGCTGCACTGAAAGCGACCGAAGACAAGGCCAAACAGGTCGGGTCAGCAAACACCAACACACTATAAAATAACTGACATGATTTCAGAACTCGGTATTCCAGAACTCGGCCATTTCGCACTGATTATTGCTTTTGCCATTTCTATCTTACTCAGTATCGTGCCGCTGGTGGGGGCAGCCAGAAACGATGCCGCGATGATCGCCGTGGCACGGCCTGCTGCGCTGGCGCAATTATTGTTTGTCGGTCTCGCCTACGCGGCCCTGACGCAGGCGTTTATTGTGCACAATTTTTCTGTGCTTTATGTTTCGCAGCATTCTAATCTGGTGCAGCCTTTGATGTACCGCATCTCCGGGGTCTGGGGTTCGCACGAAGGTTCGCTACTATTATGGTCTCTGATTCTGTGTATCTGGACCACAGCGGTAGCGGTATATAGTCGCAATCTGCCGGACGTGATGGTGGCGCGGGTGCTTGCTGTCATGGGCATGATCAGTGTCGGCTTTCTCTCCTTCATGTTATTTACCTCTAATCCGTTCGAACGAATTTTTCCGGCACCGGCGGATGGTAATGCACTAAATCCGTTATTACAGGACCCGGGTCTGGCGATACATCCGCCGATGTTATACATGGGCTATGTCGGTTTCTCGGTGGCATTTGCATTCGCAGTTGCAGCGCTGATGGGGGGCAAGCTTGATGCCACCTGGGCACGCTGGTCGCGACCGTGGACCACGATTGCCTGGAGCTTTCTCACTCTGGGTATTGGGCTCGGCAGCTGGTGGGCGTATAACGAACTCGGCTGGGGCGGCTGGTGGTTCTGGGATCCGGTGGAAAACGCTTCCTTCATGCCGTGGCTAGTCGGTACCGCATTGATTCATTCTTTAGCCAGTACAGAAAAACGCGGCGTGTTTAAAAGCTGGACTGTGCTGCTGGCGATACTCGCGTTTTCATTAAGTTTGCTCGGCACCTTTATCGTGCGCTCGGGGGTGCTGGTGTCGGTACACGCGTTTGCTACCGATCCGGCGCGCGGTGTGTTTATTTTAATATTCCTGTGTCTGGTGGTGGGTGGTTCGCTGGCACTATACGCCTGGCGCGCCGAAACCGTGAGTAGCAGTGGCCGTTTTGAATGGTTCTCGCGCGAGACCGCCTTGCTGCTCAACAATGTCATTCTGCTCACAGCTGCGGTGGCGGTATTTGTCGGCACCCTGTATCCGCTGGTACTGGATGCATTTGCGCTCGGTAAAATTTCGGTGGGCCGACCGTATTTCGATACCATGTTCGCGCTGGTCAGTGTGCCCTTGCTGAGCCTGCTCGGCATCGGGCCATTTGTGCGCTGGAAAAGCGACAATCCGGCGCGGGTGGCAAAACAACTGCGGCTCATTCTGGTGATCGCGCTGGCGCTCGGCGCGGTAATTCCGTTTGTGCAAAATGGTAGCCTGTCGCTTGCGACTGCGCTGGGCGTGGCGGCGGCAATCTGGGTCGCGCTGACCACGCTGTTTGGTTTTTATTTGCGCTGGCGCAGTAGTTCACGTATGCCGTTGTCGTTTTTCGGTATGACGCTGGCGCATCTGGGTATCGCCAGCTTTGTCATCGGTGTGACTTTTGTCATGAGTTATAGCACAGAAAAAGATTTACGCATGGAACCCGGCAGTAGCTATACCATGGATAATTATGAATTTGTGTTTCTTGGCACGCATCAGATACAGGGTCCGAACTATGTTGCCGACGAAGGCATGATTGAGTTGCGCAAAGACGGCAAACTGATCGGCGAACTGGCACCGCAAAAACGGGTGTACACCGATCAGAACAATGCCATGACCGAAGCGTCCATTGATGATGGTCTGTTCCGCGACCTGTACGCCGCCATGGGCGAGTCGCTGGGCGGCGGTGCCTGGAGTTTGCGTTTATATTACAAACCCATGATCCGCTGGATCTGGCTGGGTTGCATTCTGATGACGCTCGGTGGTGTGCTCGCGGTCAGTGATCGCCGTTACCGCCAGCGGGTGAAACATAGTTTGCGCGCTGAGCCGGCATCGCCAGCTGTGACCAGCCACTGATCGCCCGGTATCTACATGACTGATGCAATAACAGCGACGGCTAAAAAGTCAACTTTGCGCCGCTTCATGCCGCTGATAGTTTTTATGCTGCTAGTAGTGGTACTGGCAATTGGCCTAACGCTCAACCCGCGTCTTGTGCCTTCACCCTTAATCGGCAAGCCCGCGCCACAATTCGAACTGCCGTTACTGAATGGCAATGGTGTGCTCACTCAGGAAACCTTTAAAGGCAATGTGACGTTATTAAACGTCTGGGCAAGCTGGTGCTTTGCCTGTCGCCAGGAGCACGAGGCAATCAAATGGTTGGCGAATAAAGGAGTGCGCGTGATTGGTTTTAATTACAAAGACCAGGTCGCTGATGCTACCCAATGGCTGCATGATCTCGGCAATCCATATACCGCAGTAATATCCGACCTTGATGGCCGTGCCGGTATCGAATGGGGTGTCTACGGTGCGCCCGAGACTTTTATTATTGATCATCGTGGCATTATTCGCGACAAGCGTATCGGCCCGGTAGATGAAGTGTACATTCGCGAGCGCCTGATGCCCTTGCTCGAACAACTGCACAAAGAAATGCAGGCATCGACAGGATGAAAAAATATATCCTGATAGTATGTGGCCTGCTGCTAACCACGCAAGTGCTGGCTGATCCAGTGGTGACGTTTAAGTTTGATACTCCGGAACGTGAAGCCCTGTTTCACAAACTTGGCAATGAGCTGCGTTGCCTGGTGTGTCAGAACCAGTCGATTGCAGATTCCAACGCCGGTCTCGCCAAAGACCTGCGCACTGAAATTTACGAAATGATAGAAGCCGGCAAGAGCGAAAGTCAGATCATTGATTTCATGGTCGCTCGCTATGGTGATTATGTGCTTTACCGGCCACCATTCAAACTGCAAACCGCCCTGCTCTGGCTGGGGCCGATGCTGGTGTTTTTGCTGGGAGTTTTTTTCGCTTTGAAGCTGATTCGTGGTCAGAGAAAAGTCCCGGCTGATACTGAAATCAGTGCGAGCGAGCGGGCGCGCCTGCATGACCTGCAGGCGCAAAGCCGCGATTTAAAATAAACCAAATCCTTTAAATATGATGACCTGTCCTGACAAGCTGAGAACGAGCGCATGAATGTTACTTTTTGGGCCCTGACGGTGCTCATGTTGCTGGTGGCAATCGGCATTATTGTTTATCCACTGCTGCGCAGTCGTGGTAGCACAGCGGTAGCATATCGCGAGAGCAATTTGGGGCTCTACGAAGAAAAACTACAAGAGCTGGATACCGATCTTGCTGAGGCGCGAATCGATCAGGAAAATTATCGTATCGCAAGACAGGAGCTTGATCGTGAGTTGCTGGATAATGTTCCGGTCGAAAATACTGCGACGGCTAGCGAGCAATGTACCGCGAGTGCAAAACGTCACCCGGTGCTGGCGCTGGTACTGGCTATTTTTCTACCAGCATTCGCGCTGCTGTTGTATCAGGATCTTGGTATGCACGCCGGCAGCAATGTCGTACAGGTGCAGACTGATCAGCAGCAGACACCGTCAGTCGAAGCAATGACCGCGAAGCTGGAAACGTACTTACAAAGCAACGAAGGCACGGTGCAGGAATGGCGCATGCTCGGTCGTGCCTACAAACATCTGAAACGCTATCAGGATTCAGCTGAAGCGTTTGGCCGCGCGCTGGAGCTGCAACCTGATGCCCAATTGATGCTGGAAAAAGCCGAGGCCATCGCCCTGCAAAATAACGAAGTCTTTAACGACGAGGCGCGTGAGCTGGTGTTACAGGCAAAAAAACTGGAGCCTGACAATATTAATGTATTGTGGTTTGCCGGCGTTGCCGAGTTTCAGGCAGAGCATTATCGTGAAGCGATTGATAATCTCAGCCAGCTCGCGACTGTGGCTAACAGTGATAAAGACGTAGATCAGTCGATTCGTTTTTATATCGAAAAAGCCCGTGCCGCGCTGATCGCAAAAGGTGAAACCGTAGCTACCGTAGATAATTTACTGAAAGTGGATGCTGTCGCAGATCAGACAGCTGCGATTACGGGTGCGAGTATTCGTGTGGCGGTCAGCGTGGATGCTGCCGTGCGTGCCAGGTTTAGTCCCGGCGATGCGGTGTTCGTTTACGCCAAAGCCGCGCAGGGGCCGAAAATGCCGCTGGCGGTACAACGCCTGACACTGGCGCAACTGCCTGCGGAAATCAGTCTCGATGACAGCATGTCGATGATAGACGGGATGAACCTGAGTGCCTTTCCCAGTGTCGTAGTGGCAGCACGCATCAGTCGCTCGGGTTCGGCGATTGCACAAAGCGGCGACTATATTGGTGAAGTTCAGGTGGCTGATGTAAATTCAGCCAATAAAATAATTGATATAAGCATAGATAGAGTCGTGCCATAACGGCTCTTAACGACTGGAGATTCGAATGCGAAAAATTTTATTATCTGTGGTGATGGTACTGACAGCGTATACCGTGTCTATGCAACTCAGTTATGCGGAGCAGTTCAGCGACGGTAAAGAATATAAGACCATAGCACAACAGCCAACGACAACAGGCGACAAAATCGAGGTACTGGAGTTTTTCTGGTACGGGTGTCCGCACTGTTATCATTTCGAGCCATTTATCAGTAAATGGCTGAGTAAAAAACCCGCGAATGTAGCATTTGTACGCATCCCGGCTGTGTTTCGTCCTGACTGGAAAATCCACGCGCGCACCTATTATGCTCTCCAGGAACTTGGCAGGCTTGAGCAGGTACACGAAAAAATATTTGATGAAATCCACAAGAACCATAAACGCCTGGACACCCTCGAAGCGATGGCAAGCTTTCTTAAAACGCAGGGCATCGACAAAAAAGCTTTTACCGAAGCCTATAACTCTTTCGGCATTGATAGCAATATGCGCAAAGCAGTCAAAACGCAGGCGGCATATCAGATCAATGGCGTACCTACAGTTATTGTTAACGGTAAATACATGACCTCCGGCAGCATGACCGGCACTTACGACAGGCTGCTGGATGTAGTTGATTATCTGGTGGCAAAAGAAACTAAAAAATAAGCTGTTGTAACGGGGAGCGGTAAAACGGGGCACTCTATGCCCCGTTTTTATTTATGCCAACTCAGGGAACATCATGCCATAGACGGATTTGTATTCAAAAAACAGTAATTTATGTGATGCGCTTAACATTGATCGCGCCAATTAAGGTTAGACTTGGGGTCGGAATTTGCTTACGATAAGTCCGCTGATACCTTAATTTGGATCATGTTTTCAGGTAATAGACAACGAGACAACGACTTAGCGATTGGAGATGAAGGATATGAGCATCAAAAACACATTCAATTTTGCCGGAGCCATGGCGGTCGCACTTGTGCTAAGCGCCTGTGCTGGCGAGGGGGATGTCAGACAGGCAGCGCCCGCTTGCGTCTTCCCGGATGCCGCTGGCACGTCTGCACCAGGCTGGATTTGTGATCAGCCTGTCGATGGTATCGTGGTATCCGCTGTGGGCACTGCCGACAAATCTGCCGCTGGCCACAGTTTTATGAGAAATATGGCTGCCACCGATGCGCGCGTACAATTAGCGCAACGTATGAAGGTGCAGGTGCAGAACATGGTCAAGCAGTATGCAGAAGCGACTGGCGCTGCCAGTACTGAAACGGTGGATAAGGTGAACACCTCGGTGACCAGACAGATTACCGACCAGACGCTGGTGGGCACCAAAATTTTCGAAACTAGAACCAGTCCGAACGGTACTCTGTATGTCTTACTGGGCATGGATGCTGGCGCGACAGCGGCGGCTGCGGAAAATGCGTTGCGTACCAGCATGAATAATGACAGGGCGTTGTGGCAGCAGTTTAAGGCACAAAAAGGACAGGATGAACTGGCAGCGGCGATTGCAGCTACCAAATAAAGTTTTTGACCGTAGTGCAGTCGCAAAAAAGCCGGCATCCGTCGTTCACAGGGGCCGGTTTTTTATTGGAGAAGGCTGCGATGAGAAACCAAAAAGTGAGTCGCCGGCTGTACGCCAATGGCGAATTTGGTCAGTGGAAGCAACAGCAGCAGCAGAGTTTTCAGGAATACAAAGACAGCCGCGACAAGGAGTTTACTGCGTTTCTGAAAATGCAGTGGAGAGAAATGCAGTTGCTGCGCGGCCTGGACGCGACCCGGAACCAAAACCGGTAACCATGCCGGTGGCACCGCCAGAACCGCCACGTCAGTGCCCGATGGCATGATTGTGCCCCCACCTGCTGTGCCAGTGGCAATGGCGCCGATGCCTGGGCCAGCCGTGATCCCCGAGAAAACCACGCCACCGGTAAAACCACCACCGGTAGTGCCGAGCACGGCAAAAAAGGGCCAGCGCATTGAGCCGGAGTATTTTGGCAGCAGAATCGCTCTGTACTACGATCCTGCTTTGCAGGCACGGCCAACATCACCGGTTAATGAAGCCGCAGTGAGTGCGTTCTGGTCATTATTGAGTCTGGCTGACTACGATGGCCTGATTGCACAGGTCGCAGCGCAGCGCACGGCGCTGCAATTAAATGACCGGGCGTATTTTTTATTAATTAATCAGCTGGCGCAAAAAATCTATTCCGGAGCGGTGCACCGGCAAACATTGTTCACCTGGTTTATTCTGGCCAAGGCTGGCTACGCTGCACGCATTGCCTATGACACCAGCACAGTATATTTGCTAGTGCCATCGAACCAGAAAATTTATTCTGTGCCGTATTTCACCTTTGATAAGGTGAGATATTATGCACTACGGTTTGATGGCAGCGACCAGGTACTCGGCAAAGTTTATACCTATGATGGCCAGTACCCGGGAACGCACAAGCAACTGGATATGGTGCTAAATCGCGACATGGTTGTGATAGCCAGACCGGCGACGAGGAAGCTGGGTTTTGTTTATGCGGGTAAAAAATATAATGTTAATGCTGTTTACAGTCGCAGTCAGGTCGATTTTCTCAAAACCTATCCCCAGCTAGACCTGGACATGTATTTCAATGCCAGCGTCAGTTCAGTAACAGCGTCACCACTACTGGCGCAGCTATCAGCTGATATGCAGGGTATGGATCAGCAGCAGGCGGTGAACTTCCTGCTGAAATTGGTGCAGACTTCATTGCAGTACAACACTGACGAAGACCAGTTCGGCAAGGAAAATTACCTGTTCCCTGAAGAAACACTGTACTACCCATATTCGGATTACGAAGATCGCGCGGTGCTATTCGCCTGGCTGGTAAAGAAGCTTCTCGGGCTAGCAGTCATTGGCCTGGATTACCCTGGGCACGTAGCGACAGCGGTAAACTTTACTGACAGAGTCAATGGTGATGCGGTTATGTACCAGAGAAAACGCTATGGAGTAGCAGATCCGACCTACCTCAACGCGCTAGCCGGAATGGCGATGCCTGACTACAAAAATAAACCCCCAGAAATTATAAATATCCAGTAATCAAGCATTATAAATAAAAGAGGTTGAATGTTTACTCCGGTTGCTTGTTAGTGAGTATTATCGAAGGATCGACGCTACGCACATGCAAGTCGCGTTGTGGGAAAGGAATTTCGACCTCGGCATCACGCAGACCTTGCTCAATTGCAAAGTTGAGATCGCTCAGAGTGGTAAGACGGCTGTCCACCTGACTGATGAAACAACGCAGTTCAAAATTTAGAGAGCTATCACCAAAACCACGAAATATGACACGCGGTGAGCTCACCCGCGTACTATCTTTGATCACAAGTGGGTGCTCTCTGGCGCAGTCAACCAGGATTTGTTCGACCTTTCTTACATCGGAGCCATAGGCTACGCCGACCGGCACAATTACCCGACCCCAGGAGTCGTGTAGCATCCAGTTTATCACCTGGGTAGAAATGAGCTCGGAATTCGGTACAATGACGTCAGCACGATCAAATGTTTCAATCTGTGTAGAGCGGATGCTGATCTTGCGCACGTAGCCTTCGGTGTTACCAACTACAATCCAGTCGCCGGTTCGTATCGGGCGCTCAAATAGCAATATTAATCCCGAGACAAAATTGTTGACAATATTTTGCAGGCCAAAACCAATACCAACTGAAAGTGCACCCGCAATAATAGCGAGACTGGTAAAATCAAAACCGGCAATCGAAAGACCGATCAGTGCTGCCAGTAGCACACCAATATAGCCACTGATGGTAACCACTGCCTCGCGACCACCGTGATCCAGATTGGTATGTTGTACCCACCTGGGCAGGGTATTTTGACGAAACCAGCGCACGAAGGTTAGTAATACTGCAAATAGCGCAATACCGAAAGCAATCTGCAAGGGTGCGATACGGAAATTTCCGACAGTAAAGCCATTGCCGATGAGTTGCAGAAACCATGTCCAGCCATTATCAGAGTAGCGCCAGAGCTGCAGCATGCTGATGGCAAAAAACATCCATATCAATACCACGCTGAGCATGCGTATCCAGAGAATGCCGGGTATAGGCTGATTTTTTTTGAGACGAAGTTTGTCGCGAAGTTTTTTCTCCCAGCGGTGGCGGCCTTCATCGAGTGAGTCGAGAGTGTCGTGGAGCAGTGCATACAGCAGCCACAGGAAAACACCTAATATAATACTACCGATGGTGCCTTTGAACAGGTAGGCAGCAAGATTGCGGAAACCTGAGAATTCTGCCCCCAGTGCAATTAACAAAGTTATGCTCACCAGACTTCGTAATAAGCTACTACCTAGCAGACCCGGGGCACGATTAAGATAAAAAATCAACCAGACCAGATTGACAATAGTTAGTGACATAAAGATGGAGCGGGTTAGTTGCCACTGTTCCAGAGTAATGACCTGTTTGAGATCAGACCAGAATGCGAAGACAGCAAATAATCCAAGGATGAGCAAAAATTGCAGGCGCCTATAGAGGGAGGCTGCGAAGTGTACATTCAGATCCAGAAAATATTTTGCAGGTTCACAGGGGTGCAGGATAATGCGCGCCGAGACTATCGCCAGCAAGTAGACAATAAAGCTGGCGAAGATGGCAGTTAATACCGGTAGCGGTTGCAGCGGTAACATAGCTGCGAGTACAGCACAGGCTGAAATTGAGGTTAGTAATAACGGTAGGCTGCGTCCTATACAGGCGAAGCATGCGGCAATCAGCCCATCTGTGATGGTGTCGCTGGTAATTTCACTGGCGCGGAGCAGCATTTTTTTTCTTAGTGCCATTCCGATAAACCAGGCGATCACCATACTGGTACCGAGGCTTAACCATTGCGCTGCATTGAGTTCTTTAATCTGTACCCGGGTTTGAATAAAATTGTTGAAGCTGATGAGCACTGGTTCCAGAGACTTCAGGTTCTCATTGATGGTAACGAGCAGTGTATCGCCGCGTGATATAAGAAAGTCTGCTAGCAGGCTGGCCTGCAGGGTATGTATATTGCTGGATAAATTTTGCGCATTGACCAAAATTGCCTGACAGATCAGTAACTGTCGTTCAGTGTTGGCGGCCAGTTTATCAAAAGCTGTTCGGGGTATATTGGTAGAGTTGCGAGTAGCATCCGCGTTGCTTAAACCGGTGATATCTCCCCTTAACTTTTCTGCCTGCGGTAGAATCTCATCTACACAGGCTTGTGCCCTGCTTATGTAAATGGATAGTGTTGCATCCATGGTGCCGAGTAGTTTAGCGCTATCCTGCTTGTTATCGAAATGCTGGAGCTGCCTGTTGATGGTGGCAATATCATTTTGTGCAGCCACAGTCCAGTCTTCATCGCGATTGCTTGTTGCTCGGGCGGTTACTGTGAGCAGCATCAAAAGAGCACAAATGGCACCTGCTGCGATGTATCTTGAGAAGTGGTTAGTTGGCATTATATCCAGTTCTTACGTTTAAAGATTATCATGAGTATAGTGACTATACTCACCATGGCGCCGATCGCAATAAAATAACCATACCGGTAATGCAGCTCTGGTATGTGTTCAAAGTTCATGCCGTAGATGCCTGCGATAAAAGTGATGGGAACAAAAATTGCGGTAATGATAGTGAGTAGCTTCATGATCTGGTTGAGTCGATGCGACGCTAGTGATATGTAGCCATCAATCAGGTCACTGGCCAGCTCATAGTAAAGCTGAGCAAGGCTGCCAGCACGTTCCTGGTGCTCGTAGACGTCATTGATATTATGCGTAAGTTCATCTGCTATCCCCGGCGTAGTCTCGTGTTGCAATATTTCAAACAGGGTTTTGTGATAGGTGAAAACGCGACGTAGTTTTTTAAGCTGGCCCTTATAGCCAATGAGTTCAGCAAGAATTTCATCATTCGGTTTTTCGAACATTTCGTCTTCCAGGGTTTCAAGTCGCGGTTCGAGCCCAAGAATTAAACTGGTGTAGCGGTCCACCAGAGTGCGAGATATGGCGATGGCGATGCTGCCGACACCAGCTGCAAATAATGCTGGATTAGCGTGATATTTATTCCAGGTGCTATTGGTGCTGGGTGAGTCTGCTGTGTGGCGTGTTACCAGAAAATTATCATGGCAAAACATGGCCAGTTGTAAGGTGTTGTATTCGATATTTTCGATATCGCCATTGAGGCCTTTGAGCAGAATAAATGTGTAATCCTGAAAAACTTCGATTTTTGGCGGGTGGCGGTCGCGTTGTGCATCTGAGATTGCCAGCGGATGTATGCTAAACTTTTCCTGGAGAAGCTTTTTTTCGGCAGCGTCGTCGCTGGCGTCAAGATCCAGCCAGAGCAGTTGCAGCGCACTATTTTGCCAGCGTTCTACCAGCTCAACGCCGCCAGTTTGCAATTCACTGGTTTGCTTATCGTATAGCATGACCCGCATTGGTATTTACTCCGCTCAGCTATCCAGCCTTAAATGGGTGAATTTTAACGCGAATTGTTATGCTATGGTCGCATAATTTATAAAACCCTGACCTGGGCTGGCAGTTTAGTATACCCTGGCAACTCTGTCATAAGTACAGTATTACAGGCGACACCAGTTACTGCTGGAAAAGATCGTTCGTCGCCGGCGGTTTCAACGCTTTAGCCAGCTCCAGGTTCTGTTCAGAAAACATCGGAACTCTTATCCCGAAAGAGGTCGAATTAAAACTAACTTAGGCAGCACTATTCGATTAGGAGAAAAACAATGAAAGCAAACATTCTGAGGTATAGCCTTGCTGTTTCTATGGCAATGCTTGCATCGACGACTTATGCGGCTGATGTAGCCCAGGGAAAAGCCAGAGCCGCAGCATGTGCAGGCTGTCATGGTAGTAATGGTATCGGACTAAGTGAGGAATTTCCTAATCTTGCTGGACAGAAACAAGCATATCTGTTGAAGCAGCTGAAGGCATTTAAGAGTGGTGCGCGAAGTAACCCGACCATGAAAGCGATGGTGGCCGGACTCGATGAAGCTGGCATGAATGATTTAGCGGCTTATTATTCGAGTCTTTCACAGAAAACTGTAGCTGTTGCTACTAAAAAAACTCTGGCGACTGATAAGGCGAGTCAAAAAGAATTTCCTGAGAGTGTTTTTGTCTCCATGAAAAAAAGTGCCACAGTGGAAGCCTTTCCAGAACAGATTGCATGGAAAGGCGGTCCGGACATGCTGTATGACGCAGTTACGCCTGATGGCAAAATGGTGCTGTCGACCAGTCCTTCCAGTAATACTGTTTATATCTTTGATGCAAACAACGGTAAACAACTGGCGATTGTGAAAGTAGGAAAAGCACCGAAAGGGGTGAAAGTGACGCCTGATGGAAAGTTTGCCTACATAAGTAACCAGGGTTCAGCAGATGTTAGTGTTGTGGATCTCAAAACACTGGCCGTTGTTGATACCATAAAAGTAGGAGAAGGCCCTCATAATGCCCGTTTTACGAAAAATGGCAAGTTAGCCTACGTTACTCTACAGGGTGGCGCGGGAATCGCTGTGCTTGATACTCGCACACGAAAAATGATTAAAGTTATTGCTGTGCCCGGGATCACCGGTCCGCATAATCTGGATCTGTCAGCTGATGAAAAGACGGCCTTTGTCCGTGATTTTGTTCATCATGTTGCAGTGCTCGATCTGCAATCTGGCAAAGTGAAAAAGGTGATTACCGTGGGTAACGGCCATGGTGGTATCGATGTCTCACCTGATGACCGTTATGTTGCAGCGGCGGCGATTGGTGATGATTTTATTTCAGTAATTAATACTAAAGATCTGTCAGTAAAAAATATAAAAGTAGGGAATGGGCCGCACGGGATTCGTGCCAGCAAGGATAGTCGCTGGATTTATGTAAGCCTGACACAGGATAATGAAGTAGCGGTTGTTAACGCATCGACGATGACCGTTGAAAAGAAAATTGCTGTTGGCATGTTCCCATTCTGGATTGCAGTTAGAGGTAATCCGTAGACCCGGGGTATTGTCTGACCGAGGCATAGTGATGACAGTGCCAAGTTTAGGTCTGATGCTAAAGTGAATCGCTTCAAAGTTGATATTTTATTTTGGCAAACTTCGCAGTATTCGCGTACAGTTATTTTTGGTAGTGAATATCGAAGCCCGTGTTCAGATATGTGAGCTTAAATACAGATGGGTACAGCCAGTTTGTATTGAAGAGGGTGCGCCTCGGGATGACTCGACCCACCCCTGGGTCTCGCCCCTCGGGCCAGCTCTTCGAGCTGTTCAAAATCGAGACGATTTTGTTGAGCTTCTGGTTCAAATCAAATCAGTCGGGCGCACCATATAAAAAAACCACCGACAGGTGGTTTTTTTATATGGTGCGCCCGACTGGATTCGAACCAGCGACCCCAGGCTTCGGAGGCCTGTACTCTATCCAGCTGAGCTACGGGCGCATTGGCTTCATGCCGGCGTAGTTTATCAGGCTTGGCCGGCGAGCACTGAATTACAGCTCAGCGATTGAAGCGATCATGATTACGATAGCCGATAGCCTCGCTAAGGTGCGGAGTTTCAATCTGGTCGGACTCGGCAACATCGGCGATGCTGCGCGCGAGCTTGAGAATACGATGATAAGCGCGCGCCGAGAGCTTGAGCTGGTCCATAGCACGGGTCAGCAGCGCCTGATCGGGGTTATTGAGGCGGCAGAAAATATCGACTTCACGGGAATTAAGCTGTGAATTGGCCTTGCCGCAGCGTTCGATCTGGCGGTGATACGCACGGTCGACCCGCGCTTGGATACTGGCACTGGCTTCGCCGGGTGGGCTGCTGCGATCAAGGTCTGCGCTACTCAGCTTGGGCACTTCGATATGGATATCGATACGGTCGAGCAAGGGTGCCGAGATCCGGCTGAGATAACGTTTTTGCTGCACCGGGCTGCAGATACACAATGATTTACCATCGCAGCTATAACCCTGCGGGCAGGGGTTCATCGCCGCGATCAGCTGAAATCGTGCCGGAAACTCGGCTTGGCGTGCGGCGCGCGAAATCGTAATTTGCCCGGTTTCCAGCGGCTCGCGCAGGACATCGAGGACATGGCGGTCAAATTCTGTGAGCTCATCAAGAAACAGCACGCCGTGGTGCGCCAGCGAAATTTCTCCCGGCGATGGCGACGAGCCACCCCCGACCAGTGCCACCCCGGAAGCAGTGTGGTGCGGACAACGATAGGGCCGGTTTTTCCAGTTTTTGACATCGAAGCCCTGACAACTGATCGAATTCACCGAAGCGCTTTCCAGCGCCTGCTGGTCGGTCATTGCTGGCAGAATTCCTGGCAGACGGCTGGCGAGCATGGATTTGCCGGTGCCGGGCGGGCCGATCATCAGCATATTGTGGCCCCCGGCAGCAGCAATTTCGAGCGCGCGCCGCGCCAGATGCTGGCCGCGCACATCAGCCATGTCCAGCGGGGGTGGTGTATGCGAGCGCGATCCCGTCGGTGCCCTGGCCGAGACAAGTTTGCCCTGGCCGTGTAAAAACTGGCAAATTTCCAGCAAACTACAGGCGGCGCGTACTTCGACACCGCCGGCGAGCGCGGCCTCGATGGCCGAATCTTCAGGCAATACCAGGATGCGTCCAGAATTTTGGGCGGCCAACGCCGCTGGCAGACAGCCATTCACCTTGCGTAATTCACCGGCGAGCGCGAGCTCGCCGTGAAATTCATAACGCGCCAGATCGTGCGGCGGGATTTGCTGTGATGCAGCGAGAATGCCGAGGGCGATGGGTAGATCAAAACGCCCGCCTTCCTTGGGTAAATCTGCGGGTGCCAGATTGACCGTGATTTTGCGCGCCGGGAACTCGAAGTGCGAATTGATGATCGCCGCGCGCACCCGGTCTTTGCTCTCGCGTACTGCGGCCTCGGGCAGACCCACTATCGTCAACGCTGGCAGGCCGCTGGAAATATGCACCTCGACGGTGACATCGGGGGCCTGGATGCCGACCAGGGCGCGGCTGTGAATTTTGGCGAGATGCATGGCGTCCTGTCCAGTTAGCAAAAACTTGATTCGAAGCAAGCCGTATCAGGTCTAACACGCAGCTGCAGCAGAGCCACCGCATGGGGGACTGTCAGGCTCGGTTGAAACTGAAATGGCGTGCTATTATGGTGCAGAAAAATCTGGGTTATCACCATTAAGGCTCAATAGTACCTTATTATGGATAAATTGCTATGATGCGGACACCGCGCAAACGGCCTCTGGCGCGGGCGAGAGCAATGACAGGCCGGAGTCGTCAACTATTTGCTCGTGGCATATAAATTGCTTTATGGAGTTTGAGCAAACTTTGAATTTGTCACCCGGGACGGCCCGGCGGGCATAAGCCAATTAACGGGACGACCCGAGGTATATCATCATGCAACCGGTCATGAAATATGCGGATGGTCTCTGGCCCAATACCCTGGTTCTGTTATATATAGTCCTTGCCTACAGCGGCGGCTTCTATTTGATCGCGCGTGATCATTTGCTGTTAAATTCGGCTGGCGTGCTGCTACTTGCGCACAGTATGGTAATTGCCGCATATCTGGTGCACGAATGTGCACACAATACGATTTTTAAGAACGCCAAAGATAACGCCAGACTCGGCGCGACACTCAACTGGTTTACGGGAGCATGTTACGGTGCTTATGAAGATATTCGCGACAAGCACTTTCGTCACCATATGGATCGCGCTGATGTCGTCGCATTTGATTACCGACCACGATTAACGCAGCATCCATTATTAATAAAGCTGTTGCAGGGGCTGGAATGGTGTTACATACCCGCGATAGAAATCATGATGCACCTGCTGGTATTACTCGTGCCATTCGTCCTGCCCAGTCGCCGTGCACGTCGTGCAAGAGTGTTAATAGTGCTTGTTGTACGTGGCACTCTGTTTGTCGTACTGCTGTGGTGGCTACCACAGATTGTTATTTTCTATCCCCTGGCGTACTTGCTTTTTTTGACAGTCTTGCGCTTCATGGATACACATCAGCACACCTACGAGATATTTGAAACCCTGGAGCAGCCACGCGGCGAAGAAATAACACAGTTTGATCGGGCATTTGAACAACGCAATACATTCTCGAATCTGTTATCAACTAAACACCCGTGGTTAAACCTGCTGGTGCTCAACTTCGGCTATCATAATGCTCACCACCTGAAACCGATAGCACCGTGGTATCGCCTGCCTGAACTACATCGGCAGTCATTTGGGGAAGACAGCACACAGGTGCTTCCGGTGGCGCATTTATTACGTGCCTACCATCGTTATCGGGTACCGCGCATGCTCAATGCCGATGCCAGTGACAGTGCGAGAGCCGTAACAGAAAACTATGGTGCTAATTTTATCGGTGTTGACGGCGTCTCATTTCTAACCGCACATTAGGTTAAATATATGACTCAGGTTCGCCGTTTCTGGCCCTTGTTAACTGGCACGCATCGTTACGAAAAAACGCTATCGACCCGCGGTCGCGGCCACGGTGTTTTTATTCATGCCCCGATACTGGCGTATCTGATCGAAACTGCAAATGGTCGCATACTCTATGATGTGGGTTGTGATTACCACAAGCTCAGCGACCCCGTGCTCAGGCATA
>JASBSR010000027.1 GCA_030148865.1 Gammaproteobacteria bacterium
TTCACTGGCAAGCGCAAACAAAGTATTACGCGTAATCCCGTTCAGCGCCGAGGTGAGATCGGGTGTGTAAATCACACCGTTTTTCACCAGAAAAATATTTTCACCACTGCCTTCGGCGACATAACCTTCATTGTCGAGCAGCATGGCTTCATCATAACCATCGGTCAGCGCTTCGCGTAATGCCAGCATAGAATTTATGTAATGACCATTCGCCTTCGCCTTGCACATACTGATGTTGACATGATGACGCGTGTACGATGAGGTTTTGATGCGAATGCCTTTTTCCAGATTCTCTTTACCCAGATACGCACCCCATTCCCAGGCCGCGACAATCACGTGGGTTTTTAAATTATCTGCGCGCAAGCCCATGCCTTCGGCGCCATAGAACACCATCGGTCGGATATAGGCGGTTTCCAGATTGTTTTCGCGCACCGCAAGTTTGTGGGCATCGTTGATAGTGGCTTTATCAAACGGCATTTTCATTTGCATAATCTGTGCAGAATCAAACAGACGATCGGTATGTGCCTGCAAACGAAAAATTGCCGTACCTTTGTCAGTTTTGTAGGCGCGCACGCCTTCGAACACACCCATGCCGTAATGCAGGGTGTGCGTTAACACATGGACTTTGGCATCGCGCCAGGCGACCAGCTCACCGTCAAACCAGATAACGCCGTCACGATCAGCCATGGTTTGCATAATGTCACTCCCACTCAAAAAAATATAGATACATCTTCAGGCCGCTGGTTCGTGGCCGGCAAACACTCTTTGCCAGATAGCGATCACACGCGCGCGATGTTGTTCAGTTTCTGTCTCTGCGTCCTGCGGCAGACGTATCTGCAATGCCCGATGGTTCAGTAGCTGGCGATAATGTTTATACGCCGCTACCAGCTCACTCACTTCATCTGTCTGCAACCAGCCGCAGGTCTGCAGATTTTGCAGCAATACCAGAGTCGAGGTGCTGGCCAGTAAATTCTGATCCTGATACGCATTCAGCAGCACGCCCGTTTGTGCGATGAACTCGATATCGACGATACCACCGGCATCCTGTTTCAGGTTGACCCTGCTGCCACCGCTGCTGGTGAGATGCTTACGCATTTTGGTGCGCATCTCGCTGACCGCTTTGAATAGCTCGGCCCGGTCTCTTTTTACTGCCAGTACAGAAAAGCGGATTCTATCAAATTCCTCGCGCACGTGGTGATCTCCTGCCACCACCCGGGCACGAATCAGGGCCTGATGCTCCCAGGTCCATGCCTGTTGCCGTTGATAGCCAGCGAAACCGGAGAGACTGCTCACCATCAGGCCAGCGCGGCCTTCGGGTCGTAGTCGGGTATCGGTTTCATAGAGCTGACCGGCGTAGGTGCGGGTACCCAGAATGTGCAGCGCGCGTTGCGCCACGCGGGCGAAGAAATCGCTATTGTCGATGCTGTTTTCACCGCAGGTCATCGCTTTTTCGCCATTGCTGCTGTGCAAAAACACAATATCCAGATCCGAGCTATAGCCGAGTTCATAGCCACCCAGTTTGCCATAGCCGACCACCGCCATGGCGGGGCGATGCTGCACCCCGTCGATCTCGCAGGTGGGCTCACCGTAGCGCTGCACCATCTCATTCCAGGCCAGCCCGAGCGTGCGCTCCAGTATCACTTCGGCAAGCGCACTGAGCACGTCACCCACCCCCAACACATCGATCATTGCGGTGACGTCCTGCGCCGCAGTACGCAGCAAATGGGCATTGCGGAACTGACGCAGGCGATCCATGTGCTGTTCCAGATCTGCCGCCGACAGTACCCTCAGCACACTGTCGAGTTCGGCAGCCAGCTCAGTGCGCGTGATCACCCGATACAGCTCATTAGCATCCAGCAGTTCATCGAGCAACAAGGGCTGCGAAATCAGCTGGCGTGTGAACCAGTCGCTGGCTGCGCACAGCTTTATCAGGTGTTCACGCACCCCGGGATATTCCAGCAAGAGATTGATATACACCGTGCGCCCAACGATGGCACGCAACAAATCCAGGATCCGCTCGAATACCTGCTGCGGTTCAGCCACCACCACAAGCTCGGTCAGCAAACTGGCCAGCAGACGTTGCAGGCGACCACTGGCGGCTTCGCCGAGCTGGCGAATCTGACTATGCGTGACAAAGCCGCGCAGACTGCCCACCATCGCCTCCGGCTCGGCGTAGCCGAGTTCGGCCAGCCAGGATTGCAGGTTTTCATGCGCCGCGTGATTGTGCCAGAACTGCTGCACGGCCAGCAGATGACCGGGCGCGGCGGCGACCTCAGAAACAATGCTGCGAAATACCGCATTCACCTGATTACGACGCAGCCTGATTTCGGCCGCCAGACTCGACCAGTCGGCGGCAGCCATGGCGAAGGCGAGGCGCGCGCGGTCGAGCTCAGCAGCGGGCACCTCATGGGTCTGCTGATCACGCAACATCTGGATGCGGTTTTCCAGCCGGCGCAGAAAGTGATAATTGTCGGTCAGCTGTGCGGCCTCGTCAGCCACCAGACAGTGCTGCACCACCAGCTCTGGTAAAACCTGTAACAGACCCCGCTTTTGCAAACTCGGCTCGCGGCCGCCGCGAATCAGCTGGTAGGTCTGGGCGATGAATTCGATCTCACGGATACCACCGCGCCCCAGCTTGATATTGTCAATAAAACCCTTGCGACTGACCTCGGCTTCGATCAGGGCTTTCATCTCGCGGATCGCGGCGATGGCAGAAAAATCCAGGTAACGCCGGTAGACAAAAGGCCTGAGCAGGTTGCCGAGATACTCGATATCAGCCTGCCGTCCGGCCACTGCCCGCGCCTTGACCATGGCGTAACGCTCCCAGTCACGGCCCTGCGACTGATAATATTGTTCCAGCGCGGCAAAGCTCAATGCCAGCGGGCCGCTGTCGCCAAATGGCCGCAGGCGGGCGTCGACACGAAATACAAAACCCTCTGCGGTGACTTCATTGAGCACGCGGATCAGCTTTTGCGCGAGACGGACAAAAAATTCGTGAATACTGAGCCTGCGCGCCCCCTGAGTCTGACCATCCTCGGCGTAGGCAAAAATCAGGTCAATGTCAGAAGAGAAATTTAGCTCATGGCCACCGAGCTTGCCCATGGCCAGCACCAGCAGCGTCTGCGGCTCACCGGCCTGATCCAGCGGCTGACCGAACTGAACACTGAGCTGAGACTGTAGATACTCCAGTGTTTGCGCGACCATGGCTTCGGCGAGTTCGCTGAGTTCGTGCAGGATTTGCTCCAGCTCGGCCAGGCCACCAAGATCCCGGAGCACAATACGTAACATCTCGCGCTGGCGTAGCTCGCGCAGCGCCCTCATCAGGGCGGTTTCGGCAGCGACAGTATCAACATAAACTGAAGTGCTTTCGCGAATGCTTGCTGCAACCAGTCGTGAATAATCGGCCAGAGTTCGCATACTCTCCAGCCCCTCATCGAGTAAATCATGCAGCGCCCCGGGTTTGCGTATGCATAATCGCGCAGCAAATTCGCTACCGGCCCAGGCTTTTGCTAATAGCTGCCGGTCTGGCGACATCGTTGTGTCAGCATTCTCATTCGCCACTTGCCACTGTTGCCAGTATCGGGTGATTATCGCCTGCAAAGCATCGGGCATTGCTGCCGGTAAAATCTCGGGTGCCGCACTCATAGGTATCGGAGATTATGGGTCACAGTAAGACATATTAAGCAGTTGTATAACATATTCATGGTTATAGTATGCACCAGCTCGGCATGTCAGGTATGATTTACAAGAAAACACGCACTCAGCGTGATACTGCTGCGGAAATATAGATGAATCTGAACGGTAAAAAAATTCTGGTCACGGGTGCCGATGGTTTCATCGGCAGCCATCTGGTAGAAACTCTGCTCGCGCGTGGTCATGACGTCAGAGCTTTCGTATATTACAACTCTTTCAATTCCTGGGGCTGGCTGGACAGTTTGCCGGCAGCTCAGCTCAAACAACTTGATGTATTCGCAGGCGATATTCGCGACCCTAATGGAGTTCTCACCGCGATGCAGGACTGCGATGTGGTGTTTCATCTAGCGGCTTTGATTGCTATACCCTTTTCCTATCATTCACCTGATTCGTACGTCGATACCAATATCAAAGGAACATTGAATGTACTGCAGGCAGCACGCCAGTGCAATGTGACACGCGTACTGGTGACCTCGACATCAGAAGTCTATGGCACCGCACAATATGTACCAATAGACGAAAATCACCCCTATCAGGGGCAATCGCCGTACAGCGCAACCAAGATCGGTGCTGATCGAATCGCTGAATCATTTTACCGCTCATTCGGCACACCCGTTACCATCGTGCGCCCATTCAACACTTACGGTCCGCGGCAGTCAGCTCGCGCAGTGATCCCCACAATCATCACTCAGCTCCTATCAGGAGAAAATGAAATTCAGCTGGGCAGCCTGGAACCCACGCGTGATTTCAACTATGTGATTGATACCGCCGAAGGTTTTATCGCGCTCGCTGAATCCGATCAAACCATCGGCCAGGAAATTAACATCGCAACCGGTTCAGAGCACAGCATTGGCGACCTCGCGAAGCTCCTGATCAGGGAGCTGAAACCCGATGCCCATATCAAGGTCGACGAAAAACGCATCAGACCTGACAAGTCTGAAGTCGATCGCCTGCTCGGCGACAACACAAAAATCAGCCAGCTGACCAGATGGACACCGAAACACGATCTCGAAGCTGGCCTGTTTGAAACAATTGCGTGGTTCAAACAGCCGGGCAATCTAAGCCGATACAAAGCATGGCTATACAATATCTAATCTGGAGACTCGGCACATGCGCGCAGTAATCCTCGCGGGAGGTAAAGGCACCCGCCTGAAACCCTACACCACACTAATACCTAAGCCACTGGTACCCATCGGTGGCAAATATTCGATTCTGGAGGTCGTGCTGATGCAACTCGCCGATGCTGGCTTCAACCATGTCACGCTAGCAGTCAATCATCTTGCCAATCTTATCCAGGCATACTTTGGTGACGGCGAAAAATGGGGCATCAAGATCGACTATTCGCTCGAAGATAAACCGCTGAACACTATTGGTCCACTAACGTTAATTAATGATCTGCCAGAAAACTTTCTGGTAATGAATGGCGATATCCTGTGCGATCTTGATTACAAAAAATTTATTGACACACATATTTCGAACCATGCCGACGTCTCAGTCTCGTCATTCCGCCGCGAGGTAAAAGTTGACTTCGGCGTGCTTGAATACGATAACAGCAACAAGCTTACTGCATTTCGTGAAAAACCTGAGTATCAGTTTGATGTCAGCATGGGCATATATTGTATTAACCGACGAATTATAGATAATCTCAGCAAAGGCTCCAGTTACGGCTTTGACCATCTCATGCTCGATGGTATCGCTCGCGGTGACAACATCATCATCCAGCCATTCGATGGCTTCTGGCTGGACATCGGGCGACCCGATGACTACGCCGACGCCGACGAACACTTCGCAGAGTTTTCAGAACGTTTTAAATTTCTGCAGTGAAAATACTTGTCACTGGCATGTCGGGGTTTGTCGGCAGACACCTGATAAACTTCCTTAACACAGAACTGGAAGCCACCTGCGTTGGCGTCACCAGAACCCCACTTGATACACCAAACACTATATGCTGCGAACTAACAGACTACGACCAGGTCGAAAAAACAATAAAAGAAACCCGACCATCGCATATATTTCATGTTGCCGGTAGTTTCAGCAATAATTTTGAAACCGACTTCCGCAATAATGTTTTAACCTCTAAAAACATTCTCGATGCTACCGTCAAACATAAATATAATACACGCATTATGTTAATGGGAAGCGCCGCCGAATACGGCGAGATCAGCGATTCTGACAATCCAGTGACAGAGCAACAACCTCTAAACCCACTTAGCGTGTATGGTTGGTCTAAAGCCGCGCAATCACTGCTCGCGCCATTGTATGCCAATCAATACGGATTAGAGGTCATGATAGCGCGCACATTCAATTTATTCGGTAATGGTCTGTCAGAAAAACTCTTCGTCGGTCGCGTAGAGAAACAGATACTGGGCATGCAGGCAGGCACAAATAAGCAGATTAAGGTGGGCTCTTTAGATTCACAACGCGACTACATTGATATCGAACAAGCCTGTAAAATGTACCTGACTATTGCGACAAAAGGCGTTGCAGGCGAGGCCTATAATGTCGGCAGCGGTACTGCCACCAGTATGCGTCAAGTACTGCACAACATGCTGAGGAGACATAATCTGGACATTTCAGTCGTTGATGAAAGTCCACAGAATGGTACCACGAATGAAGTCAGCACGATCTATGCCGATGTCAGAAAAATTACCGCACTGACGTTACCCACACTCTAGAATGAACTATCTCTCGGCGTAGATCCAGTCATCCGCCCAATTCACACCGTAGCTAAATGTTTTTATACGGTAACCATTTTCTTCAAGGATCGAGAGCACTGTTGCTTTGGTGCGATACCACTCACCTTCGTTATTATTTGCCCTGAAATCATGGCATGAAATAATAAATCTTTTTATGATGCCAAAATCAGTAATTTGCTGAAGAATCTCTTTTTCTGCACCCTCGATGTTCATCTTGAACAAGTCAATACGGTCAATGTTATAGCGTTGCAGGAATACATCCCATTGCAGCGTCGGCACCTCGATATAACCTTGTGGAATTTCACCCACAGATGCGTATGAATACTGGCTGACAAATTTAACCAGGTCACGATCCGAGATTACGTAGGGTATTGCGGAAAAATTATCGCCTAAATATCTGTATGTGTTTGCCAGACACTCATAAACAACGGGCTGCGCCTCGACGCCAATATAATTGACCTTTGGCGAATACGTTGAGAGGTAGACCGCCTCTTCACCATAGCCAGCGCCCAGGTCAAGAACAATATCGTCGTTTGAGGGCCGGTAATGATGAAAAAAAAGGTTTTCACAGGTCCAGAGTAGATCTTTTTCTCGCAGAAAATGTCGGTGACGTCTAATGTAAATAAATTTTTCGAACCGTTTGTAGCGATAGAAGCCTGTGGCCTTATCAAAAGACACATGCAAAGTCCAGTTTAACCTTTTCTCGATACTCTTATGTATACCCATTCACTAATCTCTGCCAGCGTAGCTATCAATTACAATTGAGCTGGTAGCTTACATCCTGTATTTAACCGAACATACCTTTAAATGTGAAGTAAAAGATAATCGCGAGTATACCACCTGCTGGCAGGGTAATAATCCAGGACATAAATATATTGCTTACCACGCGCAGGTCAATCGCACCGATACCACGCGCGAAGCCGACACCCAGTACCGCACCTACCAGCGTATGCGTGGTTGAAATCGGAATCCCGGTAAATGAGGCCAGTACTACAGTAGAAGCGGCCGCAATCTCTGCGGAAAACCCTCGACTGGGAGTGAGCTCGGTGATTTGTTTGCCAACCGTCGCTATGACTTTATAGCCAAAGGTCGCCAGACCAATCACAATACCGATACCACCAATCAGCAATACCCAGCTCGGCAAAACCGCTTTTTGCGCAATGATGCCGTTTTCTGCGACACTAATGACGGCTGCCATTGGCCCAACCGCATTAGCCACATCATTCGAACCGTGGGCAAAGGCCATTGCCGAAGCGGTGAAAATCATCAACACACCAAAGATGCGTTCGACATTGGCAAAATTAAAATCGGTATCGGCATCCGGATCTGTTCTTACGCGACGAATCAGCGCCGAGCCAAGTAACGCTACCAGCACACCGATGCCCAAAGCCACCATCAGCGCCTGTGATGTGCTCAAGCTTAGCCCCACATGCTTCAGACCTTTCATGACTGTGACCAGTGACAGCATAAAACCGACCAGGAATAAATAAAATGGCCCGTACTTGATCGCATTTTTAAGTGGCGTATCAGTATTGAGAATCAAGGACTGAATACTTCTAAACACCATGAAGGCAATCACCCCGGAAAGCACCGGTGACACCACCCAGCTCATAACAATAGTGCCGACCTTGTTCCAGTGCACCGCATCCAGACTGACACCGACCGCAGCAAAACCAACCACCGCACCGACGATACTGTGCGTGGTCGATACCGGCCAGCCTTTGCGCGATGCAATCAGTAACCAGGTGCCTGCGGCCAGCAAGGATGCCAGCATGCCCCAGATCAGCATATTCGGGTCTTCAACAAAATACGAAGAATCTACAATACCTTTACGAATCGTCCTGGTGACTTCACCGCCCGCCAGCCAGGCACCGGTAAATTCAAATATCGCCGCCAGGATGACCGCCTGCCTCAGCGTCAATGCCCGTGAACCCACCGAAGTCGCCATGGCGTTAGCGACATCATTGGCACCAATCCCCCAGGCCATAAACAGGCCGAACACGGCTGCCAGGATTATATAGACAGTTGTGTAATCCATGATAGCTCCTCAGCGTGCCAGCATTAATTGCAGACGACTACCCACACGTTGCGAGCGATCAGCGACCTCACCTGTCCATTCGATAATTTTATAGAGAAACATGGCATCGATCGGCGCCAGTGTTTTTTCAATGTCAAAAATCATGTGGCGAATTTCAGCTTCCAGAGTATCAGTATCACTTTCAATCATATCGAGTTTGTTAATCATGTCTGACACGATACGGACCTCGTTGCCACTAAATCCCGTCTCAACCAGCTCATCGAGCTGATTGATCGCAGTCTGCGCCTGTTTACAGGCATCTACACAGCGTTGCACATAGCGAATGTAGTCTTCGTGAATCACTTCAGGCAAAACCATTTTACGACCCAGAATCACACCCGCAATATCTTTCGCTTTATTGGCAATCTTGTCCTGCATGGTGAGCACTTCGAGCAAATCCTGACGCGATACCGGCATGAACAGGCCTTTGGGTAAATGCAGGCGCAGTTCTTTTTTTAATTTATCAGCATCTTTTTCAAGATCAGAAATTGTTTTTTGATATAGCTTGACCGATTCCCAGTCTTCATTGATCACGGCATTGAATAACGGTACGAGCTCAGAAACACAGACATAGACTTTTGCCATGTGCTTTTGCATGGGAGCGACCGGTGAGCTACCGAATATCCCGGTCATATAACCACCGACTGACATTTCATTCCTCCTGCCGACGCCCGTGCGCGGATCTTATTTTAAACAACATGAGTTTTGGCGCATTGTAATATTTTCGTAACACAAACACAGCCCTTTTTTTCTCAAACCAGAAACCAGCACCACTCACATATAAATCACTGTTTACTATACCATTATATTTTTATACGTAATCTCTCGTGCCAACACTCGTGAAAAATTCGTCGGCAATCGACACTTTTTTCAGGCGATTGTCATCGCAGCGTCACTTCAACGTCATAGCATCATCATCTTGATGTCACAACTCCGTCTTAAGCTTGCGCCTTCTTTAAATCGCAACACTGGATTCTATAATGAAGAAAGCACTATCAGCGGCTATCGCAGCCTGTATCACAAGCACAATCTCACTCCCTGCGCTGAGCAGTGGCATAACCGTATACCAGGATGGCGAAAAATACGTAAAAATGGGCGGCCGTATTCAAATGCAATACTATCGCGCAACACCAAGCGGTGGCAGTAGCATAGACGAAATATTTTTCCGCCGTCTGCGCCCGTTCATCGAAGGCAGCGTGCACAAGGACTGGAAAGGAAAAATTCAGTTTGACCTGGGTAAAGCTGAAGGCAGTAACGAGATCGCTGTCAAAGATGCCTACATGCAGTACAAAGGCTTCAGCAATATGAAAGTCACCGTTGGTAACGCAAAATTTCCGTTCTCGCGTGAATTTCTGACCTCATCCAAAAAGCAACAGTTAGTAGAACGCACCTTCGTCGGCGACCATAACTACGGCGCACCGGATCGCAGCATGGGTATTCACCTGAATGGCCATTCTGAAGACAAGATCATTGGCTGGGCCGCATCAGCTGCACGCGCCTCAATTGACCCGGATGCTGCAAAACTCGATTTCGATACTCCGGCAAACAAAAATAAAGACTTCAACGAAGGTTTTATTGCTGGTGGTCGTGTAGATTTCCATCCTTTCGGGATGCTCAAGTTTTCACAGGGCGACTTCAAGGGTGATACTAAAGCGACTATTAGTCTGGCTGCATTCTCATGGAACAACGATAATGCTAACAACACCTACACCACCACTGGCACCAGCATTAATACTAGCAAGGCAGACGTAGATAAAGTCACTGGTCTTGAAATCAGTGGCGCTTTCCGCAGCAATGGCATTTCCATCGACGTTGAAAGTAACAAGTTCAGTGCTGATACTGTTGATGCAGCATTCACCGGCGGTATTTTCAAAAATGGTTCGACTGCTCTGACAAATTCTGCGATCAAAGCCGGTTACATGATACCCGGCAATGCCACCGAACTGGTTGTCGCGTATCAAACTCAAGATGCTGACAATTACGCGACCGCGTGGAACCGAAAATCAGTGGGTGTTAACTGGTTTTTACATGGGAATGACGTCAAAGTGCAGCTGACTTTGCGCAAAGGTGAAAACCTCAAGGGTGTTCAAGGTAAGAACGAAAACGAAGTCTTCCTGCAGACACAGTACGTATTTTAAAGGGCACTCTTAGCTGTTACTGTCACAAGGACTCCTGCTGCCACGGATGGCCTTGATATGTTTAACCTTTGTCAGATGCGAAACGTTCGCACCAGTCTGACAAAGGTTTTTTCAGTGCCGCGATTTCGCGATTGCCCGTATATCAAATCCTGATATTGCTTCACTATGTTTGAGGCCTGCTCCGCCATATCCGGAAATTTAATCTTAAGCCTGGTTAACATTTCCTGCGACGTATCCTGCTCGGTAATCTCCAGTCCCTGCCTGCTGAGTCGTTTTAGAAAATACCGGTAATAGTAACGAACTCTGTCCCTAGGCTGGTAGTATCCCGAACGAATCACCCACCAGGCCACCAGCAGACCGACAAAACTCATCGCCACCACCAGGTAGAGCATTAAATCACTTTTACTAACATCTCCCAGCCCTAGCATTTTGAATAGTTTTAACTGCTTTTGTTCATCAAAACCCACGACCCATTGATTCCAGCCGTTTTGAAAACTATCCCAGACAAATCGAACCCGATTCAAGACATCTGAATTTACCTGTAGCAGACCTGGCAGGTATTGCTTTTCCAGTCCCGCGCTTTGAATGCCGCGTTCGATGCGCTGCGGTGCTACTGCTGCTGTCGGATCCACTCGCATCCAGCCCTGATCATCCAGCCAGACTTCGGTCCAGGCGTGTGCGTCCGACTGACGCACGATCATATATTCATCGACTGGATTGATTTCGCCGCCCTGATAGCCCAGCACGATACGCGTCGGTACACCGGCAGCGCGCATCAATGTAGTAAACGCGCTGGCATAATGTTCACAAAAGCCACGGCGCGACTTAAATAAAAAGTCGTCCATTGCGTTGTTACCCAGCAAAGGCGGTGTTAGCGTGTAATAGAATTCCTGATTCGAAAAATACTGCAGCACTGCCTGCACAATCGCACGCGGATTTCCGGCCGCAGTTCGGCGCATGGCCTGCGCCAGCGCCAGTGTTTTAGGATTATAGCCCGCAGGCAATTCCAGATTTTTACGCCGCTCGGGTGGATACAGGCCATGGTTGCTTGCCTGCAAGGACGCCTGTGCACGATAACTGATAACACTACTCACTAAATTATTACTTAGCAGCTGCAGTTCACGCGTGAGCCTGTAGTTATCATCAAAGCCTGTGATTAATTCTAACGCGTATAACCAGTTATGCTGGTGCGGTTCCAGTGTCACACGATACCGAATATCATCGCCGGCCTGCTGATAAATCTCGACTTCCGGCCGCGTCCAGTCAGGTGCATTATCACGCCGCCAGGTTTTACCATCGTAATCAGACAGCACCAGCCCGCGCCAGTAGAGATTACGATTATCCGGTGGCGGGGCATCAAACTTGACGCGAAAAGCAACATCGTATGATGCCACCAGTTTATTAATATCCCCCGGCGTCATTTCCTCAGACAGCCCGGTACTCGCAGACTGTGCGTCTTTGGGTAATTGCCAGAGTGGCCCCGGGATACGCGGAAACAACACAAACATGATGAGCATCAAAGGCAATGACTGCAGCACCATGCGCAATGCAATCTTTAAACGCTGGAGCAAGCTGGTGCTAGCATTGCGATCCGCGACCATCACTAGCAAGCTAGTAAAATAAATCGCCAGCACGATGACATACAGGGCGACCCAGACCGACTGGCTATGAAAAAACAGACTCGACGCCAGGAAGTAACCGAGAAAAATAATCACCGTGATATCACGACGGGTTTTGATCTCGAACAATTTGAGGTAAGCCAGCAGCAATACCATCGAAGTGCCCGGTATTAAACCGAATACTGCGCCGTAGGAAACATACAACGCACCAACAATCACCATCGCCAGCAACAGGCGTATCGAACCGCTCGGTATCGGCACTTTACCGATGATCGCCAGCGCACTCCAGACTGTCAGTGCGAACACATACCAGAGCACGATCGGTGAAAGATAGGCGTACAAAGGCAGACCCACTAATACCAGGCCAGCGAGCAAAGGCATGGGCACAACAATACTATCGAGCCTGGCAGACTTAGTGGCCATACAAAGCCAACGCGCGTAAACACTGGTGCAAATGCGCACTGCCAGTGTCCGGCTGGATCTCCTGGTTAGGTAAGCGTACACCGTAGATCACAGCCGCAGCATCTGCGTTCAGTACCAGTCGTGCAAGAATTGATAAGCGCTGTTCAGTATCACTGACAGCGACCTGATTCCAGTCGATCCAGACGCGCTCGGGTTTGCCACCGACAAATTCTTTGGTATAGATAGTGTCAGTATGCGCCGAGCGTTTCCACGAAACTCGGCGCCATGAATCACCGACCTGATACTTTCGCAAACCGGAAAATTCTTCGAGTCCAACACTGGCTAAATCTGTATCGCCATCCTCACCGGTGCCTGCCACCTGTAATTCAGCCTTATCTACAGGCGCAGGATAGATCAGTGTCGACATGTTCAACTCGATCGAAGTCCAGGCCACGAACAGACCCGTCGGAAATGTGGTCTCCAACCGAAAGCGCCCGGCGCTGAGCACACCACGCGAGTGGCTCGCCACTTCAAAATGCGCGCAACTTAACGCCTTTGCCGGCACATCAACCAGTTCATACTCATAACCATTAGCGCTGATGGCGATCGAATAGCGGCAACTGGCATCTGTGTTTTCCAGTTGCACAGAAAATCTTGCCGGTTGTCGCGCATACACCGGCTTACTACCTCCGCTGCGCAAGTGCAAACCCACCAAATTTCGCCAGGTGACATACATCGCCACATTGCCAATCGCGGCCAGCATAAAGGTGAGCATAAAACCCAGGCTTTTGCTGTAATTAATCGAACCGACGAGCAGCACGAGCACCAGCACTGCAAACATCAGTCCACTTTTTGTCGGCAGAATGTACACCCGGCGTCGATCCAGTGTGATGGCATCGAACGGCCCGCTACGTTTAGCGATAAAATTAAAGAAGGGTCGTCGCCCGGCATCTGCCACCGCAGACAAGGATGGCGGCGTTTTAGTTCGCGCCATCAGGGCACAGGCACGGTTTCAGCAATATACGCCGCAGCTGTCATCGTCACTGAATCCGTTTCATTCGCGTGCATCTGCAGACGATGATTCACCACCGCAGGTAGCACCTGTTTAATGTGTTCCGGTAATACATAGTCGCTGCCTTCGATGAGCGCCAGTGCCCGCGCCGCACTCAGCAATGCCAGCCCACCGCGTGGTGACAGACCCGATACAAACTTGTCTGAGTGCCGACTAAATTCAAGAATCGCCTGCACATAATCCAGCAGAGCATCCGAAGCGTGCAGACTGGCCGCCTGTTTTTGAATTGTGAGCAGCTTGCCGGCATCGAGCACGGGGTTAATGTATTCGATCATGTCGCGGCGTTGTTCGCCTTTGAGCAACTCACGCTCGGCATCGCGATCTGGAAAGCCCAGATGCAGCCGCATCAGAAAACGGTCGAGCTGTGATTCGGGTAATGGATAGGTACCGATTTGATGCGCCGGATTCTGGGTCGCGATCACAAAAAACGGTTTCGGTAACTCACGGGTCTCGCCTTCAATCGTCACTTGCTGTTCTTCCATCGCCTCCAGCAATGCGCTCTGGGTTTTGGGTGTGGCGCGATTGACTTCATCCGCGAGAATAAAACGACTGAACACCGGCCCGGGGTGAAACTCAAACTTCGCCGTGTCCCGGTTGTATACCGACACACCGAGTACATCAGCAGGTAACAGATCGGAAGTAAACTGAATGCGTTGGTAGTCCAGCCCCATGACTTTCGCGATCGCGTGTGCCAGTGTGGTTTTACCCACACCGGGCAAATCTTCAATCAGTAAGTGGCCACGCGCTACCAGACAGGTGAGCGCTAATCGGACTTCGGTTTCTTTGCCCAGAATGATTTGTGAAATACTCTGCGCCGCTTTGGCTAACAGTGCTGTTGCCGCAGTGCGAATTTTTTGTTCCGGTACGCTAGACACAGATAGTGGCCTCTAAAAAATGTCGTGAATACTGTATTTAGACTATTGCAGGCTTATGTGTTTATCACAGTATTAAATCGGTCCATAAAAAAGCCCTGACTAATCAGGGCTTTTTCTGCATGACTACAAATATGTATCCGTAGCATGTATATCAGACGTCTTTATCAGTCACCGCCCCTTCGGAGGCCGAGCTCACCAGGCGCGCGTACTTGGCCAGTACCCCGCGTGTTTCTTTTATCGCCGGCGGCGTCCATTTCGCCAGCCGGGCATCGATTTCTGCCTGTGAAATATCCAGCCTCAGTTCGCGTTTTTCGGCGTCGATGGTAATTGCATCACCGGTCTGGATAATCGCGATCGGACCGCCGACTGCCGCTTCCGGGGTGACATGACCAACCACAAAACCGTGACTGCCGCCGGAAAAGCGACCGTCAGTGATCAGCGCCACATCCTTGCCCATGCCCTTGCCCATGATGGCACCGGTGGGGCTGAGCATTTCGCGCATGCCGGGACCACCGACTGGGCCTTCGTGGCGAATGACAATGACATCGCCTTTCACCACCGTGCCATCGAGAATCGCTGTTAAGGACGCTTCTTCTGATTCAAATACGCGGGCGCTGCCGGAAAAGCGCAGGCCTTCCTTGCCAGAAATTTTCGCCACCGAGCCAGCAGGCGCGAGATTGCCGTAAAGCACCACCAGATGGCTGTCTTTTTTAATCGGATGGTCCAGCGCGCGGACAATATCCTGATCCGCCGGATAGGGTTTTACCCCGGCCAGGTTTTCGGCCATGGTTTTGCCGGTGACGGTCATGCAGTCACCGTGCAGCAGGCCAGCTTCCAGCAAAGTTTTCATCAACGGCTGGATACCACCGATGGCGATCAGTTCGGACATAAGGTATTTACCGCTGGGCTTGACATCGGCCAGCACCGGCACGCGCGCACCGATGCGGGTAAAATCATTGAGTTCGAGTTTGACCTCAGCGGTGTGCGCCATCGCCAGCAAATGCAGCACCGCATTGGTGGAACCGCCGAGCGCAATCACCACGGTAATGGCATTTTCAAACGCCTCGCGGGTCATGATGTCGCGCGGCTTGATGTCATTTTCGATCAGCAGCATCACCGCTTCACCGGCGCGCTGACAGTCGATTTTTTTCGCGTTCGAAACCGCTTCCTGCGCCGAACTATTGGGCAGACTCATGCCCAGCGCTTCAATTGCCGAGGCCATGGTATTGGCGGTATACATGCCACCACAGGAGCCGGGGCCGGGAATCGCGGTGTGCTCAACTTCACTGAGTTCGGCGTCGGAGACCTTGCCGCTGGCGTAACCACCGACTGCTTCGAATACTGAAACGATATCGCGACGCTGCGCTCCCGGCTTGATGGTGCCGCCATAAACAAACACCCCAGGGCGATTCAGTCGCGCCAGCGCCATCATGCAGCCCGGCATATTTTTATCGCAGCCGCCGATGGCGACCACACCATCAAACCCCTGAGCCCCGGTCACGGTTTCGATCGAATCGGCAATAACCTCACGCGACACCAGTGAATAGCGCATCCCCGGCGTGCCCATGGAAATGCCATCAGACACCGTGATGGTATTAAAAATAATGCTCTTGCCGCCGACACCGTCGACCCCCGCTGCGGCTTCTTCCGCCAGCCTGTTGATATGCATATTACAGGGGGTGACCATGCTCCAGGTCGAAGCAATACCGATCTGCGGTTTTTTGAAATCCGCATCAGAAAAGCCCACCGCGTGCAGCATGGCGCGGCTGGGTGCCTGCTTCATACCATCAACAATGATTGAGGAAAATTTGCGTTTGCTGTCTTTTTTGTCGTCTTGAGCCATTATTAAACCTGTGGATTCATATATTATGTGTGTCGCGCACCAAAGACGGCTATATTACAATCTTCTGCCGCGCCTGACGAAGGCTTTCAGCAGAATTTTGGATAACGTGCCAAGTACAGGAATGAGGTACCTTGAATAAAACACCCACAGATTCGGGTCGCCTACAGGTCGACTGGTTCCGCCAGTCTGCGCCCTATATTCGCGCGCATCGCGGCAGCACCTGCGTGATTCTGTTCGGCGGCGAAGCCCTGGAAGATGCTGGCTTTGCCCATCTGATTCACGACATCGCCCTGCTCAGCAGCCTTGGCATGCGGCTGGTGCTGGTGCACGGCGCGCGCCCACAAATCGAAACCCAGCTCCAGACACTCGGTAAACAATCAAATTTTGCCGCCGATTTACGCATCACCAGCGTCGATGACATCAGCGCGGTGGAACAGGCAGTGGGTCAGGTGAGAATGCGCATCGAAGCCCAGCTTTCCATGGGTCTGCCCAACACACCGATGTCAGGCGCCGCGATACGCGTGGTCTCCGGCAATTTTGTCACCGCACAGCCCTACGGCGTGCGCGACGGCGTCGATTATGGCCAGACCGGCAATGTGCGTAAAATTGATGCTGGCGCGATCAGCGAACAGCTGGCGCATACTAATGTTGTGCTGATTTCTCCCATAGGCTATTCCACCACCGGTGAAATTTTTAATCTGCGCGCCGAAGATGTCGCCACCGAGGCGGCGATTGCACTCAAAGCCGATAAACTGATTTTCGTTATGGAAAATAACGGCGTGTACAATGCCGACGGTGAATTACTGCAACAACTAAAACTGCCGGAAGCCGAGCACTGGCGCGAACATCACGGCGGCAAGACGCCGGACACGCTCGACACGCAATCGCATCTCAACAACGCCGCGCACGCCTGTCGCGGGGGTGTGCGGCGCGTGCATTTGATCAGCCGTAACATCGACGGCGCCTTATTACTGGAACTATTCACTCGTGATGGCACCGGCACGCTAATCACTGCCGACAACTACGAAGGCCTGCGCACTGCGACGATTGACGACATCGGTGGCATCATGGAACTGATCGCCCCGCTGGAAGAAAAAGGCGCACTGGTAAAACGCGCGCGCGAGCAACTCGAACTGGACATTCACAACTTCACCGTGATCGAACGCGATGGCATGATCATCGCCTGCGCCGCACTGTTTCCTTTCGCCGAAGAAAAAATCGCCGAACTCGCCTGCCTTGCTGTGCACAAAGACTATCAGCAGAATGGTCGTGGCAATGAGCTCATGCAACACATCGAATGGCAGGCGCGCAAACAGCACATGGAAACCATGGTCACACTCACGACACAAACCATGCACTGGTTTATCGAGCGCGGCTTTATCGAGGTTAGTGTTGAGTCTCTACCAGTACAGAAAAAAAACCTGTACAACTATCAGCGCAAATCAAAAGTGCTGAGCAAAACTCTCGCTTAATTCCGCTCCATAATATGTTGAATGTTCCACAAAGTGAAATCGAAGAGAACGTTGCCGTTGCGCTACGCGAAGACATCGGCAGCGGCGACCTCACCGCAGACTTAATACCAGAGACTGCCATCGCGCTCGCCAGTGTGATTACTCGCGAAGACTGCACGTTCTGCGGCATGGACTGGTTCGAAGAAGTCTTTCGCCAGATCGACGAAGAAATTTTTATCGAATGGAATGTTGACGACGGTGAACAGGTCGAAACCAACGACACACTGTGCAGTCTCAGCGGGCCAGCGCGCTCGATTCTCAGTGGTGAACGCACGGCATTGAATTTTATCCAGACGCTCTCCGCCACCGCGACCCGTGCCGCGCAATACGCAGTGGCTGTTGCTGGCACCAGTGCCACGGTACTCGATACCCGCAAGACTATCCCAGGACTGCGTCTCGCGCAAAAATATGCAGTCTCCTGCGGTGGCTGCCAGAATCATCGTATCGGACTGTATGACGCTATCCTGATTAAAGAAAACCACATTGCAGCTCTTGGTTCGATACCGGGTGCAGTCGATGAAGCGCGTTTTTTGCATCCTGACACCAGGATCGAAGTCGAAGTCGAAACTCTTGCCGAATTTGAACAGGCGCTGGCCACCAACGTTAACCGGATACTGCTGGATAATTTTTCGCTGGACGATTTAACAACCGCAGTACAGCGCAACAATGGCAAAATCGAACTCGAAGCCTCGGGTGGCGTGACCCTGGAAAGCATTCGCTCGATCGCCAATACCGGAGTACATTTTATTTCAACCGGGGCGCTGACCAAAGACATCCGCGCCATCGACCTGTCTATGCGCTTTATGTAATGCGCCGGGCACGAATTTTTTATCGCAGCATTCATCTTCTGTTCATCATCCTCGCTGGCTGCCTGCTCACTGTTTTTTTGCAACGCGGCACTATGCTGCGCCACGGCATGTCGAGCAGAATCACCTGCTGGTGGCATCGCCGGGTACTGGCTGCGCTGGGAATTCGTCTCAGAGTCACAGGGCAGGCGCTCGACACCCACTGTCTGTATCTCGCCAATCATTTATCCTGGCTGGATATTCACGTTATCGGCAGCCAGCTCCCGGTGCGCTTTCTTTCCAAAGCCGAGGTTAGACAATGGCCGATCTTTGGCTGGCTGGCATCGCGCGCGGGAACATTATACATACCGCGCGGCAGCAAACACGCGGCGGCGCGCGCCAGTCACATTATGCAACAGGCGCTGACTACCGGTCAGTCTGTGGTGCTGTTCCCGGAAAGCACAACGAGCGACGGCAATATCAAACGCTTTCACAGTCGTCTGATGCAAAGCGCGATCGACGCAAACTGCCCGGTGCAGGCGCTGGCACTGCGCTACCCCAATACCGATGGCGGACCGGTGCATGATGCAGTGTTATACATCGGCGACATACACTTTATGCAATCGGTGAACAACATACTGCGCGCCGATGCCATTGTCGCTGAGCTCAATTTTCTGGACAGTGTGCCATCACAAAATAACAACCGCGACCAGCTCGCGCGCTGGGCCGAAACCAGCATCAGGGCTGTACTCGAACCCAACACCACAGGCAGCCGCACTGACTGAGCCGATTTACAAAGCAATAAAAAGTTTAAAGCTAACGGCTGTCGAAGTCACTGGCACAAACTCCAGGTGAATCACCTGCTGCCGTCCCATCAACAGAGGTTTGAGAATTGCAGCCTGCTGATCAGCAGGCGCCTCAATACGCAAACGCGATGGCGTGCTCGCCGCGAGATTACCCAGGGTTTCAAGCAGCGGCGAGAGCGGTGCTAACTGTGACAGCTCTATGCTCGCTTCGAACGCCGGCTGTTGCTGATATTGACGTTGCGGTATCGGTGTCGCCGACTGCTGCAGGCTGACGAGGCTAAACCCCGAATCAGTAAACACCGACGCCAGCTGCTGCTGCGCTATCGGCCGTGTCGAACTGAATACTGCGCGCCCTGATTTTAAATCTACATCGACCGACGCTGCGTCCACGCCGGGCAGGCTACCGATGTTTTTCGATACGCTGTAGGCACAAAACGCACAGACCATGCCTTTGACTTCGGCCTGATAATAATAGCGACCGGTCGCCTCTGCCGGCAGCGCAAGGACAAACAACAACCACAACAAACCTGCTGCACGCCAGTATTTCATCTGCATTTTCACATTCATCACCCTTTTGTTTTTGGAAACTTGTTTTTTGGTATTTGTGATTAGCTTGTTACAAACCCAGTACTCGACGCAGCGGCAAGGCAAGAAAGGCCGCGAAAAAACCAACGCCCCAGATTGATACTGAGAACCAGTAAATACGTTTATTCCAGATTCTCGCCTGGATACAGACGCGCGCCTGTTCTGGATCTGCCGGACAGGTCTGACCAGAGCGATAAATGAACCAGGCAGAAAACAAAAGCATCAAGCCCGAAGCTATGAACACCCAGAGCTTGTGCTGACTGAGGACAATTAAAAACGGTAACGCGCTGGTAAGCGCGGCCACGGTGGCTCCCATGCCGAGCGACACTAGAATGATTGGCAGAGCACAACACACCAGGGTTCCACTGCTGGCAAACAATGTCAGCCAGCTGAAGCCAGAACCTGTAGCACGTTCTTTATCGGTATTCATTGCACCACTGCTTGTTTGCTACGATAAGTAAATCCAGCATCTTCAAACAGCTTTTGCAGTTGCTCGTCACTCAGTTTTACATCATGGGCTTCGGCAGTGACCACGCCCTTTTCCAGATCCATATCGATGAATTTGATACCGTCAATAGCATCCAGCTTTTTTTCTATACCGTAGGCGCAATACGGACAGGCCAGTCCGTCCACCCGAATGGAATATACTGTGGTTTCGGCGACTGCTATCTGAGCAAGCATCATCAGCACACTCACGGCAAATGCTTTCTTTACACCGGACTTTACTAAAACCGGCTTCAATAAATTTGTTGTGTTCATAATATTAACTCCAGTTCGTTGTCTTTATAAATGCCATTCCAGGGTTAGTTTTGCGCGATAATCCGTTTTTTGCTGATTACCGTTTAAATCACTCGCCAGCGGAATTTGCACACCGGCTTTCACTGCAAAATTTCGTTTCGTCCAGAAGATGCCCGGCGAAACAAACCATTCTCTGCCACCAGTATTACCCAGACTGACACCGTCGAATTCAGCGTTCTGCGCAATTTCTCCATTGAGTTCCATCAACCAGACCGTATCAGGTTCGAGATAACCGGTTTGCACTGGACGGATACCGCCGACCAGATCGACTAACAGCTTATTACCGCGACGCAGGCCATTATCGTTGGCACCGTTCATGCGATAGCGTGCTGCAGCCCAGTGATACCACTTGCGCCCTTCCGATCCATAAGTCAGACCGAGAATTTTATCGGTACTGCCCGAGCCTATAGTGCTGCTCGCCGTGTCAGTTTTAATTTTGGCAAATACACTCATCGACTGTTGCAACCCGGGGCTGTCTTTACGCCAGAAGCGATATTTGCTGAACACCGAAACATCGTCAGCGCCGCGTTCGCTACCAGTGCTATTTTTTAAATCCACATAAGGCAGCTCCACTCCTGCCGCCCAGTCGCCGGTAAGACCGTAGGTGAGATGCAGGTTCAGCGCGCGTTGCTGTGCACTGCCGGCCTCGGTGGATTCGAATTCGGGCGATATTTCAACGCCATCCTTGAACAGTACGTGCGGACCCAGACCGAAGACCGGGTCGTGGGCCAACGCAGTCTGACTCGTGAGCAGGACAAATACACCATAGACAGCGGGGCTGCGCACCAGAATTTTCAGTCGTGACATCAGAACTCTCCTCTACGGGTACCCTTAGATACGACTATCTGGAGTCGGCTCCAGGTTCCATCAATTTCAACTATTATTGCAGAACCCAGCCTATATTCTGGAGTCAACTCCAGATCAAGCGGTTTGCGTATTTAAATTCAAGCCCGATATTACATATGCTTGACCATATATATGTTTTAACGTATATTTGGCGCCATGCTCAATGACACCGATACTTTTTTCAAAATGCTCGCCGACCGCACCCGGCTACGCTGCCTGCTGCTGATGCAGGCCGAGGGCGAACTCTGCGTCTGCGAGCTCACCCACGCACTGAATCTGTCGCAGCCGAAAATCTCCCGCCATCTCGCGCACCTGCGCGAAGCCGGTGTGCTGGTGGCAAGACGCAATGCCACCTGGATGTACTACCGCATCAATCCCGAGCTCGAGGACTGGATGCTGCAGACCCTGCAAACCACGCTCGATGCCGTTCGCCAGAGCGAACCATTTGTTTGCGACCGCCAGTTGCTGGACAACATGGCGAATCGCCCCGGCCTCGAGTGCTGCGCATGAGCCAGGCTTTCAATATTCTGTTTTTATGCACCGGCAACTCCTGTCGCTCACAAATGGCCGAAGGCTGGGCGCGTTGGCTGGGCAGCCCGTTGTTTAGTATTCAATCTGCCGGCATCGAGGCACACGGCAAAAACCCGCGCGCGATCGCGGTGATGCGTGAAGCCGGGCTGGATATTTCAAACCAGGAATCGACCCGCGTCACCGCCGCCATGCTCGAACAGGCCGATCTGGTGGTGACCGTGTGCGGTCATGCCGACGAACATTGCCCGGTGTTGCCTGCCGGCACAAATAAAGAACACTGGCCGCTGGATGATCCCGCCAAAGCCACCGGCAGCGAAGATGAAATTATGAATGTGTTCCGTACCAGTCGCGACAACATCAAACAACGCGTGCAGGATTTATTGGCACGCTATCACAACAGCGAGTAATTCCCATGTCGATACCATGCAAAACCAGCCTGAATACAAATAATCGCGCGCGCATGGGTGTATTCGAACGCTATCTGACACTCTGGGTAGCCTTGTGCATCGTGGTCGGCATCACACTCGGCTTTGCCATACCTGCCGCGTTTCATACCCTCGCTGCCATAGAAATCGCTCAGATTAATTTACCGGTCGCGCTGCTGGTCTGGTTGATGATCATCCCCATGCTGCTCAAGATTGACCTGCACGCGCTAAAAAATGTTGGCGAACACTGGCGCGGTATCGGCGTGACTCTGTTTGTGAACTGGGCGATCAAACCGTTTTCCATGGCCTTACTGGGCTGGTTTTTTATTGCCTATCTGTTTCGCGACTGGCTGCCCGCCGAACAAATTGATAGCTATATCGCGGGTCTGATTATTCTTGCGGCAGCACCGTGCACGGCGATGGTCTTTGTCTGGAGTGGCCTCACCCGTGGTGAGCCGCACTTCACTCTGTCACAGGTGGCGCTCAATGACGTCATCATGATATTTGCGTTTGCGCCCATCGTCGCTCTGTTACTCGGTATTTCTGCGATTACCGTGCCCTGGGATACCTTGCTGTTATCAGTGCTGATCTATATTGTGATTCCGCTGTTGGTTGCATCACTCTGGCGAAAACATTTACTCGCGAATGCTGACAAACCACAACGCTTGCAGGCGACGTTAACAATTCTGCAGCCCTGGTCGTTGATGGCACTACTGGCAACACTGGTTCTGCTGTTTGGTTTTCAGGGCGAACAGATCCTTGAGCAACCATTAATTATCGCCCTGCTCGCAATACCGATTTTAATTCAGGTGATCTTCAATTCCGGGCTCGCTTATTTACTCAACCGCGCAGTGAAATCACCGCACTGCGTAGCGGGCCCCTCAGCATTGATCGGTGCAAGCAATTTTTTTGAGCTGGCGGTGGCGACTGCGATTGCTTTGTTCGGTTTTAACTCCGGCGCTGCCCTCGCTACTGTGGTTGGTGTGTTGATCGAAGTCCCGGTGATGCTACTTGCAGTGGCTGTGGTGAATCGCAGCGTCGACTGGTACGAAAGCAACGACGGCATCCAGAGCTATGCCGAATGCTGCCCAGAAAGCATACACTGGTAAAATTTTCTCAGAAAACCGAGTAAGCGCCCTTGTCATTCCCCTGCATCGGCGAGCACAACACGGTGCCATACGTGCAGAACACATCAATCATTCAGCTTCTTGAGCACGACACCTCATTTTTACTGACTTTCGTAAAACCACTGACAGGCATCGGTCGGCATGGTCTCGTTTTCCTCATGGTCCCACTCCGGACAAGTGATTTTAGAGGCCGGAAGAATTTCCTGTGTTCGTGCTACGTTATGTGTCACCTCCCGAGTACATATCTCAGCTATCCATTTATCCCACCAGTTTCGCACTATTATTGTGCAACACTTACACTATAGTCATTCACATATAGTCTTAGGAGTAGACACTATTAGTGTTAATTGCTCGATATACCCATATTGCACACAAATATATAGCAGGCACGCATATTGCACTGCTCAAGATATCATCGCGGACACGTTTGCAGAAATCTTTAAGGAAACTCTGATTAATTCAGCGTTTTCGTAGCACATAAATATGCTGGCATTGTCAATGACTGATAAGCTATTGAAAATGAAGAAAAAGGTAAAATCGAATTTGACCTTTTTCGTGCTCTGATAATTCATGGTTAAATTATTCAGAGGTTCCTTATAGATAGCTAAGTAACCTGTTTTATAAACCACACAGATTCAGGGAGCAAAAAATCTTAATCAATCCAACACCCGATACAGGAATTGAATGCGCATGAACTGGACTGAAGTCGTCAAGCGCGCAGTCGAGTTTCGTCACTGGTGCCACCAGCACCCGGAGCTGACCTGGGAGGAGCAAAACACAGCCGCCCAGATTCGCCAGACCCTGACAGAGCTGCAGATTCCGTGGCGTGCCTGCGCTGAACACGGCACTGTCGCCAGCCTTGCGCCACAGGCTGCGGGCGAGCATATTGCCCTGCGCGCAGATATGGATGCATTGCCGATCACTGAACGGGTCGATGTAGAATTTTGCTCGCAGACACCCGGCAAGATGCACGCCTGCGGTCATGATGGCCATATGGCGGCACTGATAGGTGCCGCTGCCTGGTTAAAGCAACACCAAGCATCGCTGGAGGGGCCCGTGTCCCTGATTTTTCAGCCCGCCGAGGAAGGTGGTCATGGCGCGAAAAAAATGATCGAGGACGGCGCGCTCCAGGGCGTGGATCGTATCTTCGGCTGGCACAACTGGCCTGCTTTGCCGGCGGGTGTCGCGCTCTGCCCCGACGGTGCCGTCATGTCCGGTAACGGCAGTTTTCACATGAACATCCAGGGACGCGGCGGGCATGCATCTCAGCCGGAAGCTGCGCGCGATCCGGTACTGGCCGCAGCTGCCATCATCCTCAATCTACAGCAGATCATCAGTCGTCGACTCCCGCCGCAGGCGGCTGCGGTGGTCAGTGTCACCTCTGTTGTGGCTGACAGTAATGTCACCGTGATTCCGGACTGCGTTCGACTTGAAGGCAGTATCAGAATGTCCTCCCCGCGCTACCGGCAACCGATCAACAATCTCATCGTACAGATCTCGGAAAACACCGCTGCAAGCTATGGCGTCAGCGCGGACGTGGAAATTCGTTCGCGCTATGAAGCCACCATCAATCACCCCGAATCCGCAGAGCACTATCGCCAGGCCTTGCAGGCGGAGCTCGGCGCCAACTGTCACGATTCAGATTTGTTATTGCCGATTATGGCCTCGGAAGATTTCAGCTACTACCTCAATGAAATTCCGGGTGCATTTGCACTCATTGGCATATCTGAAAAACAGTCAGCGGGCATGTCTTTCGCAGCCCCCTGTCACAGTCCTGAATATCAGTTTAACGATCGTATCATCGATTCGGTGATGCGGGTTTTTTGTCGGCTCGTCGATCTTCCGGTCCCCCACCGGTAAAACACTGCCGCCACTTCCGATGTGTAAGTGCATCGGCAACGCAATGAGGAGTAAAGAATGAACTGGTTTGAAAGCTATGAGTCAGAAATACGAGCCTACAGCCGCGCTTATCCCGCCGTTTTTGTCAAAGGTGACAATGCTCGCCAGACAGATGAAGAAGGTAAAGAATATATCGACTTCTATGCCGGCGCAGGTGTGTTGAACTTCGGCCACAACAACCCGAAGTTGATACAGGCGGTGATCGAGTATCTGCAATCCGGTGGTGTACTGCATACTCTGGATATGATGACACCGCCCAAACGCGCTTTTATCCAGGCCTTCGTCGAAACCATACTCCAGCCACGCAACATGGATTACAAACTTCAGTTCATGGGGCCTACCGGAACAAATGCCGTCGAAGCTGCACTAAAACTGGCGCGCCGTGTGACCGGCAGAGGCGAGATCGTGGCTTTCACTCAGGGCTTTCACGGCATGACGCTGGGCTCACTGGCCTGCACCGCTAACGAATATTTTCGTAATGCCTCGGGTGTGCCGTTGAATCATGTTGCCCACTGGCCTTTCGAAACCCATAAAGGTGGTGGCATGGAAAGTCTCAAAACCTTACGCGCGATGTACGAGAACAGCTCAAGCGGCCTCGAAAAACCGGCGGCATTCATTATCGAAACTTTGCAGGCCGAAGGCGGTGTCAATCTCGCCAGCAAGGAATGGATGCAGGCACTGCAAGCATTAGCACGTGACCTTGGCGCGCTGTTAATCGTTGATGATATCCAGTCAGGTTGCGGTCGCACCGGTAGTTATTTCAGTTTTGAAGACTGCGACATCGACCCTGATATTATTACGCTGGCCAAAGGCATCGGCGGCATCGGCACACCGATGGCGATGAATCTGGTCAAAACCGAACACGATGCACACTGGCAACCCGGCGAACATACCGGCACTTTCCGTGGCCAGAATATTTCTTTTGTCGCCGGTCGTGAAGCGCTGCATTATTTCGAAGACGATGAGCTGCTGTCAGAAACCCGGCGCAAGGGTGAGATCATGGCGGAGCAGCTATCAAGTATTGCAGAAAAATACACCGCTAAACACTTCAGTGTGCGCGGTAAAGGCATGATGCAGGCACTGGATATTGGTGACGGCGCACTCGCCAAAAAAATCGCGCGCGACTGCTTCGACCACGGCATGTTATTTGGCCCCTGCGGCGTTGGTGGTACGGTGCTCAAGCTGATTCCACCACTGACCATTCCCGATTCAGACTTGCTCGAAGGTTTGAATATATTCGGCCAGGCCATCGACCGGCAAATGGGAGCTTAATCATGCGCGAAAGAGACGATATGACTTTCCCGTTTTCCGAATACCAGCGACGCCTGGGTGAACTGCGCGCGCGCATGGCTGATCGTTTGCTGGATGCAGTGATCATCTCCGATGCGGAAAACATCATGTATCTGACCGATTACCAGACCACCGGTTATTCTTTTTTTCAGGCCCTGGTGGTGCCGCTGGAAGGCGAGCCCTGGATGGTGACGCGTAAACTCGAAGAATCCAATGTTATCGCCCGCACCTGGGTAGAAGTATCGCGACCCTACCCCGATACCGGTGATGCGATACAAATGCTGGTCGCATCACTGGTCGAGTTCGGTCTCGCCGGACAAACCATCGGCTATGAACGTAACTCGTATTATTTCACGGCGTATCATCAGGATTATTTTCATACCTCATTCACTCGCAGTCGCATCATGGATTGTTTCGGCATTGTCGAGGAAGGTCGTGTCATTAAATCCGAAGTTGAAATGGACGTCATGCAAAAAGCCGCCAATGCGACCAAGGCCGGCATGAAAGCCGGTATCGAAGCCGCACGCGCAGGTGTGACCGAAAACGAAATCGGCGCAGCGATCAGCTACGGCATGTTTGCCGCTGGTGGCGAAACCCCTGCCGTCATGCCCTACGTTACATCAGGCCCACGCAGCATGATCGGTCACGCCACCTGGGAAGGCCGCACTGTGCAACCGGGCGAACATGTATTTCTCGAAATCGCCGGCTGCTATCGTCGCTACCACACCGCGATGATGCGCACCGTGATCTGTGGCGAGATGAGTGACAGTATGTACAAAGCACAGGAGCTGATGAAACAGGCGCTGGCAACAGTACACAAAGAATTCAGACCGGGTTTGACGGTTTCCGATGCAGACAAAATGCTGCGCAACATCATTCGCGAAAACGATGTCGGTGCCCGACTGATCACACGCTCGGGGTATTCCATTGGCATTGCTTTCCCGCCCAGCTGGGACGAAGGTTATATCATGAGTTTGTTCCAGGGACGTTCGGACGCGCTGCGCCCGGGCATGACCTTCCATGTCATTCCCTGGATGTGGGGTATCGATGGCGACAAGTCCTGCGGTATTTCAGACACCTTCTATATCACCGAAGATGGCTGCGGTTCGTTTTTCTCTGATGTTGAACAGAACTTCACCGTCAAAACTGATTCAGCAACAGATTCATCCACGAACAGCCATAACGAAAGCGATGACGTCGCAAACGAAAACAACGCTTAAGGAACCTTCATGTATATAGCCACCAACCCCACCACCGGCGAAGAGCTGCACCGTTACCCGCTACACAGCAATGAAGCACTGGATCAGTGCATGACTCAGGCAGCAACAACATTTGCCGGCTGGCGCAAAACCACATTTGCCGAACGCGCAGATCTGCTGAAAAAAGTGGCCCGGTTCATGCGCGATGATATGGAACGCCTCGCCAGACTCATGACCATCGAAATGGGTAAGCCCATCGTCGAGGCGCGCGCCGAAGTACAAAAATCAGCCCTCTGTGCTGAATACTATGCGGACCATGGCGCCGAGTACCTGGCCGCAAAAGACCTGCCGTCGGACGCCACTCACAGTTATGTGCAGCATTTACCTCTGGGCCCGATATTCGGCGTCCTGCCCTGGAATGCACCGTTCTGGCTGGCGTTTCGTTTCTGCGCACCCGCGATCATGGCGGGCAACACCTGCCTGATGAAACATGACCCGCACGTACCGGCCTGTGCCGAAGCGATTGCAGATGTTTTCGTTCAGGTCGGCGCGCCTGCCGGTCTGATGCAAAACATTCGGGTTGATAATGAACAGGCAGCACGCGTGATCAGCAACGATGCAATACAGGCTGTGTCTTTGACCGGCTCCAGCGCAGCCGGCAGCAAGGTGGCCTCGCTCGCGGCCAGCCAGATCAAACCGGCGGTGCTGGAATTAGGCGGTTCCGACCCCAGCCTGGTGCTGGCCGATGCCGATCTGGATACTGCCGCCAAAGTACTTACCGTCTCGCGCATTATCAATGCCGGGCAGTCGTGCATCGCAGCCAAGCGCATCATTGTCGAAGCACCGGTCTACGATGCCTTCATAGAAAAATATCAGGCACACCTGGCAGCCCTGAAAATGGGTGATCCGGCGGAAGAAACCACCCAGATCGGCCCCATTGCCCGGCCCGATTTGCGTGACGGCCTGCATCGCCAGGTCAGCATGAGCATCGAACAGGGCGGCCGCTGTCTACTCGGCGGAGAACTGCCGGCAGGCCCCGGGTATTTCTACCCCGTGACTCTGTTAGTCGATGTCAGCCCCGAGATGCCGGTGAGTTGCGAAGAAACTTTCGGCCCGATTGCCGTCGTGATGAAAGCCGAATCAGCAGAACATGCGCTCGCCATCGCCAATGACACCAGCTACGGACTGGCCGCGTCTATCTGGACCACCGATGTCGCCATGGCTGAAAAAATGAGTCGTGATATCGAAGCCGGCCAGGTTGTCATCAATGGTATTGTCAAAACCGATCCGCGCTTACCCAGTGGCGGCATCAAACGTTCAGGGTACGGTAGAGAGCTTGGGCCTCACGGCATTCTGGAATTTGTCAACGTTCAGCAGGTCTGGATAGGCCCAACGCGTTAATCGTGGCGCGGGGGGGGGGTTGAGGCTTGTCGGATGCGACTTAGCCCGCGGCGACGATTTTCAAAGTCATGCTGCCTCGATAGCAGCCGCTAGCCAGCACAGCAGGACAGCTGCTTCACGTCTTTAGTAAACGTCTGGGCACATAATTTCAATCCTTCGACCATGGTCAGATACGGAAACAGCATATCAGCCAGATCAGTAATGGTCATCTGGTTGCGGATCGCCAGTGCCGCACTCTGAATGATCTCACCTGCTTCGTGCGCCAGCACCTGACAACCCAGAATACGGCCGCTGTCTTTGTCTGCTACCAGTTTTATGAAACCGTGGGTGTCCATATTGGCGATTGCACGCGGCACATTATCCAGCGTCAGGCGACGACTTTCCGCTGCGATACCCCGCGACTGTGCAGTCGCCATATCAATGCCCACAGTCGCCACCTGAGGGTCGGTGAATATCACCGCCGGCATGGTGCTCAAATCCAGGGCAATCGACTCACCCATCATATTACGCGCTGCGCGTGTCCCCGCAGCGGCAGCGACATAGACATACTGCGGTTGCGTGGTACAGTCGCCGGCGGCAAAAATGTGCGCGCTGCTGCTACGCATCAAGTCATCGACTTCGATTCGACCACTGGCTGTGGTGTTCACACCGGCATTCTCCAGCGCAAGACTGTCCGCATTCGATTGTCGGCCGGTGGCCACCAGTAATTGATCCGCCACTATCTCACCTGCTGGCGTGTTCACATGAAAATTGTTTCCATCGTGCTGCACCTGAGTCGGTACAGTATTCAGATGAATCCGCACAGCTTCATCCTCAAGCGCGATTTTTAGCTCATCACCAAGCTCTGGATCTTCACTCGACAGCAAGCGACTGCGCGCCAGTATCGTAACGTCAGCACCCAGGCGGCGGAATGCCTGCGCCAGCTCCAGGGCAACCACGGAACCACCGAGCACGACCAGATGTTGCGGAATCTGAGTTGCCACCAGGGCTTGGGTCGAGGTCCAGTACGGCGTCCCGCCAAGACCGTCAATCGCCGGGATATTGGCACGCGCGCCAACTGCCAGTAAAAACTGATCGGCTTCAACTTCTATACGACTGCCGTCGTGTTTATCAATAATGAGGGTATGGCTATTCTTAAAACGTGCCGCGCCTTTGATCAGGTTCACCGCGGGGGTTGATTGCAAAATGTTTTCATATTTGGCGTGGCGTAATGCTTCCACGATGGACTGTTGCTGCTGCACCATGCATTCACGGTTGATCACCGGGGTACAGGCCTGCAGGCCTTTGATATGCGTCAACGTCTGCTGGTGAGCAATCTGTGCACTGCGAATCATGATTTTGGATGGCACACAACCGATATTGACACAGGTGCCGCCAATCACAGTTGCAGCTTCAATCATGGTGACGCGCGCACCCAGTTCGGCCAGTTTCGAGGCAGCCGCGAATGCGGCCGAACCAGAACCCACAATCGTTATGTGTTTTACTTTCTGCTGCGCCGCACTCATTGTGCTGACTCTGCCTTGTCGGCGTTCGCGCGGCTACTGCAAACCCGGCTCGGCGGTGACACCATATCCCAGATCGAAACGGCCAGCATCATGGCAATGCCGGCGTATAACAAATAAGTACTCCAGCCGTATTGCCACAATGGATACATGGTGAGCAGCACCATCACCGGGCCAAGACAGGCCAGCAGCGTTCGGTACCAGATACGGTGCGACACATACGCCAGCAGATTCGCAACCAGAGCCAGCGCAGCAAAGGCCGGCAATAAGGTATTCAAAAACACGCCTTCGTATTGCGAAAGAAAGCCCAGCCCCAGCGCGGCCCCGAGCGACCCCAGCGCTGGAAAACAGGAGGCACAGCCCATCGCCGCGGTCAGACTGCCGAGGGCACCCGTTTTATCAAGCCAGGACATGATATTCATCAGAACTCTCTCGTTTTACTGAAGGAGTCTGGAGTCTAAACCCCGTACTGGGGTACAGAGTCAAGCATTGCTAGGATGAACTTTTATCCTGGCTCAGAGATGCGATCAATGGGCACGGCTGATTACCGCTGCTGATTTTGCATTCACGAACGTGGCTTTGTAAAACATCGGCCATGGTCTGGAGATGCTGGATTTTATCCTCGATGAGACTCAGCTTTTGTTCGGCGATAACTCGCGTTTCAGCGCAGTTACCATCTTCCAGTTGCAGTAAATGCGCGATTTCTGCCAGGGTAAAACCCAGCTGTTGTGCGCGCTGAATAAACCGGATTCGCGCAATCGCCGCATGAGGATACTGACGGTAACCCGAGCGCGGCTTCTCGGGTTCCAGAATCAAACCAATCCGCTGGTAATAACGTATGGTCTCAACATTGACTCCGGCCTGTTTCGCCAGTGCACCAATAGTAAAGCTGCTAGCGGGCATTTTTTTTGCTCTGGTCGATCTCGTCAATTATCGGACAACCCTCTTTGGCACCGGTACACATATTCACCAGCAAGGTCAGTTCATTGCGTAGCGTGATCAACGTTTGCAAGTGGGTCTCCACCTGATCGAGTTTATGCTGCGTGAGCTCGCGCACGCTACGACGCACTTTTGCCGGGTTCTCACGCATCTGTAACAATTGCGCAATTTCATCCAGCGAAAAGTTCATGGTTTTGGCGCGCTGAATAAAGCGCAGCCGCGACAGATCTTTGTCGCTGTAAAGCCGCACGCCAGAGGCCGCACGCGCGACTTTTTTCAGCAGCCCGGCTTTTTCATAGTAACGCAGCGTATCAGTACTAAAACCGGTCTTTGCGGTGACCTCACCAATTTTGTACTGCAAGGCTTGTGTATTAGCAGACATAAACTCGACTGTGGTTAATTCGTGGCTGTGTTCAACACTATATGATAAACAGATACTCATTCAACATATAAAGCCCCGACAGTATCAACACCCCACCACCGATGACCTCAAATGCACGCTGGTGCCTGCCGACTACCTGTAGAGATTCCAGCCAGCCCATGCTCCAGGCACCCAGCAGGATAGGGATACTGCGACCCAGTGCAAAGGCCAGCAACAGCGCAGCACCAAAGGCCACAGAACCCACGCCCGCACTGGTAGTGAGCATAACCAGCAGCGCGGGGGCACAAAACGGGCAAATCGCCACTGTGAAAGGTATCGACAATAAAACTGCGCCCCAGTGCCCGGTCACTTTCCGCCCGCGCATGGCGATCCACGGCAGCCTCAACTTTAACCAGCCGGCCCAGACCAGACCCAGTATGATCAACACCGGGCCCAGTAATAAACCCCACTCACGACCCATGATGTTTTTTACCCAGTGACCACCCGATGCTGCAATCACACCCAGTACGACATGGGTTAACACCAGTCCGGCGATGAAGGCACCCCCCAGACTCAGGGCCTGTCGTTTTTCATGGGCACGCGTGAGGTAGGCGAGGACGACAGGTATCGAGGCAAAAGACACCGGATTAAAACTAAAAACAAAACCCGCGATAAAACTGATGCTGAACGCCGCCAGACCGGCTTCCTGCAAACTCAGCTGTAGTGCTTTTTCACTCAAATCAACATCCGGAAACACCAGATAGGCAGCCGCTGAAAATAATAGCAGTGCCGTCAGATAAGGTGCGCCACTGGCGGCCTTGCTGAAAAAATCGCGACCCGCCTCATTAATACCGGTCATCGCTGATACCGCCATCGGCAGGCTGAATAAAGTCGCAAACAATATCGCTGCGAGCAACGCCAGCACAACTGAATTCATCGTCGCCACTAAGATCATCAGCACCAGCAGCAGCGGCAGGGTACAGGCAGGCGCGGTCAATCCCAGCCTGATCGCGCTCGACAGGTTCTCGTGTTTCGGCAGACAGCGGTAGAACTCAAGATGCGGCACCGGCAGATACACTTTGCGAGAGATTAGATACACCAAAGCCATCCCGCCCAGGACGATGCTCGCGGTTCGAGCCTGGATCTGGATATCACCCATGACGAGTGTGGCCGTGATAAATATAACTGCCAGTAACATGCTGCGCACCCACCAGATCGTCAACAAATCCCGCCACCGTGCCGGAGCAGATTTGGTATGCGCACGCGCCGCGAACAGCGTATGCGTGGCAATGGTGCAGGGTTCAAAAAAAGCCAGCGCACCCAGACTGGCGGCAATCAGTAACAACATGAACCCGCTCATGACCTCGCTCCCTGCCGAGTCGCCAGCAGCGCAGACTGCAATTGCTTACTCGATGGCAATGCCGCAAACACCAGCTCACCGTTGATCGCGATCGCCGGTGTCGAGAGCACACCCAGTTCAATCGCATAATCCATTTCTTTGAGAATATTCACTTCTCGCCATTCGTACAGATCGGCACCCATCTGCTCGACCAGCTCAGCCAGCACATCTTTCGCGCGACCGCACTTGCCGCAGCCCGGCGCAGTAAACACTTCGACTTTTACCATAATATTCACCTCGACCTGAATCATCTGGCCATGATCTCATCGACAATCTGGAGCTGACTCCAGGTTCCCGGAAATAAAGAGCTCTTGTATTGTAGACAATGCATACAACCTGGGGCTGACTCCAGGTCAAGACAAATACGATCAGAGATAAAAAGTAGCACACCCGCAGTGGGTGCCACGGCACTCACCACGAGTCGTTACACAGAGAATAAGTCTATGGCCTATTCTGCGCGGCCGCGTAAGCGCTCGTAAACCAGATACACCAGTGGAATCACAAACAAAGTGAGCACCGTGGATGCAAAAGTGCCATAGATTAATGAGACCGCAAGACCGCCAAAAACCGGATCAAACACAATCACAAAAGTGCCCAGCATAATGGCAAATGCGGTCAGCAATATCGGCCGCAAACGTGTGATGCCAGCTGCCAGCACTGCTTCGGACACGGTTTTTCCGCTGCGCCTGTGCTCCAGAATAAAGTCGATCAGCAATAGTGAATTACGCACCACAATCCCGGCAAGGGCGATCACGCCAATCATTGAAGTCGCAGTGAAATACTGGTGCATGATCGCGTGTCCGGGAATGACACCAATAATGGTCAGTGGAATTGCACCCATAACAATGAACGGAATCGCAAATGAGCGATAATAGCCAACCAGTACCAGATAAATTAGCACCACCGCAACTGCAAATGCTGAACCCAGATCACGGAATACATCCAGAGTTAAACGCATTTCACCATCCCAGCGAATGGCATAATCCGAAGTATTTGGATCTGACATGAAATATTGCGTTAACTTAACGCCATTCGGCAATTCATTATTGTTCAGATAGTCCCACATGCGATACACCGCATATACCTGACTGGTGCTACCGAGCTCACCAGTGACGTAGACAACTGGATACTGATCTTTATGCAGAATCGGTTTCGAGGTTTCAGTTTTCTCGATAGTTGCAATTTCGGATAACGCCACCTGGCTACCACGCGGCGTGGTGAAATACACTTTTGACAGATCTTTGGGTCCAGTGCGATCTGTTACCGGCACACGAAAACGAATCGACACAGGCTCTTTCTCGTACTCCAGATGCACAGTACCGACATCGACTCCGGCAACATAAGCGCGCAAAGTTTCAGCAATGCTCGCGGGTGCAATACCGGTGAGCATGGCTTTCTCACGATTCACTACAATGTCATACTGAGTGAAACTGCTGGTGACTGAGTCATCGATATCGACAACATCATCTGTTGTCGCAAATACCTTGTCACGTAAGTCTGCGGCGACTGTACGTAACTTTTCATAGTCCGGCCCGTACAACTCAGCAAGAATGGTGGCACGTACGGGTGGCCCCGGGGGATCTTCCACTACTTTGATATTAGCGCCGGTAGCCTTTGCTAATTCAGCGAGTGCTGGGCGCATTGCGTATGCAATATCGATTGATGACTCATCACGTTGATGTTTATCAAGCAGGTTAACCCGCACTTCGGCAATATTCGGGCTGTGTTTTAAACTGGCACCACGCAATAAACCATTAAAATCAATCACGCCTGACTGGCCGACGCTGGTTTCCCAGGTTTGCACCAGGGGTTCCTGTCTGACAACATCACCAACACGGCGTGCGACGAAATCCGTATGTTCCAGCGAAGTGCCTTCCGGCATGTCTACCGTGATGACAAAAGTGTTGGTGTTGTTTTTCGGCAGCATCTTGAACTGCACCAGCTGGTACACCGGCATTGCAATCACCAGCGCCATAATGATAACAATTGCGAGAAAAAACAGATTGCGCGAGGTTCGGCTCTGAATAAGCTGCTGCATCATGCGCGCATAGCCACGCTCCAGAATTCCATTATGACCTTCGTGCACCGCACCTTCATGCTCATGACCTTTGACTTTCAAAAACCGGCAAGCCGCCCATGGCGCAACAGTATAAGCAATAAATAAAGATGCAATCATCGCCACCGGCACATTAAACGGAATCGGTGCCATATAAGGCCCCATCATGCCCGTCACCCAGAACATAGGCAAAAAGGCGAGTATTACCGCAACAGTTGCAAGATTGGTCGGCCGACCAATTTCATTGACGGCGCGAATCGCCGCCTGCATTCGATCGACACCTTTTTTCGAGTAATGCCTGAAAATATTTTCAATCACCACAATCGAGTCATCCACCAGCAAGCCCAAAGACAAAATTAATGCGAACAGGGTAATCCGATTGATACTCTGGCCGGCGACATAACCCACTGCCAGTGTAATAAACAGAATTAGCGGAATAGTAATTGTCACCACTGAAGCTGCGCGCCAGCCAAGAAACACTACCAGCAGGGCGACTACGGTGATAATAGCAATCGCCATATGTTCGATCAGAGTATTGACTGCATCATCAGCACGAGCACCATCGTTACGCGTGACATCAACTTTCACCCCAGCGGGGATATGGCTATCACGTATGCGGTCAAGTTCCGCGAGTACATTTTTCGCTACAGTCACAGCATTTGTGCCGCTACGTTTTGCAATCGCAACACTCACCGCCGACACTTCATAATCTGGCGGCACTTCACCTGCGTAAGCAGTACCATAACCGATGCGTGATACCTGGCTGATCTCTTCCGGGCCATCAGTGATATCTGCCACCTGCTTAAGATATACTGGTCGATGTTGTGACAGCGTCACTACCAGATTTGCAACATCTTCAGCATTTTTCAGCATGCCGCCGGTCTGCACTGATGCCAGCGTATTGCCGCCGATGAAAGTCCCCGAAGGCATATCCAGATTTGTTGCTTCCACCACCGCACGAATATCAGCGAGCGTGACGTTATAGGTATGCATGCGTTTAAGATCAAGATTAATCTGTATCGTGCGCTTACGCCCACCGTGCACATAGGCAACTGAAGTTCCCTGGATGCGACGCAGTTGTTCGAGCACATCATTGGCGACACGGCGCAGGTGACATTCTGCACTACCATCGCAGGCGAGTGATACCACGACAACAGGCACATCATCAATATCAACCGGCTTAATCAGAGGCTGCAGCGTACCTGCTGGCATATGATCAAGATTGCTCATAATGCGGTCATACAGTCTAACTAAGGAAGTTTCCTTGTCCTCACCCACTTTAAACTGGATACTGACTACGCCCATAGAATTCATTGCGATACCGTAGGTGTGATCAACGCCTAACAGGCCCTGCAAAATACTTTCCAGTGGTTTAATAATAAGCTGCTGGATTTCTTCCGGTGATGCACCAGGTTTTTGCACGATCACATTCGCTGCCGGCACTACAATTCTTGGATTCTCTTCGCGCGGCGTCACCAGAAAAGCATACAGTCCCGCCAGAAACGCGAACAGGATAATCAACAAAGTGAGCTTACTATTGATAAAGTAAGTAGCAACACTGCCAGCGAAATTCAGCTCAGTATCTGAATTGCTATCTGGTTTGTTCTGGGGGAGCCTGTTCTGGTCTGTCATTATTTACCCGACGTGTTATTTATTCGTTATCGTTATTGGGCTGCCATCGTGCACAGCATCGAGGCGATTCGCTATCAGCACTTCATGACCGAAAAGCCCACTCAGGATGTCAACTCTGCGCGCACCCGATTTACCCGGGCGCACCATACGAAAACGCGCTCTGCCATTATTCACAACAAAAACACCCGGTACCGCATTGCGACTTGTCAGCGCTGTTTTGGGTATCGATACCGACAGGTCACCGGTGGAACGCACCGCCACTGTTAACACTTTTCGTTCCAGCCTGGGTAGCTGCCTTTGATTAGATGCTTCGTTTGCCATCACGGCACCAGTCACGCTCAAACACGCAGTCAGCAGCACTACATATCTCAATCCGATACTCATGGCGCCTCCACGGCAGGTAATGCCAGCTCACCGATAGCTAGAGGTAAAGCGCTACGCGCGACATCAAGGTTCAGGACTGCGGTTAATTTTTCAATACGCGCATCGGTGTAAAGACGTTCTGCCTGCAATAGATCCAGCAAAATAGTCCTGGCCTGACCATAACGTTGTTTAACTAATTCAACCGTACGTTTCGCAGTAGCAACATTGCTTTCTGCGATTTCCAGTCGCGACCTGGATTCCTGCAGACTGTTATATGCATCACGCACCTGCTTGCGCACAGTTTGTTCCAATGCCTGTAAATGCCACTTCACTTCACGCTGCTGAGCAATAGCGGCATCAACTTTTGGGTCGCGCTGGCCATTATAAATATCCATACTAAGCACTCCCATAATACTGGACGAATTATTTTTCAGGTTCGGCCTGTCGTCATACCAGTTAGTACTTGCCACAATATCGATATTTGGCATACCAGTCGAACGCGCGGCGTCAACCCGCGCACTTACAGCTTCAAGTTGTGCCCGCACTGCAGCAATGTCTTTACGCGAAGCCATCGACTGTTTTTCATAATCGCTCAATCTCATCTCGATCGGAGCACTGATTGTGGCATCTGATAATATAAGCTCTGTATCCAGGGCCATCCCCATCTCCAGTTTGAGCGCGTTCAGCGCTGATTTGTATCGCGTCTTCGCCTGCTCGCGCTGAGATTTCACTGCGGCCAGACTGACCTGTGCGGCGAGTTTGTCGGATTCTACGATGCGACCCTCATGTGCCAGCCTCGCCGTGGTATCCGCATGGTGTTGCAACGCTGCCACGGCATCCTCAGCTATCACCAGCCCTTGCCTGGCCGCAAGTGCCATTAAATATGCCCGCGTAGTTTCAAAAGCGGTATATTCGCGTTCGCGTTGATAGTGCAACTTGCGATTCAACTCAGTGGCAGCCGCATCTTCTTCCTGGGCACTCTGACGACCCCCGGTATATACCGGCCAACGCATGGCTATTTGCGTAAAATATAAATCTGATGAGCCCGGCTGATTGAGCGCTGCAGGATCAAAATCCTGTGTTCTCACCTGACGCGTGTTGAGTTTGTCTGCAAAAGCATCCAGCGGATTGTCACTCAGACGCGCAGTGTGCGAAAACATTACTCTGGGCAAGTCACCTGCACGACTGGCGCGCAATTGTGCACTGGAGACATTGAGCTGCTGTTCAACTCCTTTCAGATTTGGGTTATGTTCAAGCGCATGTACAATAGCGGCATCAAGATTAAACGTCTGCGCCTGCAAATAACCACTACCCGTTAGCAGCGCGCATCCAAGTGTAATATTAAATAGCCATCGAAAAATCATATCTAAACTCACGTACCTTTGTTTATTGATGCCAGTCACGTTATAAAAGCCTGTGCACTGGGACTTCTTTGTGATAATTTCCGGATAAACATCATCATGACGATGGTCACCAAGCTCCCTTACTGCTAGCCTACTCAAGATAATGTATTTTATTTCGCCCGTCATTCTTTGCCGCGTAGAGCGCCGCATCTGCTTTTTTGATAATCGTATACAACGAAGTATCTCTATCGGGCACCAATGTTGTAACACCAACACTCATAGTAACCATACTGGCTGCTATTGATGTCTCATGCTTATACCCAAGCTTTAGCTTCTCTATATTTTTACGCATTCTCTCAGCCATGATCAACGCTATTGATTTATCAACATTTGGCAGAATCACAGCGAATTCCTCACCCCCATAGCGAGCAACCAGATCACTCGATCTTAAAAAGCTCGAACGAATAGCCTCGGCAACTTTCTGCAAACATATATCTCCTGCCTGATGACCAAGGCTGTCATTGTATTGTTTAAAATGGTCGATATCACAGAGCATGAGCGTCAGTGGACTCTGTTCGCGACCTAGTCGACTAATTTCCGCTTCAAGGGTTTCATCAAACTGACGCCGATTAGCGATCCCGGTGAGTGCGTCAGTACGACTCAACAGCCTAAGCTGGGCATTAACCTCAGCCAGCTTCTGATAAGCCTGATTGACTTCTTCTGTCTGACGTTTTTTTTCGGTCACATCAATTCTCACCGATATATAACGTTCGATTTCTCCAGTATCATTTATCACCGGCACGATGGTACTGTCCACCCAGTACAGCTCACCAGATTTACTCAGATTGCATACCTCACCGTGCCAGATCTGGCCACCAGAGATGGTCTTCCACATCTCGCTGAAAAACACCCGAGAGTGCTTTCCAGAATTAATAATGCGGTGATTCTGGCCAAGCAGCTCTTCCCGTCTATAGCCACTGATTTTACAAAACCTGTCGTTAACCTGGGTAATATTACCGGCAGGATCGGTAGTAGACACCAGCGCATGCTGATCAATAGCTCTCAAATAACTGGTAAGCTCGGCCGCCAGCTTTATTTTTTCTTTGTTCCTGAACTCGGCTTCTCTGGCTAGCCTTAAATCTTCCTCATATTTTTTATGCATTGTAATATCGCGAAAATATACCACAAGCCCTTCCTGTGTCGGACAGGCGCGGGCCACAAGATATTTCATCGTGGGTCCGTATAGCGCAGTAGTTTCCTGCGCCCTGTATGTAGTGAAGGTTGCGCGCAACATTTTATAAAACATACTGGTGACATCCGGTAGTGTATCTCTTAAATCATGACCAATCACTTCCTCCGGTTTAATATCCAGCAACGAACCTGAAATTCGATTTACATAGGTAACAATCCAGTTCCAGTCAAGCATCAGATAGGCATCATTTGTATTATCCAGAATAATGCTTAATTGCTCCTTTTGTAACTTGAGCTGTTGTCGTCCGTGCACACGCTCACTGACATCACGCACTACCGCGGTAATTATTCGCTTATCTCCTGCAAAGCTATCACTAAGCGCTATATCTGCCGGAAAGTGCGAACCATCCTTGCGTCGACCTTCAACTTCTCGACCAATTCCGATTACATGTGGGTCACCTGTTTCCACATACTGCGCTATATAGGCGTCATGTTTAACCGCATCGGCTTCGGGCATCAGAATAGCAACATTTTTACCAATCACCTCCGCAGCCTTATAACCAAAGATTTTCTCTGCTGCCGAGTTAAATGATTTAACAACGCCTCTCTGATCAGAAGTTATAAATCCATCAACCATGTTTTCAATGATCATACTCTGATAGGCTTTGTTTTCGGTCAGGCGTTCAACCACATCGTTAAGCTCACGATTTTTATGTTCCGCCACTTCCTTCGCCTGTTTTAAATATCGAGTTTGCTCTTTAACTAGCCGTTTAACGCCAGCCAGTTCGTCTGCGTTTTTTGTATCACGGTAATTAATAGCATAACCTTTGACACCCGTGACAAACGGCATCGTTATTAGCCCTTTAAACCCTTGCCAACGGGGTTCACGAAACTGATCCAGACCAATTGTCATAGCCAGCTGACCTGCTTGCGGCTCGGCTTTGTAGGTTCCAAAAATTCGATCCCATAAAGATATATTAAAGCTGAAATTACTGTTGGTTTCATTCTCCTGGATTGAATGGTGTATACGATGCATTTCCGGAGTCACGAACAACCAGCGCACCATCCGCTCTAGTCCCAGATGAAGGCGAATATTCGAATGGGTAAACATGGACATCAGATTAAGCACAACCTCAAATACAATCACAACCGCTACTGGCGCACCCAGACCGATAATTAGCGCGCTCTTAATCAAGACAGAAATCAGTATTTCCACCGGATGGAAGCGCAAACCAGTACTGACATCACAATCCATATCTGAGTGATGTACTCGGTGAAAACGCCATAATAAGGGAATCACATGAAACATGACATGCTGCACATAAATAGCCATATCCAGCAAGATGAATGTGATGAGTCCTTTTATCCACGACGGCAGATCAATATGATTGGCGAACCCCCATTGATTCTCTGCCGTTATATAAGCAACACCAATCACAGTACCGGGCACGATGATACGTACAAACACCGCACCAACTACCATCAGCACAACATTATTCAACCAGCGCTTGAATTTATTATTTGTCAGTTTGCGCCTGGGAGTCGCCCATTCCCACAACGCAAGCAAACTGAAACCACTGAGAAGCGCACTCAGACGCATAGCGGCTTCATATCCATAAGTTGTATCTAGCACTATTCTCTCCCGGGAAGGCCGCGTAGAACGTGCACCATAAAAAACAGCAAGGCAGCCGCCACCACTATCGAAGGCCCGGTCGGCGTATCCCAGCGCATGGAAGACCCCAGACCGGTAACCACTGACAACAGCGCAAACACCACTGCCAGTAAAATCATCTGCACAGGCGTGCGCGAAAATAGACGCGCACTCGCCGCAGGGATAATGAGTAGCGCAGTAATTAACAATATACCAACCACATTGATCATCACCGCTATCATCAGTGCCAGTAGTAACATAAACGCGAAGCGTAATCCTGACACTGAAATACCATCAGTTCGGGCAAGTTCTTCATGCACTGATATTGACAGCAAGCCTGGCCATATACGCCACATCGCAATACTGATCAGAATGACGCCAGCATACATCCAGTACAGCTGGCTGCGACTAATCGCCAGAATATCGCCGAACAGATACATCATCATATCAATACCCGGCGTCTGGCGCTGCACCAGAGAAAGCACGATCAAACCCGCTGCCAACGCCGTGTGCGACAGAATTCCCAGCAGAGCATCACTGGAAAGCTCGCTCTGCTTTTCCAGCCAGAACAGTATCACGGCGAGCACGGCACCGATTAGCGCTACGCCAATCAGCGGCAAAAAGTTCGCGGACAGCGCCAGCGCCACACCGAGCAAGGCCGCATGCGCCAGGGTATCACCAAAATATGCCATTCTGCGCCAGACCACGACACAGCCCAGCGGGCCTGCCACCAGTGCCAGCGCAATACCGCCGAACAGCGCATTAATAATAAATTCATCCATAGATCAACTCCCTGTTCATTGCGGGTGCGGATGTTCGTGATGACAACAGTCAGCCGCTGCTCCCTCCACCACATCACCGCGGATATCATGAGCGTGGTCATGGCGATGCGAATACACTGCCAGCCCGTCCAGCGCACTGCCAAAAATCCGTAGATATTCTGGGTGCTCACTGACATCTTCGGGGTGACCGGTACAACAAACATGGGTATTCAGACAAACGACCGTATCTGTCGCTGCCATCACCAGATGCAGATCGTGCGACACCATGAGTACCGAACAGGCGTGTTTTTCACGCAGCGTCCTGATCAGATGATAGAGGGCCTGCTGACCAATGGCATCGACTCCCTGCGCGGGTTCATCCAGCACCAGCAGCTCGGGTTTTTTCAGCAGGGCACGCGCCAGCAGAACACGTTGCAATTCCCCGCCAGAAATCGACTGAATCGGTGCTTCGAACACGGCTGGGGCCTCGACCTCGTCCAGTACCTGCTGCATTTCCGTCACCGAATAATGCCCGCCAAGACCCAAAAAATCGCGCACCCGCAAAGGCAAGGTATCTGCCACCATTACCCGCTGCGGAACATAGCCCAGGCGCAAGCCCGGTTTGCGCCTGACCTTGCCTGACTGTAGCGGCGACAGTCCAAGTAATAAGCGAATCAGTGTCGTCTTGCCAGCACCATTCGGCCCGATCAGAGTCATAATTTTATTCGGCAGCACTTCGAGCGCAATCTCGCTGAGTATCTGGCGACCCCCGATTTGATAACTGATACCGCTGCCACTAAGCAGAGCCATCGCGGCGGCGTTATTCATGCGCAGACTCACAATGCTGACACAAACCCGATATTTCCACCGCCGCGTGCTCCACCCTGAATCTGAATTCGCCGGCACAGCCCTGCAATGTTTCGAGTACGTCGTGGCTGTGAATTTCCTGCGTGCAGCCGCAACCATTGCAGACCAGAAACACACCTTCGTGACTGCGTTGCGGGTGCGCGCAGGCGATATAGGTATTGTTGGTTGCCAACCGGTGCACCAGCCCCTGCTGCTGCAAGAAATCCAGCGCTCGATACACCGTCGGTGGCGCTGCAGAACGCCCCTGCTTGCGTAATTCGTCGAGCAGAGCGTAAGCGCCCAGCGGTCGCTGGCCACCACAGATCAGCCCGAGCACGCTACGCCGCAGTTCGGTAAAACGCTGTTTGCGCTGCGAACATAAGCGCTCAGCCTGGCGAAGCAAATCGCGTACCTGCTGTGACGACGGGCGGGTGCAGCTCACCTCACCCTGATGCGTGCATTCGGTCATGGCTTACCTGTCTGGAATATCCGGAAGATGATACGAAAAATGTGTTACATTATAACATAACATTTCAGGATTTTAACCATGACCGCCCGTATCATCGCTTGCACCCGCCTGTGCCTGCTCCAGCTCTGCCTGTGTTTGACCACCTTATATAGCAGTACCACACTCGCCGGCCAGGAGGCCGAGACCAGCCCGGATATTCTGGTCAGTATTCTGCCGCTGCAGGCATTGGTCGCCGGCGTTATGCAGGGTGTGGCCCAACCCGGATTATTGCTGGACAGCGGCCAGTCACCCCACCACGCCAGTCTGCGGCCTTCACAAATGCGCGCCATCAGGCAAGCAGATGTATTATTCTGGATCGGCCCGCAGCTGGAAACATTTTTACCGCGGGTACTCGGTGGCTCAGGCGCGAACGTGAACGCCATCGCCCTGCTCGCAAACCCGCAACTACGCACCCTGGCGTTGCGCAGCGCAGACCACGAACACACTGCCGGCACTGGCAGTGGGGCATCGACCATCGACCCCCATATTTGGCTGAGCAGCCACAATGTTGCCATCATGATCGACCAAATCGCACAACAGCTGATCGCTCTGGATCCAGCACACGCCGCCCGTTACCGCCGCAATCAGGCCACCATGCGCGACAAAATTAAAGCCCTGCAGCAGCAGCTCAGCCAGCAATTCAAAGCCGGCACACGCTATATCAGCTATCACGACGGGTACCAGTATCTGGAGCAGGAATTTGGCCTGCAGCTGGCCGGCAGCATTAGCCAGAATGATGAGATGCAGCCCGGCATACGACACCTACATGAACTGAGACGGGTATTACAGCAGCAGGCCGTCCATTGCGTGGTCTACGACGCACCTGTGCGACCCGCGCTGGTCGACAGCCTGCTGCAAGGCAGCTCGGCGCACGCCGTCGAACTTGATGCGCTAGGACTGCGTCTGCCCACGCAACAGCGTGACTGGTTCACACTGATGCAGCGTCTGGCCAGTAATTTTAGTGAGTGCCTGAAGCCCGCAAAGCCGACAGAAATAAACTAGACTCTTCTGGTTCGTGTTTTTCTACCGGAACCCAAATATGGTATTTCAGACCCAGCTCAAGTTTTCAACCACAGGTCGCGGCACTTACGATATCAGCCAGCAGATAAATGATGCCATCGCAAAATCGGGAATTAAAACCGGCATCGCCCAGATTTTTTTGCAGCATACCAGCGCTTCGCTAATCATCTGCGAAAATGCCGACAAAACTGTGCGCACAGATCTGGAAGCGTTTATGGCAAGACTGGTCACCGACGGTGACCCGATTTTCAAGCACCAGGACGAAGGCCCCGACGACATGCCCGCGCACGTACGCTCGATTCTGACCGGCTCCTCGCTTTCCATCCCGGTACGCAAGGGCAAGAGCGATCTCGGCCTCTGGCAGGGTGTGTTTTTATGGGAGCACCGCACCTCACCCTATAAGCGCGTCGTCAGTCTGACCGTGCTCGGCGAATAGCACGTTCGCGCACTTAGATCAGAGCACCTGATTGCGCGGCGCACCACGCCTGCAGGCTGCAATATTGAGCGCCACTTCCCGCAATACGCGCTGGCGCGCATCGCGACTCGCCCACGCTGTGTGCGGGGTAACCAACAGATTCGGTAACCGTTGTTGCAGTAATGGATAATCCAGCGGCGGGGGCTCGCACGCGATGACATCGATCCCCGCCGCACCCAGACGGCCCTGCTGCAAAGCCTCGACTAGCGCAACTTCATCGACCAGACCACCGCGCGCGGTATTGATTAACACCGCATCGGGTTTCATCAAAGCCAGTTCATCCGCACCGATCAGGCCGTGCGTGTCGGCGTTTAGCGGGCAGTGCAAAGACAGCACATCGACCTGCGGCAATAAAGCTTGCAGCTCGATTCGGCCTTCGCGGTCATCGTGGTTGTCGCGTTGCGCGACCAGGACATGCATCCCGAATGCCTGCGCCACACTGGCGACAGCCTGCCCCAGCTCACCGTAACCGACGATACCCATGGTCAGGCCGCGCAGCTCACGCACCGGATGACCGAGCAAGCAGAAAAACGCACTGCGCGACCAGTCACCGGAATACACTGCACGCTGATACTGTTCGAGCCGGGTGGTGAGCGAGAGCAACATCGCAAACACGTGTTGGACCACCGAAGGTGTGGCATAACCGCGCGCATTGCATACCACAATGCCGTATTTTTGTGCCGCCACCAGATCGATATTATTGACCCCGGTGGCCGCGACGCAAATCAGCTTAAGCTGTCGGGCCCGCGCCAGAATACCGGCATTGAGTACGACTTTATTACTGACCACAACGTCGGCATCGGCCAGTGCCGCAGCGACTTCGGCAGGTGGAGTATTATCGCGCAATCGCCACTCCGGTAGCACCTCGTGCAACACCGAAACATCCAGATCACGCGGATGGATCGAAGCGAAATCGAGAAATACTGCCCGGGTCAGCTGCATATTATGACTGCACCCAAGCCATCAGACCTCGACCATCTCAAAATCAGACTTGCCCGCACCACACTCAGGACACTCCCAGTCTTCAGGCACATCGGCCCAGCGTGTGCCTGGCGCGAGGCCGTGTGCTTCGTCGCCAGCGGCTTCATCGTATTCATAGCCACAGACTATGCAGACCCAGACTTTATATTCCACCTTCTACCTCATACATGCGTTCATCAAAAAAACCTCATTCTACACAGGACTGTGTGGTGAATAAGCACAATCATTACTTGCTAACAGAGCCGACAACCTTAAACTGTGCGCATGAACTCAAGCTCCACTCCTGTCGTGCTGTGTTTTTCCGGTGCCGACCCCACTGGTGGTGCCGGCATTCAGGCCGACATCGAAGCCACCGCCAGCAATGGTGCGCACTGCGCGCCGGTAATCACCTGTGTCACGGCACAGGACACCTCGAACGTGTTCGAGTTCGTGCCGATGCCACCCGAGTTATTAGTCTCACAGGCGCGCGCCGTGCTCCAGGATATGCCAGTACGCGCCATCAAAATCGGCATGATCGGTACCGCAGAAAACGCCGAAGCTATCCACAGTATTTTGCGTGATTACCCAAAACTGCCTGTGGTGTATGACCCGGTGTTCAGTTCGGAAAGCGACGGTCAGCTGAGCCAGCCCGATCTGATTCCCACTGTGCTGTCACAGATCCTGCCGCTGACCACGGTTCTAACCCCGAATATCCACGAGGTGCACCGACTTTCCCCGGGGGCAGATACCGCTGCTGCAGCGGCACTCGGCCTGCTCGAAGCGAACTGCGATTATATTTTGCTGACCGGCACCCACGGCAAAACCAGCGATGTGGTGCACGCGCTCTACGCCGACCACCGCGAGCTGAAAAATTTTCATTATCCGCGCCTGCCCGGCAAATACCACGGCTGCGGCTGCACCCTGGCGGCGAGTCTGTCGGCCCTGCTGGCACAGGACATGCCCATGGTCAACGCCGCGCACCAGGCGCTGGATTACACCTATAAAACTCTGCAACATGGACGCCAGCTGGGCATGGGGCAACAGCATCCGAACCGTCTATTCTGGCAGGATTAGTCACTTCATTTTGAATTCATCTTCACTCCACGGACTGTATGCGATTACCGATGAGGCACTGCTGGGGTCGCGCAATTTTATCGCCAGTGTCGAACAGGCCTTACTCGGTGATGCCCGCATCATTCAATATCGCGATAAAAATCTGTCACCGGCAAAACATCTGCAACAGGCGCAGGCCCTGGCCGCGCTCTGTAAACAGCACAAGGCGCTACTGATTATCAATGACAATGTGGCGCTGGCGAAACAGATCCACGCCGATGGCGTGCACCTGGGCATGGATGATGGCAGCGTTGCTGATGCTCGCGCTGAACTGGGTGCTGATGCCATCATTGGCGTGTCCTGCTACAACCGTTTTGAACTGGCACAAGTTGCCACAAAACAGGGGGCGGATTATCTCGCTTTCGGGGCGTTTTATGCGTCACCCACCAAACCCGCAGCCGCCAAGGCCAACCGCGAATTATTACAGCGCGCGCAACAGGAACTGCATCTGCCGCTGTGCGCCATTGGTGGCATCACAGCTGATAATGCCGCAGCCCTGATCACCTCCGGGGCCGATATGCTGGCGGTGATCAGCGCGGTCTTCGCCGCGGATGATATTCGCCGTGCGGCGCAGGCGTTCGCTACAGCCTGGCCGCTGACCACGAGACCTGAAATCTCGCGCCGGGTCAGGTAAACTGCGGCGCTCCAGAATTTCGTAATCAGAAGCCGAACTCCAGCTATGAGCACAATGACAGATCAGTTTAAGGCCGCACAACAGCACATTCCCGGTGGCGTCAATTCTCCCGTGCGCGCATTTCGCGGCGTTGGCGGTGACCCGATATTCATCGCCAGAGCCCACAGTGCATTCATTACCGATAGCGTCGGCAAGGACTACATCGACTATGTCGGTTCATGGGGCCCGATGATTCTCGGCCACGCTCACCCGGACGTGATCACGGCGGTGAAAACTGCGGCCGATAACGGCCTCAGCTTCGGCGCACCCACCGAGCTCGAAACCCGGATGGCCGATAAAGTCTGCGAACTGGTGCCTTCAATCGAAATGGTACGCATGGTGAGTTCGGGTACCGAGGCAACCATGAGTGCGATTCGACTCGCACGCGGTTTCACTGGCCGTGACAAACTGATCAAGTTCGAAGGCTGTTACCATGGCCACGCGGACTCGCTGCTGGTCAAAGCCGGTTCCGGAGCACTTACGCTCGGTGTACCGAACTCGCCCGGCGTGCCCGCGAGTCTCGCCGAACACACGCTCACCCTGCCCTATAATGATTTGCAGTCGGTAGCAGATACGCTGGCGCAGATGGGTAATAAAATCGCCTGCCTGATCATCGAACCCGTGGCTGGCAATATGAACTGTATTCCGCCGCTGCCGGGTTTTCTCGAGGGCATTCGCGAACTGTGTACACAACACGGCGTAGTATTGATTTTTGACGAAGTCATGACCGGATTTCGTGTTGCCCTCGGTGGCGCCCAGGCGTACTACGGTGTCACTCCGGATCTCACCACCCTCGGCAAAGTCATCGGCGGCGGGATGCCAGTCGGTGCTTTCGGCGGCAGGCGCGAAATCATGCAACAGATTTCTCCGCTGGGCCCGGTGTATCAGGCCGGCACCCTGTCGGGCAACCCGATCGCGATGAGCGCCGGCCTGAAAACCCTGGAACTGATTTCTGCACCCGGGTTTTATCAAGCACTGAGCGAAAAAGTGCTGTATTTAACCGATGGCATCCTCGCTGCGGCCAAAAACGCCGACATCGCCATGACCTGCAATCGCGTCGGTGGTATGTTCGGGCTGTTTTTCAGTTCGCAACAGGTCAGCAGCTTCACTCAGGCCACCGAATGCAATCTCGAATTATTCAAAGCTTTTTTCCACGGCATGCTGAACCAGGGCATCTATCTTGCACCCTCTGCATACGAAGCCGGTTTTGTTTCCGGCGCACACAACCACGATCACCTCGATGCCACCATCAATGCCGCGAAAAAAGTGTTCGCGGGTATCGCTTAAGACCATGCAGACATTCATCTACCGCTGTTCGCGCAAGCCCGATATGTATATTTATCTCGCTGAGCGCGATGATTTTTCAAAAGTGCCCACCACGATCATGACCAGCCTGGGTAATGTCGAGTTTGCCATGGAGCTTGAGCTCGGCCCCGAGCGCAAACTGGCACGGGATAATCCGGAAAAAGTCCTGCACAATCTCAGACAAAACGGTTTTCACCTGCAATTGCCGCCACCAATAGCAGTCGAACGCCAGTTGCAGGCGCTGGCTGCCGAGCAGGCAGGCCAGTAACAACATACCCACACTGCAAGCACCTGTATCTCGCTGGCCTGACATGTATAATCCGCGCTGGTCTGCCAGCAGGACGCCAGCCTCTTTGCTATGCGCTTTATTGTGAGGCCAACCCAGGCCGGAAGCCTGGATCCAGATCGTTCGTCACTACATTTGATTTAATACCTGGGGTATACATGATTCAATTCAAACAGTTCTCAAAATTAGTGCTGATTAGCGCGGTGGTTTCGATTTTTGCCAGCCTTATCAGCCTGCAACTACACAACAACTCGGGCAACAGCCTGAATCAGAACCTGGCACAGCTTTTCAGCCAGAGCAATGCAGCGATGTTACTGACCTCGTTCATCAGTATTTTTATCGCCTGTTATCTCAGCAGCCTGTTTGGCACATCAGGAAGCAGACCATCATTAGTGGCAGGTGATGGCCGCGAAGTCGGTACCGTTAAATGGTTCAATGCAGCCAAGGGTTTCGGGTTTATTACTCGTGGCAATGGCGAAGATATTTTTGTCCACTTTCGCTCAATTCAGGGCAAGGGACATCGCTCGCTCGGCGAAGGTCAGAAAGTGGTTTTTGCTGTTGCCGAAGGTGATAAAGGTCTGCAGGCTGTTGAAGTCAGTAGCAACTAGGCGCCTGGATACCTGCATAAAAAAGCCCCTGCATGCAGGGGCTTTTTTATGCAATCTTGACCCTCACCACATTCATTACTTCCAGCTCCATGCCAGCAACGACTTCTCTGGCTGGATAATAGGTCAGGTTCACCCTTTGTCCGGTGACATCCTTATAGGTCTGTTTGCGTTTGAACCTGAATGGCACCTCACAACCTTCAATCATAATGGTATTGATAATCCAGTCTTGACTATCTCGCTGCACGTGTGAAACCACCTTCTGCGCAACGGAATGCGTTAACTGCTGGTGCTTCCTGATTAATTTTTCAGCTTCACTGGCCATCTTTGCGTACTGCGATTAAACGCACACTCCTCAACTATCAACTAATGCATCGATACTTTCTGAGATCAGAGCTGCCGAATCAAACATGTTCGATGCCATCACGATTTGCACAGCAAGCTTATTGATTTCGTAAGCTGTCATTTCCTTGACACCGTCACCCTCTTTTTTAACCATCTTAATTGCAGCTGTGAGTTCACCTGCTTCGATTTTTAAGCTCATGGATCACCTTATTGTTATCATTCAATTAAAATATCACGCCAGTTTAACTGAAGGTTCGCATAATATCAGCCCGAAACAGGCCGGCTATTGACTCCATTAGTCAAGAACTGTGCACCCAGTAGCTGTTTATGCAGTAAGGTTCACACTCCAGCCACCACCAGATCTCTTTAATCACATGCCCGTGAAATTGCAACTCTATTTTGTCCTGGTTATTGATCTCGTGACAATAACCCCCGGCGTTGTACATGCCAGCGATAGTAGCTCGACCAGAAAAGGCGTTGCCCACGCTTCTCCGGCCTCAGCTTCCCCTGATATAAACATTGAGCCGCTACACCCAGTGGAGGCCGGTGCTGGCGGCGAAATCAAACCCGAGCGCTCTTACCGGACAGTTGCAGAGCGGCTGTTCGAATGGCACGGGCATCTGCTCTGGGAAAGTCGCTATGTCACCGAAGGTCGCGACAATTTATCAGGTGATGCCATGACCTCGGTATCATCAGAATTTACCCTCAATGGCCTCAGTATCGTACCCTGGTTTGCCAGCAGCCCGGTCGCCAACTACAAAGAAATTGATCTCAATATTGTGTACAGCCACACCTTATCCGAGACTCTGGAAATGTATCTCGGCTATACCGGCATTATCACTGATGACAAAACCAGTCATGCCAGAGACAATGAACTCAGCTTTGATCTTGCCTATGACTGGAACAAGCGCCTCAGCACCCTGGCCAGCATGTATTATTCGTTTGACGCCGCCGGCTCTTTTCTGACGCTCGTGACCAAATATATCCACCCCGTTGACGGCTCCATGCACTTCAACGCGCAGGCCATCATCGGAGCCAACGCAGGCTACATCAGCGATGGCCATTCAGGCGTGAATTATATTCAGGCTCTGCTCAGTTTCGCCAACGAATTTTCTGATCGCCTGGAGATATACACTTACGCAGCTTACAACCGTGCAATTAATCGCAACGCCGTAGCTTACGCGGGAGACGTACTGCTAGATAATTTCGTCTGGGGCGGGCTCGGTGCAACTTATCGGTTCTGAATCAATAACACAGAATGGAAAAACTGTTCAGCTACCCCATCTTGGCTGCAGCTCATTGACGACACCCAGCTGATCTAAAATTTTCCCGACAACAAAATCGATCAGATCAGCCACCGTTGCTGCCTGGTTATAAAATCCCGGATTGGCATCGACGATCACTGCACCCATGCGCGAAAGCTTGAGCATGTTTTCCAGATGGATATCGGAAAACGGGGATTCGCGCGGCACAAGGACAAGCGGTTTACGCTCTTTCAGGATAACATCAGCGCCACGTTCGATCAGGTTATTACTGGCACCGGTGGCAATTGCAGAAAGCGCACCCATTGAGCAGGGACAGACCACCATGGCGTCGATCAAGCTGCTACCACTGGCAACCGGTGCGGTCCATTCATCTTCACCAAAAACGCGCAATTGTTTTTCATTGCACTGATGTTTTTCAATCAGAAATTTTTGCATATCGCTGGCTCGGCTCGGTAATTTGATATCGGTTTCCATACCAATTACCACCTGCGCGGCCTTGCTGACCATTAAATAAACTGCGTGATTTTCTTTGAGCAGGCATTCGAGCAAACGAAACCCGTACTGCACACCGGAGGCACCAGTCATCGCCAGAGAAATGATTTTATCGTTTTCGTTTTTCATAGTTTAATTTCCATACCCGACATAAGCATTCGGGCGCATGCTTTTCATTGCGATGCAAGGGCATTGACTAACCGCGCCTGAATCGCTTCGAAGCCACCATTACTCATTACTAGAACATGATCGCCTGATTTAGCCTGCTGGCAGACATGCTCAATAATGGTATCAATCGATCGAAACACTATCGCAGGCGTTGGCGAAGCCGCTGCCGCTTCAGTTAAATCCCAGCCCAGATCCTCCGGCTGATACAACAAAATTTCATCGGCTGCCTGTAACGAATCGATTATCGTATTTTTGTGCACACCCATGCGCATGGTGTTTGAGCGCGGTTCCAGCACAGCGATGATACGCTGATTTTTTTGTTTAACTTCGGCGATGCCAGACAACGTTTCCGCGATGGCCGTCGGGTGATGCGCGAAATCATCGTAAACCGTAACCCCATTCACCACTCCACGAATTTCCTGGCGACGCTTGATACCCTTGAATTCTGCCAGTGCAGCGCAGGCGGCTTTCACCGGGACACCGGCGTGGCGCGCCGCAGCAATCGCCGCCAGCGCATTGAGTCGATTATAATTGCCGTGCATCGACCAGTTTACCTGCGCGGCAATCTTGCCGTCGACACAAACTGAAAAATTCTCGCCGCTGGCATCGCAGTCACCAATCGACCAGGTCTGGTTATCGATGGCAAATTTTTCCAGTTGTGACCAGCAACCCATATCGAGCACATCCTGCAAATTATCGTCCGCGCCGTTGACAATCAATTTGCCTTCACTCGGCACGGTGCGTACCAGATGGTGAAATTGTTTTTTAATAGCATCGAGATTTTCAAAAATATCCGCATGATCGAATTCCAGATTATTTAATATGCAGGTGCGCGGCTGATAATGAACAAACTTGGAACGTTTGTCGAAAAATGCAGTGTCGTATTCATCTGCCTCGACAACAAAGAATGGATAATCACCAAAGCGCGCTGATAAACCAAAATTACCCGGCACACCGCCGATTAGAAACCCGGGACTCATCCCCGCGTATTCGAGAATCCATGCCAGCATGCTCGCGGTAGTCGTTTTACCATGAGTGCCCGCCACTGCCAGCACCCAACGCTGACTGAGCACATTCTCCGCCAGCCACTGTGGCCCTGAAGTGTAAGGAATATCAGTATTGAGCACATGCTCAACCATCGGATTACCACGCGACATAGCGTTACCAATCACCACCTGATCAACTTCGTCGGTGATATCTTTTGCGCGATAGCCTTCGCACAAAGTAATACCGTGCTCCTGCAACTGTGTGCTCATCGGGGGATACACATTCGCATCCGAGCCGCTGACCTGATGCCCGGCCTGTCTGGCGAGCAGCGCAATACCGCCCATAAAAGTACCGCAAATACCCAGAATATGAATTCTCATGACGTGCCCGGAAAAATAATTTGTGAAACTGTAATCGATAACATGAACAGGGCAAATGATAATGCAATTGCGCTGGTCATGCTGCTCTCGATCGCACGCCGAAAAATATGTGCTGTCACCAGCAATTCCCAGCTAATCAATGACAACATGATTAATGCCATCAGTGTGCGCGCGATACCACCAGCATCTGACAATTCCTGTTGCAGCAATAAAGGCCAGGTAAATAAATGAAAAAATATGCCTATGCCACAGATCGCGGCAGTGGTTTGCACAAAACGTGCTCGCCGGTTTAGCGCGGCCAGCACCAGATAACTGAACAGTAATGTCAGCACCAGATCCAGTGCCACATTCGCCAGCGCCAGCGCAGTATCAAGCTGCGAACTCAGCACCAGCATACCGCTGAACGCGTTAATCAATATAATTTTCTGCAATACTGGTATCGAGCCCGGTAAATCTTCGGGACCGAGCTTGAGCAATATCACAGAGAAAAGAATTCGGAGCACAGACACAGCGACATTAGTGCATAATACGCCGCTAAAGACAATGACTACAGCACACATCACAATCACTCGCCCTGACGACTGGCACCTGCACCTGCGCGATGGCCAGGCCCTGGCCGCGGTCGCACCGTTCAGCGCGCGACAGTTCGCGCGCGCCATCGTCATGCCCAATCTGAAACCGGCCATCACCACGGTGAAGCAGGCAGTGGCCTATGTGGACAGAATAGTGGCGGCAGTCGGTGACAGTGAATTCGAACCCCTGATGACCCTGTATCTCAGCGACGAGACCAGCGCCAACGAAATCGAGCGCGCGCATAAAAGCTGCTTTATCAAGGCAGTGAAACTCTACCCAGCCGGCGCAACCACGAATTCTGCCCAGGGCGTGACTGATATTCGCCGCTGCGATCAGGCGCTGGCCGCGATGCAGGACTGCGGCATGCCGCTGCTGGTGCACGGTGAAGTCACCGATCCCGAGATCGACGTATTCGATCGTGAAAAAGTCTTTATCGACCGCGTACTGCTGCCGCTGAGCAACCGTTTTCCCAGACTGAAAATCGTGTTCGAGCACATCACCACCGGCGATGCGGTAAATTTTGTGTTGGAATCGGATGCCAACATCGCCGCCACCATTACCGCGCATCACCTGCTCTATAATCGTAACAGCATGTTCCAGCAGGGCATACGCCCGCACATGTACTGCCTGCCAGTGCTCAAACGCGAACGTCATCGCCAGGCACTGGCCTGTGCTGCCATTAGCGGCAATCGAAAATTTTTCCTCGGTACGGATAGCGCACCGCATGCCCAGCACAGCAAGGAAACCAGTTGCGGCTGCGCCGGCATTTTTAGCGCCCATGCCGCGATTGAGTTTTACACCAGCTTTTTTGACAGCATGAACGCGCTCGACAAACTGGAAGCTTTCGCCAGCTTTCACGGCCCGGATTTTTATGGCCTGCCGCGTAACCAGAGCCAGATCACGCTGGACAAAACCGACTGGACTGTGCCGGACAGCTACCCGCTGGGGAACGGCGAAACCCTGATTCCGCTGCTCGCTGGCGAAACTCTGAACTGGAAACTACGCTGATGCCAAATCAGGAAAAATCTCCCATGGCGCAACGCTTCCGAGGCTTTTTCCCGGTGGTCATCGATGTCGAAACCGGTGGCTTCGATGAACGCAAAGACGCCCTGCTGGAAATCGGCGCTCTCACCCTGAGCATGGACGAGACCGGCCAAATGTCGATTGCCAACCAGTACGCCTGCCATGTCGAGCCTTTCGAAGGCGCAAATATGGATCCGAAGTCCATGGAAATTAACGGCATTGATCCCTGGCACCCGTTCCGTATCGCCAAACCCGAAGACATCGCCGTGCGCGAGCTGTTCCGCTTTGTTGGTAAGGAAATGAAACAACACGGCTGCAGCCGCGCGATCATGGTCGGCCACAACACCCCACTGGATCTGGACTTTATTAATGCTGCGGCCATACGTAATAAGCTCGCGCGCAATCCATTTCACCCCTTCAGCACCTTCGACACGGTCAGTCTTTGTGGTCTCGCCTACGGCCAGACCGTGCTCTCCCGTGCGGCCCAGGCCGCCGGCCTGGAGTGGGATAATGCGCAGGCGCATTCAGCGCTCTACGATGCCACCAAAACCGCTGAACTATTCTGTGCCATCGTCAATCGCTGGCGCGACGGTATCGGCCCGGTCTGGAGCTGATAGCATGGGCAATCTGTTCAAAAATTGTCTATATTAGACGAATGACACGCTCGGCCTTCGCCGACGTCAAGCAGGAACCAGCAACACCCATGAGCAGCTCAGACCTATCTATTATCATCGTCGATGATCTGCAATTCAGTCGAATTGTGGTCAAAACCGCCCTCAAAAAAGCCGGTTATAACGATGTGCGTATGGCCGATAGCGCCATCGAGGCGCTGCGCATGCTGGACGAAAAACCCGCTGATGTGGTGCTCGCCGACTGGATGATGCCAGAAATGGATGGCCTCGAACTTGCCGACCAGATCCGCCTGCGCGACGAAGAAAACGGTGCTTACACGGCGATTATTCTATTCACTGCCAATGAAGGCACTGAATATCTGGTAAAAGCTTTCGATCACGGTGTTGACGACTACCTGCGCAAGCCACCGATTCCAGATGAACTCGCCGCCCGGGTTAACGCTGCTGCCCGCATCGCCGCGATGCAGAACGATTTACTGGAAACCTCGCGGCAGATGGAATCCAAAATTCGCCGCCTTGAAGAAGTCGCACTCATTGACCCGGTGAGCGGTGCCGGCAACCAGCGCCTGCTCAGCCAGGAACTGCGCGCACACCTGCTGGAAGCCTCGTCGCGCAAAGGCGGTGTCTGCCTCGCCATGCTCGAACTGGATCAGCTAAAGAACATTAGCCAGGAGCACGGCGCTGAGATCGAACACGAAATTCTGCTCAGCCTGCATCGCAGATTGCGTCGCACTGTGCGCCCCACCGACACTATCACCCGACTCGATGACAATATTTTTGCCATCATCATGCACCACACCAATCCCGAGTATTACCGGGAAGATTCTTTACAACGTATCGTGACCGGCATTAGTCAGCGCCCGCTGAAAACCAGTATTGGCAATCTCGAGGTGACTGCGTCCATGGGCGTGCAGTACTACAATGGCGAAGACAGTATGATTTCAGCGCGCGAAATGGTGGCGCTGGCGCAGGACAAACTCAGCATGGCCAGTGCCAGCGCTGATGGCAGTATCGAATTCTAAGCCTGATTAATCACGCCAAAAAACGATTGCACCCTTAAGCGAACGCGTGGTAAGGAATATTGGCAACGCATGTACAAAGCACACAGAATTTAGCGGCCAATCAATTTTAGCCAGGCTTACGGACACTTCATTAAGTGTGATAATGCCCGAAATCAGGAGCCTGCTCAATTTGTGACACGAACGCCCGCAGGTGAAAAATGAATACAGAACGCCTCTATAGTTGGTATTTCTGCCAGTAAACAATATTTACACTGAATATTTAAAATATCTGAGATTATTTACCCCAATTTTCTCAGGATACCAGGCAAAGGTGAGCATAATGAAAAACGCCATATTGACAGAATTGGTCCTGGCGAATGCCAGGAATGATAATGCTTCAATCACTGAAAATTTACAGCCTATTTTAAATGTTATTCGTTCACACCTCGGTATGGACATTGCTTTTATTTCAGAGTTTTATCAAGGTGAGCGTGTTCTGAAGTATGTGGATTCAAAAGATACATCAACCGCTATTCAGGTTGGTGATTCTTGCCCTCTTGAAGAAACGTACTGTCAAAAAATCGTCGCAGGAGAATTGCCTGAGCTCATTGCTGATACTGCGCTTAACCCTGTCGCCAGTGGGCTTGCAATTACAGATGAGTTGTCGATAGGAAATTATCTAGGCGTACCCATTCGAGTTTCAGACGGGAGCGTCTATGGAACATTTTGCTGTTACAGCCACAAACCTGACCGCACCCTGGGAGAACGCGACCTGGCCTTATTGCGAGCATTTGCAGATTTAGCGGGTAAACAAATCGACAGCACACTTAAAACCCAGCATGAACAGGCTGAGATAACAGAACGAATTATCTCGGTTCTTGAACCATCAAAGATTAACATTGTTTACCAACCAATTTATAATCTAGCGGAAGAAAGAATCTCCGGGTTTGAATCACTCGCCCGCTTTGCTACAACGCCCTACCGTACACCAGATATATGGTTTAATGAGGCAGCCCAGGCAGGACTCGGTGAGGAACTCGAAATGATGGCTATCAACAAAGCCATTGAAGGCCTTGATCAGTTCCCGAACGACATCTACATCTCGCTAAACATCTCACCAGAATACATTATAAACGGGGCGGCAACTCGCATTCTTGAAAATCTTCCCGCGGAACGAATTGTATTGGAAATTACTGAACATGCGCGCGTTGCTGATTATTCTGACTTTCGAGCAGCGCTTGAGCCACTTCGTAGCAATGGAATACGGCTTGCGGTTGACGATGCAGGAGCGGGTTATGCCAGCTTTCAGCATATCCTTGAGCTGGGCGCGGATATCATCAAACTCGACATCAGCCTCATACGGAACATTCATGCCGACCCAGCGCGGCGAGCACTCGCAGCATCACTAATTGCGTTCGCAACAGAAACAGGAAGTGAGGTCATCGCTGAGGGTGTCGAGACCAGGCTCGAACTTAAGGAACTGCGATGCCTTGGCGTAAATAAAGTGCAGGGATACTTTATTGGTCATCCTGCGCCAATTACCGAGGCCTTAGCATTGATGTCTGACTCATAAAGTTCTGACGGCAACTTTTTAAAACACCCATATTGCTTGATTAAATCGATTCTGCAACTGAAAAATGGCACTAAATCGTGTCAAGAATGAGTTCTCCCGAGCATCTACTGGGGACATATAATCAAATAGCTAAACACTGTCAATTAAAGGCTCAGTAGAGGAATCCTGTCATGAATAACACAAGATCCAGTCTGACAACAGGACGCTTGATGTTGGCCACTGTACTCTTTGCAGGCGCAGCATGGTTCACTCCCCTGCGCCTGGCCCAGGCGAGCGAAGCGCCCATCCAGATTAATTTTGGCGTCGTGCCGCAACAATCGGCCAGCAAATTGGCGCGTCTGTGGACACCCGTTCTCAATTATCTGGGTGAGCAGACCGGTTACCATTTTCTGTTCAGGACAGCGGCAGATATTCCCACCTTCGAGCACCGCCTGGCACTTGGGGAATATGGCATGGCCTACATGAATCCGTATCATTATACGGTGTTTCACCGCGCACCGGGGTATCGGGCGTTTGCCAGGGAAAAGGACCAGCGGATTAAGGGCATTGTCGTAGTGCGCAAGGACAGCCCCTATCATTCACTTCGTGAATTAAAAGGACAAACCCTGGCCTTCCCGGCACCGGCAGCATTTGCCGCTAGTATCCTGATTCGTGCCCATTTAAAAAACGCAGGAATCCCCATCACAGCCCAATACGTCTCATCACATGACTCGGTCTATCTCTCTGTGGCGAAGGGATTGTATCCCGCTGGGGGAGGAGTCGCCCGCACCTTCAAAAACATGAGCCCGGCAACCTCCGACCAGTTACGTATTCTTTGGGTCACCCAATCCTATACACCCCATGCCATTGCCGCACACCCGAGCGTTTCTAATGATGTTGTGGCACACGTGCAACAGGCCATGCTGGCCATGCACACGGATCCCCGCGGCAAGGCCTTGCTAAAAGCAATTAATTTCAAGGGCATTGTGGCCGCAGAGGATGCCGATTGGAATGACGTGCGCGCACTCGGCATCGAGTTGCTGGATGGTCCCGGTAAAAAATAATATGTCATTTCGTTTAAAAACCATCCTGGGTGTTGCAAGTATTGAAGCGGTCCTGCTGATCATTCTGGTTGGGACCAGCCATAAATTCATGTATGACTCCAACGAAGAAGAGTTGATCAAGCGTGCTTCAACAACAGCCACTCTGTTCGCGACAACCAGCAAAAATGCAGTTTTGGCCACCGACCTGGCTTCGCTTGATGAATTTGTTCGCGAAGTATTGAAAAACCCGGGACTCGTGTACGCTCGGGTCACCGATGCGGATAACAATGTGCTGGTACAAGGCGGCAACTCACAAGCCCTGGCACGCCCCTTTGTCAGTGACCATAATCTTGAAAATCTTGAAGATGGTATCTTCGATGCCTATGCCAAAATCACAGAGGCCGATACAGTCTATGGTCGCGTAGAACTGGGGCTTTCTGTCACAAAAACGCTTCAAGTCCTTGCCGAGGCCCGTCAACGGACATCCTATATTGCTATTCTGGAAATGGTAATGGTTGCGGTGTTCTCATACCTGCTCGGAACCTATCTCACACGTCAATTGAAAGATTTAAAAACTGCCTCAGAGCGGATTGCCAGTGGCCATATGGGGTATCAAATTCAGGTCAGTGGCAATGATGAACTGGCCCAGGCCGCACGTGCATTCAACCAGATGTCATGCCACCTTCAGCAATTTAATACCGAGCTTGATAATCAGGTAGCGCAACGCACCGTGGAATTATCAAGAGCCCAGCAACGTCTGGAAACTATTCTGAACAACACCGCAGAAGGCATTATCACGTTTGACACAAAGGGCACAATCGAATCCTGTAACCAGGCCGCTGAAAGACTGTTTGGTTACCCTGCCAATGAGCTGCTTAGTAAAAACATTCACCTCCTGATCGGCGCAGGTAAAGACCAACAACCACAAAGTAATTACCTCAGATACTTTCTTAAAAATGAATTTCACCGGCTGGCCGGTCATCAAGGTGAAGTCACGGGACAGCACAAGGATGGTACGAATTTTCCCGTGGAATTAAAGATTAGCAGCATGCTCCTGGAAGATCGCCAGATGTATACCTGTCTGATGTCTGATATCAGTCAGCGCAAGCAGAATGAGGAAAAGCTGCATCAATCAGCCATCGTATTCGAAAGCACCAAAGAAGGCGTGATCATCACCGATCCCACTGGCGCTATGGTCGATGTCAACCGGGCCTTTAGTGAAATCACCGGCTATAGCCGTGATGAAGTCATCGGCAGAAACCCCCGGCTGCTTGCCTCGGGCAGACACGATGACATGTTTTATACATCGATGTGGGCGACTATTTCCAGTATCGGTTACTGGCAGGGGGAGCTCTGGAATCGGCGCAAGAATGGTGACATCTTCCCGGAGTGGCTGAACATCAGCGCCGTCCAGGATGCAAGCGGTGCAATCAGCCACTATGTGGGTGTGTTTTCAGACATCAGTGCCATCAAGGAAGCAGAACAGAAGCTGCATCATCTCGCCCATCACGACCCGCTCACAGACCTGCCAAACCGCCTGCTTTTCGAGGCTCGGCTGGAGCATGCCCTGAAACGGGCAATGCGAAATAATACCAAAGTCGGGGTTTTGTTTCTCGACCTGGATCGATTCAAGAATATCAACGACTCCCTCGGCCACCCCATTGGCGATCAGATCCTGGGCATGGTGGCCCAACGCCTAACTCGCTGCCTACGCGGCGGAGACACTCTGGCGCGGTTAGGCGGTGATGAATTTACCATCGTCGTTGAAGATATTAATGAAGACCAGGATGCCGCCGTGGTCGCAGAGAAACTGCTGGGTTCATTCAGGACATCTTTTCTGCTGGAAGATAATGAAATCTTCGTTACAGTCAGCATTGGCATAGCCCTCTACCCTGCTGACGGTCTTGATGTAACCAGCCTCGTAAAACACGCCGATACCGCCATGTATCGAGCCAAGGAACAGGGACGTAATAACTATGAATACTATACTGCAGAACTCACCCTGTCTGCATTCGAACGCCTAACGCTGGAAACCGCATTGCGCCATGCGCTGGATAATAATGAGTTTCTACTTTATTACCAGCCACAGGTCTGTCTGACCACCAGTAACGTTGTGGGGGTCGAGGCATTGATCCGCTGGAAGCACCCTGAAATGGGTCTGGTTTCTCCGGCCACGTTCATCCCCCTGGCGGAAGAATCGGGGCTTATCCACGCAATTGGAGAATGGGTTCTACGTACGGCCTGTTTCCAGGCCAAGGCATGGCAAACGGCTGGTCAACCGTTGCGTGTTTCGGTAAACCTGTCGGGCCAGCAAATTACCCACAGCCCTATTCTGGAAACAGTAAGCAGGGTACTTGAAGAAACCCAGCTGGAAGCCAGTTTTCTCGATCTGGAGATCACCGAAAGTTTCTTTCTTGGCCACACTGAACATGAAATAGCTATATTGGTTGCACTCAAGACATTGGGTGTAACCTTGTCTATCGATGATTTCGGGACAGGCTATTCATCACTGAGTTATTTAAAAAATCTGCCAATCGACACGCTGAAGATTGACCAGTCATTCGTACGCGATATCACGCAAGACAACAATGATCCCGCTATTGTCAGGGCAGTCATCGCCCTCGGGCATAGTATGCAGTTGAATGTCATCGCGGAAGGTGTTGAAACAGTGAAACAGCGGGAATTTCTACGAGCCGAAGGTTGTGATGAATATCAGGGCTACCTCTATAGTCCACCGCTACCTGCTGAGGAATTGGAGGCTCTGCTACAAAAAGCCATCAGCGGCAGCGACTGATGATCACCATGCCTGCGCCGTGGCTAAACTTGACTTCCTGATGTCGGCCTTTGGACCGAATGGCCAGGATTTGATTGTAAGCCTGCGCCAAATCAAGCAGATTGGTTAAGCACCGTCGCCAAAAAAACGCCCACAAGCAGGGCATTTTTTTGGCGGCTACGCACTCAGCCTTAGCCAGGCACGGCCTCATCAATCATTTTCTTCAGATCACCGTTCTGAAACATTTCCAGCGTGATATCACAGCCACCCACTAATTCGCCCTTGATATACACCTGCGGAAATGTCGGCCAGTCCGCGTAACGCGGCAGATTCTGAAAAATTTCCTGGTCGGCCAGCACATTGCAATAACCGAACTCCTTGCCGCACTGCTTGAGCGCATCGACTGTGCGCCCGGAAAAACCACACTGCGGAAACTGCGGCGTGCCTTTCATAAAAATCATTACTGCGTTGTTTTTGACCTGCTCGTCAATTCTTTGCAAAACATCAGCCATAGTTATCACCTGTACGTATCGAATGGATGGAGCATATGCCTCTCGCAGGCAATAATAAACCACCAAAAATCATGGATTAGCTTCTATTTGGGGGTATACCCCGGGTTTTCAAGCATAAAAACAACATTTGCCACAGAGCACACTGAAGATAAGCACTAAAACTAAATTCGTCCACAGATGAACGCAGATAGAACGTGTGTTAATAAGCGCCAGAAGCAACACCTGACATTTGTGCTCATCTGCGTCCATCTGCGGATACAGTTTTTGATTTAAATAGCCTCTGTGGCGTAAGCTTTTAATCAATATTTTGCTGCAACCACAGCTCCAGTGCCGCCAGTTGCCAGAGCTTACTGCCTTGCAGCCGGGTATGATACTGCTCGGGGTTTTTGAGCAGTTTTTCCACATAAGCTGGATGATACAGCCCGCGTTCCCGGGCTTTGGGCGCGAGCAAAATATCGCGCATAAACTGCAAAAACTCGCCGCGCACGTACTTTAGCGCCGGCATCGGAAAATACGCCTTGGGTCGGTCGATCACGCTATCGGGCACCAGACCACGGGCGATTTTTTTCAGCGCATATTTGCCCGCACCCTGAAGTTTGTATCGTGGCGGCATCTGTGCCGCCAGTTCGATCAGATTCTGGTCGAGAAACGGCACTCGCGCTTCCAGTCCCCAGGCCATGGTCATGTTATCGACCCGCTTCACCGGGTCATCGACGATCAGCGTGCTGACATCCAGCGCCAGCACCCGGTCGATATATTCGTCAGCCTCAATCTCGTTCATTAAATCGCCAATGATTTGCGTGGTGTAATCCTCGCCGTGAAACCGCGCAGCAACGGTATCGAGATACTCATCGTGACTGCGATCAAAATAGTGTTCAGAGAAACGTTCCACGCCGGTATTCGAAGAATGATGTATCCGTGGATACCAGAAATAACCACCAAACACTTCATCGGCCCCTTGACCACTCTGCACCACCTTGACGTCTTTCGACACCACTTCCGAGAGTAAATAAAACGCCACCGCATCCTGACCAAACATGGGTTCGGTCATATTGGCAAAGGCTTCCGACAGGCGCGGCAGCACCTCGCTATTACTGACGGTAAAGCGATGGTGATCGGTGTTAAAACGCTGCGCGACGGCATCAGAAAACTCGAATTCGTGACCGCGTTCATCAGGATGATCTTCAAAACCCACGGAATAGGTTCTTAAATTATTCACCCCAGCTTCGCTCAGTAGTCCAACCAGCAAACTCGAATCGATACCGCCGGACAGCAGCACACCGACCGGCACATCCGCAATCAATTTACGTCGCTCCACCGCCTGCTTTAATGAAACATGAATCGCTTCCAGCCATTCGACTTCGTCCATCGTGTGCTGTGGGCGCTTCGCGGATAATGACCAGTAGCGCTGCTCCTCACTACTGCCGTCGGCATTAATCATCAGGTAGTGCGCGGGTTTTAGTTTGCGAATGCCTTTTAACACCGTGCGCGGGGCCGGCACCACGGCGTGCAGGCTGAACACATTGTGCAAGGCGACAGGGTCGATATCGGTGTCGATGGTTTTATCGGCGGCGAGCAACGCCTGTGTGGTCGAAGCGAACAAAAAACGCCTCACATCCTGGGCAAAGTACAATGGCTTGATACCGACTCGGTCGCGCGCAACAAATAGCTGTTTTGCATGGCTATCCCAGATCGCAAACGCGAACATGCCGTGCAAACGCTTTAAGCAATCCACACCCCACTCGGCATAAGCCTTGATGATAACTTCGGTGTCGCCGTGGCTGACAAAACGGTGGCCACAGGCCTGTAGTTCTTTGCGTAATTCGGGGTAATTATAAATCGTACCGTTGAATACCAGCGCCAGACCATTCGCCTTATCGACAAACGGCTGGGCAGATTTTTCCGAGAGATCGATAATCGCCAGCCGGCGATGCCCTAATGCCACCGGCCCGTCAAGATAATGCCCGGCACTGTCAGGCCCGCGCCGCTCCAGCTTCGCCATCATCCGCTGGCAGGTGTCCAGTTCCGGCCTCAGGCCATCGAACCTGAACTCGCCATTAATACCGCACATTTAGTTTTCCCGAAAAATTAAACGATTTTGCCACAGAGGTCACAGAGGTCACAGAGCTTGTGTGCTCTGCTAAAAAATATTTATCCAATGAGCCTTTGTGCCTCTGTGACAAATTTTTTTGCTTTTTACCACCCGCACCCACACTTGAAAATACCACCGGAAAACCTGTGGAAATACTTGTTTTTCAAGCAAAAATAGCCGCGTCAACAATAATTTCATTTGCAATATTTTTATCAGTGACCTATGGTATGCGATTAGAATAAAACTAAAAACGACACCGGGGTAATCACTATGAATCCATTGAAGTCAGTTCTCGGCACCATCATCACCGGCATCGTGCTGGCGGTGATTGTCATGCTCGTCTATCAGGACGGCGCCACCAACCCAATCGAATTTACCGTCTGGTTCCATGTCATCGTCGGCATCACCTGGATCGGTCTGCTCTACTATTTCAACTTTGTGCAGGTGCCTGCAGTCGGGGCAGCACTGGGTGATGAAGGCGGCCCTGGCCCGGCGGGCATTAATAAATATGTCGCACCGCGTGCCCTGCTCTGGTTCCGCTGGTCGGCCCTGCTGACCTGGCTGTCCGGCGCAGCGGCGCTGATGAAAATGGGCATTCTGGCTGACGCTTTCATGCTCCAGGGCGGCGCTGCCGTGATCGGTGTTGGTGCCTGGCTGGGCACCATCATGCTGTTCAATGTCTGGGTGCTGATCTGGCCCAACCAGAAGAAAATTCTGGGCCTGGACGGCAAAAGCCACGATGCCGGCACGATTGCCTCCGCCAAGATGGTCGCCCTGATGGCTTCGCGCACCAATACCGCCCTGTCGATCCCGATGCTGCTGTCAATGACGGCCTTCGCCCATGGCGGTTTCCCCTTCTAAAATACTGAATCGGGAACGCAGTTCAAAAAGGCGAGCCGGCGAGCTCGCCTTTTTGGTTAAATACTGAGCGGGTTTTGGTGGTTGTACCGCTAGCGAAAAGCCGTATAATCAGCGCTTTAGCGGCAGCCTTGGCTGCCGTTTTTAGTTTCCGAGCGGTCGCCTGAGGACCGCAGTGAGGACCCCGATGAGTAACCACCAGCATCTGATGACCACTTATGCCCCGCTGGACGTGTGTTTCGAACACGGCGAAGGTGCCTGGCTGTACGATACCGATGGCAAACAATATCTCGATGCCCTCGCCGGCATCGCGGTCTGCGGTCTCGGTCACAACCACCCGGCGGTGACCGCAGCGATTTGCGAACAGGCGAGCAAATTGTTACATACTTCTAATCTGTATCAGATCAGCAACCAGCAACAGCTGGCCGACGCCCTGTGCCAAATTTCCGGTATGGATCGCGTGTTTTTTTCCAATTCCGGTGCCGAGGCCAACGAAGCGGCGATCAAAATCGCACGCAAATATGGCCACAGCATGGGTATTAAATTACCCACGATTATTGTGCTGGAAAACAGCTTTCACGGCCGCACCATGGCAACGCTCTCCGCCACTGGCAATCGCAAGGTGCAGGCGGGGTTTGAACCACTGGTGCAGGGCTTTGTCCGTGCCCCATACAATGATATCGAAGCCATTAGCAAAATTGCACGCAACAATAGCGACGTGGTCGCGGTACTGGTCGAACCGATTCAGGGTGAGGCCGGTGTTCGTTTACCGGCAAATGATTATCTCAATCAATTGCGTGCGCTGTGTGATGAGCACAACTGGTTATTGATTCTCGACGAAATCCAGACCGGCATGGCGCGCACCGGTGAATGGTTCGCTTTTCAACACAGCAACATCCAGCCCGATGTGATGACACTGGCAAAATCACTCGGCAACGGCGTGCCCATTGGCGCCTGCCTGGCGATGGAAAAAACGGCTGCGCTGATGCAACCCGGTAGTCATGGCTCGACCTTTGGCGGCAACCCGCTGGCCTGCGCTGCCGCGCTCGCTGTCATTGATACGATTCAACAGAAAAACCTGTGTGCACAGGCAAAAACACGGGGTGACTATATCCTGACGAAACTCAAAGCACAGCTCGGTACTGTCGACGGTGTGGTTGATGTCCGCGGTAAGGGCCTGATGATTGGTATCGAACTCGACCGAGACTGCGCGCAACTGATGCAGGCTGGCGTACAACAAGGTGTATTGTTTAGCGTACAGGCGAACACCACCATTCGCTTATTACCGCCACTGATTTTTGATCAGCAACAGTGTGACCGTGTCGTCGATACTGTTAGTGCACTGGTGATCCACCATTTGCAAGAACAGGCCGCCTGAGGATATACGCGTGCGACATTTTTTAACCCTCACCGATTTATCCGCCGATGAGTTCAGAGCACTGTTAACACGCGCTATCGAACTCAAGGCCATGCGCCGTAATGGTGAAAGCTATCAACCATTAAAAAATAAAGTGCTGGCGATGATATTTGAAAAATCATCGACTCGCACCCGGGTTTCGTTCGAAGCCGGGATGGCACATTTCGGCGGTCACGCACTGTTTCTGTCACCGCGCGACACTCAGCTCGGTCGTGGTGAGCCTATAGAGGACAGCGCACGGGTGTTATCCAGCATGTCCGACTGTATTATGGTGCGTACATTCGAGCATGAGAAAATTGAAACTTTTGCCGTGCATTCATCGGTACCCGTCATCAACGGACTCACCGATGACGTTCACCCCTGCCAGTTACTCGCTGACATGCAAACCTGGCAGGAATACCGCGGCGATATCAAAGGTCGCACCGTCACCTGGATAGGCGATGGTAACAACATGTGCCATTCATACATGCACGCTGCAAAAATGCTTGGCTTCAAATTAAATATCGCCTGCCCCGAAGGGTACACACCGAAAAAGAAATTTATGCAGGAAGCGCGCGATTATATCGAGCTGTTTTCCGATCCCGTCGGCGCCTGCAAAAATTCTGACCTGATTGTTACCGATGTCTGGGCCAGCATGGGTCAGGAAGATGAACAGGATCAGCGCAGCAGCGTGTTTGCGCCCTATCAGGTTGATCTGGAATTAATGAAATCAGCACATACGGATGCATTATTCATGCACTGCCTGCCGGCGCACCGTGGCGAAGAAGTCAGCGCGGACGTCATTGATGGCGCGCAAAGCGTGGTCTGGGATGAAGCCGAGAATCGATTGCACGCGCAAAAAGCGCTGCTCGAATTTCTGCTGGTTCGCTGAGCCAGGTGATATGTTGGCAGACGCGGCACAGGCCAGCTTCGAAACAGGACTCTCACAACGCCGCGTGCTTGCCTTCATTTTTTTAGCCCTGTCAGCACATCCCGCACTCGTCTTAAGCGCTTCTTCCTCAAGCTGTGCAAGCGACAGCAAACCGTCACCTGCTTTACCCGAATTTAGTGAAGATAAACGTGACCAGCTGAACATCAGTGCCGACAGCACGCGCACCAGCACAAATAGTAATACCGTGTTTCAGGGCAACGTTATCATCAAACAGCATCAAAGCCGCATTGCCACTGATCATGCAGAATATAATGATGAGCTACAGGGCATCAGCCTTGATGGTAATGTTCGCGTATCCACACCAGCTATGGAGCTTACAGCTCAGCAAGGCATGGTCTCAATAGAGAGCGGTGAGAGCAGCTTCAACAATGTCAATTTCAACATTAGTGACAATATATTGCGTGGACATGCTGAAAGTATTCAAGCCAGTCAGGATAACGATAGTCAATTACAACACGCATACATCACCAGCTGCCCCCCCGAAGATAATAGCTGGCGGCTGGACGCGGGCGACATAACGTTGAACCATAAAGAAGAATATGGATCTGCCGAAGATGTGGTGCTGCGTTTCAAAAATATGCCTTTTTTTTATACTCCCTACATAGAGTTCCCGATTGGCGAGCGCCGGCGTAGTGGTTTGTTAATTCCTGAGTTTGGCGACTCATCAAGTCGCGGATTTGAGCTCAGCATTCCCTGGTACTGGAATATCGCGCCGAATCAGGACGCAATTTTAGCGCCTCATTTTATGAGTCGCCGAGGCACTCAACTCGATACTCAATATCGATACTTAACAGAATCGAGCAAAGGTCAGTTCAAAAGCGCTTATTTAAATAAAGACACTATCACTGGCGACAAACGCTACCAATTACGTTACCAACAACAAAGCGACATCACCAGCAACCTGAAACTGGATATTGATGTGCAGGATGTTTCAGATACAAACTATTACAATGATTTTAGTAATGACATAACCGGCACCAGCACTACCCATTTGAATCGTAGCGCACAACTGGCTTACACACGTGACAACTGGAGCGCACGACTGCTTGCGCAAAGCTTCGAAACCGTCGACAACAACATTGCCCTGTTCGACCGGCCGTATCGCAGCCTTCCTAAGCTCACTCTGACGGGTGAACAGGTCATTGGCAACAGCTCTTTTGTTTTTGGCCTCGATAGTGAGTGGGTCAATTACGACCACGAAGATAAAACCCGAATCACCGGCTCACGCACTACAGTCAAACCAGAACTTTCCCTGCCCATGCTCGGTAGTTACTGGTTTGTGACTCCGGCTGTCAGCTACAGCCTGACCAACTATAACGTCAAGGATGGTAGTGGTAATACTCTCACTCTCGATACACGCAAGCTCACTAGTCGCAGTCTGGATGCGGGCCTGTTTTTTGAACGCCAGCTGGACAACGAGCTGGTTCAGACTCTCGAGCCCAGGATGTATTATCTGAATGTGCCATATGCTGATCAGTCCAGCCTGCCTTTGTTCGACACCAGCACCCCCGATTTCAGCATTGCGCAATTATTTCGCGATAATCGTTTTATCGGCGGCGACCGCATCGGTGATGCCAATCAACTGACACTAGCTCTAAGCTCACGCCTGCTAAATCCAACGACAGGCAACGAATTGATGCGTGCCAGTCTGGGTCAGATTCTGTATTTCGAAGATCGCCGCGTCAACCTGCTTGGCAATACAAAAACCGACAGCAGCTCAGCATCAATTGCTGAACTCAGTGTCAGCTCACAACACTGGCGCAGCACTGCCAGCATACAATGGAATAGCCATAGCAAGCGCAGCGAGAAACAAAACTTTCTGCTCCACTATCAGTCAGACCAGCGTTATACGAAAAACACGCAGATATTCAATATTGGTTACAGACTACGCGATGATGGCGGTATCTCTAGCAGCAACATCGAACAAAGCGACGTTTCATTCGTGACACCCGTCAGCAAAGACTACGCACTATTTGCTCGCTGGAATTATTCGCTAAAAGACAAGCGCGACATCGATGTCATCGGTGGCCTGGCATACGACAGTTGTTGCTGGTCAGTACAGTTGCTCGCACAACGACGTTTGAACAGCAGCAGTTTTGCCGCAAAATATGATAACTCACTTATGGTACAACTAGTGTTAAAAGGTCTTGGCAGTGTCTCCGGCAATAATGCCTACACCACACTGTCCCGTGCCATACCCGGATACTCAGAGGAATAATCCAAATGAAATCATTTTCATGGCTTAATATTAAATGGCTCGTACCCCTGCTAGCCATTATAATATCCAGCTTACACGTCACTCATGCTGCGACCGAACTCGACCGAATTGCAGTGATCGTCAATGACGACGTCATCACCCTGCGCGAGCTGGATAACAGAGTTCGCGACTACGCGATTCAACTTCGCATCAACACTGCTAACCCGCTGGATCTGGCTGCCCTGAAAAAACAGGTGCTGGAACGCATGATCCAGAACAAAATACAACTCCAACAGGCCGCCCGCCTTGGCATCACGATTGATGATGTCAGCCTGAACCGCATGTTGACCGCACTCGCCGATTCAAACAAGCTTACACTTGACCAGCTCCGTTCACGTATTGAGTCCGAGGGCATGGACTTCGCGCGTTTCCGGAAACAAAGCCGGGAAGATCTGATCATTAAACAACTCCAGCAAAGACTGGTCGCTGATAAGGTGACTGTCACCGATCAGGAAATTAAGCAGTTTGTGACTACCAATAGCGATAGCCAGAACAATCAACGGTATCGTATTAACCACATTCTTATCGCGACGCCACAGACCGCAAAGCCGGAAGACATCAGCAGGGCACAAAAAAAAGCCGCGCGAATCTATCAGTCGCTGCAGAGCGGCCAGGATTTTAATAAAGTCGCTATCAATGAATCCAACGGGCGCAATGCTCTTCAGGGCGGCGATCTTGGCTGGCGTGCGGCGAATGAGCTACCAGAATCATTTGTCCAGATACTGAGCACGATGAAAAAAGGTGAAATAAGCAAGCCGATCCGCAGCGCCAGCGGCTTTCATTTATTACAGCTCGTCGACAGCACCACAGGCGACCAGACGGTTGAGCAAAATCATGCACGACATATTTTAATCCGCACCAGTGCCGAGCTCGATGATGATGGTGCGCGCGAACTGCTCAGCAAACTCAAAACTGAGATCCTCGATGGCACAGACTTTGGCAAGCTTGCACAGGAATATTCTCAAGATCCCGGCTCCAAAGATAATAATGGTGATCTCGGCTGGGCGGATCCCGGCATGTTTGTTGCCACCTTCGAAGACGTGATCACTTCGCTCAAGCCTGGCGAGATATCCGAACCTTTCAAGAGCCAGTTCGGCTGGCATCTGGTTCAGTTGCTGGAGCGCCGTCGGCATCAGCAAACCAGTTCAACTCTGGAAGCCCAGGCACGCGACCAGATACGCAAGCGCAAAATCGATGAAGAACTGCGTCTCTGGTTGCGCCGTATTCGTGACGAGGCATTTGTCGATATTATCGATCCCAATCTACAGCAACTCGCCAAAAAGTCTGACGGTTAGAACCTTCTGGAAACCATTGATTTGAACCCTGCTCCAAACTCAGGCCTGCTTGCGATCACGCCCGGCGAACCTGCCGGTATCGGTCCAGATATCACACTGAAAATCGCCAGCGAAGTCATGGCTTATCGTATAATCGCGATTGCAGATCCTGAACTATTACGCGCACGGGCGCAGTTGCTGGAACTGGACGTGCGCATTGTGGAGGTGTCTTCCCTTTCAGACTGCGCCGCCCAGCACCAGCCGGGCATTCTTGAAGTGCTGCCGGTAGCGCTGACCAGCACCGCCCACCCCGGCCGGCTCAATGCAAAAAATTCCGCCTATGTATTACAGTGTCTAAAAACCGCAGCTGAACTTTGCCAGCAGCAGCAAATCTGCGCCATGGTCACCGGCCCGGTACACAAAGGCATTATTAACGATGCCGGTATCGATTTTACCGGCCATACCGAATATCTCGCCGAATTGAGTGGCAGCAAACCTGTGATGATGCTCGCAACCAATACGCTACGTGTCGCACTAGTGACAACACACTTGCCTTTACGCGATGTCAGCGCGGCCATTCAACCCGAGACGCTTACCTATTGTATCGAAACACTATACTTTTTTTTGCAGAATAACTGCCATATTACCGAGCCTGAAATTCTGGTCTGCGGTTTGAATCCACACGCAGGCGAAAGCGGTCATCTTGGGCGTGAGGAAATCGATATTATACAGCCGGTGATTGCAAATTGTATCGCACGCGGCATGAAGATTACTGGTCCTTTGCCTGCTGATACTTTGTTTACCGATAAATATCTCAGCAGTACAGATGCTGTGCTCGCGATGTATCATGATCAGGGTCTGCCTGTGCTCAAATACAGCGGTTTTGGTAAAGCCGTAAACATAACCTTAGGTTTGCCCTTTATAAGAACATCGGTAGACCACGGAACGGCCCTTGACCTTGCAGGTACAGGTGAAGCCAGCAGCCACAGTCTGTACCAGGCAATTAAAATGGCAATAGAATATTCTAAGCCATGAGCAATTTCACATTGTCACCAAATACTCACCGATGTATAAATGATATATTTTTTTTCATTTTTCATTGTTCACTATTTACTATTCACTGCTTTTAAAATGCAACATCGTGCAAAAAAACGCTTTGGACAAAACTTTCTGGTCGACACCAATATTATTCACCGCATTGTCAACAGCATTAATCCACAGGCGGGAGAACATCTGATTGAGATCGGACCCGGACTCGGTGCCATGACACGCCCCCTGTTAGAAACTGTTGCGAAAATGGACGTCATTGAGCTTGATCGCGACCTAATACCCCAGCTTGAAAGCAACTGTGCTGACGCCGGGCAACTGCGTGTACATTCATGCGATGTGCTGAAATTTGATTTTGCCGAGCTGGTTGCGCAACGCGCGTCTGACACAAAGATTCGTATTGTTGGTAACCTGCCCTACAATATTTCGACCGCAGTACTATTTCATTGTTTGCGTTATCGCCATCTGATACAGGATATGCATTTTATGTTGCAAAAAGAAGTGGTCGAACGGATCGTTGCGGGGCCTGAACAACATGCTACGTATGGGCGGCTCTCGGTGATGATGCAGACCTGGTTTGATGTCAGCCCATTGTTTAGTGTTTCGGCACAGTGTTTTCGTCCAGTACCTAAAGTTGAATCTGCAATTCTGCGTTTAAAACCCGGCAGCCACTGGCAGGATCAAATCCTCGACCCGGCAGCGTATGAGGAGCTCGTCAAGAGGGCGTTCGCACAGCGCCGCAAAACTCTGAAAAACAATCTCAAAACCCTGTGCGATTCCGATCGGCTTGTTGCTGCGGGGATTGCACCATCGCAACGCGCTGAAGAACTCGCGGTCGCCGATTTTGTCAGACTCCACAGCAGGCTCGTTGAAACCCGAACTTGACACCATTCATCAGCACTATTCCGACAACAGACCAGGCTGATGATATACTCTAGTTCAGACCACATGAGGCCCACTAATGTCCAACAGCCCCTACAATATTGATGTCTCGGTAACACCGGCCTACATCGCGGATCAGTCTGACCCGCAAAATGGCCATTATGTGTTCTCGTATACGGTAACGATACGCAATACGGGTGCGGTGCCGGCCAAACTACTGACGCGGCACTGGATCATTACCGATGGTGACGGTCAGGTGCAGGAAGTCAAAGGTGATGGTGTCATCGGCGAACAGCCGCATCTCAAACCTGGTGAAGGCTTCCAATATACCTCCGGCACGTTTATGAACACACCAGTGGGCATGATGCAGGGCAGCTACCAGATGCTGGCTGATGATGGTGAAACCTTCGATGCCGTGATTCCATCTTTTCGTCTTTCGATCCCGAATATTCTGCACTGAGCGCCGTAACAATGGCGCTGAGGCATAGCTACACCCTGCTGGCTCCATTATATGATGCATTGGTGTCAGCACCGATGGATAGCTGGCGGCAGATCAGCCTCGCACGTCTACAGCACACCGCCGGCAAAAGCATACTGGTGAACGGTATTGGTAGCGGCCTGGATATTCCTTATTTACCTCGCGATGCAAGGCTCACCGGCAGCGATATCACACCCGCCATGCTGCGCCGTGCCAAAAAACGCGCCCAGGAGAACCGTTGTAATATTGAGCTGGTGTGCGCCGATAGCCAGCAGCTACCATTCGCAAACCATAGTTTTGATTTTATCATCATGCATTTAATTCTCGCCGTCGTCCCCGACTCCGCTCGCGCATTACAGGAAGCGAGTCGGGTTCTCAAACCCGGGGGTAACATTTATATCTACGACAAATTTTTACGCCCGGGCGAACGCGCATTACTCAAACGAACACTCAATATCGTACTGCGACACATCGCAACGCGTACCGATGTCGTGTTTGAATCAGTACTGGCAAAATGTCCCGAGTTAACCCTGATAAATAACCAGCCAGCGCTTGCCGGTGGCTGGTTCCGGCTGATAGAGTTACAGAAAGATTTTAGCGGTGGCTATTAAGCACCGCGTGCGCGCGTAAGCACAGGAGACAACATGGCAGTTTATGCCATAGGTGACATACAGGGTTGTTACGCCGAATTTCAGCAGCTACTCGAAAAAGTTAAATTCAATGCTGACACCGACCAGCTCTGGCTGACCGGTGATGTGGTCAACCGCGGACCTGAGTCACTCGCCACTCTGCGACTGGTCTATGCCATGCGCGATAATATTCGCATGGTGCTGGGCAATCATGACCTACACCTGCTGGCCACTGCCTATGACAATAAACCACCTGGCCGGCACGATACGCTCGACAATGTTCTACAGGCAACCGACTGTTATCAGTTACTCGACTGGCTACGCAAGCAGCCTCTGCTGCATTATGACGCTGAACATAAGCTGGCACTGGTGCATGCTGGTATTCACCCACACTGGGATCTGGTAACCGCGGCCCGACTGGCCAACGAAGTCGAAACCCTGTTACGCAGCGATCAGCATGCCCAGTTTTACAAACACATGTACGGCGATAAACCCACCGCCTGGAGTGAAACACTGACCAGCTGGCCACGCTATCGTTTTATTACCAATATGTTCACCCGTATGCGCTTTCTGGATGCCAAGGCCAGGGCTACAATGAACCCCAAAGGAGCGCCCGGCTCTCAACCGGCTGGTTATGTTCCCTGGTTTGAATTACCGCGTGCAAGTGCTGATGTGATAATCATCTTTGGTCACTGGTCAAGTCTGCCAGCAAGCGCAAATTATGATCAATATAATGTATACCCGATCGATAGTGGTTGTTTATGGGGTGGGCAGTTAACAGCCATCCGCATTGATACCACACCAGTTCAGTGGCTACGCCTCAACTGCCAGCAAAGCCACGATCCGGCCAAACACCAGGCATAAAAAAAAGGCCAGAATAGGGGGTCTGGCCTTAAACCGAAGGGAATGTATCAATCACGGTAAATATGACGCAGTGATACAAAACAAGTTCATCGGTTTTTAAAATATTTTTTCGTAGGTCACAAAACGGCAAGGCCAGGCGTTTTTTTCATCAATTTCTGACTTTGTTTGCTCAATGATTGACCACTCCATCGGGTCCAGTTCAGGAAACCAGGCATCACCGGTAAATTCAGCTTCAACATGAGTGAGATACACGCGCGTCGCCTGCGGCAGTGCCAGCACATATATCGCACTACCTCCGATCACCATCAACTCGTCAGCCTCACCCGCCAGTTCGATGGCATGGTCGAGATCACGCGCAAGATCAACTTTCGCCGCCCGATAATCAACATCGCGTGTGAGTACAATATTCTGCCGACCTGGTAACGGCCGACCGATCGATTCAAAAGTTTTGCGCCCCATCACCACCGGCTTACCCATGGTCACGGATTTAAAGTGAGCGAAATCAACCGGCAAATGCCAGGGCAATTGATTGTTGTTGCCGATAAGTCGGTTGCGATCGATAGCTGCAATGAGAGAGATAATCACCAGGTAATAGCCATACTAGTTAATCCTGACAAAATTATCCATCCACAGATGAACACGGATACAAGCTTTAATTGTTTTAAAACATCTGCGTTCATCTGTGGACTATATATTTTAGACGGCGACTTTAGCGGCAATATGCGGATGCGCTTCGTAGCGGGCCAGTTCGAAATCTTCAAACTTGAAATCAAAAATAGATTTCACTGCAGGATTGATTTTCATCACTGGCAGTGGAAACGGTTTACGACCCAGTTGCTCGTCCGCCTGTTCAAGATGATTAGCGTATAAATGTGCGTCCCCCAGCGTGTGCACAAAATCACCGGGGGCCAGATCACAGACCTGAGCAATCATCATGGTGAGTAATGCATAGGATGCAATATTAAACGGCACCCCCAGAAAAATATCCGCGCTGCGCTGATACAACTGGCACGATAGTTTGCCGTCTGCCACATAAAACTGAAACATCATGTGGCACGGGGGCAGTGCCATGTTCTCGATTTCGCCCACGTTCCAGGCGCTGACGATCATGCGTCGTGAGTCCGGGGTATTTTTAATCTGCTCAATGAGCTGGCTGATCTGGTCTACATGACGACCATCGGCGGTCGGCCAGTTGCGCCATTGCGAGCCATAGACCGGGCCCAGATTGCCGTCAGCATCGGCCCACTCGTTCCAGATACGAACACCGTTGTCCTGCAAATATTTGATATTGGTCTCGCCGCTCAAAAACCATAACAGCTCGTGGACAATCGACTTGAGATGGCATTTTTTGGTGGTGATCAGCGGAAAGCCGTCGCCCAGATTAAATCGCATCTGATAACCAAACACCGACAGCGTGCCAGTACCGGTGCGATCTTCTTTTTTGTTACCGTGCTCACGCACGTGGCGCATTAAGTCAAGGTACTGTTTCATATATTAAGTTCTTAGCCGCAAATGACGCAAAATATGCCTGTACTCACTATGGATCACAAGCAGCGTGACACTTCTATCTGCTTTATGAACCTGGCAGAATTTGCGACAAATATCTGTTATTTACTCAGGGCTCTGTCTTTTTTGGTAGCAGTCCAGTATGCCACTATAGCAAAAAACAGCATCCGCCTGCGACCAATAAATACAGCAAGCCAGTACCCCGGCGTTGTGCCGTGAGATGATACACGCTATATAGAACTGGTGGGAAACAGGCTTTTTGAAGTCGAAAAGAATAAACCCCGTAATCAGGGCCTCAGGTTGAGCATGGTCGGGCTGGCCGTACCCGAGTGTTGCATCAGATCCATTGCTTCAAACGCATTGAGTACAAACAGAATTGTCAGAAACATTACGACCAGTAAAACTGCCGGCAGCACAACTCTGTTAAATTTGCTGCTTTGCTGGTTAGCCGATTGCACAGACAGTTCCGAGGATATTGAATTCCGTTGCTCATTTTTAGCCCCCGAACTACGCCACGATAACATGATCACAAGAACAAAGGGGATCAAAATAAGCGTTAAAAATACGAAAAACATGAACCAGGGGAAATTCAGTGATGCCTTGATGTAGGTATAGTCCTGTTTGGACATTACCTCGAAAACCGGTAAAAACATTAACAGTATTAACACCAGGAAACGATGGGTATGTCTTTTTTGGCTCACCTAACCTTTCTCCAGCAATAACTGATCAATCACTGCTTCCATCAAGGCCGGATCCGTCGGGCCTGGAAAGACCTTGCGTACTATGCCTTCCCGGTCTACAAGAAATGTCCAGGGCTCGCCCTTAATGCCCCAGTCAACCCATACTGCATTATCTCGATAACCATCAACGTGCAGAAAGGCAAAACGTGATCCGTATTCTTCCTGTAAAGCGGCCACACGAGCCAGCTGATCTACACACATGGTACAATGCTGAGGGGTACCAAATACAACCAGAAACGGTTTTCCAGCAGCCCGCAGATCAGAGATACGCCAGCTATGCAAATTATCAGCGGTGTCCATGGAACAAACTTCCTTCCGTGACGCCACATCGGTCAGCACCCGGTTAATGCTGGCTGGCACCTTACCGCCGTTTGCCACATCAGGCTGGAAGGAGTCGTTATCACAGCCATACAGTACTGATAAGAAAGACACTATAACCAGGCTCCTCAGGGTGCTCCTGGATTGCCATTCAGTGCACTTTTCCGAGCGAGTAATAACGCGGGGCATACTACGCCAGTACAACATTGATCAATCTTGCCGAGACATCAGTAAAACGACACATACGAAATCAGATATAGTCCTGATTCGGATTTTTCAGACCGGTACCAATACAAAGCCAGGGCACAACAGCAAGCGCGAGCACCCCACCTACACCAAATACAGCTATAACTGTCAGACTAATTGGATCCATATTATCCTCCTGTGTTCAGAAAATATTATCATAATACTGCTGCTTTCAAAAACAGGCCATCATCAGCCTTCTTGCCATAACTACCTGCCCGAGGCATCTGGCGATGCTGTTTCATAGGGCTCCAGCGGCGATTTTTTCAATGCGGCCAGATAATCCACCAGCGCATCAAGCTGCGTCTCACTGACATCACTAACTGGCGGCATCACCAGCCGGTACTGCTTCTCCGAAACCCCGGCAACTGGATTCAGTAAATAATCACGCAACCATGCTTTTTCTCTACGGCTACCCACACCATCGAGTTTTGGCCCAAATGAAGTTCCATTGCCAAATATCTCATGACAGGTTGCACAGCCCTGACTATGATACAAAGCCTCGCCTATTTTAGTGTTTTCCGTTTCCTGATAAACAAATTGAACAGGAGGTGGTTTAACATAAATTATCGTGCCGACAAGACCCGCAAATGCAATAATCAGCACGCTACCGACAACAACTATCCACTCTCCTGTGTTCAACTTAACCATTCATGTCAGATGCGCACAGGGTTATTTTTCAAAACGCTCATCATCACCCTCGGTAAAAATCTGGCGACTAATATCTTCATCAAATTGCCCATGTTTATGCGCCCAGTAAATGCCGATCACGACAAAAACCAGTGTAACTAAACCGGTGGCTGCCCAAATATAGGGAATAAGTACTTCGCCTGTCATCTATGTTTACCTCTAAAGTCTCGTAGCCAGCAAGCAAAGCTTTCAGGCTTACCACTGTGGTTACTATCTTCCCTCTGGCGGCCGGGGGTAATTAGATGACCCCGGGTTGGATTTCAGCGCCCTCATAAATTCTATCAGCAACTCGCGATCCTTTTCTTCGAGTTCGCGGAAGTCTGGTGCCATGCCTCCGGCATGCGCCGAATCTGTAACCCAGGTTAAAGGATTATGAAAATAATCAGTCAACCAGTCTTTGTTTCGTCGTGTACCCTCGCCATCTAACACTGGCGCCACACCAGATTCTCCCATGCGCAATGCCTTGTGACAGTTTTTGCAACCCATTTGTTTATAAATTTCATACCCGCGAATCGCAGCATCGCTCCATTCGTAATAGTCTTTTATCTGGCGAGGTTCTTCACGCCCTAGCGTTCGCCATAACGTTGAAGCAGTAGCTAATACCGCCAGCACACCTGTCACGATAAAAAATATGCGCTCTCCCTTTTTCAACTCGGTCGCCCAGAGTATGATAGTTTTTTTATTATTTTCGCCATTTAAAATAGCACGTGAAACAATAACTCACTGGCTGCCATGCCAATCACTAGCACAACCCCAATCAATCCTAATGACAATATCCAGCGCTCTACAGACTTTAGTCTGGTAACTGGCCCTATCACCAGTTTGGACATAATAAGAAATATACTAACCGCGAGTATAACAAGCGCGAAAATAAGAATTGAGATCTGGTCTGTCAATTCCATATGCAACTAATTCTCACAAGCCCAGTTGCAACCCGTCATCATGCTATAGCTCGTGACGCAGGTCACAGCAAGAACACCGTAACAGACATCATTTCATTAATCCCTTTTACGCGGTTTGGTTTTAGCATTAATCGTCCAGACTACCGCCGATATACCACCTAGCACGATAATAATCTGAAACAAAATCATCATATAGCCCCAGTCCCACCAGGGCTGGGCACCTGTGCTACTGACAAAGGTTGTGGTTACCCTTTCATAACGCTGGCCAAACCCCCAGGGGAAAGTCCATAAGAACGCTTCAAATACAGTGATCACAACAATAACAATCAGCCACCAGGGAATTTTGCCATTCCCTTCTCTAATGCCATCAAATTCTTCATCGGAGAAGCGACCAAAAACCGCACCCCTGTCTTCATTCTGTTGTTCCAGGTCGGACATAGCTTTACCCTCTTAAGTAAACACCAGATACCCTCTATTTCAGACTATCGAGAAAAGCGACCAGAGCATCCATATCCTCATCGCTAAGATACGTAAACGCTGGCATGATTGAGCCGGGCGTGACAGCACGAGGATTACGATGATGCACATAGTGCCATGCCTTAACGCGGTTACGACTCCCTATATGCAACAAATCCGGGGCCTTTCTGTCCGAGCCAAACAGGCTGGGGGACTCCAGCTGCACATCTTCCGCCGTTGGTGGACTGCCAAAATACGTCCAGTCCTGCGTTTGTTCAGGTAATAGAGTATGGCACCACCAGCAACCTTCGCGTATAAAAATGGTTTTCCCCTTACTCGCCAGGGTAGGCGCGCCCCAACCCTGCATCAACGGGTCATGAATGTTCCAGCCAGTATGCGCCCACATTTTTTCTTTCTCTACCGCCCATTTACTGGGAGGAATATTCCCCATGTAGGTTGATCCAGCTATGATCGTAATCCCGATAGAACTGAAAATCACCAGTACAACCAGGATGGCACCAACGACATATCTAGGCATGTTTTTATCCTCCTAACCTTATAATATTAAGTGGCTGCCGGAATTATTTTGTCTTCAATAACAGGCTTGCTCTCCTGTCTCTCACCATATTTCGCGGTCATAACCATGTTGTACAGGAACAGCGGTTGCGCAAAGATAATCATCAAACCAAATACTGCGCGACCCACCATGTAGGGATGTGTTGCAATTACCGATTCAATATATGGAATCTCATATACTTTGGCAGCTCCCTGCACCAGACCACCACCCGTAAGTGCGATCCAGAACCCGAGGAAGCCAATGGCCGTTAACCAGAAGTGAATCTTTGCCAGCTTGAGACTGTAAATCTTTCTCTTCAATAATTTTGGCAGGCCATAATAAATGGCGCCAATTTCAATAAAGGTTGAGAACCCTAGCAACGCCAGATGCGCATGCGCCACAATCCAGTGAGTACCATGTATATACCAGTTGAGGGTGCGGGTTTGCTGGAAGGCACCCTGAATATTCAGCGGGATGGCAAATAGCACGCCGGTTAATGCCCACTGTAATGAAATGTTTTTGGTAAACATCCACCACTTATCTTTCATGGTCATTAACATGTTAACCACAAATGCCAGAGCTGGAATCATAATTAGCACTCCACTAACTGAAGCAAATGATTTCAACCATTCAGGAATAGGAGCCCCCATCAGATGGTGCGCACCAGGCGTTGAATAAAAGGCGGCTATAGACCAAAAATGTAAATGGCCAATTTTGTGACTATATAGCGTGTTACCGGATATCTTGGGAATAATATAATAAGCGATGGCGGCAGACACTGGTGTAATCCACAAGCCCAGCACGTTATGCGCATGCCACCATGTCATGTAAGCCTCACTGAGCCCGGTCACCGGAAAGAAATCGGGTATGGCACCGATAAAGTAAGTGAGGATAATAAACAGACAGGCTGCACCAAAAAACCACAGTGTCACATAAAGCCCCTCAACCCTGCGGCTTAACATAGTCATCCACACATTCACTGCCAGAGGCAACAACATAAAGAGCAGCACATAAATATCCACTGGCCAGATCAAATCCTGATATTCACGACCTGTCGTAAGACCATTGATCAGCGTGAAAAACACGACCACCATACCAATGTTCCAGGCCCAGCAATTCCAGAAACCAAGGCGCTCGCTCCATAATTTTGTTTTACACAATGCCGGCGTTATGTAACACATAGCCCCTGCGAAGGCCATAAATATCCAGCCAAAGATTACAAAATGCACATGCACTGGTCGCACTCGTCCAAAGTGCAGCCAGGGAATGTCGTTAGGAAATATGTCAGGCCACGCTAGTCGAAATGAAGTGATGATAGCTAACATAGTACCAATCACCAGCATGACGATTGCCGAAAAGAAAAAATTCTTTGCGGCAGTCCCTTCTGCATAATCATTCTCAGTTAAAAAACTCATACTTTCTCTCCTAAGCTGCAAGGCCTGTTATTTGCCCTGGCGCTGCATAATAAGATTCATAAACCAGAAACTCAGTGCTGACACCACACCAGTTCCAATTGAAATAGCAAACCCCCAATCAAGCAGCCCGGTCCAGTCACCATAGGCCCGCATCCCAACCACTGGCAAAATAGCCAGCTGGAAAACAGTACCCAGGCCAACGCCCACGACAAAACCACTGTAGATAAAATTAAGTGTACGATGCATAAGTCTACCCTCTGCTTTTCTTGAAGATCGTTAACACGATATTGGTTATATATGTCCAGTAACCAAAGCCCATTAACATAGCACCCGTGATAATCATAATGTGATGCATGGGGCCTACAGCTTCCAGCGCCTGCGCATAGGTCAACCCGGTATGAATCATATTGCCCTCAATGACGCCGAGCACAACCAGCGAGGTAAAGAAAATAGTGACACCGAGTAGAGAAAACCAGAACGACATAGTGGCCAGTGTCATACTGTAGATTGGTCGCAAAACCAGCCTGGGTAACACGTAATAAAACAGACCCATCATACCTACCGTGACTCCACCCACCAGATTAATATGAGCATGTGCCAGGGGGTCAATCAGATGGCCTGCCGGGCCGGATTCCCTGATCCATTGCGCTATTCCAGGAAACGTCTGCATAACACCCAGTAGTGTGCCTATAAACAGATTGGCTACTGACAGGATAAAAAACCGCAGGATATGACGCCGCATTTCAGCATCGACGTCCGTTTTGACCGATGCGGATCGATCTGGCGCACTATAATAAGGCTGATGTGGAAGTTCAGCGAGCTTACTCACATTAACCTCGTTGCACTGTTGTTGGCAGTGACAGGCTGCGTAAATAAGTCACCAGTTGCCAGCGTTGCGCTTCTGACAGTTGCGCCTGCCATCCAATCATGGGGGTCCCCTTCATTCCAGTACTGATGATATCGAACAGCTCCTGATCGCTGCGGTTCTGTGTGCGTGCCTTGCGTAAATCTCTCGGCAAAGGTGTAACCCGATAGGCCCATTCGCCCAGGCCATCGCCGCGCACACCGTGACATGACAGACACAGTTGCGCGTAGTAAACCCGCCCTTGCTCCAAAGTACGTGGATCGTATTGCTTGACCAGTCGCACTGGCACCGCTGACTCGCCCACACCGGGAGGCGGTATTACATGATTGTCTGCTGGCAACAATAGTGTGGCCAGGCTGGCCAACAGGATAGCCAGACCCACACCTGTTAGCGTCAATATCCAGCCCCGTAACTTTTGTCCGCCACGCCACCGCATTATCCTGATGCTTTTCCATTCTTCACTCTCAGTTCTACGCGTGCTTTCTCGATGCTCCAGCCTGGCCGCAATGAGGTCACATACCAGACCAGCTGCCAACGCTGTTCCTCTTCAAGAAAATCCGCAAATGAAGGCATCGGCGTGCCATCAAATCCCGTGGTAAATGTCTGATAAATACCTGCGGGATCACTGCCTGCCACAAACTTACTGGCGTCGGTGAAATCACGCGGTTCGATTGCCAGACCATTGTCATCCTCAAGTTGTGGTGCGGATGGACCATCACCCTTGCCCAATACACCGTGACATTTGGCGCATTTCATTTCCTTGTAAACCTGCTTACCTGCGATCAACATTTCTGCTGTTGGCATCGGTGGCTCACCGATCTCTATCGGCGCTTCCTGATACTCCTTATCTTCCACCCATGTCTTAGATAATGTTTTCAGATAAGCGATGACAGCCCATCGATCTCTTTCTGGAAGAAACTTGAAAGCAGGCATGTCCTCGTCAGCCACCAGACCTCGGGAAATGGTCATAAATAAATCACGGTCTGTGGGTAAAGAGCCACTAGGTGTTGAACGGACTTTGAAAACAGCACTGGTAAAGTCCCTCGGCTTGCGCGGCAATTTGTGATCTGGACTCAGCTCGTCTGCCAGCTCCCACACGGCTCCATTACCATCTGCGCCAACACCATGACAACCAATACACAAACCACGGTAAGTCCATTTACCATACTTGATTAATCCTGGTGTAACCGGGGGACTTTCAGAGACAGGCTTAATATTGCCCGTCGCTGAAGAATATTTGAAAAAAGACGTATAAAACCCCTCATCCCGGCTGCTGCTTGTCTTACTACTGGTAGCACTACCAATGACTGCCATACTAACGCTCGCCACCAGGCCTGCAATGACCAGCATCAGAACCACTTTCAGTTTAGATTGTTTCAAAGCTGCCTCCTAAACGCGGGCCAGCGCCCGCCCGGTAATAGACGGAGAATAATTGACCCACCATAGTATTAATTGCCAAAACTGTAATTCAATGTTGCGGAGCCACCTGCCGCAACTGTCACGTCCTGAGTAACTTCACCCAGTTTTTCATGCCACACTTTTACTTTGTAAGAACCCGGAGGTACATCTTTTAATGTAAAGCTACCATCAGCACCGGTTACTACTGAGTACGGGTTGGATGTTACGTATACAAAGCCCAGCATCCACTCGTGCGCATCACATTTCACAGTAACAACCCCGGCTCGTTTCATTTTTTTCTTGATAACCTTGTTCTGTAGCGGCAGCGCGAGGTTATACATAGTTTTCAGTTTTTCACCATGATAAAGATGCGTGTTATGCAACACAGGATCAAGATTGTTAATGCCAACTTTCTGGCCCTGTACCGCCGTGGTCACGTGCGGCGAGAACATGCATTTATTATTGTCTAGAGCGACAATTTCTTTCTTATCATAAGCCTTTCCAGAATCAATATTTTCAATGGTAACCACGGCGTTCTGCAAACCGCCATTTGCACCAACAATATAGTAATCTGCTGTCAGCGACTTTCCACAAACATCTTTATCCTTGGTAATTTCAAGTTTGGGGTTTGCAGGCGGCGTGCCACTAAATTTAATCGTACCGGTAATAACGCCTCCGTTGCTGACCTCTACTGCCTTGTAAGCGTTTGCATACGAACACAGTCCAAGCAGCAGCACCGCACCAGTCATTCTTACACACATATCTTTGTTCATATTTCCTAACCTCAGCTCAAGTTTAATCAGTAGCGGGCTACTGCGATAATGATCGAATATAATTAACCAGATGCCAGACATTTTCTTCTTCACCTGCAAAAAAATCTGCGTATGAAGGCATAGCTCCGCCATCAAGGCCAGCCATGATTGAACGATATATATCTATATCAGCACTGCCATTTTTATATATATTAAGACGCGTCAAATCTCTTGGTGGTAATGGAAAGCCCCAGTCATCTTTCAGATCTGCAGCTTTCGACCCATTGCCCTGACCACCACCGCCGTGACACTCCCAGCATTTGAATTTGGTGTACACCTTGTACCCCTTGTTCACACTCACTGCTGTGCCTGGAATTGGTCCGCCCACAACCGTAATCGATTCTGGCATGCCACCCTTAAATTCCGCATACATACTTTTCAGATAATAGGTTACTTTCCAGCGATCTTCCGCTGGCATACCTACAAAACCAGGCATATACCCCACCACACCTTTGGTAATCGTGTGGAAGATATCTTCATCCATCGGTAGCTCACCGCTCAGGGTCGACCTGAATTTGTATATCCCCGCAGTAAAGTCACGTGGACGCGGCGCAGTGTCCCGACTCAAATATACAGCTGCCGGGCCATCACCCTTGCCCTCAAGGCCATGACAATAGGTGCAGGCCTTATCGTATATCGCCTTGCCCTGCGCAACTGATTCTGCATTCTCTACCGGACGCTCCGTATACGGCGATGCCTTAATGGACATTAACGGAGATTTCGCTTTCGCATTGTCATCTGCTGCACCAAATGCCGCGAATGGGACCGCGACTAACGCCAACACCATGGCGGCCGACACACCACACATAAAATTTCTATTGTTATTCATGTCTGCTTTCTCCAGGGTTTATTAAAACGCCATGTCGACGCCTACCGTCATCATAGATTCCAGATTGGTCGCAGGGTGTTCAGCACCACCAAATCCGGCGGTCGGTAATTTGACTGAACTTTCCAGATTCTGGTGATAACGCACATACAGCCCGATATTAGGATGCGGGTAATATTTACCTATGAGTCCAAGAAAGGATGCGTCCTGATTAATCCTGGGGTCACCGGCCTGCAAGCCGGGTGGTAATTCGGAAAGCCCACCTGTCTTCATCATGTCGTAGCGCATACCAATCAACCATTTCTCAGTCAGCAAATAATCTGCCTCAATACTGAGCCCGCTGCCGCTGGTTTCCCACTTCGACATATCAAGTGTTGCATTACCAAACATTGGCCTGTCGATCTCATCTTTTATGTATGTTCCATAAACATCCCATGAACGGCTCTGCCAGCGTGCCGCTATACCCATGCGCGTCCAGTCCGTTGCCTGCTGTGCAAATACCAGCTCGTTACCTGCAAACGGCGTCGGCGGCGGCGGTCTCAGTGCAGCTCGTGCCGCTTTATTCGCAATATAGTAAAAACTCGATGCCTGAAAGTTCGTGAACTGACTCTGACGGTCATAGCGCAGCATGATGTAAGGATCGAAAGATGTTTTAGGCACATCTTCTGCGGTCTCAGCCTGCACCACACCAACCTGATACAGAAAACTGTTACCAAACGGTCGGCCATGAACTGAGATACCTGTTTGCGCTGGTGCGTTATAGAACATCGGTTCAAACGGCAAGATTGAAAGCCCATCTGTCTGGTTATCTGGCTCATAAGTGTTGACGCCACCTGTCGGACTTGTCGTTGACGCTGTCGTATAACTCGGGCCTCTTGTCATACCAAACATTTTGCTGGCAAATGCTAATGGCAATAATGGAATTCGGTTAATTGCCGGTGGAAACTTATCAGTACTCGCTTCTGGTGCAATCGGATTTAACTGCTGCCGATGAGTCGGGAAAGAGTACATTGCCGACGGGTCAAAATTACCAATCTTGACACTGGCGACCTGAGGTCCACCAAGATTGTCAAACATCATGAACACTCGCTCAAAGCGCAATGCAGGTGCTTCGCCACCCTGAGTTGCGTATTCTATTTCTCCAAAAAAACTTAAGTCTTCCATCAATGTTCCCGCGACAAAAATGTTGACTATATTCGGAAAAATGATATTGGGATCTTCACTTGACTCAGTCACGGCTGGATCTGCAAATCTGGCCTGCTGGATATCAGCCCTTAAACGAAAGGCCACGAGATTCGACAGATCATCCAGCGTAGCTCCATTGATCTCACCGCCAAGCAAATGTTTTTCCTTACGTCCACCATCTGCTGTCCCCGGCAGTTGATAACCATTTTCAAGAAACTTTTGGCCATAAGGATTTAATCTTGGCTGTCTCGTGTGACAGGAATTACATGTCACATCATACTTTCGAGCAAATGCTGGCACAGCATCTGCATTTTTTATTTCCACTACCCACAGCGCAATAAATAACGCAAACATGGTTAGTAAATTTAGAACTAAAACACTCGTCAGCTTGTAACTAATACTATAGTTATTCATAGGTTTCCCCAGCAGCAAACTATTGTTTTTATCTTTTGTCAGTTGTTCATATTCTGCATCAGCGAAAGCACACATCAATCGACTTTTAATCGAAGTGGCTACTGCCAGTCAGCATAAAAAAGATAACTAAAGCGGTGTTCGTCTGTAAATCACAGACGCAGTGGTACTACAGAAGAGAATAGATGGGTGGGCGACTATCTACAGGCAGGCTTGTACTGGCCCTGGAAACACGCAACAGATCGTGCACCGTGACCAGCAATCCACCTTTGAATGGTGCAAGAGTGACATTACAATCAATCGCGGAAGTGACCAGATGCTTGCAGCAACTACAATTATTACTACCACACTTGCACTTCAGTAATTTGAACGAAGTTAGAGTTATTCCCGCCGTGAGGTTAGTGTTATCTGCAGATACCTGAGTCGCGCGCGACCCAGCATTGACCATATGCGAACAATGCGGCTTTGGCGCTGAATGCTGCAAATTAACCGCACTCATATGCTCGGCATCATCGACCTCACTCGCGAGCGCAGGTTGCGCCAGCATCAGTGATAATACTGCCAGCATAGACCCCAGAGTCGATGTTTTATCAAATAGCATTAATCGCATTAGCAAGTATTAAGTAGTAGTAAACATGAATATCTGCGTCAACAACACGGTATTCCTTTACTCAACACTGCATTCCTTTTCTATCCAAGCCATCTGGCGATCAGATTTATTTAATCATGCATAAATAAATTTGATGTGTCAAGCATTGATATGGAAATCAATCCATCGGACATGAGCTAACTTTCTATAATTAAGTTATTGCTTATATTTTGATTAAATAATGTAAAGACGTGACGCCGTGTCAGTAGCGCGGCCTGGTTTAAAAAAACAGATGTGCACATCTGCTCTGTAGCTTATTTTTTTCGAGCCATAAACCAGTAAAGTAGCAATCCGAAAGCAATCATTGGCAGTGAAAGTAATTGCCCCATGGTGAGCCAGTCGAACGCAATAAATCCCAGTTGTTGATCCGGGGTGCGGAAAAACTCGGTGATAAATCTGAAACTGCCATAACAAAACATAAATACTGCTGACACCGCCATCCGCGGCCGCGGTTTGCTGGAATACCACCACAGTATCAGGAACAGCAGCAGACCTTCGCTTAATGCCTGATACAGCGAGGATGGGTGGCGTGCGATGTGATCACCGTAGTCCAGCGCCCAGGGAATTGCCGAGTCCACTGGCCGGCCCCAGAGTTCGCGATTAATAAAATTACCCATACGGCCAGCACCGAGTCCGATTGGCACCATCGGCGCGATAAAGTCCGAGACCTGAAAAAAGCCCAT
>JASBSR010000031.1 GCA_030148865.1 Gammaproteobacteria bacterium
TCAAATGGCGACTGCTACACATAAAAGCACCTGAATTCGCCTACCAGCTTGATTTAGCCCGTGAAATGCTGCTTTTAAGCCACTAAAACAGTGATTATTTCGATGAAATAAATTAAATTTCAATCAGTTAATCTGGCCCGAAACCTGTTTCGTTCGTTTACTCTTAATGACTTCGCAACGATAGTCGGTCTTCTTGTAGGTGGCGCAGGTTTTGCTCTGGGTATTTTAAACTATTTCAGAGACAAGGCTAAGATTCAACCTGGAACATGTCGTAAGCTTTCCTATGAGGTTGGCTGGCGATAAGTAGAGCTTTTTTCTGGTAAAATTTGCCGAGGAAGCCTTTATGAAGACGTCACGTTTTAGAGAAAGCCAGATCGTCACGATCCTGGGAGGGCAGCTATTGTGCCGGGGTTTGGCTGATACATGCAGCATCAAACACCCGCCATGAGCCAGCGTCGTACCTCGTTCACGCGTCGGATCAGGCGTTCTTTATTGGCTTCCGGCACCGTGGCCAGCTCGTTAACCCGTGCCGCATAGTTCTCGCTGATAGCCAGCAGGCTGTGCACGGTCTCATCACACTGCGTTTTGTTCAGGCCGCAGGCTTTGGCGAAGCGCGCGATGGCCTCGTTGAAACTCACCGGTGTTTTGTGTCCGTCCAGCATTTCGCCATAATTGCCGAATGGCATTACGCTGAGCATGTCATGCTGCGAGTAGGCGCGCATCGGTGCGGGGTCGTACACCGGAGTAAAGTGACGGGTACCGTTATGTTCGAGAATGGTTAAATTTTCCAGATGCAGGTCGCCATTGCCTGTAAGTAGCGCCAGTAACAGGCGTTTGAACAAATGCAGCTTTGCTGACGTCGGCTGGCTGACAATATGCACCGCCGACGTATTGATCGCGCGCGCGATATTGTCATAGCGATAATCATAATGGTTTACCAATGCAACACCCGAGGCGAGAATTGAGAACAGGCTTTCGGTGAATACCGGGCGGTTGCTGACATCGCGGTCAAAGCGCTCGATCGCCAGCGCGGGCATATCCTTGAAAAAACATTTCCAGTAACGCGGCACGTTAAATCCGGCTTCGCGGTGCAGATCCAGCGCCAGCGCTTCCAGTTCGATAATACCGGGATAACGCGTGCTCTGCTCGAACTTGAGCACGATATCGGTAACGCCGGCAGTTGGCTGGCGTGTCGGCAGACCAATGCGACCGTCCCAGCCCGAGGCCGGAATCGAGAGCAATAGTTTGGGAATCGCACCACCGACACTGGGGGTCGGCCCCACAGTCTGAATCAGCAGTTCGACATTGCCCTCGAACCAGGTCATGAAATCTTTCAGGCTAAATCCGAGCTCGGTGGTGATTTCTTTGAGCTCGTGTGGTGGCGTGCTCTGGTACCAGGTTGCCGCGTCCTCATCGTCGCTGAACACATCGAGATGGCCGATACCACCGTGGCCGGAGACTTTCAAAATTTCCCAGTCGGCATCAAAACTGCTGAGACGGGTTTTACCCTTGCTGGCGAGATATTTCAGTGCCAGATTGCGCTGAAAATTATCGCTTTCACGTGGTGGAATTAAAGATTGCAGCGGTGGCAGCAGGTCAAAGCGCTCAGTGCGTTCACGCACAATGGTAGTTTTAGCGAAATAATCCGGTGCATACACCAGCCCCAGGCCGGGCAGGCCAGTCTGCAAAAAATCATTATCGTAGGTAAAACGACATTCGCGCTCGGTGACGTACAAACGCCCCATCCGGTGCGGCGTGCCTTCCAGGCCATCGCCGGGCCGGGGCAGGCGGGTCCAGACCACGGCTTCGCGATCGGTACTCATGACGGAAACAGGGTGCCCTTGCTCACCTGTTCGGCGACCGGGTTATCTGGTATCAGTTGCAACCGTAAGCCCGCCACTCGTGCCAGTTGTTCGAAGGTGACCAGGCTAATATTCGGGTTCTTTTTCGCTCGCGACAGCGTTTCCGGTCGAATTTCCACCCGCGCTGCCAGCTCACCCTGACTCAGGCCACGCGCTTTCGCTGCTGCGATAATCTGGCTGATTAGGTCAGTGCTGCTCATACACGCCTCTCATTGACATAAAACTCATATTTATGTGTTAACTATAACTGAAATGACTTAAAACGCAAATATATAATTGCGTTAAATATCAATATTATAGGGTGTCTATGTGAAATATTGATTTATATATCAATATAATTGCGTACAGCTGGGTTTGCCAGCAGGCAGGACAGCTAGAGCTTGCTGTAAATATCCTTGCGATGCCCAACCATCACTACATAAATAGTCAATTCACTATCCTCGATGCCATAAACGATACGGTAACAACCCTGGCGAATACGATATCGATCATACCCTGAAAGTTTTGTACTGCCGTGCGGGCGAGGATTGTCAGCTAATTGGCCAATGCGATGAATTATCTGCTGGCGGTTTTTTTTGCGGGAAATAGCCTCAATTTCTTTAACCGCTAAGGGTTTGAGCAAAATCTTATATTTTGCCACGCTGTTTTAAGTCCTTGACCACCGCTTCATAGGGCAGGTTGGGCTCGTTGACACGATCAGCAAAAGCCGCAAGATCGTCGGCATCCTCAGCCAGGCTCATCTGAACGGCTTCATTGACCAACTCAGACAACGATCGCTCAGTTTCTGCCGCCTTCAGACGCAGGGCGCGGTGAATCTCTGAATCGAAATACACCGTGGCTCTTTTGGTATCAGTGTTCATGGGCAAAATATAGCTGTGGCGAGTTAAAACGTCAAGACGTTAAAGCGGTAGTGGCAAGCATATACTACATAAATTATTGAGTAATATCGTCGATCAGACTGATCCAAAATATCCAGATGGTAAACCTCAATACTAGCTATCGATAAATTTTGATTTATAGCTTACTTTTATTGAATTAATATATTGATATCGGTAGGTGTCTCATGGGGGGGTGATGGCCACTCATCATGCTAGAGCGGGTGAAATTGTTGATCTTGATTCCTGGGCGGATGATTTACCCGCAGAAAAATCGAAGGTCATAGCCAAGACTGATGGACTTGAACTTGCCCGGCTTGTTATAGCGGCTGATACTGAGATGCATCACTCTCGATATTGTCAGGTCGCTGCACCAATTGTTATACACTGTTTAGAAGGTGAGATTGAACTAAAGTCTTCTGGGGAGACTGTGCGTATTAAGCAGGGCCAGCTGGTGTATCTACAGGGAAAAACCGAGCATGCATTAAGAGGAGTTACTAATTCAATCGTACTGCTTACAATTGTACTGAACACAAAATAAATTTTTGCGCCTGGATTATACGTTGCAAACCAGATTGAGAGAGCGAACTATGTCAGCTAAATTATTTTAGCTATCATGGTTATTGACAGTGTTGTCGCTTTCCAGCATTCGTGTTTGTTTGACTTTAGCATATGCTCGAATCTGCGGTTTAACGCGTTTTTTTCGGCTGCCTCAGTTGATTATCAACTAGCGGATTTGATTCCTGCAAAATACTCACGCGTTAATTTGTACACCATCGGGCTCAACAGTAGCAGTGCGACCAGATTGGGTATCGCCATCAGGGCATTTAAGGTATCGGCTACCAGCCAGATGAAATCCAGTTTTGCGGTCGCGCCGACTGGAACCGCGAGCACCCAGAGCGCACGAAACGGAATAATGGCTTTTACGCCAAGCAGATATTCCACACATTTTTCGCCGTAGAAGCTCCAGCCGAGGATGGTGGTGAAAGCGAAAATACTCAAACCGAAAGTCACGATATAACTACCGACACCAGGCAGGCTGGATTCAAAAGCGACAGACGACAGGGTTGCGCCGGTTTCGCCGCTGCGCCAGGCGCCGCTGACGATGATTACCAGCCCGGTGATCGAGCAGACGATAATGGTATCGATGAAGGTGCCGAGCATGGCGACTGTGCCCTGACGCACAGGGTTATCAGTCGCGGCAGCAGCGTGCGCGATCGGTGCGCTGCCCAGACCGGCTTCGTTGGAAAAAATACCCCGGGCAACGCCAAAACGGATCGCCGCCCAGACTGCGGTACCAGCAAACCCTCCGGTGGCAGCGATGGGAGTGAATGCGTGGATGAAAATGAGTTCGAGTGCAGCAGGAATTGCGCTGACGTTGAGTGCTAGTACGACAACTCCGGCGAGGACATAAGCAATCGCCATCAAAGGTACCAGCGAGCCTGCAACATTGGCGATGCGTTTAATACCGCCGATCAGTACAAGCGCTACCAGCACAGCGATGACAAGGCCGGTGCCCAGCGGCGGAATACCGAAGCTGGAATTTAAAACATCCGCGACCGAGTTTGCCTGGATGGTGTTGCCGATACCAAAACCGGCGAGGGCACCGAAGATGGCGAACGCAGTCCCCAGCCAGGCCCAGTGTTGTTTCAGGCCGTTTTTGATGTAATACATCGGTCCACCGACATGGTCGCCGTTAGCATCAACTTCGCGATAGTGCACGGCGAGGACTGCTTCGGCATACTTGGTGGCCATACCAACCAGTGCGGTGCACCACATCCAGAATAATGCACCGGGGCCACCGAGAAAAATGGCGGTAGCAACCCCGGCGATGTTGCCGGTGCCGATGGTCGCCGCCAGCGCCGTCATCAGGGCTTTAAAAGGCACGATATCGCCATCACCAGTGGCTTTGCGGCCACTCCACAACATGCGGAAGCCGTAGCCGATGTGGCGCAGTGGCATCAGCCGTAGGCCAGCCATTAAATACAGGCCAGTGCCGAGAATCAGTACCAGCATGGCCGGGCCCCAGACGATGGTGTTTAATTTTGTGACCAGCTCGGTTAACTGCGTGATGATGGTGTCCATAGCGATCCTGTATCAGGTAGTGCTTTAAACATGTTCAGAAGATTTTTTGTTGCTCGGAATTGTAGATGTTCACTAATTCGTTGACAGAATATCATCCACCTGGGGCAGTATACATTTTCATTGGTGTAATGGGGAACGACGAGTCTGAAGGCATACACATTTCTCGATTTTGTTTGTCATTCTGATGAGCGTTTTTGGCGAAGAAGAACCCAGCACCACCAGTGGTCAATGCATGGGCTATGCACGCGCTTTTGCAGAGCAGGCACCTGAGTTTTTATAGCGCTATGCCAGGATCCGAGCAGCCAGTCAGATTGTCCGGCAAAAACTGTCTGTTCGAATCTGGACGGTCACATTTTCTTTTTGCGGCGTGATGTCTGACGGCGGTTGTGCGATATGTTTTCACCCAGGTGGGTGGTTAAAGGAAACTCCACATCGTCTATCTTTCGCCAGTCGCCACGTCTTGGCATTTTTTCAGATCGATTAGCGGCATCTGACCGATAGTCTTTCAGGCCTTTTTGGACATGTAACAGGCGTTCGAGCTTGACCATATCCTTTTTACTAAGCCCCATTGCTGCGTCTACCCAGATATCGACTATTTCAGATAGATTTTTATGCGTGACAGGGTGAACCAGCTGACGAATTTTTTTCATCGCTCGTATGGTATTGTGAGACTGGTTGTGGCTGCCTAAATATTTTTCTACGGTTTCCTCGCCTTCACCTTTTCCGGCCAGTACATCAACGATGCCCATTTCATAAAACTCTTCCGCGCTATATATTTTGCCGCTTAAAATAACCCGCTCTGCCAGACTGGGGCCGATACGTCTTGCCAGCAGGTTGTATGCACCCATACCCGGGAACAGGTTAAATAAGATTTCTGGGAAACCCATTTGTGAACCGCGCTCGGCAATAATAATGTCACAGGACAGTGCGGTTTCAAGCCCGCCACCCAGTGCCTGGCCCTGAATTAGTGCAATCATGGTGATTGGCAGCTCGAGGTTATTGATATTTTGGTGTAGCAGGTTTATGCATTTGTGCGCATAATTTTTGAGTCTCTCTTTATCGTTGTTATTGATGCAATGTTTGAATAATTCCAGGTCACCACCAAGGCTGTAGATGCCGGGTATTTTAGATGCCAGGATAAGATGCCGAAATGGCCAGATGCTATCTGAGGATTGATTGTTATACGTGGTTGTGAGCTGTGCCTGTAGTAGTGCTACTTCGTCCAGTATCTGGGTGTTGATGCACGGACGCGGAGTGGGATGCATCCAGCACCAGATTGCGCTTGTTTTTGGGTCATAGCGGGTCGTGAACTGGGTAAAATTTAACTCCTGTCTAATCGTACTTTGTTCGTAGTCGACTGCTGTTGTCATCTCAGCAGCCAGTAAGCTTCTTATGTTTTTCATCTAAGCATACAACTTGAGAATGAAGACTAATTTTATCTAATCATGCCTAAATTCTGGAGAAATCGCAAATATTGTATGCCCTTATAAATCAATACTTATCAGGATTGGCATCAAGTTAATATAAGCCTATATATTCCATAGAAATGTCATATCAAATTCATTTTCTACTATGGGATAAATTATAGTATGATCGACACCAGATCGGACGCAAGCAGTACCATTGACTATGGATTGTGGGCCGCATCATAACTTCGTTATCGATGCTAGTTAATTGATTACATTAGCATTTATCGGAGTTTCGCTGATCCATGCCGTTAAATAAAATCATCGATACCATCGCAAGAACCGTAAACTGTGACACGCATGCCATTCATCCTCAGGCCAGACTTGACAGTCTTGGTATTGACTCATTAAAAGCCATTAATATTGTTTACGATCTGGAAGAAGAGTTTGGCATTGAGGTACCAAACGAGGCAATTGCAGACCTGGTTACTGTCAACGACATCGAAGCCGCTATTGCCAGATTACTGAACGAGAAATAGCGCTCAATGAAAAAGCGTGTTGTCATTACTGGCCTCGGCGCTGTTTCTGGGTTTGGCTTAACCCTTGATGAATTTTGGGAAGGCATTAGCAATGGACGGTGTGCTATAAGAGCATTACCACCTCTGGAGGGAGTGAAAATTTCGGTTGGTGCAACGGTTCCCGATTATGATCCAGATAACTATTTCTCCTCTGACCAGCTCACGATATTAGATCGGTTTTCCCAATTTGCGGTTATCGCAGCTAAAGCTGCGATTGATGATGCAGGCCTGGTTTGTGGAGAGCAAATTATGGCAGATGCAGCAGCAATCATTGGTAGTGGGTGTGGGGGCAAACACACTGATGAAGCCACTTATGATCAGTTATATAAACAAAAACGCCCACGCGCACACCCCTTAACGATACCTAAAGGAATGCCGAGCGCAGCGGCAAGCATGGTCAGTATGCAGTGTGGTATTAAAGGACCCGCTTTTTCGCTTGCCAGTGCATGTGCTTCTGGTTCTCACGCGATAATTCAGGCCAGGATGATGATCCAGTCAGGTATGGTCGACGTGGTTCTGGCAGGTGCTTCAGATGCGCCTTTTACCTACGGCTTATTAAAATCGTGGGAGGCGTTGCGAGTGATATCAAATGACACTTGCCGACCATTTTGTGGTGAGCGCAGTGGGCTGGTGCTAGGCGAAGGCGCAGGAATATTGTTACTTGAGTCAGAAGATCACGCAAAAAATCGTGGCGCTCGCATCTATGCAGAAGTTATTGGTTCTGGAATGACTTCAGATGCTGGGCATGTTACACGACCTGATGTGACGAGTATAACAAAAAGCATACAAGCCGCTCTGCAGCATGCAAATATAAATCCGGATGAGGTTGACTATATAAATGCTCATGGCACCGCTACACAGGTAAATGACATAGTAGAAACTGAAGCGATTAATCAAGTGTTTGGTGATCACGCAAACAATCTGGCGGTCTCATCAACCAAATCTATGCATGGGCATGCTTTGGGGGCATCCAGTGCCTTAGAGATGGTTGCGACCACGCTAGCTATATATCATGGGGTAATTCCGCCAACTGCAAACTTCACAACAATAGATAAAAAATGTAACCTTGACTACGTCCCTAATAAATCCCGCGTTCAGAATATTAACATTGCAATGTCCAATTCGTTTGCGTTTGGTGGGTTAAACGCAGTACTGGCACTTAATCGATATCACTGAAATCCAGACAATTATATGCCCTCTAGAATCCAACATTAATAAACTCCAATGTCTGCAAATATATACAATAAGTTACATAAAGAAGGCATTTTTCAATATGGCTCAGATGAATTAATAAGATTTGAAAAACGACTGACTCAATACTTCACAAGAGAGTACAGCCGACATCAGGCTAATGGCTATCAATCAGTCAGCATCAACCATGGGCCATTAGCCCTAGCTGCGGAAGATCTAGCAGACAAGCATTACGATGAAGGACTAGAGTTTTTTCAGTCATTTCTTGATGCTGAAACAATGTCATATACAATGGCATATTTTGATGAAAACCCGGACAAAGTACTTTCAAGTAGCAAGTCGATCGATCAAGCTCAAGTAGATAAATTCGAACTGATCGCACGAAGGATGCAACTAAAGGGAGATGAAAAGCTATTAAATATTGGCTGTGGATTTGGCTACTTTGAATCTTATCTTCTCAGAACTTACCCTGAATTACAGATTGTATCTACCACGCATAGCAACGATCAATATAACTTTATAATTAACAGAACCAGGTGCTCTAGTGATGCTCTTTCCTCAGAGCGATTCCGTGTATTATTCTGTGAAATCGATAACAATAGTAGCGCCATGCTTGGTATCGAAAAATACAGTGCAGTCTGCTCAATTGGATTATTAGAACAAATTAACAATGTAGAGTTATTTTTTGGAATAATAAATGAGCTACTAGTTGATAATGGACGCATGTTCCATCATTTAATTATGTCTCGAGACTTAATACCGCAATTCCTCAATCCCCAAAAAACATTAATCGGAGAATATTTTCCTGGGGGCAAAGTTTTGCCGTATTCCGCGCTGCAAAGAGACTTTGAAAATTTTACACTAGATAATTCCTGGTTTATAAACGGTATGAACTATTGGAAAACCTTAGATGGATGGCATTCAAACTTCTGGCATAATGTACATAATATTTATCCTAATGTGATTGGCGTCGAAAGAGTGCGGTACTGGAATAATTATTTTGTGCTATGCAAAGCAATGTTTCTTCCCGAGAGAGGATCCGCTTATGGAAACGGGCAGTTTTTATATAAAAAACATCAGCCGGATTGAGTCAATGGTTCTCTACTACTCAGCCATTCAATAACACCCTCTGCATCTAATGGCTTACTGAACAGATAGCCCTGGATAATCTTACCGCCCAGCTTTTTAATAATGTCTAATTCCGCCTCTGTTTCGACGCCTTCAAATACGTTACTCATCCCCAGGCTTCGACTCATATTGATGATGGCTTTAACAATATTTTCCAAACCCGCATTGGTATCTATATTTCTAATAAAGTATTGATCAACTTTGATGCTGTCTATTGGTAATCGAGTTAAGTAACTCATTGATGTATAACCTGTGCCAAAATCGTCCAGCGCAATGGAACAACCAATTTTGTGCAGTTCAATCAAAAATCTTTCTGTTGTTTCGAAATCATTAATAAACAAAGACTCCGTAATTTCGAATTCTATTTTTGATGGATTAATACCAGTTCGCATAATCTCATTATTGATAAGTTCAACTAGACTAATGTCACCAAATTGTAATGCTGACAAATTCATTGCAATATGAGTATCGCCTGCATAACCTTTATGAATAAAGGTTATGACCTCTTTTATTACCCACTCACCCACTGAATAGATTAATCCTGTTTCTTCGAGCAACGGTATGAACTGGTGAGGCCCGATTAAGCCAAGCGCCTCACTATTCCAACGAAGCAGGGCTTCAAAACCAATAGTTTGCCCCGTAATACAATTAACTTGTGGTTGATACACCATATAAAATTCATTGCGGTCAAGCGCGGAGTGTAGTTCATTTTCAATTACCAGACGTTCACGCAATCTATTAGACATGCTTTCATCATAAAACTGGAGCCTGTTTCCTCCAGACTTTTTTGCACTAAACATCGCTGTATCGGCGTTTTTGAGCAAGGCAAGAGCAGACTCACCATCATTGGGATAGATGCTAATTCCTATGCTCGCGCCAATATGTATTTTGTGTGAGTCTATTTCAAAAATATTTGTCATACTTTCAATGAGCTTTTGCCCGACAAGAATTGCTTCATCAGTACTACTCATTCGCTGTATTACTACAACAAATTCATCACCGCCATTACGAGAGATAGTGTCTTCTTTGCGCAAGGTCTGCAAGAGCCGCTTTGAAACCTCCTGGATTAATTTATCACCGATATTATGTCCCAGGCTGTCGTTAATCGCTTTAAACCTGTCCAGGTCAAGAAAAATTATCCCAAGCTTTTGCTTATTGCGATATGCTATTTCGATAGAGTGATTAATGCGATTAATCAAAAGTGCTCTATTTGGTAAACCTGTGAGCTCATCATGGTACGCAAGATATTGTAAACTTTGTTCAGCCAGTTCTTTTTTTTCTATAACTTGTTCCAGGTTAGTATTAATATTAACTAGTTCCCGGGTCCTTTCTTTAACTTTTTGCTCTAGTTCAGCCTTGCTTTTTTCAAGCTCTAACTGAATTTTTTCTCGTATTTCTATCTCATTATTCAACTCACTGATCAATCGTTTGTTATTAAATGTTAGCTCTATTTCATTCTTATGCCTGCTACTTATGTTAAAACTAGTTGCTACCATAAAACCTATAAATAAACTAAATGCTAATACCATGTAAAAACTTTCTTCAATATCAATAAGAATGAATACACTAAGAATCGCGATCACCTGGGGTAACATATATGCGAGGTATGCTTTTTTATATGTTGATAGTGTTGTAATACTCCCTGTTATAAGACCAAAATTAATTAAGTATACAATGTTGCGTATAGCATCGTTACCTGGTTTATGCTGCATGAATTCATATAGCGCCCATAAAACCCCCACCATTAATGTCAAAAAAACATGGGTATTTAAATACTGCTTTAATGTAAACCATTTTTTATTTAAGTAATGGCTTGCAACAGCGATTCGGATTGCTGAAAATATAATAATTCCGGAACTTAATAGAAATGCATTAGTTGCATGACTTGTACTATTAAGTAGGATATATACAATGCATGCGGCAAATATGTTTACGATCCCGCCCGATAAGGTAGCAGAAAAAAGCGGTTTAACTTGCTCTTCTAACAAATTAATATCTGTATGAGGTGTGCTTTTATGCATAATCAAATATATGAATTTAATTCAAACCATGCGATATAAAAATACAGTCGCAGAAATTTTGTCAGGGATCTGATTAATTAAATGTTGTTAGTTGTAATAATTATGCTGCCTCAATGGCTGAGCGCATGATGTTAAGAGTAGTCTAATATCACCTGATTGCTTAATTTATCGGCATATATTGTCGCTTTTTATCAAAATTCATGTTAAATATTTAAAAAACCATGTAACCTACTGAATATAAAGTAATAATACCCAGATTAATGCTGTGTGGAATTTAGGGTTTTTACTCATTTTCTGTATCTTCAATTGTGAAATGTCTGAAAAGCTGGTTGTGTTGGGTGACCAGACATAGCGATAGTGTTGGAGAGTGAGAAGCTATTGAAGTGAGGTAAATCGACCGGGGTATAAACTTCGCGTTGCCATTTTTGAAATCCATCCTGATATCTACGCGACGGATCGGTGCCTGTGTGTCCCTGGCTTTAAGGTATCGTTCTGATGTGATCAACTATGCTTAATATCGGGCTCAAGGTTTCTTGTCTTTCCCAGCTGTATTTGCACAGCATAAAAAGCTATTATTCCTCATTGTCTGATGGTTCGATGTAGTCAGGTGCGGGCGTGCATCTGATATCGCGCTCCATGGACGGGGTAGCGGTCGTAGCGGAATTTAGCATCAGCTGCGCCTTGCGCAAGCGCTATTCTGGAACTATCTCAGGGTAATGGCTGACTTAGATGTAATGTTCCACCTACACTGGTATTTATATGTTCAAATCATTTAGTAAAACGCTATTCACGGGCTTTATCACAGCATTGCCTGTGGTGTTGACGATATATTTGCTGTTCTGGATGGTGAGTTCGTCTGAGCAACTGATGAGCCGCATGTTGCGTTGGTTGCTACCCGACAGGCTATATTTCCCAGGACTGGGCGTGATTGTCGCAATTCTGGTGCTGTTTACCGTTGGGTTATTCATGAAAGCCTATATCGGTAGGCAACTATTTGCTTACGGTGAAAACCTGATGTTTCGCCTGCCTTTTGTAAAATCGGTGTACCGCGCGCTGCGAGATTTCTTCGATTTCCTTTCACCCAAAGAAAAAAAGCCAGGGCAGGTGGTGGCAGTTACCTTAAACGGTATAGAAATGATTGGTCTGGTAACACAGGAAGATATGCAGCGTTTACCGGTTTCATTTCGTGATCCTGATAAAGCACTGGTATATTTTCCTATGAGCTATATGGTCGGGGGGTTTACTGCGCTGGTACCGCGCGCGTATCTACGACCGATGGAAATGGGTAAGGATGAAGCGATACGCTTTGTTATGACTGCGGGTATTACTGGCAAGAGCGGCGATTGAGAATTGCCTTAAGTCTTCGTTATGCTACAGATTTCAAATAATGTAAGCCTCGACGAGAGCGAGATTGAGCTCTGTGCGATTCGTTCGCAGGGAGCGGGCGGCCAGAATGTTAACAAAGTCTCGAGTGCGATTCATTTGCGGTTTGATATCACAGCTTCGTCCCTGCCGGAATTTTATAAACATAGATTGTTACGGTTAAATGACAAACGTATTACCAGACAAGGTGTGATTATTATCAAGGCGCAGGCGCATCGCAGCCAGGAAAAAAATCGTGAGGCTGCACTAACGCGGCTGCAGGAGTTAATAAAGAGTGTCGCCTGTGTGCGCAAAAAACGTATCGCCACCAAACCAACACGCGCAGCCAAAATTCGGCGTATGGATGAAAAATCGAGACATGGCCAGCATAAACAATTGCGCCGGAAAGTTCCGATAACAGATTAAGACTGGCAAGATACTATGAAGGGTCATACCACAGGTTCAAAATGAGACCGTGTTGGTGGGATAATGCTTCGGGGTCGAGTCGGACCAGATGCCAGATCAGGTTGAGACGCATTCAGCTCAGGGGGCTAACGACAGCCGTTGGCTGCGCGGCCACTAACTCGCCATACTGTGTGGTGCCAGGATGAGTATTAGTGCCTGTGCGTGTTCGGCCGCATGACGGCCAAGGTCGGTGAGGTAGCCGCCGTCTCTGTGGGTGAGCAGGCCCTTTTGATACAGGCGTTGCACCGCCTCAATGAACTCAGGATTAGCGTTTTTGTGCACCTTGATACCCTGCTGGCCGCTGTCCAGATTGTAGCGAATCAGCACATCCAGTTCGTGTATCTGTTCCGGTGAATAGGGCATCTGCCACCTCTGAGGGAATTTTTTGTCAACGGGTCAGACATAGTAACAGGGACGAGCTATAGAAGGCAAAATCCTTAAAGCTGTTTGCATGGTCTCAACTGAGTAGCAACCAATGCTGAACCCTGTATGATTATGCTTCTCAAATAGCGTGAGTGATTGATATATGTGGCGACAAATAGGCCTGGGTAGACACCGATATTACTGGTTGGCACTACTGTGCCTTGGTCTGGCCATGGAAATCGGCGCACTGATCTATCAATACGCGCTGGATTATCCGCCGTGTGTATTGTGTATCCACGTCAGGCTTTGGGTTGCAGCTATGATTCTGGTGGCTAGTCTGGGGCTAATAGTGAATCATCGGCGATATCTAAACACCCTCAGCCATTTATTGATGCTTGGTGTGATGGCGGCGATACTGGATCGCAGCTGGAATCTGCTGGGTACCGAACGCGGCTTTACCGTGGCCAGCTGTGATTTTAACTTGGGGTTGCCGACATGGTTTGCGCCAGATAAATGGCTGCCTTCGGTTTTTGAGGTGCAGGCCAGCTGTGGCTACACACCCGAGCTTTTATGGGGTGTCACCATGGCTGAGTTTTTGCTGGTGATATCGGTTCTGCTGGTGATCACTAGTATGACATCTGCGATAGCTTCACTGGTATACACTCCCGAATCATTATGAAATCAATTTTGTTGCTGCTATTGCTGGCAGTGTTTTTGCTGCCGCCAGCGATAAGTCAGGTCGCACCGCAGTGGCAGGATCACAGTGTCGAGATCGCAGATCAGGAAATGCAGGTCAGGCGTTTTACCGCGCAAGGGTCCGCTGAAAACAAATATCTGATCCTCTGGTTAACTCCGGGCTTTGGTGAAGCCGAGCGAGAGTACCAGCTGGCGAGTGAGCTGGCGCAACGCGGTGTCGAAGTCTGGTATCTGGATCTTGCTGAAAGTCTGTTTTTACCCACGGGAACGAGTACATTACGCGCCATGGACGGACGATATGTGGCGGGCCTGATCAGGGCTGCGCACGAGCAAACCGGCAAAAAAATTATTTTAGTAACGCATGGCTATGGCAGTTTGCCGGCGCTACGCGGCGCCAGACTCTGGCAACAGGACTTTTACCAGGATACAACCGCCGCACAGAAGCCATATTTTTCCGGCGCAATTTTGTTTTCCCCTGAGCTTTACAGTTATATAGGCCAGCCAGGCGTTGATCCGGTGTACGATCCAATTGCAAGTGCGAGTAATATTCCTGTCATGCTGTATCAGGCGGGTAAGCGCGGCAACCGCTGGCAGCTCGAAAAAAATCTTGCGCAACTTCAGGCGGGTGGTGCCCAGGTTTATCTAAAAGTATTGCCGGGTGTCACTGGTGTGTTCTACAAAAAAGACACCTCGGCTGAGACGATGAACCTACTCAAGGTGCTACCCGAGCAACTGATCAATGTGATGCGGATGCTCGATAAAGTGCCACTGCCCGATAAAGTCGCAACACTGACTAAGAACAATCAGAAAACAGGTAAACAGCTCAGTCTCATCCTAATGCCTTATAAAGGGAATCCGAAACCGAATTCATTGAATCTGGATAATTCAAAAGGCGAGCACGTTTTGCGCAATAATTACCGCGGTAAGGTGACTCTGGTAAATTTCTGGGCAAGCTGGTGTGGGCCCTGTGTTGAAGAAATTCCTTCACTCAATAGATTAAGAAAACAAATGAAAGACCTGCCGTTCGAGCTTATCTCGGTAAACTACGCTGAAGACAGGCAACACATCGCTGAATTTTTAAAGCAGGTGAAGGTCGATTTTCCAGTTTTACTCGACAGTGATGGCCGTGTGGCATCACAATGGAAAGTGCTGGTGTTTCCGGCAACATTTGTGATAGGTCGGGATGGAAAAATTGTTTATGGTGTCAATGGTGCCATTTACTGGGATAGTCCGGAGGTTATCAACACACTAAAAGCATTAACTAACAAGAGCAAAAAAAGTCAGTAAGCTGGGCTATGCTCATTACCAATTCTTACAGAAATTTTACATAAAATGACTCACTATAAAGTATTAGATGCATTAATTTCACCGAAAGGCCGGCTCGAAATTCTTTCGCGAGCAGAAGTCAATAAACTACTCGACACCAGCCAGGGCGGTCTGTATCGATTATTTCGTAACTGCGCTTTGGCGGTTCTCAATAGTGGCAGTGACCTGGACGATGGCAAGAAGCTTCTGGAACGTTATAGCAAGTTCGAAATTCGTGTCTTGCAAAATGAGCGTGGCATTAAACTCGATTTGAAAAATGCACCTGCCAATGCGTTTGTTGATGGCAATATTATCAAAGGCATCAATGAACATTTGTTTGCAGTACTGCGTGATGTGGTGTATATCAGCGATGAGATTTCTGGCAATCCCAATTTTGCGCTGGATAATTCGGACTCAATCACCGATGCCGTATTCCATATCCTGCGCAATGCCAACGTATTAAAGCCTGTGACCAGACCCAATCTGGTAGTTTGTTGGGGCGGGCATTCAATCAGTCGCGAAGAATACGATTACAGCAAAGAGGTTGGTTATCAACTTGGTTTGCGCGGGCTGGATATTTGCACCGGCTGTGGGCCAGGCGCCATGAAAGGCCCAATGAAAGGCGCGACCATTGGGCATGCCAAGCAACGTATTTCCGGCGGTGTTTATCTCGGTATTACCGAGCCCGGTATCATCGCAGCTGAGTCACCCAATCCAATTGTGAATAATCTGGTGATTATGCCGGATATCGAAAAACGCCTCGAAGCCTTCGTGCGCACTGGCCATGGCATTGTGGTGTTCCCCGGCGGGGTTGGCACTGCAGAAGAGATTCTTTATCTGCTAGGTATTTTGTTGCACCCTGAAAATCGCGATATCCCGTTCCCGCTGGTGTTAACAGGGCCGGAAAGCTCAGCCGATTATTTTCGTGAGATTGATAACTTCATTGCCAAAACACTAGGCAGTGAAACACAAAAACTTTATACCATTGTCACCGGCGATCCGGTTCAGGCAGCACAAATCATACGTCAGGGAATGGAAAAAGTGCGTGACTTCAGACATAGTTGTGAGGACGCCTATTATTTTAACTGGTCTTTACACATTGACCGGGCATTTCAGGAACCCTTTGTGCCCAATCACGAAAATATGCGCAATCTGCAGTTAAAATCTGACCTGCCAGTACATTTGCTAGCAGCTAATCTGCGCCGGGTTTTTTCTGGTGTAGTTTCGGGAAACGTAAAAGATGAAGGCATTCGAGAAATTGAAAAGCACGGCAAGTTTGAAATTCACGGCGAGCCAGGAATTATGCAGCTGGTAGATGACCTGTTGAATTCATTTGTAAAACAACACCGCATGAAACTACCTGGAGTTGATTATAAGCCATGCTACCAGGTGCTTAGGTGATCTATCCGTTATAACTGTTAATTATTGCTGCCGCTTTTTAATGATGTAACAATGGACTCAGGCTATGCCATATATTATCTACAATTTGTGACTGGCCTCTGGCTGTAGGGTGGATGCCGTCTTCCTGTAATAACTCACGATAATCCGAAACTTTATTCAGGAGTCGTGGCACCACTGGAATATTGTAGTCTTTGGCAATCTTGATGTATAACTCCGCAAATCGTGTGGTGTAGGCTTGGCCATAATTTGGTGGCAAACGTACACCTGCCAGCAGCACCTTAGCATGTGCATTCTGGCTGAGTTGTATAATTTGTCTCAGACTGTTTTCGATTTCACTGAACGGAAGTCCGCGCAGGCCGTCATTACCACCAAGTGCGACAATGACGATCTCAGGGCGATGTCTGGCGAGGGCGTCTGGTAAGCGATTCAGGCCGGTGCGCGTGGTATCTCCACTGACACTGGCATTGACAACATGATAGGAGTAGCCATCTTTATCGAGCTGTTTCTGCAACAATGCCACCCAGCCCTGCTCAGTGTTGATACCATAGGCGGCACTAATGCTGTCACCAAGGACAAGTATGCTCGGGTTAGCTGCTATAGCGCTACTCGATATTAGTAGCAATACAATACAGTTTCGTAATATTTGATTCATTTTTCCGGTTCACTTATGTACACACATGAATAATGATGATTCGAGTGCTTTTATTGAGGTTCGTTGCGTAGGTAAAACCGTCACTACGCGCCAGGGGCATTTATGTTTACTCGATAATATCAATTTTACGGTTGAAGCGGGCAGGTCAGTTGCTGTTCTTGGGGCTTCAGGCTCAGGCAAAACCACGTTACTGGGATTGCTTGCTGGACTCGATGATATAAGTCACGGTGATATCATGATCAACGGTCAGTCCTTGTCACAGCTTGATGAGGATGGTCGCGCTTTGTTGCGCGCCCATAACATTGGCTTTGTGTTCCAGAATTTTCAGCTATTACAACACTTAACAGCGCTGGAAAATGTCATGTTGCCACTGGAACTGACTGGCGTAAAGGCGGCTCGTGAAACGGCCGCAGATCTACTTGCGCGTGTGGGTATGACAGAACGCAGCCAGCATTATCCTGGTCAGTTGTCTGGTGGCGAACAACAGCGCTGTGCGATCGCACGCGCATTTACAATGCGGCCACGTCTGCTGATTGCGGATGAGCCGACGGGTAATCTGGATGCTGAAACCGGCATGCGTATTATCGATTTGTTATTCAAACTTAATACAGAACAGGGCACTACACTGATTATTGCAACACACGATACCGCCCTGGCTGACCGCTGTGAACGCCGCCTGATGCTTCAGGCCGGCCAGCTTGTTGAAACTAGCGTAGCATAACAGCGTCACGAGCAAATATGCCTGATTCAGCTTCACCTTTAAACCTGGTTTTTATCTGGCAAAATGCCTGGCGTATGTTATTGCGTGACTGGCATGCAGGTGAGCTGAACATTCTGATACTAGGCTTACTGATCGCTGTTACCAGTATCACTGCCGTGGGATTTTTTACCGATCGTGTCGAGCGTGGTATAAATTTGCAGGCAGCTGAATTGATTGGTGCCGATCTGGCCATTAGTTCATCACGTGACGATATGCAAAGTTACGCCCAGCAAGCAAGCGGTCATGGTTTCAATACTGCGCATACCATCAGCTTTCGCAGTGTTGTGCTCGGCCCTCAGGTGCCGCAACTGGTCGAAGTCAAAGCCGTAAGCAGTCATTACCCTTTACGTGGACAATTGCGGATTGCAGACGGTGCATATCAGCCTGACCGTACGACTCGAGAAATTCCACAGCGGGGCGAGCTTTGGCTAGAGCCGCAGTTACTGCAATTGCTTGATATACGTATGGGTGACTCAATATCGCTGGGTGAAAAAACATTTGTTGTACAGCAAGCCATCAGCTATGAGCCCGACCGTGGTGGCGATTTGTTCAGTGTTGCCCCTCGCGTATTAATGAATATCGCTGATTTGCCAGCAACGCGTTTAGTCCAGCAAGGCGCGTTAGTGAATTTTCGCCTGCTCGTCAGCGGTGAACTGAATGCAATCGAAAACTTTCAGCAGCAACTCGAACCACAGCTGCAGACTGGCCAGAAGATATTGAGTATTGAAGATGGCCGCCCTGAATTGCAGACTGCCCTGAACAGCGCGCGGCGCTTTCTTGCCCTGGCTGCTATTATCAGCAGCTTACTGGCCGGGGTTGCAATTGCTACTGTGGCCATTCGTTTTGCGCGTCGTCATCTTGATACCAGTGCCATGTTACGTTGTTTTGGCATTCCTCAGCGCACAATTGTTCAGCTATTCAGTATGGAAATGGTATTTCTGTCTATCATTGTGAGTAGCCTGGCTTTTCTGCCTGGTTATCTAACACAATTAATTCTTAGCCAGATACTGGATCAGCTATTACTGACAAACTTACCTGCAATCTCGTTCAAACCATTGATAGTTGGGTATGCAACCGGCATTGTCATGCTAGTGGGATTTGCTCTGCCACCGTTGCTGGCGCTCGGAGATGTACCGCCGTTGCATGTGCTGCGACGACACATAATAGTTAAACCCAGCCGCAACTGGTATCTATATGTGTCGGTGGTAATATCGATGGGCATATTATTGCAATGGCAGCTAAACGAACCGCGAATGGTGCTGGCCGTGATTGTCGGTATGTTTGCAACTGTGATAGTGCTGGCTGCAGCAGCATTCATATTGATTGCTTTTTTGAGTCGCCTGGGTCAGCATATTGCTGTTAGCTGGCGCTTTGGTCTGGTCAATATTGTGCGTCGATACAATAGCAGCGTTGTTCAAATAGTGTCCTTTGGTCTGGGGATTATGATTTTGCTATTGCTCTCCACAGTACGTTCGGATTTACTCAATGACTGGCAGCGCAGTCTACCAGTGGATGCGCCAAACTATTTCATTATCAATATCCAGAATGATCAATTAACTGGTATCAAAGACTACTTTGCAGCGCAGAAAGTCGAGTCGATTAAGCTCTATCCCATGGTGCGCGCTCGCCTGGTCGCAATAAATAACATACCTGTGAGTACTGAAAATTATGAGAGTGAACGCGCACGACACATGCTGACACGTGAATTTAATCTTTCCTGGGCAGAGCGGCCACAGCTTGATAATACAATTATTGCCGGTAACTGGTGGAAAAAAGATGACGCTGGTAAACACCTGCTTTCTCTTGAAAAGGATCTGGCAAAAACTTTGCGTATTTCATTAGGTGCTACAGTAAGCTTTGATATTAATGGCAAGCGAAATGACTTCATTGTCAGTAATTTACGTAATGTTAACTGGGACAGTTTTAATATTAATTTTTTTACTGTGGTGCCGCCAGGTGTGCTGGAAACTTTACCGGCCAGTTGGGTGACCAGCGTGTATCTCAATGTGACGCAGGCCGCATCGTTATCGACACTGGTCAGGATTTTTCCTAATGTCACTGTGGTCGACATTAATACTATCATGCAACGCGTGCGCAGTATCATAGATCGCGTGATTCTGGCAGTCGAATTTATTTTTGTGTTTAGCCTGCTCGCCGGGCTGGCAGTATTATATGCGAGCATTCTGGCAAATCAGGATCAACGACGCTATGAGAGCGCAGTATGTCGTACACTGGGTGCGCGAAAGTCAATTATATTGCGCGCACTGATAATTGAGTTTATTACCTTGGGCGCGCTCTCAGGATTCCTCGCAGGGTTCGCCGCTAGTACGATTGCATTATTGCTCGCCGAATATGTGTTTAATTTTTCATATCACTTTGATGTAGCAGTAGTGTTGTATGGCATGATCGCAGGCATTCTGATTGTCGGTATTGCTGGTGTTTCAGGAACTTACAAGATACTGCGTACGCCACCCATGCTTACCCTACGGCAGGGCGAGTAACGCTCACCAAAGTTGATCAGAAAGTAACGGATCCACGCCGGCTAAGCCAGTTGATGGTACAGACTGTTGCTAGTCTCGATATATTTTAATACAGAGCTTGCGCGCGTCTGCATCTTAAATGTGCTGATATTGGTCTTCTGGTGCGCTCCACGTGTACTGAAACCAGAGTTGCCAGAATGGTGCTACGCCGAGCAGTTTCCTGAATTTTATAATTTATTGCGGAGTTATCATGCTGGCAACGAAGTTGCAATGCGCCACTGGTGGCAGGCACAACATCCGATACCGGGGCACCAGTGCGCATCGTCTGGTAATTGATGATGATCAGCGTGATACTGTTATCAGTTTTTTACGTTCAGACACCGAGACAGGCAAAAATTAATGAATAAACCTTATTCAGAGTCATGCGATCAGAATCGCGAACCGATTCTGGAAGTCATTCAGCCTTTATTGAATAGCTCCAAAAAAGTATTAGAAATTGGCAGTGGTACAGGGCAGCATGCAGTATATTTTGCAGAGCAACTACCCAATCTGATCTGGCAGTGCAGTGACTGTGCGCAGTATCTGCCGGGGATTCGCAGCTGGACGATGGCAGCGCAATGCGCCAATATAGCAGAGCCTGTTGAGCTGGATGTGACCGGGCACTGGCCAAATCTGGCCGTAGACGCTGTATTCTCTGCCAATACAACACATATCATGCACTGGCACATGGTCGAGGCTCTGTTTGCTGGCGTCGGCCAGCTGTTACCCTCCGCTGGCAGGTTCCTGCTCTATGGTCCATTCAACTATAATGGTTGCTACAGCAGTGAGAGCAACGCGCGCTTCGACGCCTGGCTGAAGGCGCGCGACCCACAATCGGGGATACGTGGCTTCGAGGCACTGGAGATGCTTGGCAGAAAGGCTGGGCTGGAGTTTGTGGAAAATTTCACCATGCCAGCCAATAACCAACTGCTTTACTGGCGTAAACAGTGACAGACGGTATAAATTTGGAGATTAATGCTACCATTTGTCGGAAAACTTGCCATATGGTGTCGGTTCGGCTAATTAATGCTTGCTTCTAATCGGTGCCAGGGCTATATAATAGACTACGTCTACAAGACCTTTCGCGAGCCAGCATCCATGCGCCTTGCAGAATAAATTACTAAAAATCATCCAAAACTGTATGCGCTCCAGATTAGCGGAGAGTAAATAGTTATAAATGCGCTCAAATCCTTTGTGATACAGACCGATTAGGCTGCGTAGCTTGCCGAGCTGGTTATATCTCGTTCAGCAATGCTTACCGGTGACCTGTTTACAAGAGAGGCGTGATTGATGCGCAAACCAGCAAACACTAGCAATCCTGCGACAAACCCCGTCACTACAAACGGGCGCAGTGAAGCTGTGTCTGTGATAGCGGCGCGTGCCAGCCACTCAGATCGTCTCAATCTCATTGAAAGCATTTACGATTTTGTCAATGAAAATCTCATTCAACACGTTGTCACACTACTTTCAACTGCTGACGATAGTTTAAATGCACGCCTCGAAGCCTGCGATAACAACGAAGATGAAATGCGCTATTTGGCGCTGCAGCGATTTATTGTTGCCGAACGTGACAACTTTAATCGACATTTCTTTATTGCTTTAAATGAGCATCTAAAACCAGGTACCAGAACTGTCGAGTTTAATGAAAACGAAATGGCGCTGGTGAGCGAAGAAGAAATGGAAGAAATGGTAGCCACCACCACCATGCATGCACATGCTATCGGACAATATGGTGATGATATCAATCATCTTGAAGTGAGACTGGAATATCTCGAAATCACATCAGACGGCATAATCGAAAAAGAAAGCCTTAACCCCAAAAAACTGGCTAACGCATTTTTAGTCGCGCTAAAGGAATTTAATCTTACCAGCAAAGACAGACTTGAACTATTCAGCATGTTTGATGCTGAAGTGACTCCAAAACTGGGCAGCATGTATAAAGCAATTAATGCCATGCTGATCAATGCTGGAGTAATGCCAAAAATCGTACTCAAGAATGTAAGAGAAGATGAATTGGCAGATAGTAGCGAAGTTGAAACCAGAGAAGCAAACTATTACGATCCGCAGGCGAATCCGGCAAACAACTTTATTCCACGCACCCCTCAGGACATGGCCTATCTTGCCAATCAGTTTATGCAGGGTGACTTCATCCCTTCTGAAAATGCTATCGGACTACCCGAATCATTCACTAAACCAATAAGTACCTGCGAAGCGGATGGCAAAAATTATTATGCACGTAAAGATGTTATACGTGCGCTCAGTCAGCTACAAAATCAGATTGTCAAAAAAGATAAACAACAGCAGCAAATATCGACTGATGAAATCAAACAGTCATTATTTACTGAAATGGGAAAACAGGGTGGGGGCATCATCACCAAACAGGTGAATGTGCTCGACGAACGTAGTATTGACTTTGTCGGCATGATGTTCGATGCGATCACACATGATCCGAGTCTGTCGAATATTATCAAAAACCTGTTACTACGCTTACAGATACCTGTCATCAAAGTTGCGATGTCTGATTCTGAGTTATTTCAGAAAGACACGCATCCGACTAGAGATGTGCTGGATCTGATTAGTGAAGCCGGCAAAGGCGTTACTGAGGAATCTGACCATATTTATGAAAATCTTGGAGATATAGTCGATGGTGTACTTGAAGATTACGATGTGGACATTGATAGCTTTAATACAGCAGCAGATGCACTACGTAAGCTGATTGAAACAGAACAGAGCATTGCACAGAAAAATGAGAAGCACGAACAAAAAGAAATCATGGTTGCACATGCGCGAGATGTGGTCGTTAATGAGATTAAACATATTGCCGGTCATAAGAATATACCACCAAACGTAGCTCCATTGATGACTAAAAGCTGGCCATCACTGATGGTGAACCGTTATATCCGATATGGCACCGATAGCTGGCCCTGGCTCGAATCAGTTATGCTGATGAAGTTGATGATTAAGTGTCTGCAACCCATACGTTCAAATGGTCAATGGCGTACAGTATGGAGCAACCACCTTTCTCTGGTCGATGCTGTGAAAGACGAACTTGAAACTACGAAGCAGGATAAGCAAACGATTACTGAGCAGGTGGAAGAACTCAAAAACACGTTTATTGATCTCCTGGATGCGTATGGCTACCAGTTGACTGAAGATGATGATCTCGCACCTGACTCTGAAGAAGAAATTGCTAATGCAGGTATTCCAGGTGCTGGAGTCTTTGCAGCGAACGATCCAGTAGAAGAAGAAACAGAGAAACTGTACGCAGTTGAAATCGAAGAAATTGCCAGACTGGCCCAGGAAAAACTCGGACAGTTGCCCAGTAATGTACACCCTGGCGTCTGGTTTGAAATATTCAATGGTGAAGACGAGGTGATACGCAGACTTAAACTTTCTGTCATATTGACTGGCGTTGCCAAACTTGTATTTGTTGATCGTAAGGGCGTCAAAGTGATCGAGAAAGATGCCGCAGACTTTGCTGCAGAGCTCAGCAATGAGCAGTCACGTTTTATCGCTGATCATTCCACATTCGAGCATGCGCTTGGCCAGGTAATACACTCTATCGCTGCGTAATCTTGCCAGATTCGCACACTTCTATCGGACGCACATAACATAGAGCGCCTGTTTTTTGTCTGTGCCCTAGTTGACTTTGCTGTGATTGCGGGGTACTTATATCCGGCACTAAAACTTCAACTGGAGCAAGCATGAATATCCATTCTTTTTTCATAGCCGCCGTTGTCCTGCTGCTTTGTGCTTCAGCGCAGGCAGAGGTCGTCACGAAAGAAATCGATTATAAGAGTGGCGGCATCGTGATGAAAGGCATGCTAGCCTACGATGATGCCATCAAGGGTAAACGCCCGGGTGTGCTTGTGGTGCACGAATGGTGGGGGCAGAATGATTACGCCCGTCGCCGTGCACGACAACTGGCCGAGCTGGGATACACGGCTTTAGCGGTGGACATGTATGGCAATGGCAAAATCGCGGCTCACCCCAGAGACGCAGGCGCCTTTGCCAGTGCTGTTGGCGGTGATTTAACATTGGCCAAAGCCCGTTTTGATGCTGCCCTGACTGCACTAAAACGGGATAAAACCGTAAACAGCCACAAAATTGCGGCTATCGGTTATTGCTTTGGCGGTGGTATCGTCTTACAGATGGCGCGCATGGGTGAAGATATCAATGCAGTCGTCAGCTTTCACGGTAGCCTCGCCAGCCAAATCAGTGCCACGGAAGGTAAAACTAAAGCTGCCATCCGTGTTTTCAACGGTGCTGCTGATCCATTTGTAAAGCCTGAGCAAATTGAAGCTTTCCGACACGAAATGGATGCGGCCGGGGTCGATTATGAAATTGTCAATTACGAGGGCGCGAAACACAGTTTCACTAATCCCGGGGCGACAGCTCTGGGTAAAAAATTTAATCTTCCACTCGAATACAACGCAGCGGCTGATAAAGACTCCTGGGCACAAATGCAGCTATTTTTTAAAGAAATATTTAAATAAGGAGATAATGCGCAACAATAGGCACAGAAAAATAGGTTAAAAGTTTTAACTTTTTTAAGATTGGTCAGTTCTCAGGGATTCATGTTTTAACAAAAAGCATTGTTTTTCTCTGCGCGCCCAGTGATTCTGTAACAAAAGAATTTTCAGGATGAGCAGCTAACCGATAGATGTTGTGCCCAGTCAGGTGGCTGTGCGGCATAAGCTTCAAATTCAGGTTGTTCCTCGTAGGGCTTTGCGAGACAGCGCATCAGTCTGTCAATTTCTGAATAATCCTGCTCATCCTGCGCTTTGCGAATTGCGACTTCTGCCATGTGATTGCGCAGAATGTATTTAGGATTTTCCTGCTTCATGTAAATACTGCGTTCGACGTCGATTGAATCTTCCTGTTGTAGCCGTTGCTGATAGCGAGTGAGCCAACCATCCGCTGCTTCGCGATCGATAAACAAATCACGTACCGCAGCATTACGCTGCGTAGTATCTTCCATAGAAAGTGCGCGAAAACATAGCGTGAAATCGACCTGATTTTTCTGCATAATGTTAAGCAGATCCTGCACCAGTGGCTGATCAGCTTCGGTGGCATCAAGCAGACCAAGCTTGGCGCGTAAATTTGCAGCATAGAAGGTGGTGAACTGGGGTTGATATTGCTGTAGTGCCTGCTTTGCAATTTCAACTGCCGTTTCTGTATTCTCATCGAACAATGGCAACATCGCCTGTGCCAGACAACTTAGATTGAACAGGCCGACTTCAGGCTGTTTATCAAAAGCATAACGACCCTGATAATCGGAATGATTACAGACAAAACCAGGATTATACTGTTCCATAAAACCGTAGGGACCATAATCAAGCGTGATGCCATGGATAGACATATTGTCGCTGTTCATCACTCCATGTGAAAAACCCATCGCCTGCCATTGTGCAATCATGCTTGCAGTTGTACGTACTATGTTTGCGAACAAAGCCTGATATGGGTTAAGGTTTTCCCGTAAATGCGCAAAGTGCGTAGTCAGTACATAATCAGCTAACATCTTCAATTCATCATAACGCTGGCTGTAAAAATAGTACTCAAAACTGCCGAAACGAATATGGCTGGGTGCTATCCGCATTAACATAGCACCGGTTTCGATAGTCTCGCGATAGACTTCTTCATCGCTACCGCTGATAAACAGCGCCTGTGTCGTCGGAATACCAAGTGCCTGCATGGCTGCGCTGCACAGGTATTCGCGAATTGTAGAACGTAAAACAGCACGGCCATCGCCATCGCGTGAATACAAGGTCAGACCCGCGCCTTTTAACTGTAGATCGAAGAGGCTGCCATCCGTATTTTTTACCTGGCTTAATAAAATTGCACGGCCATCACCCAGACGTGGTACGAAATGCCCGAACTGGTGTCCCGCGTAACAAAATGCAATCGGATCAGTCCCCGGCAAAGGCTTTACGCCACTCATGATAGCAAGGAAATCGTCGCGTTCAGCCTGCGCCGGATCCAGGCCGATGCATTCAGCCGCCGCTGGATTAAAATGAATCAGATGTTGATTTTTCAACGGCTGAGGCTGGTGCCGGGAGTAACTGATTTCGGGTAGCTCAAGATAATGGTTCTGCAACTGGAGCTGTTCCAGCGTGAGGGTTGATTTTGTATTCATAAACGCCACTGTACACCAGTCGTGACACAGGATACTCGTAACAAAGTTAATGGATTAACAATGATTAGCCGTATAGACAAAGATAGGCACTGGTTTCAGTAAGTTCCAGTTTAAAGCTGCTGTTCGCGGGCACACAAAATGTATCACCAGATTTATAGATGTTCCAGTCGTGGCTGTCGGCCTGCTGAATTTTCATAGCACCACTGACGACGGTAACAGCTTCTTTGGCAGCAGTGTTAAATGTGTAATCGCCGGCAAGCATCACGCCTACGGTGGCAGGCATGGTTGCGGTGTTAAAAGCAATGGATTTGACTGTGCCGTCAAAGTATTCGTTAACGCTGAGCATGTCGTAGATCTGCTGGAAGTGAAAGACAGCCGGATATTACACTGCACTCCGGGAGTTTGAAATCCCGGCGCGCAGGCTGTGGTGAGTCTGAGTGATAGCTATATTTTGCTGTGAGTCTGTGAATGCGAATCACACGGCTTACTCCTTGAGCTGGATATTCAGCTCGCCATCGCGAACCTGAATATTGTCGACGCCTTCAGCAAAGGCCTTCCAGAAGCCGGGGTGGGCACTGAACTCATTCACCAGATCGATATTTTTTAGCCCACCCAGCCAGGCACTGGGTATCGGCACACCCATGAGACTAACACCCTTGATGATCACTACTGGACGCGTATTACGGTAACGAACTTCGACCCCGGCTCTTACTTTAAGCGTTTTACCGCCCAGTATCGGGACGTCGGGATCGACCGGAATTAGAAGTTTTGCGCTGATCAGATCATCGGAAAGATTGATCGCCATACGCTGCGCCAGGTTAGTATTGCTGGCGAGCAGGGCATTGAGCTCTTTTTCGCTAAATTGCAGGTGGCGTACAGCGCCCTGTTCAGAATATTTTTCCGCTCTGAGCCGACCAGACGCGTCAAGATCGAGTGCTTCCAGTTTCGCATCCAGCACTTGTTGCTCGCCGCGATCAAGCACCACAGGCGTAAATTCAGTGGGAAAAACATAGGTTTGTAGTATCCAGACGGTCACTACCACTGTGATCATCACCACCACCAAGGTCATGAGCGTGAGGTGCAGCCAGTCGAAGCGTTTCGCGGTGCCGCAGTTGGCCTGTTTTGCTAGGGTCATGAGTGGGTCTACTCGCTGCTGAACAGGCTCACCAGTATACCCGCGCAGCCGCTACGATTCGCCATCGAAATGATAATTAATGTAAATTCTGGTTTATATAGTTATTGTAACTTATTGAAGTGTTGAGCATATTTCATTTCCAGCTTGAACCGCTACGATGAATATTATAATATTCTTATATTGATAGCTGATAGACAGTGATACTGATTATGTACGACCTTATTTCATGTGCCAAACTGAGAACCTTGATTGCCCAAGGCGGTGAGTTGATCGATGTACGCAGTCATTTTGAGTTTACCTCGGGTGCAGTCAGCGGGGCGCGTAATATTCCGCTCGAACAAATTCACTATCACGCCGACGATTTCGACAAAGAGAAACCTTTATTACTGTATTGTCGCAGCGGCCAACGCTCTGCCTACGCCAAGCAAATCCTCGAAGTACTGGGCTTTAGCAATGTTCACAATATCGGTGGCTACAGCGAATATGCAAATTGCTGAGCCAGAAATCAGGTCAGCGTAATCTCTGGCTGCTATCGGGTCGCCAGGCGTAGGTCTTTTTTGTGATCGAATACGGCCATCGTGCTACCATCGCGCGCCATGCAGACGCGCGATTTTCATTATCAACTACCCGCAGAGCTGATCGCTCAGCAGCCCTGTACCGAACGCACCGCGAGCCGGATGCTGGTGGTCAGTCGTGGCAGCGACTTGCTGGTCGATAGTCATTTCACCAGCGTGCTGGATTATCTCCAGCCCGGTGATTGCCTGATATTCAATAATACTCGCGTTATTCCGGCACGTTTGTTCGGTCATAAAGCCAGCGGCGGCAGGGTCGAAATTCTGATCGAACGCATGCTGGATGAAACCTCGGCGCTGGCGCATATCCGCGCGAGTAAATCGGCCAAAGTCGGAACTCTGATCACGCTGGAAAACACCGACTATGCGCTGCAGGTGACCGGCCGCAGAGGCGAGCTGTTTGAAATCTGTGTGGCTACTGGAAACATCGCGCTCAGTGAAATCCTGCAAGATTGTGGTCATATGCCACTGCCGCCCTATATCAGCCGCGCCGACAGCGCTAGCGATCAGGAACGCTATCAAACCGTATACGCGAGCCAGCCTGGTGCTGTGGCGGCACCCACCGCAGGTCTGCACTTTGATGAATCCTTACTGGCGGCTTTGCAACACCGTGGCGTCGAGTTCGGCTTTGTCACCCTGCATGTCGGCGCCGGCACGTTCCAGCCGGTGCGCTGCGAACGGATTCAGGATCACCCTATGCATGCTGAATACCTGGATGTGCCCGAGGCGACGGTCAGTCTGTGTCGCCGCACCCGTGCCAACGGGGGCCGTATCATTGCGGTTGGCACCACCTCGGTACGCTGTCTGGAGAGCGCCTCTGCCAGCGGCGAGCTGCAAAGCTATCGTGGCGAAACCGATATCTTCATTTACCCGGGCTATGTGTTTCGCAGTGTCGATGCCATGATTACCAATTTTCATCTGCCGGAATCCACTCTGCTAATGCTGGTGAGCGCGTTCGCCGGTCGCGATAAAATGCTGCGCGCCTATCAGCACGCCATCGCCCAGCGCTATCGCTTTTTCAGCTATGGTGATGCCATGTTGATTACTTAACAAAAGCTGGCAGTTGGCAGTATAAAAATTTTTGTTTTTTTAGCTTTTCACTGTCAGCTGAACACCGCCAGCTATATAAACTATAATATACTTTAACTTATAGATATAACTTACTGATGAAATTCACTTTATCGCACACTGATGCTAAGGCACGTCGAGGTCAGCTGGAATTCGAACGCGGCTGCGTGCAAACCCCGGCGTTCATGCCGGTCGGAACTTACGGCACAGTAAAAGCTATGACCCCGGAAGAACTCAGCGCCAGCGGTGCCGAGATGATTCTCGGCAACACCTTCCATCTGATGTTGCGCCCGGGTACCCAGGTCATTCGTCAGCACGGTGATTTACACGATTTTATGCACTGGCAGGGGCCCATCCTCACCGATTCAGGTGGTTTTCAGGTGTTCAGTCTGGCAAAAATGCGCCAGATCAGTGAGCAGGGTGTGGTGTTCCAGTCACCAGTGGATGGCGCGAAAGTTGAACTGACGCCGGAAAACTCGATGCAGATACAAAAAGCGCTCGGTTCGGACATTGTTATGCAATTCGATGAGTGTACCCCGTATCCTGCAACAGCGCAGGAGGCAGAGACCTCGATGACGCTCTCGCTACGCTGGGCCGAGCGCTGCAGAGCCGCGCATCAGGACAATGCCAATGCGCTGTTTGGCATCGTCCAGGGCGGTATCTACGGCGATCTACGCGCGCAATCGGCTGAGGGTCTGAAACAACTGGGCTTCGACGGCTACGCCATCGGCGGTCTCTCGGTGGGCGAGCCTGAGGCCGAGCGCAATCATATTCTTGATCTCAGTTTGCCGCATTTGCCCGTCGACAGACCGCGTTATTTGATGGGCGTGGGCAAGCCCGAAGATATTATCGAGGCAGTCCGCCGTGGTGTGGATATGTTCGACTGCGTCATTCCGACGCGTAATGCCCGCACCGGGTTTCTCTACACCAGCGAAGGTATTGTCAAAATTCGCAACGCCCGCTATCAGGACGACACTCGGCCACTGGACCCCGCCTGCGACTGCTACACCTGCCGTTACTATAGTCGCGCCTATTTGCGTCATCTCGACAAATGCGGCGAGATCCTGGGAGCGCGCCTCAACACCATCCACAACCTGCATTATTACCAGAACCTGATGCGTCAGATCCGTACCGCTATCGAGGCCGGAGCCTTTGCCAGCCTGGCCCGGGATTTTTATCAAAAACGTGCACAATCACCGGCAGCATAGCCATTATCAGGGCCATCTGTGGCATAATGTCGCGCTTTCAAAACATCGTTTTCTCGAGGATTTTTCATGAGCTTTTTCATCTCTGACGCTATCGCAGAAGCAGCTCCCGCTGCCGCTGCACAACCTGATCTCGCATCACTGATCTTGCCGATCGGTCTGGTAGTTCTGTTTTACTTCTTTTTGATTCGCCCACAGAGCAAACGCGCGAAACAGCACAAGGAAATGGTGTCCGCCTTGCAGAAAGGTGAAGAAGTCGTCACCACCGGTGGTGTCCTCGGCAAAATTACCAGTGTTAGTGAAAGCTTTGTTTCACTTGAAATTGCTCGCGATGTCATCATACAGGTACAGAAGAGTTCAATTCAGGCTGTGATGCCCAAAGGCACCATAAAAGAACAACAAAACGCTTAAGGAAATCAGCCATGCTGAATCGGTATCCGTTGTGGAAATATCTTGTCCTGCTGGCTGCGCTGTTCATCGGCGTTATCTATGCATTACCCAATCTGTATGGTTCGGATCCGGCGCTACAGATATCACACCGATCATCACCTCTGACCCAGGATGAAGTCGGGCGCATAGAAGCGACGCTGAAAACCCGAGGCATCAGTTACCAGTCGGCTGAGTTCCTTGACAATAAAGTTCTGGTACGGTTTAGCGATACCGATACCCAGCTAAAGGCAGCTCAGGATCTGCGCCAGAGTCTGGACGACAAGTATCTGCTGGCACTCAATCTTGCGCCGGCGACGCCGCAGTGGCTACGCGCCCTCAATGCCGCACCGATGTATCTAGGTCTGGATTTGCGCGGTGGTGTGCACTTTCTCATGGAAGTCGACATGGTCGCGGCGATCAAGCGTCTCGAAGACAATCTGGTCTCCGATATTCGCACCTATCTGCGCGATGAAAAAATTCGTTACCGTGGCGTCACTCAGAGTAGTGCTGGCTTGGTCATCAGTTTTCGTGATAAAGACAACCTGGTCAGGGCCGAAGACAAACTGGACAGCCAGTTTCGTGAGTTAACATTTGAAGCCCACGAAGATACACTCGAAATCGAAGCCAAACTCACCGAAGAGGCTATTCGTGACGAAAAGAAATCGGCCTTGCATCAAAACATTATTACCTTGCGCAATCGTGTTAACGAACTTGGTGTCGCCGAACCTGTTATCCAGCAGCAGGGCGATTCTCGCATCGTAGTGCAACTGCCCGGCATTCAGGACACCACCGAGGCAAAACGCATACTCGGTGCCACCGCAACACTGGAGTTTCGACTCACCGAAAAAAATCGCCAGGACTGGCTGGAAGCTGAAAAAACCGGTCGTCCACCCATCAATGCACTGTTGTACCACGAGCGCGATGGCAATCCTGTATTGCTCAGCCGTAATGTGATTGTCACTGGTGATCAGATTATTGATGCTGCTTCGACCATTGATTCGCAAAACGGTGTACCCGCAGTCTCTGTTCGCCTGAACGGCAAAGGCGCGAAAAAAATGAGCGAAACCACGCGCGATAATGTCGGGCGCCCTATGGCCGTGGTATTCATTGAGAACAAAGTCAGCAGTAAAAAAGTTGGCGATAAAACTGTCAAACAGCGCGTCACTACACAGGAAGTGATTAATATCGCAACCATACGCGAACCATTCGGCGCGCGTTTTCAGATTACTGGTCTCGAGTCTCAGGAAGCACGTGACCTGGCATTGCTGCTGAGAGCCGGTTCGTTACGTGCGCCTGTAGAAATTGTCGAAGAACGCACAGTAGGGCCAAGTATGGGGCGAGATAATATCGATCAGGGCTTCACTTCGGTGATGGTAGGTTTTGCTCTGGTACTGGTATTCATGATTGTCTACTACCGGGCCTTCGGCATTATCGCCAATGTGGCACTGACCTTTAATATGGTTCTGTTAATTGCAATACTATCTTTATTGCAGGCCACCTTAACCATGCCGGGTATCGCCGGTATTGTTCTGACCGTAGGTATGGCGGTGGATGCTAATGTATTAATTTATGAACGTATCCGTGAAGAATTACGCAATGGCAACTCACCACAGGCAAGTATTTTTGCCGGCTATGAAAAAGCCTTTAGCACTATTACCGATGCCAATATCACGACCCTGATTACGGCGATTGTGTTATTCAGTCTCGGTACCGGGCCGGTCAAAGGCTTCGCAGTGACCCTGACCATAGGTATTCTGACATCGATGTTCTCAGCGATTATGGGCACGCGTGCAATTGTGAATATTCTGTATGGCAACCGTAACCTTAAAAAGATATCTATATAAACATCTGCAACGACGGATAACGACTCATGCAATTTCTTGATGGCAACACCAAATTTGACTTTATGGGTAAGCGCAAGCTTGCTTACGCATTCTCAGCGGTTCTGATTTTAATATCACTGGGCAGCCTCATCACTCAGGGGCTGAATCCCGGAATTGACTTTACTGGTGGCTATCTTATCGAGCTGGGCTACGAACGTGACGCGGATATTCAACCGGTGCGCGATATTCTGGAGAAAAATAATTTCAAAGATGCTCAGGTGCAGCACTTTGGCACCGCAAAAGATATTCTGATTCGTATTGCGCCGCGCAAAGATGTGAACAAGGCAAACTTGAGCGACAACATTGTCAGTCTGTTAAAAGCTGAGACTGATCAGAAAATTACTCTGCGCCGTGTTGAATTTGTGGGCCCGCAGGTGGGCAATGAATTACGCGATCAGGGTGGGCTCGCCATGCTGGTGGCGCTGTTTGGAATTCTGGTCTACGTCAGTTTTCGTTTTGAGTTCAAATCTGCGCTGGGTTCTATTTTTGCGCTGATTCATGATGTGATTATTACCATCGGTGCATTTTCACTGACTCAGATTGAGTTTGATCTGACTGTGCTGGCGGCAATTCTCGCGGTGATTGGTTATTCCTTGAATGATACTGTGGTTGTACTTGATCGTATTCGAGAAACCTTCCGTGAAATGCGCAAGGGTACGCCGGCTGAAATTCTGAATTTATCGATTAATCAAACGCTGTCGCGTACCCTGATGACATCGTTTACAACCATACTGGTTTTACTATCCCTGTTTTTCCTGGGTGGTGAAATTATCCATGGCTTTGCCTTTGCGCTGCTCGTCGGTATCGGTATCGGCACTTACTCTTCGATCTATGTCGCAAGCAGCACCTTATTGAGCATGGGTATCAAAAAGCAGAATTTTCTGATAGCCGCTAAAGAAGAAGTTGTTGATGACAGACCATAAATGTTATTCGTCTGTATTTGATCGTTCGGTTTGAAATAACAAGGGTTGACACCATCTGACCTGAATGGCACTTACTATAAAATATATCAAGGATATTCTCGTCATCCCCGCATGCTTCTGGCGGGTATCCACTTTCAAACCAACGGATTCCGGCCAAGAACATACCGGAATGACGACGCCTAAATCCTGTTAAGCTTAATCAGTACGATTCCCCTCTGACCTTGTTGTCCATCGATCAATGCCAGCACACTCACATTTCAAAACAGACCTCCATGTCATTCTGAACGCTAGTAAAGAATCGGATACCGTAGTGCTGATATCCTTCGCAAAAACGGCTCAGGAGGACAGTTTTTCTAGTTTGTCATTCTGATGCGTGTTTTGTGCGGAGAAGAGTCTGATACTTCGATGGCAGCAGATCATTCACAAAAAGCGGAGCTCCTTCACTTCGCTCACGACACTTCGCGCACAAAGGCGCTCGTGGCTAAGAATGACAGTGCTTTCTTAATATTCGCTATTGAGTTTGTGTTAAAGCACTAACCGCTTTCAGGACTGACTCTGGTGTGTGCGGCGGGTTGATAAATGCCACTAGCTGGCCCTGTGGATTAATCACCAGCAGGGCTGAGCTGTGATCCATCAGATAATCATTCTCAGATCCTGACTCTGATGGTGCTTTCATAAACACCACGCTGGTCTGTAATGCCAGCGCCTGCAGCATTTTTTCGCTGCCGGTGACGCCGATGAAATCTTTGTCAAAATATTTCACGTATGCAGACAGGTTTGGTAACGAGTCGCGTTGTGGGTCAACAGAAATAAAATAGACCTGAGGAAAATCTTTGCCCGCCTGTTTTTTTGCCGTGACCAGCGTACTCATTGTTGTCGGGCATATGTCCGGGCAACTGGTATAGCCGTAAAACAACAAGCTCCAGTGGCCGGTCAAATCGTCCAGCGTGAATGCACTATTATCGGTTTTGGCCAATTCCGGCAATGCCAGTTTTCTTGGTACTGGCAGGCGTGTACCATGAAACTCCATAGCCTGCTCGCTGCTGACGAGTGAGCCTTCGGATAATGATTGTTGTGAAGATGCCAGCCAGAAACCCGCGCCCATCGCCGCTATGCCAGCGATTGCAATCAGCAGAATGTTCCCGGATTTAGGCATCCTTATCTCGTCAATAGCTCGTGTAATACGGAAAATAATGATCGACTACCATAGCAATGAATAACAGCATCAGATAGTTGATCGAATAGACAAAGGTTTTAATCGCGGTATTTTGTTGTTCAGCAAACATGAGCTTGAGCACCATATATAAAAAATAGCCCCCCAGAAAACATGCGGCGCCAAGATAAATAAGGCCACGTTCCAGAATCAAATAAGGCAGTATTGTCACCAGTATCATCAATATGGTGTAACCCAGGATTGAATATTTAGTGAATTCAATTCCGTGCGTTACTGGCAACATTGGCAGATTGATCTTGGCGTAATCATCTCGGCGGTGTATCGCCAGCGCCCAGAAATGTGGTGGCGTCCAGGTATAAATGATTAACACCAGCACCAGTGCGTGTGCATCAACATTACCGGTAACCGATGTCCAGCCTAATAGTGGAGGGGTGGCACCGGCAAGACCGCCAATCACAATATTTTGTGGCGTCGCTTTTTTCAGATACATGGTATAGATCACTGCATAACCGATCATACTGGCAAAGGTCAGTGCTGCGGTCAGGGTATTTATCCATGCTGTGAGAATAAACATGGATGACACTGCCAGCAATATTGCAAATATAAATGCATTGCTTTTTTTAAGTTTGCCTGTGGCCAGAGGGCGATTCTTTGTTCGGTTCATTTGCGAGTCGCGTTCGCTTTCCACCAGCTGGTTAATCACCGCGCCAGCAGCAGCGGCAAAACCAATGCCGACGGTCGATGCAATCAGGGTCAATAATGAAATGTCGCCGGGAGGGCTGGCGAGCACGACACCGACGATAGATGTTAGCAGCAGCAGCGCCACAACCTTGGGTTTGCACAATTCGAAATAATCTTTCCAGCTAACAGCAGATGTCTTCACATTAAATTACCGATCGGACGCGCCGACCAACAGTGTGTGTTATGTATACCATAGTCAACAATAACAACGCGGCAACGCCATTGTGCGCGACTGCAACAGGCAGTGGTAACGAAAATACAACGTTACTGATTCCCAGTGATATCTGTGCAAGCAGCACCAGCATTAACCAGCCAGCGAGCTTCTTGTGACCGGCTTGCATCAATTTAAGGTGCAGGAAAATTAAATATATCGTAGTCAGTAGTGCGCCTAAACGATGTATCCAGTGTATGGTGACACGTGCAGCGTTATCAAGATGCCCGCCAAGATAGCTTTCGACACCTGCAGTATGTAGCTGAAAAGCACCGACAAAATCGAGCGGAGGAATAAGATTGCCCTGACAACCGGGGAAATCCGTGCAAATGATGGCGGCGTAATTGGCGCTAGTCCAGCCGCCGAGTATGATTTGCAGGACTACGATGATGAGGCCGGTTAGTGCAAGGTTACGCAATGGGCTGGCATAAGCCGGGCTATTGCCATCTCTAATCCTGAGAAATAACAGCAATAGCAGGGACAATGTGGTAAAGCCACCGAGTAAATGGCCCATGACCACGACTGGCAACAAGCCTAAGGTGACTGTCCACATTCCAAGTGCAGCCTGGAATACGACTAGTGCCAGCAAAATAACGGGTAACACAAGCGGGTGTTCCGGCTCGTTACGATGTCTGACTGCAATCAATGCGATGAAAGCGATGACCAGGCCCAGCGTGCCGGCAAAATAGCGGTGCACCATTTCTGGCCAGGCCTTATCTGCTTCTACCGGTGCGTGCGGGAAGGCCGCCTGTGCCTGAGTGATTTCTTCGTGGCTATCGGGCACTGAAATAAAGCCGTAACAACCTGGCCAGTCCGGACAACCAAGGCCTGCATCAACGAGTCGAGTGTAAGCACCAAGCAGAACAACTACACTCGCCAGTGCTATCGCAAATAGTGCAAGTTTATAACTGAAACTGTGTTGCTTAGCCAATTTGCGATGCCTTCAGAAGTTTGCGAACGTCGTGGTGAAAATCATCAATTGGTTGATCCTGGCTGAATCGCATCATAATATTGCCCTTAGGGTCCTGAATATAAATCTGATTTTCAGGCGTGCTCGTGCTAACGGGTAGTAGCGAGCCAACAATAGCTGGATCAGCTTTTAAGATCACGGCATCGCCAAGTTCGGTTTTAATGAATTCGGTAAGACTTGCATCTGGTTCTGCTAATTCGACGATAACCTGTAGTACGCGATGCTGATTTTTACCCAGTGCTTTGTGCACCTGACGTGTTTCAATCAGCCTGCTCTTGCAGACTTCATTACAACTGGCGGTGACAAATGTAATGAATCGCCATTTATATGTTAGCTTGTCAACTGGTACAGGGGTATTGCTCTGATCTCTGAGCTTTAATTCAGATACCTGAATCATGGGTTTTAATAATTCACCATGATTGTTAAATGAAGAGACATTGACAAAATAGAATGTGTAATACGCAAGTAAAACAGGAGTGACAAATGCGAGTATCACAAACCATAGTGTATAAGGATTACGAGCTTTTGGCGCTACCGTACTCTGATTAGGGTTTTCATTCATGGTTCAGCTTCGTTTAGTGTTAACAAAAAAATAGATACAGGTCAGGGCAATCGACATGGCATACCACTGAAACGCGTAGCCAGTGTTTTTGGCGCTATCCAGATTTAAGGCGGGTAGTTCACTGGTAAAGCTATACGGGCTTTTTGAATCAAGGCGCAGCATCATATCAAATATTCCAGTGCCTAGAAATCCCTGGATTTCATCGTGATCGATATACTGAAGCACGATCGGCCAGTGATCGACACTGCGTATATTATCCATAAGAACAAAGCCTTTGGCAGGCAGGCGATCCAGCAGGCCTTTTAATTCTACCGTGCCGTCCGGAAAGGATATTTCAGGGAGTTCCTGTCGGGTACGGCCCTGTGCAACAAAGCCTCGATTGACCAGCATCGGCGTGTATCCCGGTATCTGGAACACGGCGTAAACATCGTAACCCACCTGGTTATTGAGTGTTCGATTGTCCAGCAGGAAATAATGCCTGTTATCGAACTGACCATGAATGTGGACTGGCATGAATAATCGGTCGTCGGCTTTCTCGGGTAGCTCTGCCAGACTAATCGCGGCCAGTTCTTTACGCGCGAGAATTTTATCGTGAAGTGCGTTTTTGTAGTCAGCCTTATCTGACTGCCATTGCGCCATTGAGATCATGATATATAGCAATAGGACTGTGATAAGGCTAGCCAATACCCCGGGGCTAAAAATATAGTTGCCCACACGAAGCCTGACTAGCCTGGTATATAATAATGCTTTCAAAAAACCGCCGGTAAACGATACGCTCTGGAGAAGATGAATGATATTTAAAATAATAATTTTACTGCTGTTGCTGGTCGTACTTGTCAGCCTTGGACAGGCGCTTTTTTATCTCATCAGGGATGAAGGAAAATCCGATAGAATGCTCAAATTTTTAACCTGGCGTATTGGTCTGTCGGTGTTCATTTTCATCCTGCTATTAATAGGACAGGCCGTGGGCTTAATTCATCCGCACGGCCTGAACTGACCTAAAATGAAAAATGATTCCGTAGCCTTAATTTTTCATTTTTCATTGCTATTTACTACAACCAGTAAACAAATATATACAGTCCCAGCCAGACCACATCAACAAAATGCCAGTACCAGGCAACCGCTTCGAATGCGAAGTGATTATCCGATGTGAAGTGACCCTTAATGCTACGAATCAACATCACCAGTAGCATGGTCGTTCCCATAGTCACATGGAAACCGTGGAAACCCGTCAACATAAAGAAAGTGCTGCCGTAAATACCAGAGTCCAGTGTCAGACCCATTTGCTCGTAGGCATGCATATACTCTTCCGCCTGCAAGAACAGGAAACTCACACCCAGAGCGACAGTAATTGCCAGCCAGATAATGAGTGGCTTGCGGTGATTGGCACGTAAGCCGTGATGCGCAATAGTGACGGTAACACTCGACGCCAGCAGTACCGCTGTGTTAAAGGCGGGCAGGCCGCTTGCACCCATGGCTTCAGCAGGAGGAGCAAACTTTGTATTATCAGGGTTACTCAAGACCGGCCAGATGGCATTAAATGCAGGCCAGAGATATTCATGCGTCGCTGCGTTGTTACCGCCACCACCGAGCCAGTCAAGAGCAAATACTCGAGCATAGAACAGAGCACCAAAGAACGCCGCGAAGAACATAACTTCGGAAAATATAAACCACAACATACCAATGCGGAATGATTTGTCGACCTGAGCGTTGTAATGCCCCCCCATTGATTCATCAATAACAGCACCGAACCAGCCGAAGAATAAGTATGCAATTAACAAAAAGCCAATCGGCAATAACCAGTTCAGCTCACCCGCATGAATGGTATGAACTGCGCCGATAACAGTGGTGACCAGAGCAATTGTGCCAATAACGGGCCATTTACTCGGTTCAGGAATGAAATATTCGCCATGGTTTGTAGTGGACATTGTTATAGTTCCTGGTGTTTAGAATTATGTGCCAGAGACACGGCTGCCTCTGATCCCGGTTTAATAAAAAAGGTATACGATAGTGTGAGTACATTGACGTCCTTTGGTATGTCTGAGTCAATAATAAACACCACTGGCATATGTTTTTCTTCACCCGCCTGCAAGGTCTGTTCGGTAAAGCAGAAACACTCTGTTTTATGAAAGTACGTCGCTGCAAGTCCTGGCGCTACGCTCGGAATTGCCTGGCCGATGATTTTTTCATTTGTATTGTTTTTGGCGTAGAAGCTAATCCGGGTGGGCTCACCTGGATGTACTTTTACTGATCTAACATCTGGATAAAATGACCATGGCATGTTCTCATTGAGTGTCGCCACAAATTCCACTGTTATCTCACGACTGGTATCCACATTCAGCACAGCTGGAAGTGCTATCTGTCCGCCTGTTTTTCCGTTCAGCCCGGTAACGCTACAAAAAACGTTATAGAGCGGAACCAGTGCAAAACCGAAACCGAACATGCCGATAACGATAGCCATGAGCCAGACGATGATCTTTTTATTCGCATCACCCCCGGTATTCTGCTTCGGGTGCACTGACATTGCTTTGCCTGCCTTATTTCACCTGAGGCGGTGTGGTAAAGCTGTGGAATGGTGCCGGCGAGGGCAATGTCCATTCCAGGCCTTCCGCACCCTCCCAAACCTGGCTGGTGGCTTTCACAGATGTTTTACCGCGTGCTGTCTTAATTACGTTGTAGAGGAAAATCAGCTGGGTGAAGCCGAATACGAATGCGCCAATCGAAGCAACTGCATTGAATTCAGCAAACTGCAGGCTGTAGTCGGGAATACGACGTGGCATACCAGCGAGACCCAGGAAGTGCATCGGGAAGAACAGCACGTTGACTGAAATCACAGATAACCAGAAATGCCATTTACCCAGGGTTTCATCGTACATATTGCCGGTCCATTTTGGAATCCAGTAATACACGCCAGCCATAATCCCGAAGGCCGCACCAGTCACCAGTACATAGTGGAAATGTGCAACTACGAAGTAGGTGTCGTGATACTGGAAGTCAGCGGGCACGATACACAGCATCAGGCCGGTGAAACCACCAATGGTAAACAGGAAGATGAAAGCAATCGCGAACAGCATAGGTGTTTCGAAGCTCAGTGAGCCTCTCCACATAGTGCTCACCCAGTTGAAGACTTTGACACCTGTGGGTACTGCAATCAGCATGGTGGCGTACATAAAGAACAGCTCACCTGCGACCGGCATACCTGTGGTGAACATGTGATGTGCCCAGACAATGAATGACAGGAAGGCAATCGAAGCGGTCGCGTACACCATCGAGCTGTAACCGAAGATTTTTTTACGGGCAAAGGTGGGAACGATCTGCGAGATAATGCCGAATGAAGGCAGAATCATAATATACACTTCAGGATGACCGAAGAACCAGAACACGTGCTGGAACAATACCGGATCACCACCGCCGGCGGCGTTGAAGAAACTGGTGCCGAAATGACGGTCGGTCAGCATCATGGTAACGACACCGGCCAGTACTGGCATCACCGCAATCAGCAGATATGCAGTAATAAACCAGGTCCAGACGAAGATCGGCATTTTCATGTAGGTCATGCCGGGTGCGCGCATGTTCATGATGGTGGCGATAATATTAATCGCACCCATGATGGAAGAAATACCCATCATATGCACCGAGAAGATGAAGTAGTCGGTGCTGGCAGGACCGTAGGTGGTCGATAGTGGCGCATAGAAAGTCCAGCCAAAGTTTGGTGCAGAGCCCATCCCCATGAGGCTCATCACCAGACTGGCAATCAGTAGACCGAAAGCGCCAGGCAGCAACCAGAAGCTCCAGTTATTCATGCGCGGTAATGCCATATCCGGTGCCCCGATCATCATCGGTATCATCCAGTTAGCAAGACCGACGAAGGCGGGCATGATCACACCAAATACCATGATCAAACCATGCAGGGTCGTCAGCTGGTTAAAGAGCTCAGGTTCAACAAATTGCAGCCCCGGTTCGAACAGCTCAGCACGAATAACCAGTGCCAGTGCACCACCAATAAAGAACATAATAAAGCTGAACCACAGATACATGGTGCCGATGTCTTTATGATTGGTACTAAACAACCAACGGCCAATGCCGGTTGGCTTGTGATCATGATGATCGTGATGTTCTTCGATAACAGCGCTCATAATTGCCTCTTTAAATCGTTATCTATATATAGTGTTGTGTTTGATTGCGGTTTAACGTGCAGCTTTGACATCTGACGGTTGCACCATATCGCCGGTGTTGTTACCCCAGGCGTTGCGTTCGTAGGTGATGACAGCAGCCAGATCAGCATCATTCATCTGTCCAGCAAAGGCCTGCATCGCAGTTCCGGTAACACCGTGTAATACGATATTAAGATGTTTGGCCACTGGGCCAGTCGCAATCGCGCTGCCTTTCAGAGCAGGGAATACGTTTGGAATACCCGCACCACTGGCCTGATGACACGCCGCGCAGGTGGTCGCGTAGACTTTTTCACCCTGTGCCATCAGGTCTTCTTTGGTCCAGGTCTTGTTCGCACTGGCCGCCGCTGCAGTCGCGACTGCTTTCTGACTGGCGATCCAGGCATTGTAATCGGCTTCTGATTTGGCTTCGACCACAACCGGCATAAAGCCATGGTTGGCGCCACAAAGCTCAGCACATTTACCGCGATAGATGCCGGGCTCGGGAACATTAATCCAGCTCTCGTTGATAAAGCCTGGTATCGCGTCTTTTTTGACACCGAAGGCGGGCACCCACCAGGCGTGGATAACATCATTGGATGTGATCAGCAGACGAATTTTTTTATTGGTCGGAATTACCAGTTTTTTGTCGACCTCAATGAGGTAGTCTTTGTCTTTGGCAACACCGCCATTGGTACTTTTATGCAGCGCATCCGGTGTCGTGATATTACTGAAGAAGCTGATGTCCTGCGCGTTCTCTCCCACGTTGTAATCATAATTCCATTTCCACTGATAGCCGGTAATTTTGATCGACAGATCGGGGTTTGAGACATCTTCCATATCCAGCAGGATACGCGTCGCAGGAATGGCCATCACGATCAGAATCAGGAAAGGGACGATGGTCCATGCCAGTTCCAGTGCTGTGCTTTCATGGAAATCTGACGCCACCGCACCCTTTGACTTGCGGTGATTAATAATGGAATACAGCATCGCGCCAAAGACGACAACACCAATAGCGACACAAATCCACATCACCATGGTATGGATTTCATAGGCGCCCTGACTGAAGGACGTTACGCCGGGCTTCATATTCAGCTGATAGCCAGCCATCGACTGGGCGCTGAATAATAAAAGACTTATTAGTCCGGCAACACGGATTGCTGCACTCATGCTATCTCCTGAAAAAGTTTTATAATTATTGAAATCTTTTTTTTTAATCAATGTGGCTTGATCCAGGTCATAAGATATTTAACAAAGTTATGCCACACTGCAACGGCGCGTATCCTACTGTCAAAAAGCAGTGATGACAAGGTAAACCTGTATGTATAATAATTAGATTATTCTAATATAATTATAGAGATAGCGGCTCTAAGGATAATGCATGAACGCATCTCGTTTCGACTCACAATTGTTCAACCGCCACGCAGTAAACCGATAAAAGCTTCGGCCACTGGATGGTCGAGATGACTGCGGTTACGTGCAATCCAGAGAGTACGCAAAATACGAAACCCCTGAATCTTGACGTGAAACAACTTGCCCTGGGTGATATCAGCGTTAACTGCAAAGCGCGGCAGGAAACTGACATATTTGCCACGGTTCAGGATTTCTACAATCGTTTCAGTCGAACCGATTTCCAGTGCCACCGGGATCTCGGTGACACCGATACCACGCAGTGCCAGCATCAGGCTTTCACGGCTGGAGGACTGTTTTTCACGCAGAATATATGTCTGCTGCCTGAGTTCATCGATCGGCAACAGATCAGTACTGACCAGCGGATGGTTGCGACCACAGACCATCACCAGCTCATCATCCAGCCATTTCTGTACCAGGATATCCGGGTGGTCAGGAGCATTTTCCAGCAAGGCGAGATCGACAAAGCCGGTCGCAAGACCGGTCTGAATCCGTCGGCTATAGCCCATGCGACTGTCAATTTTATAGTGTGGATAGCGTTCGGCAAACTGCAGTAATAGCTCAGGCAATAAATGTTCGCCTATGGTCGATGTAACCTCCAGCCGTAGTCGCTGGCTGCCATGCTTGAGCTGCTCAAGGTCATCCAGTAGATTGCTGTGACGCTCGAGTATCTGTGAGGCAATAACATACACTTTTTCACCAGCAGCGGTTAAACGCAGGCGACCTGCGATGCGTTCCATGAGCACCATGTCATAATTTGCTTCCAGTGCGCGCAGTCGCTTGGTCACCGCCGGCTGACCAATATGTAATGATTTAGCCGCTTCATTTACCCCGCCGAGCTCGACCACGGCACGTAAAGTCGCCAGTGATTTCAGGTCAGACAGTTTTTTATATTCCATATTGGAATGTTATCAAAAAAATTTTCATTGGCATTTATAGCATATTCAGCGATAATACTCTTCCAAATGTCGATTTGTAGCTATTTTCATCGCTATCAATCAGTATATCCAAGTTTTTCTAACATTCTGATGCAGCATATCCACTCGGCCTGATTTCCGAGGGTGAATGGCCGCGTCAGGATAACTTTATGAGTAAATAATACGTGTTTGAAGCCTACCGCCTCCGTCTCACCAGCCTGCTACCTTTTTATCGCTGGAAACATCGAGTCACCCGGGACACCGTTAAACTTGATCTAATGGCAGGCCTCACTGGTGCGATTGTGGTTCTGCCGCAGGGCGTCGCATTCGCCACCATTGCCGGCATGCCGCCCGAGTACGGTCTCTATGCGGGTATGGTACCGGCGATTATCGCGGCTCTGTTTGGCTCATCCTGGCATCTGGTTTCGGGGCCGACCACGGCGGCATCAATTGTACTGTTCTCGTCGCTCAGCGCACTCGCAGAACCGGGCAGTGCGCAATATGTCTCGCTGGCGCTCACGCTTACTTTTATGGTGGGTATTATTCAGCTCACTCTCGGCCTGGCACGCATGGGCACACTGGTGAACTTTATTTCACATTCGGTGATTGTCGGTTTTACTGCGGGTGCCGCTATTCTGATCGCCAGTAAACAGCTGAAAAACTTCTTCGGCGTAGAGATTGCGCGTGGTGGGCATCTGCATGAAATCATGTATTCGTTCTGGGGGCAGCTGTCTGATATTAATTACTATGTCACGGCGGTCTCAATGGTAACCCTGCTATCTGGCATCGCGATTAAACGCTGGAATCGACGCGCACCCTATATGGTGGTGGCCATGGTTCTTGGCAGTGTGTTCGCGTTCATCTTAAATCAGATATGGGGCAGCGATATCACTCAAATCCATAGTGTTGGTGCGCTGCCGCAACAATTGCCACCTTTGTCAGCACCTGATTTTTCGCTGGATACGATTAGAGATCTGGCACCGGCGGTGCTGGCTGTCACCCTGTTCGCGCTGACTGAAGCTGTCTCTATCGCGCGTTCTCTGGGTGCACGCACCGGGCAGCTGGTCGATGGTAATCAGGAATTCATCGGTCAGGGCCTGTCCAATATTGTCGGTTGCTTTTTTTCCGGCTATGTCGCCACTGGCTCATTCAATCGCAGCGGTTTAAATTATCAGGCCGGCGCAGAAACACCGCTGGCAGCAGTATTTGCAGGTCTCATTCTGATTCTTATCGTAGTTCTGGTAGCACCTTTGACTGCTTATTTACCTAATGCGGCCATGGCCGGTATTCTATTTCTGGTGGCATGGGGTCTGATCGACTTTCGTGAGATACGACATATCATCATGACCAGTAAGTCCGAAACAGCGGTCCTGAGCGTCACCTTGCTCGGTGCTTTGTTCCTCGAACTTGAGTTTGCAATTTTTTCTGGCGTGATGCTTTCGTTGCTCCTGTATTTGAATCGTGCTGCCAAGCCTGGTATCACGACGCTGGCACCTGACCCCGATGAAATTAATCACAGCATGTCGAGCGTTGAAGATAAAACCCTGGAGCAGTGTCCCCAGGCACGTATTATGCGTATTGATGGCTCGCTGTTTTTCGGTGCTGTTAATTATGTTGCCAATGCACTACAACGCACTACCGAGAAGCGTCCTGATCAAAAAAATATCCTGTTAGTCTGCACCAATATCAGCTATATCGATCTCGCAGGTGCTGAATTTCTTGTCCAGGAAGCTGCCCGCCTGCGTAAACTCGGTGGCAATCTTTACCTCTCAAATCTTTCGGCACCGATGGCGCATTTTATGAAACGCGGACATTTCGATGAAGAAATCGGTATGGACTATATTTTTGAAAGCAAATCAGAGGCGATTCAGGCGATCTTTATCAGACTCAATCGTGAAATCTGTCGCAGCTGCGATAAGCGCATCTTTAATGAGTGTGCCAGCATTGTGCAGATCAAAAAAGCAGCGTAGCAAGAAACCAGAGTCCGCCAGGGAAAAATATTTAGTCCGCAGATAAAATGCAGATAGAAATAAAATAATAGCCTGAAGTTTTATTGGTAAGCTTATTTATCCTCGAATATTTTCATGGGATATCTTAGCGCCAGACTTACCCTGGCTTGATGCGACTGACACAGCTCAACTGACAGGCTGCGATAGAGTCACGCAATAAATCGATCACTTTCGGGCGTGGGAATGAAACCCGCCAGGCCAGTGCGATTCTGCGACTGGGTACCGGATTGGCAAAACGCCGTATTTCCAGCAGGCGTTGTGAATAGCGATCAGCTCCCGCAGCAGTACAGGGCAGCACCGTGACTCCCAGACCTGACACAACCATGTGACGAATGGTCTCTAATGAGCCACCTTCTACCGTATGTGGTAAATCACCTTCAATACCTGATCGCGGCACGCATGCGGGACATGCCTCGAGTACGTGTTCACGAAAACAATGCCCGGCACCCAGTAACAATACGGTTTCATTTTCCAGATGTTCTGATTTAATCGTTTTACGCTGTGTCAATGGATGTGATGCCGGCAACAGCACAACAAATGGTTCTTTATACAGGGGCAGGGTAACAATGCCTTGTTCCTTATAAGGTAGCGCGATAATAATGACATCGAGTTCGCCATTTTTCAGTTTGCTCGATAAATTTGTTGTGTAGTTTTCTTCGACCACCAGCGGCATGTCCGGCGCCAGCGTACGCAGTATCGGAATCAATTCTGGGAACAGGTATGGCCCGATGGTATAAATCGCGCCAATTCGTAATGGCCCTGCCAGCTGATTTTTGCCGTGCGAGGCAACTGATTTAACCGTTTCAGCCGATTCGAGCACGAGCTGCGCCTGCTGCACAATGCGCTCGCCAATTGGTGTTAATGTCACTTCATTCACACGCCGTTCAAATATCTGAACCCCGAGTTCATCTTCCAGTTTCTTAACGGCAACACTCAAAGTCGGTTGGCTAATATTGCAGGCTTTCGCCGCCTGACCAAAGTGTTTTTCGCGTGCCACCGCAACGATATAACGAAGTTCTGTCAATGTCATCGTGGGGCGCTCCTCTGGCTAACCTGCAACGGGTGTACCGCACTGGTGGCAGTGATTATACATAAGCAGTTACTTATATTGTATCTGACCCGAATGGCACTTACTTAAGAAGATTTCTTGTGTTTTCCGTCATTCCCGCCAAAAACGCGCGGCAACGACGCTGGATTTTAGTACTATGTGCTTAAGTAGGTGCCACTAGTATCTGACCCGATTACGATAACACGGCCATAGTTAAAAACTAAAGCCGTGATTGAAAAATTCGAATAGCCATAGATCGGAGGGGGGATAAAACTAATACCGCCTGCATACCAGCAGCAGAGATCTGCAGTACATAGATTAAGCGCTTTAACAACAGGGCGTTCTGTAAATCATTGCAATCAACAGAGGGATAACTCATGATAATCAAATTGACAGCTGCATTCATCAGCAGCCTGATCTCAGTCAATGCCATCGCAGCCACGCCGCTGGGATTACCGCCAGTACCCATTCCTGCAAACAACCCACAGAGTGCCGAGAAAATAAAACTGGGCGATAAACTCTATCATGATAAAACGCTGAGCGCAGATGGCAAAGTTAGTTGTTCGACTTGCCACGAAGAAAAAAAAGGTTTTACCGATAATCTACCCGTATCCAAAGGTATCGAAGGTAAGTCGGGTACTCGTAACGCACCCACAGTCATCAATGCCGCCTATTATACCAGCCAGTTCTGGGATGGCCGCGAACCTGATCTCGAAGGCCAGTCGAAAGGGCCGTTTATTAATCCGGTAGAAGGTGGCCTGGCCAGTCACCAGGTTCTACTGGATAAAATCAGGGCCAATAAAGACTACATCACCGCCTTTAAAAAAGTATTTGGTGTCACAAATAGCGCTATCACAATAGACCATGTGGCAAAATCGATTGCCAGTTTCGAGCGCACCATCATTGGTGGTAATTCTCCCTTTGACCATTATCAGTATGGCGGTGATGACAAAGCGCTCAATGCCGCGGAGAAAAGGGGCCTGGAAGTATTTCTTAATAAAGGTCGCTGTGTTTCCTGTCATCGCATAGAACAGACCCAGGCACTATTCACTGATAATCGATTCCATAATATTGGTATTGGCTTCAAAAAGATTCAGGCTAAAGAAAATCAGACAGCAGCGGCTTTAGTCAAGAAAAAACACAACACCAAACTGGATATGGATGCTGAAGTATTGACCAATAAGTACGTTTCAGAGCTAGGTCGATTTGCAGTAACGGAAAATCTGACTCAGGTCGGTGCGTTTAAAACGCCTACACTACGTAATCTAAGTCTCACTGCACCGTATATGCACGATGGTAGTTTAAAAACACTGGAAGATGTTGTCGACTTTTACAATAACGGCGGCCGGATAAAAGAAACAGACCCATTATCAGGGTTTCAAAGCGGCGGTATCAGGCCATTACACCTGGATGACAAACAGAAAAAAGATCTGGTGGCGTTTCTCAAAGCGCTCACGAGTCCCGAATATAAAAAAATGGCCGGAAAATAGGAGAGACATTGCATGAAACCATTTAACCGACGTGAATTTTTAAAACGCAGCGCTGTAGTCGCTGCCGGCACCTTGCCATTATCTCTGGTTGAAGTTGCTTTTGGTAAGAATAATGCACAAAATTTTACTTTTGCTTACATTTCAGATTCGCACATCACGCATATTAAGGGTAAAGAGTTCGTCAGAAACTGGGATCGTGGCCTGATGCGCGCTGTCGCTGAAACTAATTTACTGGACCCAAAACCCGATTTTGTTTTTTATGGTGGCGACATAGCGCAACTAGGAAAACCCGAAGAAATTGATCACGGTCTGGAAATTCTTTCCGGACTCAGTGGCAAAACTCATTATGTGATGGGCGAACATGATTATTATAATGACCTCGGTGATTACTGGCAGAAGCAGCTGGGCGCGGATCATTACAGTTTTGATCACAAAGGAGTGCACTTCATCGTACTGAACAGTATCCTGACCTATGAGAAATGGATGTATCAGAAATGGGACAAGGGTATGGATCGGATGAAACAAATGGCACGATTAGATAACCCTCACGGCCAGCCATTTATGGTAGGTGATGCACAACGTGCCTGGCTGAAAAAAGATCTGGCCAAAATTGATAAAGACACACCGATAGTCGTGTTCTCGCATTCGCCATTACAAAAAATTTATAAAGGCTGGAATTTCTGGACCGAAGATGCTGAACAGGTGCAGGCGTTGTTGCAGGATTTCAACAAAGTTAGTGTTCTCTACGGTCATGTGCACCAGATCCAGTACAATCAGATCGGTAATATCAGTTTCAACTCGGCCATGGCTACCGCCTGGCCATGGCCTTATCCTAAAGCCTACACCCAGGTGGCGAGCTACATGCCAAAACTGACTGTGGAAATGAATCGCGCTGATCCATTTTTTGAGCGCGACGCTACCGGTTGGCAATTTATTAATATGGATACAGGTAATGCCGATTTGCATTATTTACTCCCTGATAATGCTAATCGTGTCGTGGCTTTCGACAAACAAGCAGGCCATCCGGCAGATACGCAGTTTCAGGATGTTTCAAAACGTATTCCACCACAAAGTCATTATTAGGACGAGGCATGCACACCATGAATACTAAAATCGCATTACTGACTCTCAATATACTAAGTGCACTGCTGATCACAGCACCCATCAAAGCCGACAACTTTAGTGAAAACGATGTTATTCGCTGGCAGAATGAATATATGTCAGTCGTTACCGATGGCGAGAAGCTTTTTCACGGTGGGCTGAAGAGCAAGAACACAGTATCCTGTGATCAGTGTCATCCAAATGCCAGCAATATCCATCCTGAAACTTACCCAAAGTTTCAACAGCAACTGGGCAAGGTGGCACTGCTCGGTGAAATGATTAACTGGTGCATCATGAACCCACTGGAAAGTGAACCCCTGGCTCTGAACAGCAAAGATATGGTAGCTCTGCAATCCTATATTCATTATGAACGCAGAGGCGTGCCATTGGCCCCAGGTAAACACTAGCTACTGGGCACAGCATAGATTATGGGTGAATTAAAAGCCGCAGGATGCGGCTTTTTTATTTGTATGCCGCTAGCAACTGAAATTCATGTGTAAGGAATCGCCAATGGCTGCGACTACCGTATATGCTCGTTGAATAAGTCAGCCGCATACACTATTCCATTTAATTGCAAAATAGTTAAGTTTTTGAAAAGCAAACTAATTTTAAAGAGGGTAGCAAGATGAAAACAAGTCACACATTTAAAAGCCTTTCTATCACAGCTGGCACCGCACTGGCACTTTGTGCCGTCAGCGGCACCGCACTGGCTGCTCACGCCAATCCGTTTGGCGTAACCGGACTGAAACAGGGATATCAGGTAGCCGTGGAGGACGGTAAATCTGCTGAAGGAAAATGTGGCGAAAATATGACCAAAGCAGAAGAGGGTAAATGCGGTGGCAAAAAAGTTAAAGAAGGTTCCTGCGGCGATAGCAATACCAAAGCTAAAGAAGGCGCCTGTGGTGTTAGTAAAACTCAAGCAAAAGCTAAAGAAGGTAAATGCGGTGAAGGTAAGTGTGGCGCAAATAAATAGAAGGCAATTGGCGAAACAATACCAGGAATAGCACTTTTCCTGATGACCAGGGACGGCCTTAAGTATAGTAGTTTCAACACCTGATCTGAGATTATGAGGTATGCGACGTGATATACACCGACATTATGATAAGCACTTTCGCTCGCTGTGGTTTACGGCATTTTTTACTGGTCGATCCCCAGTAGCAGCCGGTAACAGAACCCGATATCCGACCTGTACGATCAGATGGTGACTACTACACCTTAAGGATATAGCTTTATATTTTGCTCAATAAAGGCTACCGTATGCTAAGTCACTTTTATCATAAGGTCGTATTTAATGGGGAAAAATACTGCGCACAGAGCTCAGGAGAGCTACCGATCTGAAGAAGTTAGTGCTGAGCAGATTGCTATGATGAGAGACGAAATGCTGCGTTTCAGCATTCTCCAGCTGCGCGATAGCGCGCTGGCTGAAGATGCAGTACATGAGGCTATTATTGCTGCGTTGAGCCTTGGCAAATATACCGGGCGTGGTAGCCTGAAAAGCTGGGTATATGCCATATTGCGCAACAAAATTATTGATGTCATACGCCAGCGTAGTCGGCACCCAGCCGAAATTTTTGTTGAAGATGATGACATGGGTCTTGATGATCAATTTAAAAAAGATGGCTCGTGGAAAAAAACACAAAAACCCGCTGACTGGGGGCATCCAGAAACTGTTCTGGCCAATGAGCAGTTCTGGCGTATTTTTGCAACATGTCTTAATGACCTGCCAAAAAATACAGCGCGAGTGTTTATGATGCGGGAACATCTTGGCCTGGAACTTAAAGAGGTATGTAAAGAACTCGATATTAGCGATAGTAATGCCTGGGTAATTATGCATCGTGCGCGTATGCAGTTGCGTAAATGTCTGGAGATGAATTACATGCAGGGGGAGTTACTCTAGTGATGAAATGTAAGCAGGCGACCCAGCTGATGTCACAATCACAGGATCGAGATCTGACTTTAAAAGAAAAAATTCAGTTGAAGCTTCATTTACTTATGTGTGACGGCTGTACACATTGCAACAGACAAATGAGCATTATTCGCGCAGCAGTAAAGGAACTTGGAGACCGTAAATAGCTATTGCACCATCTTGGCAGCTATCAGCTGAGTAACACATAAACCCTAAGGAAAGGGAAAGTGTCTCCAGACAGAGAAGCAATGCCTGTGCAGCCATTTATTCTATTTAACATAATATACATTATGCGCATAAAGTATTTTCTGGATCTATTCGGGGGCGCACCGTATACGTCCTGATTTAGCAGTTATTCAAGTGAGGTGATATAAATCAGGATTTCTTTGTCAGTAGTCAGGTATATTTAATATCGTCAGGTTCACAACTTTATGGCGTGGCTACTAACTGAGAAGACCCGGCTCGTATGAAGAAAAAAATCATTATCGCTGGCAATGGCTTTGCCTCATTATTTTTTATTAGCTACTTTCTATCGCTACCGGTTTTTCCTTTTTTTGCGTTTTTTCTGCGGCGAATCTATGCTCGTTACGAAATCACTGTTATCGGCAACGGCCAGTTTATCTATTTCCCTGCGATACCCGAATTTATAACCGGGAAAAAAACCCGAAAAGGCATAACGCTGGATATCCGCCCGTATCTGTGGCGCAGAAACATACATTTTATTAACGATAGAATTGTGGATATTCAGAACAATGGCCGCACCGTGCTGACCACGCAAGGTCGCTATAGCAATGACGCCCTGTTTATTGGCACCGGCCCGGGATTTATGCTGGATGATATTCCCGGTACCCGCGAACACACCTTTTCACCCTGTGGTGGACCCGATGACATGGAAGCTTTTATGCACAAACTAGAAAGCATGCAGGCAGGTATTGTCTATGTGGGGTTCAAACTCAATCGGCGCGATGGTTTTGTCGCTGGCCGTGGTGGTCAAATGTATGAATGTGCCTGCCTGCTCGACTATGCTCTGAAAGACAAAGGCCTGCGTGATAAATTCGAGATCCATCTATTTTCACCCAATATCGAACCGGGTGAAACCGGAGCAATTACCAACAGACTACAGGAGCGCGGTATCATTCTCGACTATGGTTACGAGCCGACTGCATTTGTTGAAGGTGGTATGCTCGATGCCGATGGAACCTTCAGACAGGCCGATCTGGTTCTCTACACACCCGGTATTACTGCCTCAGGGTGGGTGCAACAATCCTGTTTACCGATCTCCACTGGCGGCCATATCGACGTCGACAAATTTGGCCAGGTAAAAGGTCTGGACAATGTATTCGCTGCCGGCGACTGTAGCAACCATGAAAACCCGCCGCCCTGGGTACCCCACCAGGCGCATATGGCACAACTGCGCTCCGAGGCAGCAGCAAAAAACATGCGCGCCGTCCTGTCTGGCGGCGAACCGTCACACACCTATCGCTTCGAGCTGTCCTGTATCATGAATATGGAGAATGATGCCCTGTGGCTGCATGCCGCCAGCGATGACAAGCCGCCTTTCTGGAATATTTTTCCACGGCACTCACGCAAGCTTATCACTGTAAAGAACCTGTTCGAATCACTGTATCTATTTTATTTACGTTATTTGTAAATAACGACTGGAACTAAGGCCAGCATCTTGATAAAACATTTATCTCGAACTGCCTGCGACATCAAACTGATAATGAGATATTCACTATGAGCTCGCTGCAACAATATGGACTGCTACTTGGTATTACGATCGGTACCGTCGGTTTTGTGCTAAGTCTATTCGCACTTGCCCGCACCTTCGGTAAAGCACGCCGGGAACCGGGCAAAGATGTTCCCGCCACCGCCGGCCAATTGTCACGCGATCCGGTTTGGGTGCGTTATCATGCACGCTATTACGGTTATGCGTTATTGTTTCTAGCCTTCGATATGGAAATGGCTTTTATGTATCCCTGGGCCGTGGTGTACAAACAGGTCGGGCTGGTTGCCCTGCTCGACATGGGCGTCTTTCTGGCAATTTTATTTCTGGGTTTGCTGTATGGTTGGAGTCAGGGTGCGTTACGGAGGCAGTAAATGATCACCGGTGCCAGTCAGGGAACACTTTCTGGATTGCGTCGACTGGTGGCTGCGGCCATGGCGCGTGATCTCTGTGTTTTTATTATTCCAGGGCCCGACATAAGCCGCGCCCACGGACTGGATGTCGAAGCGGCAGGCATGCGACCCGTCACCAGCCCACGCCACGCCAGTGTGCTGCTGGTGGTCGGCCCGCTGTCTCCGGCACTGCGCGATGCCGCCGCAACCATCTACGCTCAGATGGTACGTCCACGCGCTTTACTGGCGCTGGGCACGAACCAGCTGTCGCCCTTACCGCCCGCAGATGTCAGCATCGAGCTGTCACAGCAAGCACTGATTGCAGGCGTTCACCGGTTGCGCACCGCATTTACCGAGGCGGCTTTTTGTCCAGAGATAGCAGACTTCGACGCACCGATGCTGCAGATTCGTATTGAATACACCTGTCCCATGCACCCGGAAGTGGTACAGAACGAACCTGGCTCCTGCCCCAAATGTGGCATGACACTGATGCCGCACGAGGCGCAGGCCAGCACCGCGCACGCACATACGGATAAATCCGATAAACCCGATAGAGGCTCTGATATGAATCATGACACTCCAGTCGAATACACCTGCCCGATGCACCCGGAAGTGGTACAGCACGAACCCGGTTCCTGTCCCAAATGCGGCATGTTTCTGGAACCCCGAGAAACGTCAGCTGATTCAGGCCATGAACATCAGCCCAAGCCACAAACGGCTGCGGCCGAATACACCTGCCCGATGCACCCGGAAGTGGTACAGCACGAACCCGGTTCCTGCCCCAAATGCGGCATGTTTCTGGTACCCCGTTAAATGCCGGCTGAAACCAGCCATACACCTCACCACATGAGCCACACTGCCCCGGTCGAATACACCTGCCCGATGCACCCGGAAGTGGTACAGCACAAACCCGGCTCCTGTCCCAAATGCGGCATGTTTCTGGAACCCCGTGAGGTGTCAGCCGATTCCCGGCCCGATGAACATGCCGGCATGGATCACAGCGCTATGAATCATGACGATATGGCGTTTATGTCGATGATCGATGTCACCAAAGACCTGCCGCGCAGCAATGATGGTCTGCCGATGGACTGGATCGATGTGCCTTTCGGGCCATTTTTTCCAGGTTTGCCTAGTGCTTTGCTACTAATCCTGACGCTCGACGGTGACACGGTTGCCGGGGCCCGCGCACAAACGCTGGCAGAAAATACCGCGCTACTGCCAGACTCGGCGGCGATGGACGCTGAGCATTTTGTTGAGCGGCTGGCGAAACTGGATCCGCTGGCACCACTGGCTTACCGACTTCTTGCCCGACGCGCGATTGAGAATGCTGCCGGGGTCGAAATCGCCCCCACCACCGCCCGTGGGCGCATCGGTGCCCTGGAACGGGAACGCATCGCCAGTCATCTGGGCTGGTTGGCACTGTTCGCCCAGCAAACCGGTTTTGACTGGCTGTTACAGCGCGCGACAGCACTGCAACTGCACTCTCAACAGGCTAACCGACAGCAAATGCTGGCGCTCAAACCCGAGATAGACAGATTAAAAAAACGTCTGCAGCGAACCCCCCTGCTGAAATCACGCAGCGTCGGCCTCGGTCAGCTGTTACCCGACGATAAATTGCGCGGCCCGGTGGCACGCGCTGCGGGCATCACTGACGATGCCCGCAGCACTGACCCCGCCTATATCGCACTGGGTTTCAAAACCAGCCAGCGTAACACCAGCGATATCCTGGCTCGCCTGCAGGTTCACCTCGACGAGATTAGTCACAGCCTGGTACTCATCGAGGCCGCAGGCAGTATCGACACGCTTCCCTTGCCCGTGGTGGCTGACGCCTCTGGCGACGGTGAGGCGGTCGTCGAGACACCCCGGGGCAGTGCCCGGCTACAGCTGAGATTAGACCAAGGCCGGGTAATTTCGGCGCAACTGGATACCCCCTCGACGCAGCACCTCAGCCTGATCAACGCCCTGACCGAGCAACAGGCACTCGGTGATGCTCTGCTGGCAGTCGGTTCTCTGGATCTGTCACCCTGGGAAATACGGCAATGACGAGTCTGCTTATCATACTGCTATTGCTGGCTGGTGCTTATCTGGTTGCCGTGCTCGAAGCCTGGATCGCAAATGGACGTTTACGATTCGCCACCCCAGTGCTTGCCGGTATTGCCATGCTGGGCAGAGAATCCATCGTGCCACGCCAGCCCGACCGGATTTTTTTCGAGACAGCCCCGGTTTTATTATTGATCTCGGCCATCCTCGGTGCCATGGTATTGCCGCTGACCCCCGACCTGATTACGACTGATCTTGCGACCGGCGCACTGTTCATCAATGCGGCGCTGGTCTATGTTCTGGTCGCTCTGCTGATGGCTGGCTGGGGGCCTGACGGGGCATACGCCATGATTGGTGGCTGGCGTTTTCTGGGGCAACTGATCGCGTACGCTATGCTTATCGTCATGCCGATCACTGCGGTGGCGATGCGCGCCGAATCATTGTTGACCACGCAAATCGTTGTTTCACAGGCGGGTTTGTGGAACATTGTGTATCAGCCGCTGGGGTTTGGGCTGTTTTTTGTCGCCGCCATGGCGCTGGCATTTTTGCCACCGTTCGATCTGGCCACCGCTAACAGCGAGCTGGCGAGCGGCGTGGAAGCCGAATATTCCGGCGTTCGCCTGGCCGTGTTCCGGCTCGCGCGTCTGACACTGGTGATGACACTGGCGGCGGCCACGGTGGTTTTTTACCTCGGTGGCTGGCAGGGGCCGTGGTTACCCCCCTGGGCATGGAGCGGCCTCAAGATACTGGCGGTCACCGCTGCCATGTTGCTGGCCGGACGGTTGATGCCGCGTATCCGTGAAGCCGATCTGATGGCCTGGGGCTGGATGCTGGGTATTCCGCTGGCGCTGCTGAATATTTTTCTGGTCGGTGTGTTGGTACTGGTGTGGCCCTGATGACCACACAGGCATTCTTTATCGGTTTTTTCGGGCTCGCTGCTGTCTGGTTCGGCGTAGTTGTTTTTCGGACCCACTCTATGATGCGTTCCGCGCTGGCATTGCTGTTCTCGCAGACCGCTCTTGGTGCCATGTTTCTGGGTATGCAGGCAGAGTTTCTCGGTGTGCTGCAAATTATGATGATGGCCACCGAAATGAGCATCATGGCAATTTTCATGGTGATGTTCATGATGGATCCGGGCGGCCTGGGTGAAATGGAAATGACGCATCAAAAACGTCTGTCACTGGTGGCCGGTTTTGTGGCATTCACCGGCGCGGCAGCGGTGGCGGTATTGTTTGACTGGGGTCCAGTGGTCAGCGTGGCTCCCGACGCGGCACAGCAGACCGCGGATCTTGGCCTGGAGCTGCTGGGACGTTCAATGCTGATTTTCGAAACCGCTGGCATCACCATTCTCACCGCCATGATTGCCGCCACGGCCGTGGCAATACTCCCCATCGAGGCAAAAACCACAACAAATGAGTATTGAATTGATTCTTGCTTTGATGACCGGTGCGGCATTGTTTGGGGTAGGTATCTACGGCGCGCTGTCGCAAACCAATCTGGTCATGATCATGATGGGTGTAGAACTGATTCTGGCAGGCGCCATGGTGAATCTGCTGGCGTTCTGGCGTTATCTGCATCCCGATGTTGCTGCCGGGCAGATGTTTGTACTCATTATAATGACCGTGATGGCGCTTGAAATGGCCGTCGGTTTCGGTGTCGCCATTGCCCGTTTTCGCGCCAAAGGTTCTGTGGAAATGGAAGAAGCCCGCGAGTTGAAAGGATGAGTGTCATAGCCACGGCTATTCTCGCGCCGCTGTTTGCGACCGTGCTGATTCTGTTTCTGCGGCGCATGCCCGCCGCGCTGGCACTGCTGGCTGCGGCGATTGGCCTGCTCGCCAGTATCCGGCTACTGCTGGATGCGTATGCGGGTATCAGCCATGAATTACTATTACCCGGTTTACCCAATTTACCCCTGCACCTGCTCGCAACGCCGCTGACCGCCCTGCTCTCAACACTGGTCGCCGTGATCGGCACTCTGGTGCTGGTGTACGCCACCGGCTACATGAAACAGGATACTGAAAAGGTTCGATTCTTTGCCACCCTGCTGTTTTTTATCTCAGCGATGCAAACGCTCGTACTCGCGGCTGACTGGATTCTGTTGCTCGCCGCCTGGGAACTCATCGGCCTCGCCAGTTACCTGCTGATCGGCTTCTGGTACCAGCGGCCGGGGGTAAAATCTGCCGCCACCCGCGCCTTTCTCTACACTCGCAGTGCTGATCTGGGGCTTTATCTCGCGGTATTCATCCTGATTGCCAGCGCCGGTAGCAGTGATATCGCTACCACACTCAATACTGGCGGCAATGCCGCCATCGCCGCCGGCTTACTGCTGCTGGTCGCAGCGATGGGCAAGTCGGCACAAACCCCATTGCACGACTGGCTGCAACGCGCCATGGCCGGCCCCACCCCGGTTTCAGCCCTGCTGCATTCGGCCACACTGGTGGCTGCCGGTGCCATTCTATTAATTCGCACGGCACCCATGCTACCGCCGGAAACCCTGCTGGTGATTGGCATCGTCGGTGGGGTTACTACCGTGGTCACGGGTCTGATTGCACTCGGCGAAACTGATCTGAAGCGTCTGCTCGCGGCATCCACTTCCAGCCAGTACGGTCTGATGCTGGTGGCTGTGGGCGCCGGAGTACCGCTGGCAGCACTGTTGCACCTGATCGCGCATGCGGCCATCAAAAGCGCCTTGTTTCTCGGTGCCGGCGTGTTTCAACACAGTCGTGACAGCACCGCATTGACAAAGCTGCAAGGTGCCGGGCATGACCGGCCGCGCATATTTTTCGGTTTCACCCTGGCGGCACTGGCGCTGGCGGGGATCCCACCGCTGAGTGGCTTTTTCTCCAAAGACGCGATTATAGCCGCTGCGCTGGCCTCACCAGATGCAGCATTGCTGGCGTCATTCGCGCTCATCGGTACCCTGCTGACCGGTGCCTATATGGCCCGGGCATTGCGTATCCTCTGGCGTCGAAACGGTACACAAAACAATGTTCCAGGCGCCGGTGCAGCACTCAACTGGATGGGCACAGGCCTCGCCGGGCTGGTCACTCTGGCCGTTAGTCTGGCTGCTTTTTTCCCCACCATCGAAACCATGCTGTCCGCTCGGCTACCTGAAAACAGCCTCGCCCAGATACTCGGACTGAGCGCTGCACTGGCGGGTCTGGCGCTGGGCTGGCGGGTTCCGGCGCGGCGGCTGTTCGGCTTCCTGTTGCCGTGGGTACAACAGGGCTTTGTCGTGGCCGGTGGGGTCGATAACCTGCTCGTGCGCCCCGCGTTCGCTATCGCCCATATCTGCGAAAAACTCGAATCTCGTCTTTATGCAGCGGCACTGTTCACCGGGCAAATGAGCATTAGCATTGCGCGTAGTGTGCGTTTTAGTGATGAACAGGGCATTGATGGGCTGATATTTTCTATTGTAAAAAACACTGTCAACCTCGGTCGTCGCGCGCGTAACTTACAGAGCGGATTAATCCATCGCGAACTGGCCATCACGGTTGTGCTAACGACTGGTTTGTTCTCAGTGTTATTAATCGTGTTATTCATTTAGTCAACAGGAGACGTCCGAGTGCTTCCCATCGTATCGATCACTTTGTTTTTACCCCTGCTTGGGGCGCTGCTGATTATGGGCTTACGCAAAGCGCCAGCACAGCTGGTACACGGTATCGGTATTTTAACCAGTGGCTTAACATTGGCAGGCGCAATCTGGATGTGGTCACGGGGTGTTGCCGACACGGGTTTTGCTCAGGTCGAACAGATTGACTGGATGCCAGCGATCGGTGCTGCCTATCGGGTCGGTGTCGATGGCATTAGTCTGCCCCTGGTGGTATTGAGCGCGCTGTTATTTTTCGTCACCTTTATCTACTCTGCCAAAGTGCGAGAACGACCACATGCTTATGTGGTGTTAATGCTGTTACTGGAAACCGCTGCCATCGGTACCTTTACCGCACTGGATGCGATCCTGTTTTATGTATTCTTTGAAGTCTCACTGGTGTCCATGTACTTTATGATTGCCGGCTGGGGTCACGAAGATCGGCAACGTGCGGCATTGATGTTCTTTATTTACACCTTGCTCGGTAGTCTGCCCCTGTTGCTCGCTATTCTCGGTCTGTACCTGGGCAGTGACCCGCATACGTTTGATATCCGAGTCTGGATTGCAGACCCGCCGCTAACAGGCACAGCAGCAATGCTGGCATTGATCGCCATGCTGTTCACGTTCGCGGTTAAAACACCCGTATTTCCGTTTCATACCTGGTTACCCGCCGCGCATGTTCAGGCACCGGCCGCTGGCAGCGTTATCCTTGCCGGGGTCATGCTGAAATTTGGCACCTACGGTTTAATACGCTTCGCCCTGCAAATGACGCCCGCATCTTTTCACCAGGCCGGTGTCATTGTGCTTATATTTGGTGTTTTCTCTGCACTCTACGGCGCGTTCGCGGCACTGGCACAGAACGATCTCAAACGCCTGATTGCCTACACCTCGGTCAATCATATGGGGTATATTATTATCGGTGTCGCCATCGCTGCGCTGGCGACTGACCCGGCAATACGCGCCATAGCATTAGACGGCTCGATATTGCAAATGATTAGTCATGGACTGGTCACTGGCGCGTTGTTCTTTGCTGTCGGCATGTTACAGGACCGCGCTAACACACGAGAAATGGATCGGTTCGGCGGACTGCTGAAGTTAACACCAATACTCGGCTGGTCATTCGTGTTAGCCGCATTTGCATCACTGGGCTTGCCCGGGCTGGCGCACTTTCCGGCAGAATTTCAGATCTTTCTGGCAACACTACGGGTCGAGCCCGCGGCCATTATTGTCATTCTGGGTATTGTCATCACTGCCGGTTTATACCTGAAAGCGATCAACCAGGTTTTTCTCGGCGAGACCAACACAAAATGGCAAGGCATGCCTGACTTGAGTATGCGCGAACTATTTACGTTAGTGCCGTTATTACTACTGATTGTGATCATCGGTGTCGGCCCCGCCTGGTTACTGAATGTCATCCATAAAACCACCATAGCTTTGCCATTCTGATGGAACAGGATCTGGCTTTTCTGATACCCGAAATCATGGTTCTGCTAACGGCGGTGGCTGCACTGGTCGCCGAGATGCTGCGTCGGCCCCGCCTCGCGCTGACGGCTTCAGTGTTTGGCATGTTACTCGCCACCGGTTTCAGCGTGCTATTACTGGGCACCGATACCACTATCTTTGGTGGCACTTTCCGCATTGATATCCTTGGTATCTGGGCAAAGCTCATCCTGTTACCCACAACCGTACTTGCGCTTCTACTTGCACGTGCGGAGCTTGGCGGTACCGATAGAGAAGGTAGCGTCTATGTTTTAATTTGCATGGTAACACTCGCCTCCCTGATACTGGCGGCTGCGGGCGATACCATGCTGCTGGTACTCGGTGTCCTGATGTCCGGTCTCGGGTCTTTTGCTCTGGTGGCTTATCCACGCAATGATAAAGCGACTGAAGCGGCGATGAAGTTTTTTGTCTTCGCCTCAGTGACCAGCAGTATCATGATCTTCGGCCTCAGTTACTGGTTCGGTGGCACGGGCTCAACCTTGCTCGGCGATCTCGCCCGTCTCGATACCTCACCGGTGATCGCCAGTATTGGCCTGCTCGCGGTCATGGTTGGCCTGGGTTACAAAGCCTCATTGGTGCCGTTTCACTTCTGGGCACCAGATGCCTACGACGGCGCGCCGGTGTCAGTCGCCGCTTATTTATCGGTGATACCAAAGATCGGTGCTATTTTCGCGCTGGCGCAAGTGGTTCGGGATTTACCCGTGGTCACGCACTGGCCGATGCTTATTGCTATTGTCTCAGTGCTCAGCATGAGCTACGGCTACCTGGCCGCACTGGTGCAGAACAATGTGGTGCGACTACTCGCCTATTCATCGATTGCGCAGGCCGGGTATTTTCTGCTGGGTATCGTCGCGACAGGCGTCAGCCCGCTTGCATTCAAATCAATTATTGTATTTGCGGCTGCTTATGCCGCAATGAATCTGGGGGCCTTCGCCGTGGTGATGCGCGTTGGTCGAAGGCTCGATTTATTTTCTGCACTTGGCCGTAAGAAACCTGTCCTTGCGATTGCCATGGTAGTGTTTCTGTTATCTCTCGCCGGCATCCCGCCACTCGCAGGTTTTGTTGGTAAATTTTTGCTGTTCGGCGCATCGATTGATGCTGGTTACACATGGCTGGCGGTGGTGGCTATTCTCAACAGTGTGTTATCGCTGGCGGTTTACCTGCGCATTGTAGTACCGATGTATCAGCTATCCGGCGATGATTCAATGCCAGCCATGGCAACAAGCCCGACATCGGGCCTGTTAGTTAAACTGGTGTGGATAATTGCACTGATCTTCACCGTGGCTATCGGGCTTGCGGCGCAGCCGCTGATTGAGAATATCGGTTGAGGTTACGCCTCTAACAAACAGCAACTGGATACTGAATACATCTGCCTGCGTATGTTGCATAAATTATCCAGCGGGCACCGCAAAAACTAGAACAAAACTCAGAATGATGCTGATAAAAACAAAAAACAAACGTTCACGATGATTACGACACACCGAAAAAGCCACGATGCACTGTAGTAAATAATATAGTGAAAAAGCACGTGATGCCAGAGCAATGATTTCAAAGGTTGAATTGGTCCAGGCCAATACCATTGCTGCCGCACCGACAAACAGATATCCCCAGCGGGTATCAATCTTCTGCTGGCTTGTTTCTTTTATGTTGGCCGCTGCCGCCAGAGTGTCTGCAACCGCAGCGGAGAATTGTGACATGCCGGCGGCGATTATCAGGGGCACTGGTAATAACCAGAACGCAGTTGCGGCTAGAGTGATCAGACTGTTGTCACCATAATTACCGTTCAGCACTGGAACGATGGGCTGCGCTAAAGCAACAAATAAAATATATAGCGAAAGTGAAAAATATTGTGACCAGCGTGACGCATAGATACGGGTAGCTGAATCAAACTGTTTACCTAAATAACGGGTTGTTTCAAAACCCTGGACAATAATCAATGTGCCTGCCACGATGGTCGCAATTTCCCACGCACTGCGATCCGGCATTGCAGGTAATGTAAACAGTCCCTGTGTTAAAAATTGATCAACATCATATAGGCCAAACATGACCAGCAGCAGCGCCAAAATCAAAATTGTCACATAAAGTGACCAGCGCTCCAGCACCTGCAGAGGATTTAATCCGCCAAAAAAACCAATAACAGTAATGACAGCGATGACCATAGTCGTAAGCAAACTTTTATTGAATGCATTATCAAGATCAAAACTGGTAAGAACAAATGCCGAAAGGATGTGAACATACAGACACACCGATACGATATAAGCTATCACCAGTGCCAGATCTGAAAGTCGCTCAACCACAAGCGTAAACGGCTGACTTTTTTTAGCTAACACCGGTTCGGCACAAAGTATGTTGTGGCGAATAATACCGCCGACCAGATAAGCAATAAGCGCCACGACAACGATAGCGGGCACAGCATACGGGCCGACGGCACTTGCCAGAATCGGCACGACGACGAGAAATCCGCTACCGAATATAGACGCCAGCGGTGTACTCATTGCTGGCACTATGCTGCTGATGGTCGCACTGCCTGCTTTTATGCTGCAGCTATCTTGTTCAGGCTGATGTTTCGATACCATATTTAGATTCCTTCCGGGGTAATGCCAGGGGCCTATTTTAGCGTAAAAACAATCACTATATTTATATTTTTATCATATAGTTATGGATGTTACTTAATGTATTTAATATAATTTGTGCAGGATCTCTGAGGCTGCAGGTTTTTACTTGTAATTGATCACAGGCACGGGATAATAGCCAGCCTGACTCTCCACCCCCAAGCGCCTATATTTTGTCTGTACAACTATTCTCACACACATTATTAGATACCCCCGGCTGGTGCCAGCTGTACGGCAGTACACTGGCGCTGGCGATCGCCGAGAAAGCCCGAAGCTATCAAGCCGGTCCAGTGATAGTCGTGGTTGAAGATATCGCGCATGCTGACCGGCTGGAAGCCGAGATCCGCTTTTATAGCTCTGGCGAGCTCGACATCTTGCACCTGCCGGACTGGGAAACCCTGCCGTATGATGTTTTTTCGCCGCATCAGGGCATCATTTCAGAACGTCTGAAAACCCTGCACCGACTACCCGCAACAAAAGCGGGTGATATTGTCCTGGTGCCGGTCAACACTCTGTTACAACATCTTTGCCCGCGCAGTTATATCGCCAGTCAGGTACAAATCTATGGCGTTGGTCAAATCATCGACCTTGATGACCTGCGGCGCAGTCTCGAAGCCGGTGGTTACAGCTGTGTTTCTCAGGTCATGGAGCATGGTGAATTTACCGTGCGTGGTGCCATTATCGATTTATTCCCGGCGGGTGCAAAAACGCCTTGTCGCATTGATCTATTTGATAACGAGATCGAGAGCATACGTAACTTCGACCCGGTCAGTCAGCGCTCGGACACTAAAATCGAGAGCATCGAGATCTTGCCAGCACGCGAATTCCCGACTGAAAAAGACGCCATCAAACGCTTTCGCGAACGTTACCGCCAGCAGATCGAAGGCGACCCTCTGGCCAGTATGATTTACACCAGTGTTAGCGACGGTCTCATGCCCACCGGCATCGAATATTATTTGCCGTTATTTTTCGATGCTCTTGAGACGGTATTCGATTATTTACCGAACCATAGTCTCTATTTATGCCCAGACAATCTCAACGACAATATTGCGCATTTCTGGCAGGACCTGGAGCAGCGCTACGAGCAACGCCGTCATGATATCGAGCGTCCACTGCTGCCACCAGCAAGTTTGTATCTGACAGCTGATCACATCAAACAAAGCCTGGCAACACGCACCCAGATCATATCTCAGCGCCATAGCAGTCCACACGATCCTGCCAATAATTTTCCAGTGAAAACACCACCGGAGCCACATTTACAAAACCCGCACGCCTCCCCCGGCAGTGCTTTGCAAACATTCCTGGAAAGCTATCCGGGTCGCTGCCTGCTGATTGCAGAAACCCCCGGACGGCGAGAAATTCTGCTCAGCATATTGCACGAACGGCATTTATTTGCGAAACAGTGCGAACACTGGCAGGATTTTTTAAGTAGCGAAGAAAAACTCTGTATCACAGTGGCCGATATAGAACAGGGATTGCTGCTGGAAACCCCGACCCTGGCAGTGCTCACCGAACAACAGATATACGGCCAGCACGCAGCACAAAAACGTCGCCGCAAGAAACGCGGTATCGATGCTGATGCCATTATCAAAAACCTCACTGATCTGCACATGGGTTCACCGGTGGTGCATCTTGATCACGGCATCGGTCGTTATCTTGGCTTACAAAAACTCAGCGGTGCCGGGTTTGATACCGAATTTCTCACTCTCGAATACGCCCGCGGTGACAAACTCTATGTTCCCGTCACGTCATTACATCTGATCAGTCGTTACACTGGAGCCTCGCCCGAAAATGCACCCCTGCATACTCTGGGCACAGATCAGTGGCAAAAAGCTCGACGCAAGGCTGCGGCACAGGCGCGTGATGTTGCTGCCGAGCTGCTGGAGATTCATGCGCGGCGTGCCGCCACGCAGGGCCGCAGTTATGCGCTCAACGATGACGAATACAATAATTTTGTGGCAAGCTTCCCCTTCGAAGAAACCCCGGATCAGGGCAAAGCCATCAACAGCGTTATCGAAGACCTGGCAGCTGCGCAACCCATGGATCGTGTGGTCTGTGGCGATGTCGGCTTTGGTAAAACCGAAGTTGCGATGCGCGCGGCGTTTGCTGTTGCCAGCAATGGCAAACAGGTAGCCATACTGGTGCCCACCACCCTGCTCGCGCAGCAACATTATCAGAACTTCAGCGACCGGTTCGCTGACTGGCCGATTCGAATCGCCTGTTTGTCACGTTTTAACTCAGCAAAACAACAACAGACCATTCTGGATGAGCTCGCAAACGGCAAAGTGGATATTGTCATTGGTACGCATAAGTTATTACAAAAGTCGGTCAAATTCGCCGACCTCGGACTGGTGATCATCGATGAAGAACATCGCTTTGGTGTCGGTCACAAAGAAAAACTCAAAGCTTTGCGTGCCGAAGTCGATATTCTCACCCTGACCGCAACGCCCATCCCGCGGACATTAAATATGTCGCTGGCCGGGATACGCGATCTGTCGATTATTTCGACTCCGCCGGTTGCACGTCACTCGATTAATACTTTTGTCACCCAATGGAATGATGCATTGATTCAGGAAGCCTGTCAGCGCGAAATGAAGCGTGGTGGTCAGATTTACTTTTTGCATAATGAAGTCAAGACCATCGAAAAAGTCGTGCGTGACTTACAGAAACTCATTCCCGAAGCAAAAATCGAGTTCGCCCATGGTCAGATGCCAGAAAAACAACTTGAACAGGTAATGCTGGATTTTTATCACCAACGTTTTCAGTTACTGGTCTGCACCACTATTATTGAAAGCGGTATTGATGTACCCACTGCGAATACCATAATCATTAATCGTGCCGACAAGCTCGGCCTCGCACAATTGCACCAGATTCGTGGTCGCGTCGGACGCTCACACCATCGGGCCTATGCCTATTTGCTAACACCGCCAGAAAGTTTGCTCACGAGTGATGCTAAAAAACGTCTCGATGCAATTGAATCGCTCGAAGATCTGGGCGTTGGCTTTAGTCTGGCCACCCACGATCTGGAAATTCGCGGTGCTGGCGAACTCCTGGGCGACAGCCAGAGTGGGCAGATATCAGAAGTCGGCTTCACTCTGTATTCAGAATTACTGGAACAAGCCGTGGCATCGCTCAAAGCCGGTAAAATACCCGGCACCGATGCACCACTCGACAGCGGTACTGAAATTGACCTCGGTATTTCGGCCTTAATTCCCGATGATTACGTCCATGACATTCATCTGCGGTTGATTTTATACAAGCGCATCGCGAGCGCAAAAACCACTGCCGAACTCGACGAATTACGCGTAGAATTCATCGATCGCTTCGGTCTGTTGCCCGATGTGTTAAAAAATCTGTTTATGATCACTGAACTCAAGCTCGCGACTGAACACATTGGCATTCAACGCATCGAAGCAAATGAAAATGGTGCCAGGGTTATTTTTAGTACAACCCCGAATATCAACCCGACGCGGTTGATCGAATTGATACAAACACACTCTGATGAATATAAATTTAACGGAAAAGACACTTTGAGAATCACCCGTGAACTGGAAGAGAACGAACGCGCGGGCGAAATTACTCGCTTAATCGACAGTCTCACACTTGAAAACGCCGCCTGAGTAGACCATGCTGACACGTATAGTAGTTATCGCCATTCACTTTATCGGATTTATGTACGGAGCCACGCTCCATGCCGAAACTCAAACCGAATATGCGATTGATATCGTCATCTTTGAGGATAGTGAAGGTCGCTACCTGAATAGCGAACAATGGTCCAGCGAGCTAACTGCAGGCGATACCACCGCAACTGAAGCCATTGATGTCACTGAAGCGACGTCAGGCGGCCTGACTAAAAAACCCGACAAACTACTACCACCCGATATCCGCGACATTGATACCAGTCAATATGAATTGCTCGATTCGGCAGTCAAAAGGCTCAGTACCAGCAGTCGCTATCATATCCTCGCCAGAAAAAGCTGGTTGCAGCCCGGCCTGGATCGTGAACATGCCGTCGATATCAACATCAGCAATCCACCACAAGTCACTGGCGAGGGACCAGCCGATAATATTTCCGGCACGGTGAAAATTGTATTAGAGCGTTATCTGCACCTGTATACCGACCTTGTCTACCACAAACCGAACACCATCCAGATACAGCCAGCAAGCGAGACAGTGAATGCTTCGAACCCGCCCGAAGCATTTATTATCAGGGAACATCGTCGCATGCGCAGCAAGGAGCTACACTACATTGATCACCCGCTAGTTGGTATTTTGATCAAAATCGTTCCGGTAGAGACAAAGATCAAAGCTGTGACCCGCGAGTAACAACACACTAGAATAAAGTGTAATAGTTCAAACCTGATCCGAGATTATGGTGTATAAGACATGATATGCCCCGGCATTACGGCTATAAAAATCCTGTGCATGTTGTCGGGCCTCTTGTGTGAGGCAGGATTCTCATTTTATCGTGGCATAAGACCGTTATGCCAGGCTCCTGATTCGCCTTACAGGCCAGCGATAAAACCGCTGTTCAAATTGTTTCTGACGATATAGTCACTGGCGTTCAGGATGACGCTGTCCCGCCTGTCATTCTGATGGGCATTTTTGGCGAAGAAGAATCTAATGCCGCCGTGGTATATAGTTCTTTGCTGTCGTTCGGTTACTATTATTCACGGCATTTTTTACTGCTCGATCCCCGGTATCAGCAGGTAACAGAACAAGATAGCCGATCTTTACGACCAGATGGCGACTACTACAAATAAAGCACCAACAACTAGCGCCCGATTACCCGACGATCAACGCCTGTGCGTCGCCCCAGAACGTCGCCAAACCTCACAGTCATTCGCCTGTCATCATTTGTCCTTCGGTCTTTAATACGACGATTGGCTTTATTGTTTTTGTTGTCGTCAGTTCCCATGAGCTATTTTGCCCTTAAATATTTTATGGATATGATTGCAGGAACTGCGAGCATATTTTATGCCATAAATAAAAACTTCCTTAATATTCAATCATATAAAAAGTACATGCCAGGTATATAACAACAACAGGGGGATAACATTATTGCTTCCGCGCGGTAAGCGTAAAAAAAATCGACAGTACAGCCATTGTTACAGATCAAAAAGCTGATTGACAAGGTAATCCCAGTATTCTTTCATCGCTTCTCGAACTGGTCTGCCTGTGGTCGAGATCACAGGTACAGAGCTGCTCGAAGATAGTCCCCATTGCTTTGGCCTGCCAGACTGCGGCTTTCGGGCAACTGTTTTCGTTCAGCCTGCGTTCATTTGACTCCGGTTAGATTAGCAGCATCGGGCAAACCCCCGGTTTGTCCTAATAACACTGGAGTGAACACTATGAACATCAAGACTAGCCTTAAAATACTTCCCGCAGCAGGTGTGCTGATACTGGGTCTGTTGCTGGTACCTGTGGTTTCGATGGCGGATGAAGATGACCGCAGACATGGCGATGACGCGGGTGAACAGCGCGCTAGAGCCTATAGCAAGGATCGTGCAGAATTTCATAATCGCGGTATCAACCAACGTGGCTATGATAAGCATACACGCAGCTATGGCCGACCGTATAAATACGGCAAGGCCTATGGACATTATAAACACCATTATGGCCGTTACCGATATCACTATGAACCACGCATCAGAAGCCATATCGTTCCTGCGCCACGCTACCTTTATGAGACGCGTGAACGTTATCTGGATCTGAGCGATTTACGCTTTATGATTGGTCTGCATACCAATAACTTCGACATTATGATTCGTGAATAAGTATCGCCGAGCGAGTGAGTAGTCAGCTATTGAGACTACTGCTTGCCCGCATTGCGGTGTAAGCTTAAGACATTGCATCCACCGACCGCTTTTATGAAACAACTTTTCCCTTCAGTTTTTTTGCAGTCGCTGCTCACGCTAATGTTGGTGCTGATGTTACAGGCACCGATGCACGCTACTGAGCAAAGTATTCACCAGCAACAGGCCGTGAGAATCGCGCAGCAGGCACATCCCGGTCGAGTGCTCGGCGTACGTCAGCGCGGTGCGACATATCAGGTAAAAATACTCAATGCTAGCGGTGAAGTACGCGTCATTATTGTTGATGCCGAGAGCGGCAAAATACTCTCTGGCCGCTAGCCGGTTCTTGATTCAGGACAATCATGCGTATACTGGTCATCGAAGATGAACTTGATCTGCAGGCGGAGATTCGCCGGCGTCTGGAAACCGAAGGCTACATGGTCGATACCAGTGCTGAGGGCAACGAAGCCTGTTACTTCGCGACAGAATATCCGCTGGATGCCGCCATTGTCGATATTGGTCTGCCGGGTATGTCCGGCATCGACATCATTAAAAAATTACGCGCCGATGGAAACACCCTGCCAGTGTTAATTCTCACTGCGCGCAGCCGCTGGCAGGAAAAAGTCGCCGGCCTTGAGGCTGGCGCCGATGACTATCTGGTAAAACCGTTTCAAATAGAAGAGCTGCTGGCGCGCTTAAAGGCATTGTTGCGGCGCGCTACTGGTTCAGCAAGCAGCGAACTGGTTTGCGGTTGTATTACCTTAAGGCCGGGTTCCCAACAGGTGCTGCTCAATAATGTAGCGCTGGAAGTCACCGCCTTTGAATATCGTTTACTGGAATATTTAATGCGCCATGCCAGTGAAGTGGTTTCAAAAGCCACCTTGGCCGATTATTTATACCCACACGATGATGATCGTGACAGTAATGTCATTGAAGTCCTGCTGGGCCGTTTACGCAAAAAACTCGATCCCGACGGCAACCTGCAACCCATAGAAACCCTGCGCAATCGCGGTTATCGTTTCACTTTGTGCGATTCTACACAGTGATGCACACAACTTCAGCAAGACATATCCATGTCGCTTAATCTACGCATTATTCTTAGTGCCAGCCTGGTGCTGGTAATTTTTATCACGCTAACCGCAGCCGCTCTGGAACGCGCCTATGTTGGCAGCGCCGAATCATCTTTGCGCGACAAACTGACCAGCCAGCTATATGCACTGATGGCCGCAGCCGAAGTGAATGCCGACAGTATTCAAATGCCGTCGAGCGAACTCGATGTCCTGCTGGGTTTACCCAGTTCTGGTGTCTACGCGTTTATCACAGATGCCAACAATGCTGTGCTCTGGCAATCACGTTCTGGTCTGGGTGCAACACCACCTTCACCACTGGCGCTGGCCAGCGGTGAAAAACGATTCACCAAAATGCATGAGAATAACAAAGACTTTTATCTACTCGCCTATGGTGTGAACTGGGCGACTGACAGCAATGGCATTACTGGCACGCGCAGGCTGACCTTTAACCTTGCCACGGACCTTGGCTCATTCAACAAACAAATTGCCAGTTATCGCAGCACCCTCCTTGGCTGGCTGGTGGCAATGGCAGTACTACTACTCGTGAGTCAGGCATTAATTTTGCGCTGGGGCCTGTCACCTCTGCGTAAAGTGGGTACGGAGCTTGGTCGCATTGAAACTGGCGAGCAGGAAAGCATTGACGATACCTATCCGATGGAAATTGATCGCCTGACACGAAACATTAATCTTTTACTACAACAGGAACGCGAACAAAAATCGCGTTATCGCAATGCTCTCGGTGATCTTGCCCACAGTTTAAAAACGCCACTGGCAGTATTGCAAACCGGTATCGGTCATGTCGCAACAAAAAGCCGCGATGTTTTGCAGGAACAGATCACGCGCATGAATACCATCGTTGAATATCAGCTACAACGCGCCGCCACGGCGGGTTCGGCCAGTCTCGGGAAATCACTCGATGTCGAAAGCATCGCGATGCGCATGCTGGACTCGATGCAAAAGATTTATCACGATAAACGTATCCAGACTGATTTACAGCTAGATGCTGGCCTGATGTTCAAAGGCGATGAAGGCGACCTTATGGAAATTTTCGGCAACCTGCTCGACAACGCTTGCAAATGGGCAACGAGCCGGGTAGTCATGGTGATTGAGAATTGTGATAAACAACTGCTCATTCGGGTACTGGATGATGGCCCCGGGATTCCTGAGGATCAGGTCGACATTTTACTGCAACGCGGTGTCCGCGCCGACCAGACAATCGCCGGCCACGGTATCGGGCTTTCCATCGTGCGCAATATTGCTGACGCCTACAACGGCGGTATCATCATCCAGCGCAGCAAGTTTGGCGGTTGCGAAGTTAAGGTGATACTTTAAATCAGATGACACCACTATAATGAAACGCTGATGCATTGATCTTTATTGTCGAAGACTGGATTCAGTTCTCCGGTAGTATCATTCCCGGCTAAAGCTTATGCACCGGGTCCAGCGCATTTTTCTCATCAGTCACCTTTTTCCCATCCTGTTCAGTCACGGTTCAGCCAGCTAATGATGTAATGGTCTCGTGTTTTTAGCATACGAACAGGAGAGCGACCATGTCATCCAGAATTACCATACTGACCGTGCTATGGGCTGTGCTGGCAATATTCGCCACACCGATGGTGCTGGCACAAAGCACTGATACCCGCACATCCCGGTCGATCAGTTTTACCGCTAGCGTGGCACCTGACAAAACCACACGCGATGACCAGCTCAAACAGACTGACAGCGATGTCATGGCAGCATTGCAGACATCCGGTTATCGTCCGGAATCAGGCCCGGTGGCGCTGCGGATAACATCTGCGAGTTATGCAAACGATTACTCAATATACGATGCCAGCACCACATTAATCAGTGACCTGGATGGTGACGGTTTTTATCATCGCATCAGCGTCAACATTGATGCTGACACGGTTTATGCCACGGCTCTTGTTTACGCGCGGCTGTATTTAAGCTTTGAAGGCGGACCGTGGAATTTATACGCCACCAGTGATGCGTATTATATTAATGGTGACAGCAGTCTGGATGGTTTTACCGTCGAAACCGAACTGGCCGAGGGCTACGCACCCGGGTATTACGATGTACGTATCGAGCTTTACGACGCCGAGCTTAATCAATGGCTGGTCAGTGCAGGGCCTTACGATGCCCCCTCGCTGAGCGCCCTGCCGCTGGAAGACAGTTATCTCGATGATGCCATCGGCGTTATTACGTACCCGGGTCAAGCCGAAGTTATGGTAGCTGCCACCGGTTCACTGGGTCACTGGTGGCTGGTTCTGCCGGGATTTCCACTGGTCGCACGTCGATTCACCTGGCGAGGATTTGGTGCATCATAAGGCTTTATAGACAACAGGATGTCGATCAAATTTGAAGTTGCTATTAAAATTGATCGCCATCTTATTGTTCTGACTTAATAAATAACTTCAGACTTTCAGCATTTCACCGTATATCTGCCCATCTGTCGCTTTTGCTGCGAAACCTGATATAACTCGGCTAGACTGCTTTTTAGTGTCTGCACCCAGGCAAGGAAAATTCTGGACAGGGAAACTCTGGTCATGCAAAGACTGTCCCAGTTCGGATATTTTCGAACACTCAATTGTTACCAAAAAATAAAATCCGAGGCCATCTCCGGGTCACGCTCGTCAAACAGGGCTTGCTTTGCATTTGTTTCAAGGAGGTTGTATGTCGTTGTCTGAGATTTATTTCATCGTGCCCAATCCAGTGATTGCAGGTTTGATCTGGTTTGTCGGTATTTCCATTATTCTGTTCCTCGCGCGCGTGCCGGCACAAAAATATCTGCTGGCATTGGCAGAAGTGATGCACAACGCGATGCGCCTGACCGCCCGCACGGTAATGTCTGCTGAAAAAAAATTACAGGCGCGTAATCGAGAAGTCTTACTGGAAGCCGGTCGTGAAGCAGCTGAACGTCAGATCGAACGCGAATTCGAGCGTGTCGAAAATTCAGTAACGCGAGACCTTGCTCAATACCCTGCTCTGCAGCGCAAACTCAGCGAATCGGTGACGCATATTGATGAAGATTATCAACACAGCACTGAAGTCCCGCCCGATCCGCCAAACTGGTGCAAAGTGGTGGAATCAGTCGCCAGTATTGAAAGCCGCGGCGACGCCATGGTATCGAATATCTTAAAAGATATTCACAGGTCGATGGTGAAAGCCCAGGACATCGCGATCAAAGAGCACCGTCACTCCTGCACGGAGCGCCATAAAGTTCTGAAACGGATGATGCCGCACTGGCGCTCGGTGCAACGCGTCCTCGGCGAAGTTGATCGCAATATTTCCAGTATTCTGGAACGCGCAAAAAAAATCAGCCGTTATATGGATGATTATGAAGAAATTCTTAAAGGCAGCGACCGCGCCGTGCGGGTTCTGTCGTCGTCCGCGATGAGTCAGTTTTTTGTCTCGGTATTCGTGCTCGGCATCGCGGTCGGCGGTGCCATGGTAAACTTCACCCTGATTGCGCGCCCGATGGCGGAAATGGTCGGCGGTCAGAATTTTATCGGTGCGTTCAAAGTCTCGGAGATTTCTGCCATGGTGATTATTCTGGTAGAAATATCGATGGGCCTGTTTCTGATGGAATCGCTGCGTATCACACGTTTATTCCCGGTGATCGCCGCGCTCAACGACAAACTGCGGATTCGCATGATCGGGATTACCTTTGGCTTTTTGTTCGCACTTGCCTGCGTCGAAGCCGGACTCGCGTTTATGCGTGAAATTTTGATGGAAGACGAACTCGCCACCAGCGCCATGCTACGTGGCGCCAGCACGGCCACCATGACCAGCAATGATTTCACCTGGATTACCACAGCGGCACAAATGGGCATGGGCTTTATCCTGCCATTTGCCCTGGTATTTGTGGCGATTCCACTGGAAACCTTTGTCCATTCCACGCGCACTGTTATGGGTGCAGTGGTCGCTGCCTTGCTGCGTGGCCTGGCATTTGTACTACGCCTGATCGGCAATATCTTCCGTTACACCGGTAAGGTGCTGGTGAATGTATATACCCTGCTGATTTTCGCGCCGTTGTGGCTGGAATCTGTTATTAAAGACCTATCAGGCAGGCAGACAGCATCGAACTCGGCAGCAGGAACATCCATTAAATCAGGTTATCAGGAGGCGGCATGAAAAATATTTTTACGGGTCTAACTGGCCTGTTATTCGTCCTCGGCCTCACTGCCTGTTCAGATACCGGGCCGCGAAATACCGGTGTGGTGTTATTACTGGATACCTCCGGCACCTATACTCAGGAGCTGAGTAATGCGCAAAACCTGGTAAATGTGTTACTGGTAAAAATGGAACCCGGCGATTCATTCGCCGTGGCGCGCATCGACACCGGCAGTTTTAGTGAAAAAGACATTATCACCAGAACGACCTTCAGTGATCGTCCCAGCGAAGCCAATCAGCAAAAACGTCAGTTCCGGGAAACTATGGATAATTTCGTGAAGCAGGTGAAATCATCCAGATTCACTGACATTACCGGTGGTGTGTTGCAGGCCATTGAATATCTCAATGAAAAAAACACCGGCAAAAAAACCATTCTGATTTATTCCGATCTGAAAGAAGAATTACCGAAAGGTTATGTTCGTGATATCCCCTTCCAGCTACAGGGCTTTGATGTGGTCGCGCTGAATGTCACCAAATTGCGCAGTGATAATGTTGATCCACGTGAATACACCACTCGGCTCGAAAACTGGCAGCGCCGTATTGAAGCGGGAGGTGGTCAGTGGCGGGTAATCAACGACATGGATCGGCTGGAACGAATTTTACAGCGCTGATTCTCGATCTTCTCAGATATTAGAGCCGCGCCTGCGCGGTTTTTTTACCTGTATTGCTATCGGGAATTAATCACTATTTCACACATTGATAGCAGCAGTGTATAAATACAGCGAGTTAGCGAGTATTGCCGACAGAACTTAGAAATACCGCTGCGAATCAGATAATATACGCACTTTAATTTTTTAGCTGTACGATACCAATGCACGAATTCACACCAGGCCAACGCTGCATCAGCGACGCCGAATTGCAGATGGGGCTTGGCACCATTATTAAAACTGATCACCGTACCCTAACCGTGATGTTCGCTGCCAGCGATGAAACCCGAACCTATTCCAGAGAAACGGCACCATTAACACGGGTGGTGTTCGCCGTGGGCGATGCGGTTCGCAATCAGTCCGGTCTTGATCTAACTGTTGTCAGTGTACAAAATACTGACGGCTTACTCGCCTATAACGGTCGCGACAAGGCTGGACAGACACACACTATTATCGAGACTGAACTCGATAATTTTCTTCAGCTCAATCGCCCGTCACAGCGTCTGTTCAATGGCCAGGTCGATAAACACCGCTGGTTTGAATTGCGTTACCAGACGCTGCAGGCGCTGAGCCGTCTTGGCCATTCCGAGTTGTACGGGCTCACCGGCTGTCGCACCAGCCTGATTCCGCATCAGTTATATATCGCTCACGAAGTGGCTAATCGTTATGCGCCACGCGTTCTGCTCGCCGATGAAGTGGGTCTTGGCAAAACGATCGAAGCCGGTTTAATTTTGCACCACCAGTTACTCACCGAACGCGCGCAACGTGTGTTGATCGTGGTGCCAGAATCACTGGTACATCAGTGGCTGGTGGAAATGTTGCGCCGTTTTAATCTACATTTTCGAATATTTGATGACGCCCGGCTTGAGAATACGACCGCCGATGAAAATACCTTCGATGATGATCAGCAACACGGAGCCGATGCTGATACTGCGGCTGGAGATGACAACCCATTTTTGTCAGAGCAGCTGGTGCTTTGCAGCCTGGAGTTTCTTAACGACAACAAAGCCCATTTCAAACAGTGTCTTGCTGGTGACTGGGATTTAATGGTGGTTGATGAGGCGCATCATTTACAGTGGTCCCCGCAAACCGTCAGCAACGAATATCGCCTGATCGAACAGCTCGCGGCCAGAACTCGTGGTGTTTTATTATTAACCGCAACGCCAGAACAACTCGGCAAAGAAAGTCACTTCGCCCGTTTGCGTCTACTCGACCCGGCGCGGTTTCCCAGCTACGACGCTTTTGTGGAAGAAGAAAAGTCCTACGAACCCATTGCGCAGGCAGTAGAAGATCTGCTGGAAAATCGCGTATTAAATCCAGATGACATACAACTCGTGGAACACACCTTCAGTGAAGGTGACAATAAAACATTACTCGACACCGTTATCCAGCAGGCAATTCCGAATACAGATGACACTGATCACAGTGTTAGTCAGGAACGCATCGACCTGGTCGAGCATTTACTCGATCGTCACGGCACTGGGCGCGTGTTGTTTCGTAATACACGAGTCGCGGTAAAAGGTTTTCCCGCGCGCCAGTGTTTCAGTTATCCGCTCACACTGCCAGCGCAGTACATCAAAGTGCTTACGGCTCAAACCGATCCAGCACCTGGCCTGTTATTGACTCCGGAACTGCTCCACGAATCAGTTGCCGGTGATGTACGCTGGACGGTTTTTGACCCGCGCCTCGACTGGCTGGGGAATAAACTTCGTGAGTTACAACCGCACAAAGTGCTGGTTATCACCGCCAGCGCTAAAACTGCACTTGATATTGCCGGGCATTTGAAAAATCGCAATGGTATTCATGCTGCAGTATTCCATGAAGACCTGAGCATCGTCGAACGCGATCGTGCCGCAGCATTTTTTGCCGACACCGAAACCGGGACCCAGGTACTGGTATGTTCAGAAATCGGTAGTGAAGGCCGTAATTTCCAGTTTGCACATCATCTGGTGCTGTTCGATTTGCCACTAAATCCGGACTTGCTGGAACAACGTATCGGTCGTCTCGACCGTATCGGGCAGAGCGAAACCATCAAACTGCACCTGCCCTATTTTGAAAACAGCGCGCAACAGATCATGACACGCTGGTACCACGAAGCGCTGAACGCATTCGAGCACACCTGCCCGGCCGGGTATTCGGTATTCACCAAAGTGAAATCCGAATTAATCTGCGCATTACAGTCACCAGACAATAACAGCGCCATTGATAACCTAATTGCTAACAGTAACGCTCTGTACACTGAAATGACAGAAGCACTACACCGTGGTCGTGATCGCTTGCTGGAATACAATTCATGTCGCATGCACATCGCCAGCGCACTTAAACAACGAGCACTGACAGCGGACGCTTCTAGCGCACTTGCTGAATATATGGAACGCGTGTTCGACTGCTACGGCGTGGATAGCGAAATTCACAGCGAAAATTGCTTTATCATCACTCCGACCGAGCACATGGCGAACCCTTTTCCGGGACTAACCGATGAAGGTATGACTATTACCTACGACCGCGACACGGCATTGAGTTTTGAAGATGCGCATTACCTGACCTGGGAGCATCCGATGGTACGCGCTGCTATTGACATGGTGATTGCTCAGGAAACGGGTAATACGGCGGTCACTGCGATTAAATTTCGCGGCGCCAAAGCCGGCGCAATACTGCTCGAAGCTGTCTTCACACTGGAAGCGACGGTAGTGGAAGCGTTGCAGTCGCAACGTTACCTGCCAGCAACCACGATACGCGTACTGGTTGATGAACGCGGCACCGATTATGAAGCACGTATACCTCACGATGCTATCAATCAGGCGGCACAGGAAATTGATAAAGGCACCGCCGCAAAAATAATCGGTGCCAAGCTCAAGGCACTGAAAAACATGTTAGCCAAAGCCGAGCAGCACGCGCAGGCACAGGCACCCGAAATCATCAAGCGTGCGCACGCACAGGCCGAAACCACACTATCGACAGAAAGCCATCGCCTGAAAGCGCTGCGTGAAGTTAATCCGAATGTGCGTGAAGATGAGATTCATTTTTATGAGCAGCAGCTGGTGGCTTTGAGCACCTTGATCGATGCTACGCAGTTGCGTCTGGACGCACTGCGCGTGATTGTGGTAACTTAAACTTGAACGTCATTCCGCGAATGCCGCAATGACGCTATTAGAGAATATGGCGGACCGGACGGGACTCGAACTCGCGACCTCCGGCGTGACAGGCCGGCATTCTAACCAGCTGAACTACCGGTCCGAAGAGCAACGACCGAAAGCCGTATGCTTGAAGCGGCGGGATTGTATACCAGTACACGCTGGATTGATATCTTTAATCTGATCAGACCCTGGTATATCCTCACGAATTCCAACTAACAACTAAAAGCTTAGTCCGCAAATAAACGCCAATGAACGCAACATTTCTATTTCAATCTACTGGATTAGCCTAAGAGAAATAGTGACGTTATTAACTACATACTTAATAAACAGGATATTTTGCGTTTATTAGCATGCACTTGCGGACTTTATTTTTTATCATATTGATTTTTAATATAATTTTGTGGAGATACCTCAGGATCAGACCCACTATTCTTTTGTCATTTCGAACGCAATGAGCAATTTCCTGAGCCTGGCTGTCGACAAACATGATTCTGTCAAAAGGACAGGTTTTGTTATGAAGTGGATTACTAAGATGGTGCCGGGGCCGGAGTCGTACTCCATTTATAAACAAACAGTTACCTATGCGTGGCGTAGGTTTGGCGTAGGCGTAAATCTGGCGTAATGGCTCAGCAGTTTGAGTTCCGCCACGGGCCGGCTCATGCAACCAAGTATACAAGCCTAAGCCTCGCCTCTCTGGATCCCCCACGTTTGTCTTCGCCCCCATGGAGGCGATCGATCATGTTCGATTCCAAAGTCTAATCTCCCGTATCTATCCAGGGACCAGGTGCGTTCCATTTGGAAGGAATGGCGGTGCCGGAGATTAGCGCAGCGGCTATTGGCCCGAGGAATGCATTCACCGCAGTCACTACCTCAGGAAAACAAGGCAGGTACGTGTTCCTGCCCCAGGCGCTTGTGGAATGCTAACCACTGTACCTGCTTGGCATCGATGAATGCCTGTGAAAAAGCGGCAATAACCCCGGGCAATGCGGTGCCTCGATGATCAAAAGTGAGCCTGATAGCCTCGGCCAGTGTTGCACCCTCAAAGTCGAACTGTCGGGACAGCAACCAGATATCATAGAAGTCCTTCATCCGGCTGTTCAGTTCACCCAGCTTCACCATGGCCTCGAACTTTTCGGCAATGGCACTTTCACGGCTGTAGCAAAACACCCTGGCAACTGGCGAATCCAGCAGGGTCGGCAAATCAGACTTCTCCGGTTCGGGGTGCACAAGATCACCAAAACCGATATCAATCTGCATAGGCACCCTGGCATTATCCAATGTGCCGGTGAATCGAACCCGGATACCCTCATAGTCGGCATCTTCTGTGATTCTCTCGGCGCGAACAGAGTCAGGATCAAACACCAATCCGTCCGGGTCTACCTCCACCGAAAGAATCTCGTGGATCTGGGCAATGATGCTGGCTTCCTCATTACTCGTTCTGCCCAGCATATCGACCATAGTGGGACGAATGTCCGGCGCGTGCCAGACCCTCAGCATCAAGGCCCCCTTGAGGATAAACCGGTTGGTATAGGGTGATTGTGACAACCGGTAGAGGAACCGTTCCATCGCATAATACTGTAGCAGTTCGCTAAAAGGCCGCTGATCTGCACGCGCCCGGTTCAAGAGGCGTTGGCGGACTGATGCCGCCATGTTCCTGGACTTCTGCGCACTCATACCGTTGCCTCCAGATAGGGTTTCATCACCTTTTCAACACGGCAGATTCTGGCGTATTTGAGCAAATCGGCCAGCTTGAATGGCTTTTGTGACCTGTAGAGTTTCAGTGCCTCCAGGACAACATCCATCCCGATCTTGTTGCGGTATTTAAAACAATCTGCCAGTGTCTTCTCGGCGCTATAAATCCGGACAGTTACACCATCGATCTGATGCGTTTCGATCCCGGCCCTGAACGCGGCGTCTGAAAACTTGTAGGCGTGTACCGGCGGGAAATCGAGCGACGGCATGCGTGCATCCCGGGGAACGGCGACAGACACCGCGTGGGGGATCTGTGTCGTGATTTCATGATACGCCAGTGCGGAAATGAGGCAGATAACGGCCTTGGGGAAACGCAGGCTCACCGTCACCAGATCAGGATTGCTGATGGGTGGCAGCGCCACCAGCCGATAGACACCGCGGGACACCTGTTCGATGATCCCCTTGTCCCGTAGCGAATACAGGCTATAGCGTGACATCCCCAGCGCAAGCGCTTCACTCATGCGAAGCTGCCCGCCATGCTGGCGGAAGAGCGCTTCGGGGGATATCCTCTTTTTAGCGTCAGACATAATGTCACCATTTATCAATATATGGAAACAATATGTCTGTTTTACCGAAAAATCAAGTTTTGGCCTGAAAAGCGGCCTGCACTAATGCAACGGCACGACATTATCCGGTCTTGATGCCACATGCCCCAGCAGCCCCAGCCAGAATCCGCGCAGTTCCTCCAGCGGATAAAAGTAATCCTTATCCCCCTTGCGCTTGCGCAGCATCTGGTTCACCCGCAGGCCAAAATTGAATTCATGGCTGGCTTGTTCCGGCAAATAACCGATGTCATGCGCCATCCAGTCCAGCTCACGGGCCACGTCATTGATATGCGCCTGTACACTGCGATCTGACCCTGGCGATATCTGAACGGACTCCCCCAACAACATGACCAGGGCAGCCAGATGTTCAGACTGCTCGTCATCCAGCTGGCAAATGGACAAGGCCTCGCGCATCAGCCGGTCCAGGAACAGCTGCTGGAATTTCTCAAAGTCCGGTTTCGTCAGGCCGGTAAATACCATTGCATAGCGGCTCTGCGCCTCCATCGCAACCACACACTTGCGGCGCAGGATATAAACACGGTGCGCATACCATTGCATAGCGCCTGGACCGGACGGCACTTCAGTCAAATGCGCTTTCAAATCAGCCGCCAGGGCTTTGGATGTGTGAATCTGGATCATGCGCTTATTATAAAAGAATCAGTCATTCAATGGGTGGCTTGGTAACAGTACCGTCTATCCAGACCGCCGTTTAAAGCCGGGTGCCTTCATAAAACGGCGACGGCACCCTTGGATAAGCACGATAGACATGCCGGAAAACATTCTCTGATCTGGTCTCCACATCCGCCTCGGTATAACTCTCAACCGGCAGACCGGTTTCGTCACTCCACAGAAAATCACGAATAGCGGTGCGAACAGCATCTCGGGTGGCTTCCTTGTCGCGCCAGTGATCTACGCGGAGCTTCTCCGTTTTCAGTCTATCCAGCAGGTCAACCGCCACCTTCTTGATCAGCTTGATCTCGGCCGAGGACAATTCCTGCTTTTTGAGCAGGTCGAATATCGCCAGCGATTCCTCGTCCAGTCCTTCGCGAATGGCCCGGCGCTCTTCTTCGTCGAGCTCCTGAACAAGGCTGAACAATGCCTGGAAGGTCTTCTCGATGGTCGCCCGGTCTTTCTCGCGGTTGTACTCGGCTACGATCTGCTCGTAGTGCTGCTGGTAGTCGGTGCGCAGCGGGTTTTGCTGTAACAGCCGTTGCAGCCTTTGCTCCACGGCCTGGCGAAGGCTCTGGACGGTAGTATTTTTTCTCGGGCTGCGCTCGAACTCACGGCGCAAGCGGTCGAAATCGATTTTGCTGATGTCGTAGAGCTTTTCTTCTTCAACCGGCGAGGGCTCGCGCACTCCGATCGCCTCATCGACTACCCCGTGAAGTTGCCGGATGATGTCCGTGATATCGGCCTGATCGCGATCCTGTTGCAGGCTCTTGTAGACGATGTTGATCGCATCCCGATCAGCGCGGTGGGCATTCACGCCTTGGGCGTTGATACAGGCCTTGAACTTCTTGAACACCTCACGGCACATTACTTCAAAACGTTTGCGGCTCTCATCGTTCTCGTTGGCCGCCTCTTTACAGGCGACGATGGCAGCATTGCGCTCGAAGCCGGTTTTCTGAATGACGTCATCGAGTGTAGCGTTCCGATCATTGAGGAACGCCCGCACCAGGGCAATGGCCTCGGCCAGGTCCGCCAGCAACTCTTCTTCCGGTCTGGCCGGATCGGTTTCGCCTCCCTCTCCTTCCGGTCGCATCCCGGCAAAGGTCGCCAAGGCCTTGCGCAGGTGTTTGAGGATGCCACAGTAGTCCACGATCAGCCCGTTGTTCTTGCCCTCGTTTACGCGGTTGGCGCGGGCGATGGCCTGCATCAGCGTGTGTGCCTTGAGGGGTTTGTCGAGGTAGAGGGTCGAAAGGCTGGGCACGTCGAAACCGGTCAGCCACATGGCGCAGACGATGGCCACCCGCAGCGGGTGTTCCTCTGCCTTGAAGGCATCGTCCAACGCCAGGGTCTGCATATTGCGATACTCGGGCTTCGCGCGCATCGACTCGGGCAGGTCGATGCCTTCTTTCATCAGCCGGCGGTGCGGGGTGATGTCCAGGTCCCACTTGCGGAACTTGTCCACCTCACCCTGTTCCTCGCTGACCACCACTGCCATGCGGGTCTCGCGCATCCAGTCGAGCTGGCGACGACGGAACAGTTCCTCCTGTTCGTCGGCGATTGATGTCAGTGCTTTCTCCAGCTCGCGGATGCGTTCCTGCCAGTAGAACTCGATCAGGCGGTGCATGCGCACGCAGGTCACCTTGTCGATACACACAAGCATCGCCTTGCCGGTCTCCCAGGCGGTCGCGTAATGCTGCACGAAATCGCGCGCCACCTGGTCGAGCCGCTTATCGGCGGTAATAATGTGATAGTCGCGCTTGAGTTCCCGTTCCAGCCGTTGCTCGACATCGATGTTGTCGGTCTCCAGCTCCTCCAGCTTCTCGGCAATGCGTTCGTTGAGATCGCCGACGGCCACGCCCAGCTTCTCGCCGCGGGCATCGTAGTACAGCGGCACGGTGGCGTTGTCGTCCACCGCGCGCTGAAAATCATAGGTGGAGACATACTCGCCGAACACCCGGCGCGTGATCTCGTCGTCTTTGAACAGCGGTGTGCCGGTAAAGCCGATATAGCTGGCATTGGGCAGGGCGTTGCGCAGGTTGAGCGCCAGCGTGCCGTACTGGGTACGGTGTGCCTCGTCGGTGATGACGATGATGTCGTCGCGCTCGCTGTAGGGCTGTTCCGGCTCCACCTTTTTATTGAATTTCTGGATCAGGGAAAACACATAGGCCTTGTGCTGGGTCAGCAGCTCGTTCAAATGATGACCGCTGGCGGCCCGGCACTGCTCCTGCTCACTCACCACGCCGCAATGGGCGAAGGTCTTGTAGATCTGGGTATCGAGATCATCGCGGTCGGTCAGCACGAGAAAGGTAAAGTTGCCGCCGAGCTTGCGATGCACCTTGCGGGTGAACATCACCATGGAATAGCTCTTGCCCGAACCCTGGGTGTGCCAGAACACCCCCAGTTTGCCCTGCCGCGCCTTGCGCTCGCTCACCGCTTCGATGGCGCGATTGACACCCAGAAACTGATGGTTGCGGGCGATGATCTTCTTCGACTCGCCCGCCGACTCATCAAACAGAATGAAGTTCTCCACCAGATCCAGGAAATTGCGTTTCTCGCACACACCCTTGAGCAGCGTCTCCATGTCTATCACGCCCGGCGCCTCTTCGGCCAGACGTTTCCACTCGTTGAAATGCTCCCAGCGGCTGGTGATGGAGCCGATCTTCGCCTGCTCGCCGTTGCCGAACATAACAACCGCATTGTGGTGGAACAGGTGCGGGATGGTGTCGCGGTAGTCGGAGAAGTTCTGCTCGAAGGCGGTCTTGAGATTCTTGTGCAGATTCTTGCACTCGATGAATAGCAGCGGCAGACCATTGACGAAGCCGATGATATCCGCCCGCCGCCGGTAGAGATCGCCTCGCACCCATAACTCGCGCACGCAGAGAAAATCGTTATTGGCCGGCTCATCGAAATCTAACAGCCGCAACCGCTGCCGCACCCGCTCGCCTTTATCATTGCGGAAGGTGACCTGCACCCCGTCGCGCATCAACGCGTACTTTTCGCGGTTGGTGGCGATCAGGGTCTGTGAAGCAACAGTAGCGGTGATCTGCCGCACGGCATCGTCGTAGGCTGCAGCCGACAGGCCCGGGTTCAGCACCATCAGCTTTTTGCGCAAAGAGCACGTCAGCACCACCTCGCGGTCGGAGGCACGCCCCAACAGACTATTCGGCCCAAAGTCTTCGTTGTTGTAGGCATACACCGACGTCCATCCGAGCTGCTGCTCCAGGTACTCGGCGGTGGTTTGCTGAACGAGGGTGTCTTCGGTGTATGGCATATCTAAAGCGCCATGGTGCTTTGTCGCGCAGTGATCCACTGGTAACGTACTGGCCGGGCAAGTTTCTTCAGTTTCTGTTCACTGACGGCACGCTTGAGCCAGACATCGAGCTGTGTCTTATTCAAATCCAGCGTCTCAACCAGTTCGCCCGGTGTTTTTGGCGCATCACTGCAGAGTAATTCTGCCTTGACGAGAAACAAGTCATAAAAATCCAACTCCTCAACCGGAGGGGAACCCGCCCGCTCAGGCAGGACTCCATTAGTTTCCGCACCCCCGGTTTCCGAACCAAGCCCCGACCCACTTTCTTCATCTATCATCGAAGCCGATACAGGCTCGTCGGGATATTCCTGTCTATAATCAGTGCCGCCCTCACTGATTTCATTCGCAGCTTGGGTGAATAAATCTTCATCAACCCCCACAACCTCTGATTGAGTCGAAAACAACGACCTGAAATCAATGTCCTTGACGCTTTCCGGCGCCCATACACCACCTGCCTTAACAATTGCGGCATTGCCTGCTTTTGGATCGGAGGTGCGTTTTACCCAGAGTGGTGCCCATTGTTTTTTCACATCCTCCATAGCGCCACTCCAGGTGCCGCCCTTCTCGCCCGAATGGACCACCATCGCTGCGTCCGAGAGACAATAGATGTACTTGTTTCGCTGCATGGCATTGCCGGCATTAAAGCCCGCTTCGGGATAGAAGGTCGAGATCAGCACGAGATTGTTCGCCATCAGATACTTACGATACCTGGCCGTGGAACAGGCTCGCAGCAGACTATCAGCCAATACGCCGATGACCGTACCTTCCGCCTCCAGCGCACCCAGCATTGCGGATTCATCCACTCCTCGTGCTCCACCAGAGACGATCGAATACCCTTCACTTGCCGCCCCGGCACCCAAACCCCTGCTGTACGCCAGATCCTGCTCGGCCGCATTCCGGGACCCGACAACCGCCAGCCCACCGCCATTGAGCAATGTACGGTTTCCACAACCAAACAAAATGGCAGGCGAATCGGTCCTCAATCGCTTTTTCAGCCTCGCTGGGTAATCCGGATCTGATCGCGTCATCACCCATAGCCCTGCCCGAAGCCATTTTTCCATCGCCAGGGCCAACGCAGACCCCCGGTCCATCAAGCCTTCAATACGTTCCAATGTGATCGTCTTATCCGACCAGCCGCTCAGCAATTCATCCAGCCGCCCGTTCATCAACTGTTCCGGCGTCAGTGCATTTTCTTTCAGCCACAGGGCAAACCGTCCCCACTCTTTGGGCGTCAACGGCTTGGCCGCTTCTTTTCGGGCCTTGGCAAAATGCGCTGTCAGCAAGAGGACCGCTTGTGTATTGGGTGATACCGACATTTAACTTCCCGTACTCGTTGAGGCCAACGCCACCGGATTGACCGGCCCGCTTCCGCCCTGCCGCAGCAGTGCAGCCAGCACAGTCACCGTCCATCCGGAATCGATCACATCATCCACCAGTAACACGGGGGTATCCGGGATGTCATCGGCTATCTCGAACACGCCATCCAGGTTGAGGCACTGGTGAAAACGATTTTGTTGATTTTTCTGTGGCTCGTTATCAACCACCTTGTGGATCGCATCCACAAAAGGCAAGCCCAGCTTTTCCGCCAGCCGTCGCGCGAAATCCGGCACCAACGCTGGATGGTTAAGCGACGGCACGCATGTGACCCACTGCGGGGCAGGATTCGGCTGCCAGCGTTGTTCAAGCATTTCGGCAACTGCATCGACCAGCTCATCCCGGAAGTGACCCGCATGTTTGTCATCGGCCACCAGCCCACCCCAGCCGGTATCACCCCAGCGCGACAGGATGCGCCCTTCCTGGGCCTGCAAGCCGGCCGGCAGGTTGCCCCGAAACCCGTATACCCGGAAGGCCCCAGCCGCCACCTGTTTCTTTGGCTTGAAGGGCATTTCAGCATGCTTTAGATACTGGGCCGCGGCGATGGCCAGTGCCCGATCTACATCAACCCCAACCACCGGCTCGCCCAGACACACCGCGCACCGGCCACAATCATCGGTCTCAGGATCATCCAGCGCATGGCGCAAGTACGCCATCAGGCAGCCTTCACTATTGATATAGTCCTGAACTTCCTGCCATTCGATTTCCCTCTGTGTTGTCAGATGTTCAATGCGCTCGTGATCCATCCGGAACGGCACCGGAGTGCGACGCCATTTGCTGCCCTGCTTGATTACGGGCGCCGGGCTTTCGACACTGAGAATCTTCAGCACCTTGTCAATTTGCCCCTGCCGCAGATTGAGGTGTTGCTGAAGCTGCACCACAGACAGTTCGTCATGATCGGCCAGTACATCCAAAATGGCATTCACATCACGTTCGTCAGGAAAGGCGCTGCGGCGGAAGTATTCATGTATTTCCTCATCCTCCTTGCCGGACAGCAGCACCCCATATGCCGTATCGATCGCTCTCCCCGCGCGGCCAACCTGCTGGTAGTAGGCCACCACGGAACCGGCCGCCTGGTAGTGAATAACGAACCCGAGATCGGGCTTGTCGTATCCCATGCCCAGCGCCGTCGTTGCCACCAGTACCTTGATCTCGTTGCCTAACAGCAGATCCTCAAGATGTTGCCGGTACTGGTTGCTGTTCTCAAAGTCATCATGTTCCACACTGCCGTGGTATGCGCGCGCGACAATACCCTGCTGATTCAGCCAGGCCGCGACCTGTTCTGCATCCCGGATGGTCAGCACATAGACGATACCGGTACCTGGCAACGCCGGGATATGCTGCGCCAGCCAGGCCAGCCGTGATGCCTGATCGGGCAACCGCAGTGTCTGCAATGCCAGGCTGACCCGAACCAGCGGACCCCGCTGTATATCAATATCGCCAAGCTGCGCCTGCACATCCGCAATCACACGGTTGTTCGCGGTCGCAGTAGTTCCAAGAATCGGCATATTCGGCGGCATCTGCCGCAGCACATTGACCAGCCGCCGGTAATCCGGCCGGAAATCGTGGCCCCAGTCCGAGATACAGTGAACCTCGTCCACCACAAGCAGACCCACGCGATCCGCCACTGGCAACAGGACTTCTCCGACAAACTCCTCGTTTGACAGACGCTCTGGCGAAATCAGAATGGCATCCACCTGGTCATCCAGCATGGCCTGACTGATCACCGGCCAGTTTTCCTGGTTGGTGGAGTTAATGGTCTCTGCGCGGATACCCAGCCGGTTGGCCGCCTCAATCTGGTTACGCATCAGTGCCAGCAAGGGAGACACGATAACCGTCAGCCCCGCGCCACGGTCCCGCAGGATACGCGCGCTGATGAAGTAAACCGAGCTCTTGCCCCAGCCCGTACGCTGCACCACCATCAGCTTGCGGCGTTGATTGACCAGCGCGTCGATCGCTTCCCATTGACCGGGGCGAAAATGGGCCTCCGGGTCACCGACGGCGGTTTGTAATAACGTTTCTGCAGCTTGCCTGTCCATTATGACCATTCGACCGACCCTTTTCTCAATTGCCTTGAGCTCATGCGCCAGCCCCCAATACAAAACGCGCCCGCTCATGGCGCAACATTTCGAACGGCGTCATCACCTTGATACCCAATCCTACGCAGACGTTCGGAATCTTGACCTTGTGCGGGGTGTTCGCCGGTTTCTCGTGCGACACGACAATATGACCATGCGCCAATGCATGAGACACCAGCCAGTAATCCGCAACCTGCAGGAAAGTGTTCACCGCCGCGGGTGTGTAGCCGTTTTCGGTTACCCACTGGCTGACCCGGCCCATCCCCGTCAGGACCTTGGCGTCTGGCTTGAGAAACAGTGCCCCGCCCGTATCTTTTGCCCAATCTGATAATTCATCGCCGCCGGCCTCGATTTCATCGCCCACCTTCTCGATACTGAATACCTTCTGCCGGGCATTTTCCTGGATCAGCCACTCCCAGAACGCAGGACAGAAATCCAGCCCATAGTGCAGGTTGTTCGCAGCCATGAAGACGTTGGCATCCAGCAAGTAGCTCATCCGTGCATTCCCAAACGCCGCGCCTCTTCATAGAAGGTAGCGCTCTTTTTGATCCCCAACATCCTGAACGCATCGGTAAATGGGGTCTGCCCCTCCAGTGTGCTGCCCACCACAGCAGATGCGAAACGCTTACTGACCCGTGCGCCAAGGCTGTTGTAGAAATCGCCGCCGCCACCTTCCCCTGCGGCCAAGGCCTTCACTCGTTCAAGCTCCTTGCGGTAGACACGCCACAGTGTGGCCTGGTCCAATGATCCCAGGTCGTACAGGCGGCGGACGATGACCAGGGTGCTGACCTTGAACCAGCGGGCCAGACGCTGCATCTCCTCCTGCAACGCATGACCCGGTTGGTGGATCTGGCGCAGTTCTTCCAGCGGGACCAGTAGCTCCGCCGCCACCGCGTTGCACCAGCGCTCCGTTTCCTCATCGGGCCGGGTGGCCGCCTGCGCGTCAGAAACGCCGCTTTCACCAAGCCAGAGATGCGCCAGCTCATGGGCCAGGCTAAACATCTGCGCCGCCTTGCTGTCCTTACCATTGATGAAGATCAACGGCGCCAGCGCATCGGCGAGCGCGAATCCCCGGAACTCCTCGACACGCAAGGCACGGTGTGTATTGCTGCCCACCACGCCGCTGACCATCACCAGCACCCCCGCCTCCTCGATTTGCGCGATGAGACGGCGCAGCGCCTCTGACCAGTTGGACAATTGCCTTCGTTCCTCCACATCGAAGCCGATGGTCCGGGCGATCCCGGCGGCAATATCGGCCACTTCGTCTTCCATCGTGGCGGAGCCCACGAAGGCGAGCGACTGTGCGCCGTAAAGACGCTGATGGTCCCGATACCAGGCCTGCCGCTGCTGGCACAAGTAGATGGTATCGAGCAGATCGGCAGAAGGCCGCGACAGACGAACCTGCGGCAGGGTGCGAAAATCCGGAATGGGCAACGGCTCGTCGGGCTGTTGCGGCAAAAACAACAGGCCGATGGCGGTATGGGTCGCTGTGGCGAAGGCCTCCAGTTGCCTCAAGGTCGGCGCACACTCGCCCGTCAGCCACTCGGGCAGCTTCGGAAACTTGCCCACCAGCGCATCGGCGCTCACACCGGCGCGCTCCAGGGCCCAGTCGAGCAGATCGGGATTGACTGAGACGCGCGTGCTCATACCGCCACCTCCCCGTTCATTAGGCGCGGCAGGAGCAGGTCTCGGACATTCGTATGCTTCCAAACAAAGAGCCGCTGAATATCCGGCTGACCAAATCCACCAAGTTCGATGCATTTAACCAGTGATCCGAGGACATAATTGACCTTAGTGAAAACGGTGTCGTTCATAAGCTGATTACTCCATTCTTTGGACCATGGTTGGCTTCTGCGGATTTCATGGCTTGTCTTGGCGAAGTCGAGTACGACTTGGTGCACGGAACTGCTCCGGCTCATCCGGGACAAGTTTTACCTCGTAGCGTCGGCGATCTAGTACCTCCAAAAACCCCATAACATTCCTGTCATCCACGATGATTTGCTCACCATCTTCTGTGACTTCTACACCCGTTGCAGCGCAGGCATCAAGAAGGTGTTGTCGATCAATTCGAGCGACTTCCTGCTGTGAACGGATGGAAGCCAGATAACGAGCGGCGCGAGGATGATTGCTAGCGTAATCTTGAATTCCGGCAAACTGCACAAACGGTAGGTCTGCGTGAAGGGTTGCCACATTCCCCGCAACTGCGCCAAGAATGGCTTCTTGAAGCTTACCAGCGAACTCGAAGCCGCTGGGCCGAAGAATGTGAACTCGTTGGTTATCGATGAGCAGGTCAAAGTCCTTGTCCAACTTGAATACCCTGTCGTCCATCAACCTTAGGGCATCACCGCTCTGCCAAATCAAACGGCTTTTCAATACGCCTTTGAACTGGGTTGCCCGTCTTAATGCTGTGAGGTTCCGCCCCTGCTCGTCAGTGAACTTGGCGAAATAACAAAACATCGCTTCCGTATCATCGAGAGCGTTCTGATCAATATCCAGGTTAACCGCTTCGTGCAGGTTCCGCATACGCACAGTCAGGTCATCATCTAAAGGAAGATACACATGCTCGCAGCCGGAGTGCTTTTCAGAAGGCTCATATCGAATGGGCTCATTGGTTAGTTGCTGCATGGCTACCCAGGTTTCTGCGGCCATCTCACCAAGAGCAGTCTGCACACCGTCATCCACCATTACGTTATGAAAGGCATGTTCATCGCCATCATCTCGCCCTACGCCAAACTGCACCGTCCGAATGGCATTCAGATCAAAATCCATTATTGTTCCCCTGATTCGAAATAAACTGTATTACTCAAGCGATACGCCTCGATTTGTTCACCATCAGGTACAGCGACGCGTTTCGTGATCAACACAAGACTGGTTTTACCGCTCAGCGGGTTGTCGCCTGTTTTCGGATAGATAGTGAAAACATGAAAGCCAAACGCCGCGAACAGGATATTCATGTAGTGAAGATTTAGGTGCCAGAACAGGAAGATGATAAAACCTAGCGCCACCAATACAGCTGCAAGATCGCGCCACGCACTCAAATCAGCGCTGTAAAATGGCAGCAACATGGCAAAAAGGTAAACCAGCAAGTGATCGCGATGATCTTCAGCCTTGCCAACCACAATGGGGCGAATCTGTTTTTGTTTTCTCGCTATCACGATACGCCGCCAAAGATACAAAGACGGCGCAATAACCATGAAGAGACAAAACCCAAGAAACCAATACTCGGGTATCAGGCTGTTGCCGCGAACCGCCCATAATATGAACAAGGGCGAGATACTGCTCAACACCATCATCAACCGGGCCAGCCTGAGTCCCTCTTTGACTTGCTTCATACTGCCACCACCCCGTTCATCAGCTGTGGAAAGAGCACGTTACTCTCAATCTCAAGACCACGAAGATCTACAGACCCGAAGTCCTCATTGTTCCACGTCAGCATCCAACGCCAGCGGAATTGCTGCCCCATGGAATCGGCGGTGGTCCGCTTGACGAGAGTATCTTCGCTATAGTTTTGCATTGATTTAATCTACTCCAACCCTTCCAGCACCCGCCAAATATGCTGATAGATCCGACCATCGCGCTGGCCGAGTGCTTGCTGCCAGCCAAAATCATCTAACGCGCGCAAGCGAGCTCGAACTTCGGGCAGAGGTTGTCCGGTTATGTTGCCCATGTTGCGCGAGAGCTGCGTCGCGGCTGCTCTTGGTACACCTAGTAACCGAAGCGCAACAGCAGCATCATCATTTACGCCGTAATACACTCTGGAAGGCAAATTTCTTAAGGAGCGGAGTTGTTCTTCAGGTAGACCACTACCAGTGATAGACAACAGTGCACCCAACCCCCATGCAGTGGTCTGCGTTAATCTACCGAACAAGTTCTTCCCACAGTCGGTCATTGCTTTGGTAAAGTCTTGGTCCGCTCCCAAAAAATACCTATTGGCAATATCGGGAACGGAAGCCCCATTCACCCAGTCCTTGATGATCAGCGCCGACTTATTACCATCGGGGGAGTTCCCACCAGTAACAGCTTTAAGATTTTCCCGAAGCTCAGGTACTCTGAGTAAAACACCCATCATCCCTTGCAAGTCACGATTGTCGGCGCCAAATAGCGATTCTGCATTCCATGACTCGCTACTTATCCCTTCATCGCGTACGGCACCGAGAACTGTACGGATGCTTTGCAAAGAGAATCCCGTGCTATCTACGAGTTTTAAAGGTTGTCCTGGCTCTTGAAGGTACTGGGTGTACTCGTGAATACCTGATAGCAACTGGTTGGCAAGCGCTGAATTTTGATTTCTCAATTTTTCAAAACCAAAAGTGCCGCGGAGCACCTGCTCAATCTCATCAGAAAAACCTTCCGGCCGCCCCATCTGTCGGTAGGTATGGGCTAGGTATTGGACGAATGTAGACCATTCCGGCCGACTATAAACAATAGCACCGAGGTCGCCCATAAGAACGCCAGCTTCGTTAGCCAAAGTAATAAGCGCGGAATTTAGTTCGCCAGATTGTTTGTTGATGAAGGTCCTGAGCGTATTGGCTTTATCTTGATCTTTTGCCACCAAGGCTACGACCCCAAGTTGCCCCTGGGATACTCGTCCAGCGCGGCCTGCGATGTTCCAGAAATCCTCAGGAGGCATATCCACACCATAGGGGTATTGGTGCGATGCCATCACGACACCAGTAACAGGGAAGTTAACGCCCTGAGCAATCGTTGTGGTCGCAACCAGGAATTTCAATTCGTCTGCTTCAAACAACCACTCCATTAGAGCCCGTGCATCATCGGAAAGACCAGAGTGGTGAATTCCAACGCCAAAGGACAGCAAATCTATGAGAGGGAATGAATCACCAAATTCATTTCTCAGAAAGTCTTGGACAAGTGCTATTTTCTGTGATGGTGCTATTCGATTGGCTTCAATCTTAAGTCGTTCGGCAAGGCCCCACACCCAATCAGGCCGGGCGTGCATCACGATAACAGGGCCGCGTTCCTGGAGCTTTTGGGCAGTAACTGCCGCCAGCGAGCTCTGATCGGTTACTTTTCTATAGGTAGACGCGATATCTGCGTTCTTCGAAAAAGCAAGCGTTTCATCTACGACAAGGGTTTGTCGAGTGGTATGCACTGTTTCCATGCAAAGTTGATAATCATGGCTTTGGCCATTGATTAGTTCTCCGCGCTCCGGCTGGACAATGCCGATCACGCGATCATTCGGCTGCCAATCCAGAGCAAGACTGACATCTTCAGAGTTTGCGCCACCCAACCACCGTGCAACCTCGCGGGCATTATCGATAAAGGGAGTCAGCAAAAGAAATTGGGCTCGTTGACATTCGCTGTTAATCGTTGCAAGCAGCAATTCAAGCTTTAGACCACGGCTGGCACTTTGGATGTTGTGGGCTTCGTCTACGACGACGAGCGTCAATGGGCGGCCGATCTCCGCTTCCCAACCCTGACGAAGCATCAAATCAAGCTTTTCCGGTGTCGTTACGAGTACGCGGAATGCTTGCGCTGGATCATCCAGCCGAAGTAGATCAGCTTCGATAGTATCTACTTCCAAGGCCGGACTAACCTGTTCAACACTAACACCGAGCGGTTCAAAATCACGGCGTAGTTGCCGCGCGATCTGACTCACGAGAGCCTTGGTTGGCGCCAGATAAGCAACCCATCCGCGCTCATCGTCGAATTGGTTCAATGCCTGGAGGATACGAAATTCGGCGATTAGCGTTTTACCGCTAGAAGTGGGCAGGCTTACAACGACAGCTCGGCGACTGGATCCAAGCAATCCCTTCTCCGCCAAAGTCCGGCGCTGGGGAGGAAGCACATCGAAAAGCGCACGGTTGCCGCGTCCTCGATCGACAAGGCTCTTGACGAACTTCGTTACACGCGAATTGACGGCTCTCGTCACAGTCCAAATGGAGTTTTCCGCCATTTGTGATGCGCTGGCGGTGAGCAAACGGCTAAGTGGTTCGAGCTCTACCATTTGTGCTTGCTTGCACACAGCCAACACCCTGTCGAAATGCGTGTCGAGCAGTTGATGGATTTGATACTTACCATCCACGACGCCATCGGTCATGTAATGGGCGAAAACCTCCGCCGACTTGGCCAAATGGTAAAGCCCGATTAGTTCCAATGCAGTGGCCTTGGCGCGTGCAGGCTCCTGTACATCCAAATAAGCCTTTTCAAACGATGCCTGAGAATCGCGTAAGCCAGCGATTCGCTCGAGCACCGCATTGCGATCTGTCCAGCCATCTTTACGGATCAACCTGAGCCAGATATCCAGAGTAGTTGCCCAGGTTCTTTCGCCCCAATCGGCGGACGCTAAAGGTAGTTCTGGCCAAGGCTCCTCGCGAAGCCAGCGCGCCGCGTCAGGACCTTTATCGCCCAACACTGCCAACACCGCTGTGCGTAAGAGGAACATACCGCTGCCCATAGCATCATCTGGTCGTGGAAGGACGCGCAGTAAGCGGAACGCATCGGCTGCGGCGAGCTTTAATTCATTCCGTTTTGCCTCATCATCCGCAGTATTTTCGAGCGTCAGATCGATTACAACCATCTCCAGTGTTTCAGCACAGCGATGGATGAATTCAGCGTCTTCGCTAAAGGGCCTTTTGAGTAATTCCTGATAGATCTGAGCATGGCTCGCCTGCTTCAGCGCCTGCTCCCTCGTGTTCCCCAATGCTTCGAGCAACCAATGGCTCATGCTCCACCTCCCACGACAAGTCGAGGCAGATCAGCAATAACACAGGGCAGATAGAGCGCCACCAAGTGACAGGTCGTTGGAGACTGGATGTTTTTGGCTAAAGTTTTCCCTCTCGGTCTCAGGTCCTGTTCATTTGGGTTCGTATCGCGAATCAGTACACCAAACAATGCGATGGCCTTGTTGCCGGAATTCAGAAACAGCCCGACTGCCGCATTGAAGGAGGTCTCGTGAGCTGTTCCTTTACACCGTGGCAACAACCACTTTAGTAATTGATTGATGAGTGTCAGGTTCGTTGCCAGACTATCGATCTGATGAGCCATGCCACTGCGGCCGTTCATGACGTTTGGTGGACTGTTCGCATCAGTGGACGTTTTCACCTCTCCAAGCACAAGACGTGTTTCGCCTTCAATGGTTTCGAAGCCGACCAAATCTGCACCCGGCAAGCTGGCTTTGGGTGTCCGTTTGTCGCGCTCCATATTCCAGGGCCAAGTGACCGCATGCTCCCGGTTGAGGTAGGCTTCCGCCATTGCCTCACCGACCGCCCAATCCCGCTCCTCAGGGGCATTAGACGCAAGAATTTCATCCAGGCTTTCGCGTGCAAATCCGGTATTAGCCAAGCCACGTAAATGCGATTCGAACTCTCTTTGGCCCTCCTCGTCATTGAGACGAGATGCCACATCGTTCGACATAAATGTGTCAAATTCTTCCCCGGCAGTCATCCCAACACCATACCAGGTTACCTGCCTATCTTGAGCTTGGTAGTGCATGGCGGTTAGAGCCGACCCAGTCATACTGCAATACCCCCATTCATCAGGCGCGGCAGGCGTGGGGGTGCCAGTTGCGTCCTTATGATCGAGTATTTCTCCATACACTCCATGCCCTCTCCGAACAAGAAGTTATCGTGCAATATCATTCTTCCCCCTCGACTGGTTCCATGAGCTTTATCATCCCTTGATAGTGGTCTGAGTCTACAGCCTCCATCATTTCGAGAATAACCTTCATCACTTCTCCGGTTTCCGCAAGCACTGATGGATCATGCTCCGGGTCGCTAATCCCGCCGGAATGTGAGTAGGTGTTAAGCAGCCTGAGAATGCGCGTCTTCTTTGCGGGATCAAAAGCGACACGATCAAAACGCTTTATCAAGTCACCGCTACAGTCGGGGAAACGGTGTGCCAGAAAGGTTTCAATTAATCTGCGGGCGATGTTTGGCAGTCCGTAGTACTCCACTAATTCTGCAGCGGGTGCAGAAATATTAGCGACGTCGTGTACCTGTCTAAACAAAAAATGGTACTCGGACTCGAACTGCTCCAACAGCGGATCAATGGGAGAAAGTGTTGCGCTACGCTCTCCATCGGCGACTGTTGCCAGGAGCGCATAAAATCTGGCTGGACGCAGCTCTATTTTTTTCTTGTTCTGATTCTTTAAGTGATGGAACCAGTTTTTAACCTGCCGGAAGAATGCAAAATTATGAGTAAGGATAAACAGCTGATGACATGCCTTTGTGCGTTCTTTCATGTACCCAAATGCTGAGAACAATGCATTGGCATCAAGGCTGGACACGGGATCATCAATCACTACAATGCCTTTTGATAGATCAAATGCTTTGTCTTCCAGCGACTTCAGGAAATACAGAAACGCTATCGCGGTTCGCTCCCCCTCGCTCAAATGTGAAGCTGGCTGGCCGCCTCGGGTTAACGCATAGCCGGTATCCTTGACATCAAACCGCAATTCGTCTCGACCAAGATAAGCTCTCAGTTCCAGATTAAGCTCCTCAGCTGGCCTGCGGTGCTCAACAATATCACGCTCGATTTCGCCAATCTTTTTCGTAAGCGCATCTGGCGTATTTCTGGCTGTAGCAAGCGCGGTTTCCGCTTCTGTTACAGCCGTATTCAATTCGTCATATTTTGGCAGTGCTTCCAGCACGTAGTCCTGCTCTAACGCCTGGCAGGCTTTCTTGACTTCCTTATTCAAATTGCCAGTGATTGATTCGTGCTTATCAATGATAGCGTTGATCGCATCAATGGCTTCTTGAAGTGAGCCGCCATCTTCGCACTCATCGGCCTGGCCATCTTCAAGCGCAAAGACCTTGAAGGGCGCCGCTTTTTTCTGCTCCAACACACTCTTGAAGCGGCTTAGGTTTTCATTGAGGGATTGGATCGCCTCCTTCGCGGATGCTGTCGACGAGCGCACGTCGTCGACAAGATGGTCGTAGAAACGGGATTCGTCCGGAAATGCCACATTGGTTATGTTTTGTTGCTGGCTTTCTATATTTCTGATCGATTTTTCGATTTCATGCTGAAAAGATGCGTATGCATCATTGAAGTGCGCCTCAAGTTCTGCTCGACGCTGCACGGATAATTCATTGCCGCAGAACCGGCAGGTGTCTGTCTCGCGCTCACCCTTATGCAGCGATAGGCCTTGCTGCACCCATGTACCCACCTCAGAATCGCGCGCCAGATTATCAATCAGCTGAGAGACAATTGACCGCTCAAGCAGAGCTGTTGTTTGTGAGTGCAGATCTATAAGATCCGGTGTCGTCACTGACACCGTAGAAATGGATGGCTTGGCTTGCAGTTCCTTCTGCTTTCTAAGGCTCTGCTTCTGTTCATCTGTCAGCGCCACTGGGAATGGCGATACTCTTTTCAGTTTTGCAACGGCTTCCTTGAAGCGGCGTTTGTCATAGTTGGCGTGCTGTTCGGAGCCCAGCAATGCCTCCTTGATCAGTTTTGCCTTGCCAACACAATAATCGTCTAGCGCATCGTCGGTTCTGCGTTTACGACTTTCTGCTTTAGCCAAATCCCCTCTGGCCTTTTCAAGGTCCGCCTTTAGTGCTTCAACTTGCTTCTGCTTCTCAATGCTTTCCTCACCCAGGAAATAGATCGGAGCCACACTGTTCAGGCCTATCGCTTCAATGGTCTTGGCGACAAAATCCCGATTAAATACCCGCACAGGCGGGACGGTGGCGCTGGGTATATTGGCGCCCGAAATTTTCGTCCCATCGTCCATCTCGAACTCCACCTCGCCTTGCAAAATAATGGCGCGGCGATCTTGAAGATGCGCAAACAGGGATGAGAGCGTGGTCTTGCCAGTGCCATTCCAGCCGTAGATTACATTGAACTGCGAAAACGCAGGCAGCTCATTCGGCCAGACAAATTCCCGGAATACCCGGTGCTTTCTGATTTTTGAAAGCCGCGCAATCCTCACGCCGCCACCTCCCCGTTCATCAGACGCGGCAGGAGAAGGTCGCGGGCTTTTGTGAGTGATTCGTTGTGTTTTGTGAGGCACTCTAACTGATTATGTATTTCTACGGCATGCTGCTCGAACAGCGCAAGAATCTTACCGTCAGGTACGAGTAGTGTACGGCTGTGAGCGTAATCTCTGTTAAGGCCGGGAACTGCTACATCTGTGCTGATGAATTGCGTTTTGAGCAATGCGTAGTACAAGTAAAGGTTGCAGTTTTCTGGCTCGATGTAATACACCGTATCGATTGGGTAAAAGTCACTGTTCGTCCAGTAGACGCTTCCAACGTTGCCTTTTCTACCAACGATAATCGCAGGGCCTGTCACAAGCGCTTTGTCGTGTGTACCGACTATGCCACTCGAACCGTAAACTGGGTAAGGGCCTGGAACCCGGTCATCCGCCTTCAGTGCCTTGCCATACTTTAACGGCGCTAACTCGCCAATAGTCTTCTTCTCCCAGTCCACCGGCACGCCGTCTTTGATTTTGACGTGTTCGTGGCCGGTGAAGCGGAGGTGGGCGAACCATTCCTTGTAGAGCAGTCGGGCGGATTGTTCCAGCAACTGGATGCGGCGGCGGTTGTTTTCAATCAGGTCGTCGTAGGCGGAGAGGATGGAGGCGATTCGATCTTGCAGGCTGCAATCTGGATAGGTGACCTTAATCTCATGCAGAACGTTACGGTTAACGCCCGGCACTGCTGCTTTATCACTCTGATAGTTTCGTAAAATATTTCGTAGGAAATACGCAATAAAGCGGGGGTTGTTCTTTTTAAAGTCTTTGACATAAAGCGCGGTATTGAGAGGCCAATAATCTTGTTCGATATAGAACACCTCTCCGATCGTACCGTATCGGCCCGTAACAACACCTGGGGCGGCGGCCTTCGCTACGTTATGACAGCCGGTGACACCTGAAGATGAAACAACCGGTATATCGCCATCGACTCGCTGGTGGTTAGGAAGATCGTGGCCACGTTGCAGTGTCAGCACATCACCGAGGCGCGCATTTCGCCAACTCATACCCCCAACTCCTCAAAATTCCGTTTAATCGTCGCGGCCAGGGTGACGGCCTCGGCGTTGAGGTCTTCCAGCTCGACGTGGATTTCGCGCAGTGTCTCTTCGAAGTCGAAGTCTTCGTCCTCTTCTTCGGTGGCGACGCCGACGTAACGGCCGGGGGTGAGGCTCCAGTCGTTGGCTTCGATTTCTTTCACGTCCACCAGTTTGACCAGGCCTTCGACGTCGCGCAGTTGGCCTTGCGGGAAGCGGTCGGTGAGCCAGTGGGCCTGTTTCCAGAAGTAGCGGACCTTTTTCAGTTGCTCGACGGCGATGGCGCGGGCTTCGTCGACGGCCTTGCGGGCGCGGGTGAGCTCGCGGTTTTTGGACTCGTCCAGCGCGTCAATCAGGCGGGTGGCGAGTTTGTAGATCAGGTCAGTTTGTTTGATGAGGTCGCGGCTAGCCTCGGCGATGGGCGCGAAGGCGGCGGTGAGTTTGTCCAGGGCGGCGTTGGTATCTGGGGTTGACTCCCAGTCCTTGACGGCCTTATTAGCGCTTTTTCGGAACTGTGCGACGTCCTGCTCGAACTGTCGGGTTTCCTCGTCGAGTTCCTTCACCAGTTCGGGAACATCGCTATCACCCTTCGCGCTTCCCACGTCCAACTTCTCCCGCAGGGCGGTAAGTGCCGCGCTGAAGTCCGGCAGGGGATGAAAGGTCTGGCCCAGGTCGTCTTCGACCTCGAAACAGGCGTTGGCCTCGTCGGCGACGTTGCCGAGATATTCGGACACCAGTTGCAGATAGCGCTCGGTCTCGCCCCGGTAGAGCCAGACGATGGCTTGCAGGTTTTGCTGCTGCTCTGGTGAGAAATCATAAATCTTGCGCGTGATCTTGCGGTAGACGTTGCGCGCGTCGAGCATCAGCACCTTGTTTTTATGCGCCTTGGGTTTGTTGCGGTTGAGGAACCACAACTCGCATGGCACGGTGCGGGTGTAGAAGAAATTGGAGCGGATGGCGATCATGATGTCCACGTCGCCGGTCTCGACGAGTCTCTGCCGCACCTTCGCCTCGCCGCCGCCGGCACTGGAAGCTTGTGAAGACATGACGAAACCGGCACGGCCCTTGTCGCTCAGGTAGCTATAGAAATAGCTGATCCAGACGTAGTTGCCGTTGCTGACCTTGTCCTTTTTGTTGACGCCGGGCAGGCCGAAGGGCAGGCGCGGGTCGCGCTTGATCTTGTCGGCGTCGATCTCGTCCACGTTGAAGGGCGGATTGGCCATGACGTAGTCGGCCTTGCCGACCAGTTCGTGCGGGTCTTCGTAGTAGGTGATGGCCTTCTGGATGTCGCCTTCGAGGCCGTGCACGGCGAGGTTCATCTTGGCCAGGCGGATGGTGGTGGCGTTTTTCTCCAGTCCATAGAAGGTAAGTTTTTCCGTGGGGCTGTCGCCGTGTTCTTCCACGATGCGCGCGCTCTGCACGAACATGCCGCCGGAGCCGCAGGCCGGGTCCAGCACCGTGCCCTTGACCGGGTCGAGCACGTGGGCGATGAGCGAGACCAGCGAGATGGGAGTGAAGAACTCGCCGCCGTCGTGGGCGCCCTGATCGGCGAACTGAGTGAGGAAGTATTCGTAGATGCGGCCGAAGACGTCGCCGGTGACCCGGTTCAACTCCTCGGGGTTGAGGGTGCGCAGCAACTGGCCGAGCACTTGGTTGTCCAGCTCCTGGTATTCGCCCTTGGGCAGGGTGCCGCGCAGGTTTTCGTAGTCTGCCTCGATGGACTCCATGGCCTCGATGATGGCGCGGGCGCGGTCGGCGCTGTCCGGCAGCGCGACGAGATGATCGAACTGGGCCTTGGGCCGAAGGAAGATGGCGCTCTGCTGGGAGAAGTCCTCCTTGGTCAGGGCGCGAGTCTTGCCGCCACGGCTGGGGAGATTGGGTTCGATCTGTTCCTTCACAGCCAGATAGCGGCTGTAGGCATGGCGCAGGAACACCAGGCCCATCACCGGCAGGAAGTACTCGTTGCTGGCGTAGTTGGAGTTGGCGCGCAAGTTATCGGCCGCGCTCCACAGGCGTTTTTCGATGGCTTCGATGTGTTCGAGTTGGGACATTAAACGTTTACCATTTTTGATTCTTTATATAAGGTATGAGGCTTCGCATTTGTTTGGCATATCCGCTCATTCACAGCCCCAATGCTGCCTGGAGTTTTTGCAGCGATTCCTTTTGTTTTTTCTTGTCCATCTTCCGGATATTCATCAGTTTCCATTGAATCGCCGGCAATTGCTCGATGCCTGCCACCGGCATGAGGTTCCAATCCGGTTGCCCTTGCTTTATTGAGAGCAGGAATTTCTTCTCGTTCTCTGTCAATGTGTTCCTGACTGTTTCGATGAACCTGTCGCGCACAGCGACCAGTTCATCGTGTTCAACTTCTTCATCCGCCATTCCGGCAAACTCTTGCTCGAACAATTGTCGAAAATCCTTCAGGTTGGGTTCGAGCAGTTCGCTCATCGGGCGATCATGGCTCGCGAGATAAATAATGAAAGCAATACGGATGTCATCCGTGATGCCTTCGTTCTCCATCAGGATCTTGACGTCGAAGATGTCGCGCGGATGCTGGCGATCCAGCGCAGCGCATAGTTTACCGCCGTACAGATCGGCGACCGCCAGTGTGCTGGCCGTCGCCGATGCCTCGAACAGTAGTTCGGCCTGCTCGCTCAGTTCCCGCTCCACGGGCGAAAACACGCTGCCTCGGAGTACCAGATTGGGTTCGATCTTGATCGTGGCTTCCGCCGTGCGGACGGTTAACTTGGAAACATGCTCTGCTCCCCTTGCCCGGATCTCCTGCACCGTCGCTCCGGGTACGGTTCTTCGGATCGCGGCGGCGATTCGCTGCAATGCCTCACCGATGTTGGCCAATGCCGTCTCGCGTGATTCCAGCGGTAGATAGGTCAGGTCGATATCGACCGACAGTCGCGGCATGTCGCGCACATAGAGGTTGATCGCCGTGCCGCCCTTCAGCGCGAAGCATTCCTCAGCTGCCACATGGGGCATGACCCGCAGCATGAGTTGTGCCTGCTTGAAGTACGGGCTGTCTTTCATGCCGAATTCACCGATGCCTTCCAGTCAGATCCCGTATCCGGAACGGTGATGTTGTATTTGGTGTCCAGCCGTCCGCCTTTGACGATCATGCGCTTGCCTTTGCCGAAGTCTACTTTCGACAGGTCCAGTTTCCTGGCCCAGGCATGGTTGCAGGCTTCCGCGAGCACCATAAACAGCCGCTTCACCTTCACCGAACGGCACTGTTCCAACAGCGATTGAACCAGGCGCGGCCGCAAAGTGGTCAACCCCTCCATGAGCAGGGCAGCCTCTTCAAAGGATTCCTCCTCCGGGACGAGATACAGCACTTCCATGATGGCGCGCTCAGGTGCCGATATCGTTATGGCATAGCTGGCCAGTTCTTTTTCGGTGAGGCCTGTATCCGGAACGTCGGCGAACAGCGTCGTGGTGGTATATCGAAGCGCCACTCCCCAATCATATTGCCGAAACCACGCAGGCAGGCGAGTACCGGGACTGGCGAACAGCGATACGGTCCCACCCTTCCCCATCGGCAGGAAGTGCCCATACCCTTGCAGCTGCAATGCGGTTTTGGCCCCGGCGTGGACGGGCAGCTTTAATTGCGCCTGGAGGGCATGCAGACCGCCGGACCACTCGACGGTATCGCCGGCACGCACGTAAGCGCCGTGGCCGATGCGTCGTATCCAGCCGCTTTTCTCATACTCATGCACCAGTTGCTGGTAGGCCCCCTTGACCTCCAGCCAGCGCGACACCGCCACGGTGCCCTGGGGCCATGCGGTAAGCAGTCGGTTTAATTTGCTGCGGGGTTCACTGGTCATGCTTGTTAATTTAGCCTAGAAACAAACTTGACTCAAGTGAAAAGTTTACTTTGAACCTGATTTAACAGGGTTTTATTGTTAATTGGGAAGTATAATAAACCGAATGACAAATGAATATGCTATGTGGTGCATCGTTGAGCCCTTGTCTTGCCTGTCACCGTCCTAAATAGGCCGCTGTCACCTGCTCCCGCTCATGCCCCAGTTCCCGGCTGATGGTGAGCCGGGCCTCGCGATCCCGCTCGCGCTGCTCCAGGGTGAAGGCCTTGGTTTCCGGTCCACCGGCGGCCGGGCATTGCCAGCCGGTCAGTTCCTCGTAGCGGTTCTGGGCATAGGCGTGGCGCAGGCCGTGCATGTGGGAGAGCCCGGCGCGCAGGGTGTTGCCTTCGTAGACGCGCAGTTGATGCACGTAGTTGCGGTTGCTCGGGATCAGCGAGCCGAACCCGGCCAGCCGACGCGCCCTGTCGAGCACATCGCGCTGAACTTCGGTACGGACCGGGATGACCCGCTCCCGGCCGCCTTTTGTCCAGCTCGCCTTGAGTACGATATGGTCACCCTGGTCGGCAAAGCTCGGTTGAAACTTCATCGCCTCTTCGCGGCGCAGGCCAAAGGCCTGCTGCAGTTCTAAACTCATGCGGATGTATTCATCGCGGACCTTGTCCAGTTGCGATTGGGTGACGAACTTGGCCTTGGAATCGTTGGTAATAAAGCGCCGATCCGGAATGCCGTAGTGCTCGTTGGATCGCGCCACTACGTTCTGCTTGTCGACCTTGTGCGCCCACCAGCGGATCACGGCCATGCGGTTTTTGATCGTGCCGATGGAAAGGCCCTGGCCAAACCAATGTTTGACCAGGGCCTCGATGTGTTTGGGTTTCAGGGATCGATCGGTCATATTGCGATAGCCGAGGTCGTGGAGTTCGTTGGCCGCCAGCGTCAGCATGCGCTCGCGATTAACCTGGGTGGCATAGCTGCCTTCCCGACACTGGCGGCAAAGTTTTTTCAGTTGGTAGTTCAGGTCTCTCATAGTGTTCTCGCTTTCTGGTTAGTGTTTCTGACCTACCTGGCAGCCGTAGCTGACAAGTCCGTTTGCACGGAACGGTCATGGGACACAACGCCCAATCGACCTGACGATGCCTGTTCAGAGGCAACGCGGGCTTTCCTCAGTTGAGGCAGACCCCGCGCAGTCCAACATGCCCGAGCACGGGCGTTCATTGAGTGTGGTTAAACACCTCCTTTGAAGTAGGCAGGATAATCCTGCGGTTTGTGAAAGATGAGCACGGCAAGACAATAGCCAGAAGCCATCACAAAGCATGTGCTCGTGGGTTGAAACAGGCGGATGCCTGCTGGGTAGAACAGACCCGGAGGGTTGTTCTGATGTGGAAGATGGATCGCGGCTTGCGCCGATGCACCATTACACGATCCGATGGTGCCTTGGTTGCCACTTTGCCGTAGTGGCCACGGATAAAACTAATTGCGTGCATAGAGTATAGGCGAGTGCTGTCTGCTAATCACGGTTAAAACCCACCAACTATCCGCATGGTTTACACCGTAATCCACGCGGCATTCGCGCATCCACAGATAAATTGCCCGCACGCTACTCACTTAGACCCCGATTGCATCCGCGTCACTACCGCGCTTCGCTGTGTAGTGACACGGACGCTCGCACACTGCAAAACACTGCGCCAGTCTTGCGACTGTCACACTGTTTGCATCTAAGCATTCGGCCGACCTTCGGTACACGGCTGAGGCGGAGTGGTTACAGTGTAACCGCTCCGGCCTTGCGTGCCTGCGCAATCTGATCGGCGTATTTGGGCGTGAACTCACCCTGCTGCATGCGGTTGACCAGGGCGCGCAGATAGCCCAATGGCGAGCTGCGGATCGCTCCCGCTGCGATG
>JASBSR010000036.1 GCA_030148865.1 Gammaproteobacteria bacterium
ATACGCGGCATAGAGAACATGCCGCTAACGAACCAATCTACCAATACAGACCAAATAAAAAAGGCCTCTGTTTTCCAGTGGCCTTTTTTATTTGGTCGGGACGACAGGATTTGAACCTGTGACCACTTGCCCCCCAGGCAAGTGCGCTACCAGACTGCGCTACGCCCCGCGAGGGCGGAAGAATACACTATCGCTGAGGATGAAGAAAGCTGGATATGGGGGTGGGCTGGCTCAGCCTTTGAGAATACCGAGCAAATCTTCCAGCTCGGTGCGCATCTGACGGATGATCTGCTGACTTTGGTTGCTGTCGACGCTGGCGTCTTCACCGGTGAGTTTGAGCCTGGCACCGCCGATGGTGTAGCCCTGATCGTAGAGCAGGCTGCGGATCTGGCGAATCAGAATCACGTCGTGGCGCTGGTAATAGCGGCGGTTGCCGCGGCGCTTGACCGGCTTGAGCTGGGAAAATTCCTGCTCCCAGTATCTTAAAACATGGGATTTAACGCCACACAGCTCGCTGACCTCACCGATGGTGAAATAGCGTTTTCCGGGTATAACAGGTAGTTCGTTATTATTGCTGGCTTCCAGCATATGCTTCTACTCGTTGCTTCAGTTTTTGTCCCGGCCTGAAGGTCACCACACGGCGTGCAGAAATCGGAATTTCTTCACCTGTTTTGGGATTACGTCCCGGACGCTCAGTTTTGTCGCGCAAAACAAAGTTTCCAAAACCCGAAAGTTTAACGTGGTAGGCATCACCCAGGGCGCTGCGAACTTCTTCAAAAAAGAGTTCTACCAGCTCTTTGGCTTCACGTTTGTTCAAACCCAGTTCTTCGTACAGGCTTTCCGCCATGTCGGCTTTCGTCAGTGCCATCTATCTCCTACTCCCGAAGTGTAGCAGCAAAATTCTGTTTTAGCGTAGCGACCAGGCTGGCTAGCTCGGCCTCTACTTCCTGATCGGTAAGAGTGCGGGAAAATTCCTGTAAAATCAAGCCCAAAGCGACACTTTTTCGCCCCGACTCAATACCTTTTCCGGTATAAATATCAAAAACCTGCACTTCTTTGAGCAATCCTGAGGCCTGAGCCCGTAGCGTCGCCAGCAGATCGCCCACCTGCACCTCGTCCGCCACCACCAGCGCCAGATCACGGCGCACTTCAGGGAAGCGCGACAGGGGCTGAAATCTCGGCAGCGCGGCATTCAGTACTGAATTTAGATCGAGTTCAAACAGATACGCCGTCTGCTCGATATCCAGTACCTTCTGCGCCGAGGGATGCAGCGCACCCAGCCAGCCAATGGCTTCGCCCGCGACCAGAATCTGTGCGCTCTGACCGGGATGCAGCGCCGGATGTTCAGCAACAACAAATTTGATCTCACCCGGCAGTCTTACCAGCAGTGCTTCTACATCGGCTTTGAGATCAAAAAAATCAACCTTACGCACAGGTTCACCCCATTGTTCAGCCTGCAATTCTCCGCATATCACCCCGGCAATGCGTGGCATCTGTTCCGGCAGTTTGTCATTGCCCTTCATGAAACACAGCCCGGTTTCAAACAATCGCACCCGGCCATGCTGGCGATTGAGATTGTGCCGCAAAGCCTGCAATAGACCAGGCCACAGCGTAGTCCGCATCACCGACATTTCTGAGGAAATCGGATTGGCCAGAGCCACAGCTTCGATAGCAGTATCCAGCACCTGCTGGAACTTGGGCTCGACAAAACTGTAGGTGATCGCCTCAAAATAGCCTCGATCAACCAGTATTTGTTTCAGAGCTGATTGAGCGAGCCGATCCTCAGGCTGTGCCTGCATGCGTGAACGATACAGCGGCTGCGTGCGCGGGATATTGTTGTAGCCGTAAATGCGTACCAGCTCTTCCAGTAGATCGGCTTCGATATTGATGTCAAAGCGAAAGCTCGGTGGCGTCACTGACCAGCCAGTTTTGTCAGTTGTTACCTGCATGCCGAGGCGCTGCAGAATATCGCTGACTTCGTTATCTGCCAGCTCGATTCCCAGCAAACGCTGGATACGATCTTTGCGCAGCGCTATCGGTGCGCGCGTCGCGGGATGAAACTGCGTTGTGTGTTCGACTACAGGGCCAGCTTGGCCGTCACAGGTTTCCAGTATCAATGCGCTGGCACGTTCCAGCGCCGGCAGCTGCAGGGCAGGATCGACACCACGTTCGAAACGATGCGAAGAATCAGTATGCAAACCATAGGAACGTGCCTTGCCAGCGATGACTTCCGGCGTAAAAAACGCGCTCTCTAAAAATATCGCCTTGGTCGCATTCGATACACCCGAGTTTTCGCCACCCATAACACCGGCAAGTGCCAGCGCGCGAGTGTTATCCGCAATCACCAGAGTTTCAGCATCCAGTTCAATGGTCTTGCCGTCCAGTAAAGTGATCGTTTCCTTGGCTTTGGCGTAGCGAACTTCGATACCCGAATCCAGCATGGCAAGATCAAACGCGTGCATCGGCTGGCCGAGTTCGAGCATGACATAATTGGTGATATCGACAATTGCACCCAGACTGCGAATCCCGGCACGGCGTAAACGCTCAATCATCCATAAGGGTGTCGCAGCAGTCACATCTACATCGGAGATCACGCGTCCGACATAATGGGTGCAGGCTTTATCTGCCGACAGTGTGACCTGCAAGCTTGTTTTGCTCGCAGGCTTAACAGCAGCACACGCCTGCGGACTGACGGCACATTGATTCAACGTGCCGAGCTCGCGGGCGACACCGGCAATACTTAAACAATCACCACGATTGGGGGTCAGATCAATTTCGATCACGGTATCATCGAGTTCGAGATAATCGCGCACTGATCTGCCGACTGGTGCATCTTCCGGCAGCTCCATTAAACCGTCCGCACTGTCTGCCAGTCCGAGTTCTTTCTCCGAACACAGCATGCCGAAGGACGCAACGCCACGCAGTTTCGCCGCCTTGATTTTAAATGTCTCGCCTTTGTTAGCCGCCGGTAACACTGCGCCAACTTTTGCCAACGCGACCATTAACCCGGCGCGCACGTTGGCGGCACCACAAACAATTTGTAAAGTCTCGTTACCGTCGAACACCTGACACACATTTAACTTGTCAGCATCGGGATGTTTTTCCAGAGATTCAACCCGCGCCACCACGACATCGTTAAATGCCGCCGCTGCCGGTTCCACACCATCGACTTCGAGACCTGCCATAGTTAACTGATCACATAATTCAGTGGTGGTGATCTTCGGGTTAACCCAGCTACGCAACCATTGTTCGCTAAATTTCATCTATTAAATCCAAAGAAAACTTCTGCAAATGAACGCTAATTCTTTTTTTGACTTACATTTGCGTGTATTTGCGTGAAGCCGCGCAGCGGTAAGCGGACTCATTATGCAAACTGCCGCAAAAATTTCAGGTCGTTTTCGAAAAACAGGCGTAAGTCATTGACCCCATAACGCAGCATCGCCAGGCGCTCTACACCCAGACCAAAGGCATAGCCACTGAATTTTTCGTTATCGATACCGGCGCTTTCAAATACTTTTGGATGCACCATGCCGCAGCCAAGAATTTCCAGCCAGCCACTGTGACCACAAACACGACAGCCTTCGCCGGCACACATCACACACTGGATATCAACTTCGGATGAAGGCTCGGTGAATGGGAAGTACGAAGGCCGGAACCGGGTTTGTAAATTGTCATTTTCAAAAAACAGTTTGAGAAAATCTGCCAGCGTGCCCATTAAATCAGCAAAGCTGACATTCTCGTCAATCAATAAGCCTTCCACCTGATGAAACATCGGGGTATGGGTTAGATCCGAGTCACAGCGATACACCCGACCCGGTGCGATAATCCGCAGCGGCGGCGGCTGCTGTTCCATGTGTCGCACCTGCACGGGTGAGGTATGCGTACGCAACAATGTTGTCGCATCAAAATAAAAAGTATCGTGCATAGCGCGCGCGGGATGATGCGCAGGAATATTGAGCGCTTCGAAGTTATGATAATCGTCTTCGATTTCCGGGCCTTCGACCACGCTAAAGCCGAGCTGAGAAAACAGTGCTTCGATGCGTTGCATGGTGCGCGTCACCGGATGCAGTCCGCCGCTGCGCTGACCGCGTCCCGGCAGCGTGACATCAACACGTTCACTGGCGAGTCGCGCACTGAGTACTGCCTGCTGTAATTCGGCTTTACGGGCTTCGATGGCTGTCTGCACATCCTGTTTGGCAATATTGATATCCTGACCTGCGGCTTTACGGTCTGCCGCAGGCAAATTACCCAGTGATTTTAATAATGCAGTGAGTTCGCCTTTTTTGCCCAGATAGCGTACGCGAATCTGGTCCAGCGTGTCCAGACTGTCCGCCGCCTGAATTTCAGACTGCGCCTGTTGACTCAAGCTTTGCAGGTCCACTTCAACTCCCTAAACAAATGCAGGATAAAATTGAAAAGGGGGAAGCAAGCTTCCCCCTCAAACATTCAGTGTGACATCAGAGGATGACCACAAACAGCCGTACTTATGCTGCCAGGGCTTGCTTCGCTTTCTCAGCAATCTGACCGAAGGCATTCATGTCATGCACCGCAAGGTCAGCCAGCACTTTACGATCGATTTCAACGTCGGCTTTGTTCAAACCGTCGATCAAACGACTGTACGACATACCACATTCACGCGCTGCCGCATTGATACGTGCAATCCACAATGAACGAAATGTGCGTTTTTTAACTTTACGGTCACGGTACGCATATTGACCAGCTTTGGTTACCGCCTGGGTGGCCACACGATAGACACGACTCCGCGCGCCATAATAACCTTTTGCTTTCGCTAGAACTTTTTTATGACGTGCTCTAGCCTGTACGCCTCTTTTTACTCTTGGCATGTTCTATATCCTCTTAAACGTACGGCATCATACGATTGACCATTTTCACGTCGCTCGCATGCACAGTGGCATCATCACGTAAATGACGTTTACGCTTGCTGCTCTTTTTGGTGAGGATATGACGGCGGAACGATTGCGCTCGTTTGAATCCGCCGGAACCCGTGCGTCTAAAACGCTTGGCTGCGCCACGATTAGTTTTCATCTTAGGCATGTGCCTGCTCCTATAATGTGTGTTCTTCAAAAATAAGCACGGTGTTCATCCCTGACGCTTGTTACCGGCTCACTCGTTTGCAGCATGACACTGCAACGATTTATTTGCTCTTTTTCGGACCCAGCAGCATCACCATTTGCCGCCCTTCCATTCCGGGCATTTGCTCGACGACACCAATCTCTGCAAGATCGGCTTCAACGCGTTTCAGTAACTGCATTCCCAGTTCCTGATGAGCAAATTCGCGACCACGAAAGCGCATGGTCACTTTGGTTTTATCCCCCTCTTCGAGAAATTTCTTCAAGGAACGCAGCTTGACCTGATAATCACCTTCCTCGGTCCGCGGTCGAAACTTGATTTCCTTAATCTGAGTTTTCTTCTGCTTCTTTTTGGACGCCTGATTTTTTTTGCTGTTCTCAAAACGGAACTTGCCAAAATCCATGATGCGACATACGGGCGGCTTGGCATTCGGCGATACTTCGACCAGATCCAGTCCAGCCTCGGCGGCCATTTTGACGGCCTGTTCACTCGACATCAGGCCTAGCTGTTCACCTTCTGCATCAATGACCCGAACTTCCGGGTAAGTAATGGCATCGTTCAATAGCGTCTTCTTGGGTGCTGCGATTTTCGTGCTCCTATAAAGCAGTGCGACCGCGGCCCACGATTTCTGCTGAGAATCGGCTGGCCAGGTCTGCTAAAGACATGGCGCCAAGATCTTCTCCGCCTCGTGTGCGTACGGCCACTGTATGTGTTTCGAGCTCCCGGTCGCCAATCACCAGCATGTAGGGAACCCGCTGTATTGTGTGCTCGCGGATTTTAAAGCCAATTTTCTCATTTCTCAAGTCCAGTTCGACTTTAAATCCTTGTTCAACAAGGAAATCGTGTGCTTTTTGTGCAAAACTGGCCTGTTTGTCAGTAATGTTCATCACCACCGCCTGCACCGGTGCCAGCCAGAGCGGAAATTTGCCCTCGTGCTCTTCGATGAGTATGCCAATAAAACGCTCGACCGAGCCCAGAATCGCGCGGTGCAGCATCACCGGCACCTTGCGAGTATCATCTTCGGCGACATACTGGGCGTCGAGCCGACCGGGCATGGAAAAATCCACCTGCATGGTGCCACACTGCCACTGGCGACCGAGACAGTCTTTCAGCACGAATTCGATTTTCGGACCGTAGAACGCGCCTTCGCCGGGCTGTAATTTCCAGTCCAGACCCTTGTTATCCAGCGCCAGTTCCAGCGCTTTTTCAGCCTTATCCCAGGCCGCATCGTCACCGACGCGCTGCTCCGGGCGGGTCGATAGCGCCACCAGGATCTCGCTGAAACCAAAGTCGGCATAGACCTCGTAGACCAGATCAATGAAAGCCGACACTTCGTCCTGCAGCTGATCTTCGGTACAGAAAATATGGGCGTCATCCTGGACAAAATTGCGTACCCGCATCAAACCGTGCAGCGTGCCCGAAGGCTCGTTACGGTGACAGGAACCAAACTCGGCCATCCGCAACGGCAGATCGCGGTAGCTCTTCAGGCCCTGATTGAACACCTGAATATGGCAGGGGCAGTTCATCGGCTTGACTGCGAAATCGCGGTTTTCCGAATGCGTGGTAAACATCATGTCGCCGAACTTGTCCCAGTGTCCGGATTTTTCCCAGAGACTGCGGTCGACAATCTGCGGCGTGTGGATTTCTTCATAACCGTGGCGGCGTAACTTGTTGCGAATATAGTTCTGCACTTCCAGATAAATGCGCCAGCCCTTGTCGTGCCAGAACACCATGCCCGGCGCTTCTTCCTGGGTGTGAAACAGGCCCAGTTTTTTCGCCAGCTTGCGATGATCGCGTTTCTCGGCTTCTTCGAGCTGGTGCAGATAGTGTTTGAGCTGTTTTTTATCCGCCCAGGCCGTGCCATAAATGCGCTGCAGCATTTCATTGTTTGAATCGCCGCGCCAGTAAGCACCGGCGAGCTTCATTAATTTGAAGCCTTTGCCGAGCTTGCCGGTGCTGGGCAAATGCGGGCCACGGCAGACATCGAACCAGTCGCCCTGACGATACACCGAGATTTCTACACCCTCGGGAATATTCTGCTCGATAATCTGGACTTTGTAGTCTTCGCCCAGCTCGGCAAAGGTTTTGATCGCAGTCTCGCGATCCCAGACTTCACGCTCAATGGCCAGATCGCGTTTCACGATCTCGTGCATCCGCGCTTCGATTTTTTCCAGGTCTTCGGGAACAAATTTTTCGTCACGAGCGAAATCGTAATAAAAGCCGTTTTCGATTGCCGGACCAAGGGTCACCTGAGTACCGGGATAGAGCTCCTGCACTGCCTGCGCCATAACATGCGCGGCATCGTGGCGCATCAGCTCCAGCGCGTCTTCATCGCGCGCGGTAATAATCGCCAGCTCGGTATCGTTATTGATGAGATAAGAAGCATCAACCAGCTCGCCATCGACGCGGCCCGCCAGCGTGGCTTTCGCCAGCCCGGGGCCAATCGCCTCGGCCACCGCCATCACGGTCACGGGGGCATCAAATTCACGTTGGGAGCCGTCCGGCAGAGTAATGACAAGGGCATTTTGGGGCATAGTATTCTCCAGTGGCGGCCGATACGAGGAACCGCGTGATTATGATGTTGGCTTGTTCTACCACTGAAACTGGCAGGCACGAGTGGATTACTCCAGGCATCCATGCCTTCCGCCCCCTGCGGGGGTCAGCCTTCGGCTGTTCAAAATCGCTCCCAGCGATTTTGTCGAACCATCTATTTATTGTCGGTGGTTCAAATCCACTCGACCGGTGAAACTGGTAGGCACGAGTGGATTCGAACCACCGACCTCTTCCATGTCAAGGAAGCGCTCTAACCAACTGAGCTACGCGCCTGTATTATTTCTTCATTCTAAACTACGCTCGGATTCGCTGTCACGACACCGACCCCTTCCATGTCAAGCCTTGTCCATACAAGCGGGCTCTAACCCACTGAGCTACGCGCCTGTATTATTTCTTCATTCTAAACTACGCTCGGATTCGCTGTCACGACACCGACCTCTTCCATGTCAAGCCTTGTCCACAAAGCCGAGCTAACCCACTGGGCTTCGCTGAGGCGCGAACAGTATCAGAGTATACTTTATTTCTCAAGAGATTCGCCGCTGAGAGCGACTATAAGACTGTCAGTCATTAACATCCGACGAAAAACTGACGCAATCAGTCTGCTTTCCTGACATCGTCAAACACTTCCTGAATATCGTTCTGCCAACGATGAAAAATAGCTTTGTCATGCTCGTCGTTAATCATTTTTGCAAACAACGCAGGATTAGCTGTAACCAGCACGCTTTCCCCGTTTTCTGCAAAAATGGATACTTTTGGCGGCATATAGGGGATCAGCAGCGGATATTTTTTTATCAGATAATGCATCTCATCCGGTTTGGCCACAAATACCACACGATATTTGTCTGTGTGGTAACCCATACCGGTAAGTCCAACATCAATTCGCTGGACACGCGTTACTGTATAGCCATGTTCTTTAACCGAGGTTTGCAAGGTCAGCATGGCTTCGGGAAATTTTTGCTGGGAGCGCACCATAATGAGCTCATCTGCCTGCGCTGATATGGTTTGCAGCATGACAAAGGTACATATAAGCAATCGCTTCATCATAACACTGCATCTTCCAATATGGCTGTATAGATTTCGTGCATATGTTTGCAGGCTTCATCAAGCTCGTCATTATTGAACAGCTTACTCAGGCGCAAGGGGTTGATAGCCATCACGCTTACCTTGCCCGCACTTTCCACCACGGTGACTCGACATGGCAAAAACATACCCACGCGCGGGTCAATCACAAGCGCATCAAACAGGAACCGGAAATTACAGAAATGCAAAACAACCTGATTTTTGTTTTCCTTGCCCTCGGTCACCAGACCATGGTCCAGAAAATCTGTTCTAACCAGAGTGAAGTTTTGATTGGTGATCGCAAGCTTCACATTCTCGACTGTTTCGGCAAGAGAATACGGTGATTCCATCACAATAACAGCGTCTTCTTCCGTCGGCTGCGATATCTGTTGTTGATGGCCCGACTGTTGGTAAGCTGGTTTCTGATAGGCATCCGCAAATGAGCGCACATAGGCCACCAGATCATTAACATCCTTTTTACTTAGACCGGCTTTCGACGCAGCGTTCATGGGCGTTCCTTCGCGGCCATGTAACACAGTATTTCTGATCATACTGTCTGTTGCGGCGGCAAGAAATCCAGGGTTGTTTAATGCAGGCGCAATAATCGGTAGATCGCGTTTACGCGAAAAAGTCACACCCGTGCCCTTACCACCTTTACCTTTTTCACCGTGGCACTGAGCACAATGCGAAGAAAATAATACCTGACCATGTTTGACATCGCCTTTAACCACAGTGTTGTCGCGCGCCGGCGCTGGTTTCGTCGCCCAGCTGCGCAGATATGCTGTTATCGCCGTGACTTGTGCGTCATCTAATTCGACAAAGCCTGGCATGATGCGTCCAGGGCGGCCAATACGGATTGTTTTCGACAAATATTCATCGTCAACACTATTAATGAATGAAGGCAGCGCCAGCGGCACACCAACGCCACCATTACCATTCGACCCGTGACACGCAGAACAGTGTCTGGCGAACAGTTCTTCGCCATCAACCGCGGCACGCGCGGTGGCGGTTAACAAAAGAAAACCTATGACAAGAAAAAGACGCACCATGTCTGCTCGGGTTACCTGACTGTCGGTTATTTTGCCAGCAATTGTTACACCAGATATTGACCCTGGTCAACTCTGCTGTGGACAGGCCCGGCTAACCTGGCGGCCAGTTCATACGCCTGCCGCCAAGCAGATGCAAATGAATGTGATACACGGTTTGCCCTGCCATCGCATTGCAGTTCACTACTAGCCGATAGCCATCATCCTCAATCTTGTGTTCAGCGGCGATGTGTTTTGCCGCGAGATACAATTTACCGATAGTGGCGGCATTATCTGTAGCGAGATCATTGATGGTTGCAATATGTTTTTTCGGAATAATCAGCACATGCACGGGCGCCTGAGGATTAACATCATTGAAAGCCAGAACATCCTCGTCTTGGTAAACAATTTCTGCAGGAATTTGACCATCACGAATTTTACAAAACAGGCAATCAGTCATTTCATTACTCCTAATCTGGTTAAGCGTGTCCATCAGGAACGAATCGGCAGGCGACCACTAAAAGCGTGTGCTAGCGTGCCAGCATCAATGAATTCCAGCTCGCCCCCCAACGGCACGCCGTGGGCAATCCGCGTCGCTGCAATATTATGTGCTTTTGCCATTTCATAAATATAGTGCGCCGTGGTTTCACCCTCGACGGTCGGGTTAGTAGCCAGAATCAGTTCCTGCAATTCACCACTGGCAAGACGCTGCTCCAGTTTATCCAGCCCAAGCTCGGATGGGCCGATACCATCCAGTGGTGACAGCCGGCCCATGAGTACAAAATATTTTCCGCGAAAATCGGCAATGTGTTCAATTGCCAGAACATCCACTGGAGTTTCAACCACACACAACAGACTGTTATCACGGCTTGTGCTATTACAGATGTCACAGATCTCAGTCTCGCTAAGAGTGCGGCAGACTTCACAGTGACCAATGTTCTCTACTGCGGACACTAATGTGCTCGCCAGTTTGGTCGCCCCCTGACGATCACGTTCCAGTAAATGAAACGCCATGCGCTGTGCTGACTTGGGACCCACACCGGGCAGGCATTTCAATGATTCGATCAGTTGCTGTAGTAATGGAGACATTTATGACAAAGAATCCGCAGATAAACGCTGATTAACTCAGATATTTTTCGGTATTATTACACATCAACATCTGCGTGTATCTGTGTTCATCTGTGGATTGCATTAACACTTATCAAAAAGGTAGCTTCATGCCGCCAGGCAGGTTTAAACCTGCAGTCAGGCCGGACATTTTGCTGCTGCTTTCCTGTTCGATTTTGCGCACCGCATCATTAACTGCCGCGGCTAGCAAATCTTCCAGCATATCTTTGTCATCACCCATCAGGCTGTCATCGATTTTTACGCTGCGCAGTTCGTGACGACCATTCATCACTACTTTCACCATGCCACCACCGCTCTGACCTTCAACTTCCATATTGGCAATTTCTGCCTGCGCTTTTTGCATGTCTTCCTGCATTTTTTGCGCCTGTTTCATCAGGCCACCCATTGCACCTTTCATTTCACCACCTCTTGATATAATCTATTCATGTTCAATTATCCGATTCAACTGGCTTCACTGAACCGGGAATAATTTCTGCGTTCATATTTTTTTTCATCATCTGCACGAAGCTGTCATTCTCAATCGAAGTCTCAGCCTGTTGCTGACGTTCGTCACGCACCCGAGCATCATTTTGAGCGGGTGTTTCTGTGGGCAGTTCCTGTTGATCTGCGATTTCAATCTGCAAATTGATTCCGGCATCATAATAGTCTGACAATGCGCTTTGTATGCGTTTTTCTGCCTTGCTGTTGCGTAACTGTTTAAAGCGCGTATCAAGTGCGAGCACGATGGTGTTATCTTTATGACTTTTTAATACACAGTTGGCCGCCAGTTGCTTCACCATGCCACTGATCGCGAGCTGTTCGATAATCCGCATCCAGTCGCCGCCTGCTGCGGCAATCTTGCGTGCCACTGACTTTGTCGTTGGCTGGGCAGTATGGGCTGGAGCTACGGGAGATGCAGAAGACGTTTGCGGCGCTGTTGTTTTTGTGCGCACATCTGGTACAGCACTCGCAGTGATTGGTGCAGAAGTAACTACTTGTTCTGCCTGCACCGGGCGAAACGCCAACATGCGCAGCAACACCATTTCAAAACCGCTGCGCATATCCGGTGCCAGCGGCAAATCACGGCGACCGATCAGACCGATCTGATAAAACAGCTGGATATCTTCGGCACTCGCCTCGCTGGTGAGCTGAATCAGTTCTTCGCGCGCACTGACATAATCATCCAGTGCCTCAGGCACGGTTTTCGCCAGCGCCATATGGTGCAGCATACTGAGCAGTTCTGAAAGCACGTTTTCAAAATCGGGGGTGAGCTCGCTCAGCGCTTCGATTTCTGCCATTACCGCTGTGGCATCACCAGCAAATAATGCGCGCACCATATTTAATACCCGGTCACGCGAAATCGCACCCAGCATCTCGCGCACTTCGGGCTCGCGCACCTGACCGGCACCAAAGGCCAGTGCCTGATCGAGCAGACTCAAACCATCACGCATACTGCCATCGGCGCCTTCGGCGAGTAACTGCAGTGCGGCAAGATCATGCTCAACTGAATCAGTCTGCAAAATATGCTGCAAATGCGACAGAATCATACTCACCGGCATGCGCTTGAGATTGAACTGCAAACAACGCGAGAGAATCGTCACCGGCAGTTTTTGTGGATCAGTGGTGGCGAGCAAAAATTTGACGTGCGGCGGCGGTTCTTCCAGGGTTTTCAGCAGCGCATTAAAACTGCTTTTGGAAAACATGTGCACCTCGTCGATCAGATACACTTTGTAGCGGCCACGGGTCGGTGCGTATTGCACGTTTTCGAGTAGCTCGCGGGTGTCATCGACGCCAGTGCGCGAGGCGGCATCGACTTCGATCAAATCGACAAAGCGGCCTTCGGCGATTTCACGACAGGCCGAGCATTCTCCGCAGGGTTTTGAAGTCACACCGGTTTCACAGTTAAGTGACCTGGCGAATATGCGCGCGATGGTGGTTTTGCCAACACCGCGAGTGCCAGTGAACAAATAGGCGTGGTGCAGTCGATCTTTGTCGAGCGCATTGATCAGCGCACGCTGCACGTGTTCCTGTCCGACCAGCTCGGAAAAATTAGCGGGCCGCCATTTGCGCGCCAGAACTTCATAACTCATGGAAAATTAACATCCGCCTGTGTGTTAGAGCTTCATTCTAACCGGAACTGTGATGGCTGACGAGAAAGGCCACAGATTTGTGCCCCGGGTGCGTGCTTCAGGGTCGGCAAACACGGCCCGGCAAGCAAAACAAAAAGTGGCAACCTGCCCCAGCCACACCCCGGCACCCGATACACCACTACCGTTGCTCCCTTCCGGGCCTGGCGGAGTTCGCGGTTTCTCGTCGCGAGGGGACCGGAGCAGGTCACCGCGCGGCATTATACATGACTCGCCGCAAGATAATACGCGCGTTCAGTCTGTGGCTATATCGATACCTTCGCCCGCAACTTCAATCATTAACTTGACTTCATCATCGCTGATCACATAGGGCGGCATGAAATACACCACATTGCCCAGCGGTCGTAGCAGCACACCGCGTTGCAGGGCGTGCTGATAAACCTTGAGGCCGCGCCGCGCCTGCCAGGGGTACGCCTGACGGCTGGCTTTGTCCTGCACCATTTCGATCGCGACGATCATGCCGGTCTGGCGCACCTCGGCGACATGGGCGTGACCGGTCAGTGGTGCGCTGAGATTTTTCATCAACGTGGCCAGTTCGCGATTACGTCCCAGCACATCGTCCTGCGCAAATATATCCAGTGTCGCCAGCGCCGCAGCACAGGCCAGCGGATTGCCGGTGTAAGAATGCGAATGCAAAAAGGCAGTGAGTCTGGCGTAATCATCGTAAAACGCTTCGTATACCTGCGCCGTGGTCAGCACCACCGAGAGCGGTAAATAGCCTCCGGTAAGGCCTTTTGATAAACACATAAAGTCCGGCGTGATATTTGCCTGCTCGCAGGCGAACAAGGTGCCGGTGCGACCAAAACCGACCGCGATTTCATCGGCGATGAGGTGCACCCCGTGGCGGTCACAGGCCTCGCGCAGCAGGCCGAGATAAACCGGATCGTACATCCGCATATGACCGGCGCACTGCACCAGCGGCTCAACAATCACCGCACAGGCCTCGTGCGCGTACTGCTCCAGCGTGCGTTCCATGTCAGCAAACATACGCTGCGAGTATTCCGCGCAGCTTTCGCCGGATTCACGGTGGTAACAGTCTGGCGAAGCCACCGTGATCGGTTCCAGCAGCAGCGGCTGATAAGTATCTTTGTACAAACTGACATCACCAACTGCGAGCGCACCCAGGGTTTCACCGTGATAACTGTTGGCGAGATTGATATAGCGGGTCTTATTCGGCTGGCCAATGTTTTTCCAGTAATGAAAACTCATCTTCAGCGCGACTTCCACCGCCGATGAACCATTGTCAGCGTAAAAACAGCGCGCCAGCCCCGGTGGCGCCATTTTGAGCAGGCGCTCGGAGAGTTCGACCACGGGTTCGTGGCTGAACCCGGCGAGCAGCACGTGCTCCAGCTGGTCGAGCTGGGTTTTTATACCGGCATTGATGCGCGGGTTGGCGTGACCGAACAGATTCACCCACCATGAGCTAACCGCATCGAGATAGCGTTTGCCGTCAAAATCTTCCAGCCAGACGCCCTGTCCGCGACGAATCGGCACCAGCGGTAGCGATTCGTGGTCTTTCATCTGGGTACAGGGGTGCCAAAGCACAGCGAGGTCACGTTCGATCAGGGTTCTGGATTCATTCATAAAGTACAACGGGTGTTCGTGGCGGCGTCTACGGTTATAATGGCCGCCCATTTTGCCACTGATTGCTCGAAATGAAAGACCTGATTCGCATCGCCACCCGCAAAAGTCCGCTCGCCCTGTGGCAGGCAGAGCACGTGAAACGCCAGTTGATCATGAACAACCCACGCTTGCAGGTTGAGCTGGTGACCATGAGCACCCAGGGCGATAAAATTCTCGACACACCGCTGGCGAAAATCGGCGGCAAGGGTCTGTTTGTCAAAGAACTGGAACAGGGCATGCTGGACGGTCGCGCTGATATCGCCGCGCACTCAATTAAAGATGTACCGATGGAATTTCCACCCGGTCTGTTGCTCGCCACCATTATGGAGCGTGAAGAGCCCTGTGATGCCTTTGTTTCCAACCATCACACCAACATCGACGCCCTGCCACAGGGCGCCGTAGTCGGTACCAGCAGTCTGCGTCGTCGCTGCCAGCTGCTCAATCGCCGCCCCGATCTGGTGATCAAAGACCTGCGCGGCAACGTCAACAGTCGGCTGGCGAAGCTCGATAATGACGACTATGACGCTATCGTGCTGGCCTGCGCCGGGCTGGTGCGGCTGGAAATGGAAGACCGGATACGCCAGCGGATTGATTCCAGTATCATGCTGCCTGCAGTCGGCCAGGGCGCGATTGGCCTCGAAGCACGCGCCGGCGATGACGAGATCCTGGCGCTGCTCGCCAGTCTGAATCACAGCGATACTGCAGACCGCATCCGTGCCGAACGCGCGCTCAACCACCGCCTGCAGGGCGGCTGCCAGGTGCCAATCGCCAGCTACGCCACACTCGACGGCGACAGCCTGCATCTGCGCGCCCTGGTCGGCGAGCCCGACGGCAGCGAGATCGTCAGCGGTGAAATCACCGGCCATCGCAGCGAAGCCGAAAGCCTCGGCGTCGAACTCGGCGATGACCTGCTCGCCCGAGGCGCCAAAGGCATTCTTGATCGGCTGTACGCAGCAGAAAACTAGTCACAGCACACTGCCGTCAATTGCAAAGCCAACGCAAGTCACGTAACCTTGCGCCCCGACTGGCGTTGGCGGTATAAAAAATATTTTTTAGCTTTCCGCTGCCAGCTGATGGCCGCCGGCTATGCTTTCCTCGGAGGTGTCCGAGTGGTTGACTAAATTCGCCGGGAGCGAATTTGAACATCAGCGTTTTTTGCTGATGGCCCGAAGGGCGGAGGCGCAGGACGCGCCGAGTCACGAGCACGCCGTAGTGCTCCGCTGCTGAACAGCCCGATTGAGTTCAAACAGCAGAATAAAGTTTAAAAGTTCTGGAGAGGTGTCCGAGTGGTTGAAGGAGCACGCCTGGAAAGTGTGTATACGGTCAAACGTATCGAGGGTTCGAATCCCTCTCTCTCCGCCAAACTTATGCCCTGACCTGAATGGCACTTACTCAAGAAAATTTTTTGTGTTTTCCGTCATTCCCATAAGCTTCTAGCGGGAATCCAGTTTTATATTCGTGTGATTCCCGCCAAAAACACGCGGCAACGACGATGGATTTAAGTGCTATACGCTTGAGTTAAGTGCCATTCTGCCCTCAACTTATTTTTTCAATGTTTGCGGGCAATCCCTGCCGGGCACTGCTGCCAGACACCCAATCTAACAGCGTTGCAGAACCGTTACGGTGCGGATCAATGAGTCCGAGATCATTTAAATTAATGCCGGCACCAATCGCCGGCGATTCCGGTTGCCGCTGATCACCAATTAAATGTGCTCTGGTGCCCAATTCTTTATGACCAAAGCCATGCTCAATACCAATCGCCCCACTGTGCACGCCGTCGCGTACCAGCGCAATAGCTTCTGCTGAACCACCGGGGGTACTGATACGGACTTTATCACCATTGCCAATCCCCAGTCGCTTCGCATCCTCACGATTCAGCGATACGGGATTATGCGGATGCACAGAACGCAAACGTGCGGAGGTAATTGATAAAGAACTTTGCAAATTAGACTTGAAAGAAGACAAGATAAAGGGCCATTTTGATGGCGGATATACTTCATCCAGCGGTGTGCCATCAGCCAGTTGTTGTGGGTAATAGGTGGGGCAACCGACAAAATGTTTGCCACTGAGGGTATTGATACTGGTCCCGACTTTTTCATTCCAGATACATATATGTTTACCGTATTTATGTTTCAACTGTTTACCATCATACGCTTTGTCGATATCTTCAAAGCGCCCGCCTCTGGCCAGCATAAAAGCAACTTTTGCCTGTTCATCAGATTTTAATGTCTGTTTAATTTCAGCCCGCAATCGATTAAGACCACCGAGCTCAATATCTTTTGCGTTAGCATCAGGCACAGCTTTGCCTTTAAAGTAAGCGACATTAGCTGCGGCTTTCAAATAAAAATCAGACACTTTATTCAATGCCCCAAGATTACCATCGCTATCAGGAATAGCTTTGTCACCAAAACCAGGCAATTTCATTTCTTTGGCGACGGCGATTAAAAAACTTTCCATACAGATCGCTTCACCCTCAGCCGTTTTATCGGTGGCTGGTTCAACGGCGGGCCAGCGAGCGGTTGATGTTTTGGTGACCGTACCGCTCCAGGCACCGGTCCAGCCCCAGCTTTCATAGGTGATGGTGTCGGGCACAATATAATCGGCAAAAGCCGTGGTTTCATTGATAAAAGCATCAATCGCAACAAACAAAGGTATGCGTTTGGGATCTTTAAGTTTCTTCTCGATCAGGGTTCTCAGTCCTGCCTGTCCATACATAGGATTAGACATGTTAAAAATCATCGCCTTAATGGAGTAAGGATAACCGTCGAGAGCAGAGGATAAATGCTCACTCATGATTGGCGGTGAGAACGGATACCAGGGTTGCTGTGAAGGATAAGGGTTTTCCCCGGCAGCCACTTTACGTTTGTATTCACTGGTCTTTTGATAGGGGAAACGTGAACGCGACAAAAAGACGCCCTCAGGTTTTACCTTGCCAGGGAATTTTTTAAAATTATAACGAGGCCCGGCACCAAATTCAGAGAATTTACCACCGGCAGATGAAACACCGCCTTTGACATTATAGTTGCCAACCAGCGCATTGAGCATTAAGGCACCATAAGCGGTGTAAAAACCATTACTGCTCATCATGCCACCATGCGCATCGACCACCGCACGCTTGCCGTAACTGGTGAATTTGTCAGCCAGATCGACAATGGTGGCCTCGGGTATGCCACACATCTTGCTGTATTCCGCCAGGGTAAAGCGCTCGGCTTCTTCTTTCAGACGTTGCATACTGCTCTTTACCAACACTTTACCCTGACTGATCGCTACCTCACGGCTAACAAAGATAGCCGCCGCCGCTGACTGGTCATGAGCGATTAACTGTTCAGTGTCAGCGGCCACTACCAGATAAGCATCATCTTTACCATAGGCTTTGCCTTTAACGGCCTGACCAACATCGCTGCGACGCAGGAAAGCACCATAACGCGGATGACTTTCATCCGAAATAACCAGATAAGTGGCATTGCTCCAGTGCGCCTCATCCGCAGCTTTAGCCGCTTTGGCGCCGGGTTGTGCGAGAAAATTAGCATCATAGCGCTGGTTTTCAATAATCCATCTAATCATCGCCATAATCAGCGCGGCGTCAGCACCTGGTTTGACCGGCACCCAGTTGTTATTGGGCTGACTGGCTAGATTGGCGCTATTGGGTAAGACCGGTGATACCACTACATACTCGAAGTCACGCTCGCTTCTTGCGGTTGCCAACTGACGCGCCTGACGTTGAAATGGGTTGCCGGATTGCGCCGGGGAGCTGCCAATAAATAAGCCGAAATCCACATGTGACCAGTCGGGTTTAACATGCGCGTATTTTTTCATATCATTCATCAGGGCACCGGATCCGGCGCGCATGGCAAATCCGCAATAGGCACCGTGGTGGCCGAAATTACGGGTACCAAAACTATTAAAAGTGAACCGTTTGAAAAAAGCGTCGCGGCCATCATCGCCTGCATTGCTCATTAGCAACTGGTTTGCTTTAGGACCATATTCAGGATTTTCGGGATCTAACGGGGTGGTTAAATCCCGTATATCTTTAAGCCCATCGACATGGCCTTCATTAAACAGGTTACCACCATGAACTATTTCTTTAACTAATTGTTCAAAACTAATCGGCTGCCATTCACCGCTACCGCGTTCACCGACACGCTTTAACGGCGTTTTTATCCGATACGGGCTGCTTAACTGTTCCAGCATGGCATTGCCACGAGCACAGACCGTGGAGCGCCCACCAAGACCGACTTCATCTTTGCCACTGATTCCCAAAAAAGATTGTTCGACGCTGGTTTGATAAGGAATCTGCGCCTCAGCGGCCAACGGATGATAGGGATTACCACTGATACGTATCACTTTCTCGGTTTCATTATCAATGCGTAATCTGACTCCGCATTTTGTCCAGCAACCAAAACACATGCTGCTGGCTAAGCGTTGTTTTGAATTTACCTGCACTGCTCCCTGAGCATCGATAAGAAACTCGGGTTGCAAGGCATTACCAAAAATTGAATCCCGAGTTTGCTTGCCGGATGAGCCAGTTAACAATCCATCCAGAGCGTGTTTGGCAGTCGTGCTATACCCCGTTGCAAAAGCAGCCAGCCCACCTGTAGCGGCACCTATTTTAATAAAGTTACGACGTGATTCTTTCATGATTGCACCTCTACCCGTGATTCTGTTCTATTTTTCCATGGCAGTATCTGGTAAAGCACGATGGCTAAAAATAGCCACAGCCCAAAGATCCCCAGTATTCCTGACAAACCTTCTGTGCCCCAGGGTAGTTCATATGTGTAAAACCCGGCACCATATTTAGGAATGGTCTGACCATCGATAAAGATCAACCAGCGTGAAAACCAGCTAACAACCAGGCCGCCCAGGGCAGCTAATAGAATCAGCTTTGATGAACCGCTGGCAAAAAAAGCAGTCACTGCAAATAACAGCACCAGTAAGCCAAGATTGAGCTGCCACTGCGTTGAGTGCTGCAGCAATACCAGACTGCGGGCTTCTGCCCCATTCGTGAAAATAGCCAGGACAAACCAATATGCCAGAACAGCCAAAGATAACAGCGCAGACCAGCGGCTATAGCGGCTAAGACTCGTCAGTGTCACATTATCTTCATGCATCAAATATGCGAGCAGCAACGAGAGTGAGCTGGCGGCCAATAGCGCAGTGGTGAAAAAGAAAACCGGAATCAAATAACTGCTCCATAACTCCCTGGTCGCCACGATGGCGACTTCAGCGCCGGTATACAGCGCAATGATCATACCCAGGATTAAGGTCATCATTGCCATCAGTTTTAATAAATGCTGCCCCTGCCATGACCCCACGCCCAGTATCCTGGCCATGATCCCAACAATACCCGCTTTAGCTTTGCTTTCCAGTAAAGCGGGTCTCAGGAAAAGCCAGCTGTAGATAAAGGTAGCGACAACGTAGATGGGAAGAAAAATAGCACCGATGGACATCCAGCTCCAGGGGGTAATACAGGCATAAAAATGCCAGAAACGCGCCGGTTGATGTATGTCGGCCAACAGGGCAACCGGACCGACAATGGCACAAATAAGCATGACCAGCATAGCAACACGAGCAACACCGAGCGACTGCTTGTGGCCGAACAAGATGGCGGGCAAGGTTAAAGTAACCGCCGCAAAACTAATACCGATAAAAAAAAAGTACGCAACCGCCCAGGGCAGCCAGGTGATTTCAATATTGGGTGACAGAATTTCAGTAATCATGTTGTCATCTCCTACTTGGGTTGCCATACGGCAGATTGCCCATTAATGCGGTTTTCAAACGCTTTATTGAGACCAATGTAAAACACGTGAGGTTTGGTACCTGCCTGAGGCTTTAACACCTTAATATCTTTTTTATGTTCATTAATTAATTGAGATATCTGGCTATCCGCCTGATTCAGGTCACCTATGACCCGGGCACCACCAATACAACTTTCGACGCAGGCGGGTAATAAGCCGGCTTCAAGACGATGTGTGCAGAAAGTACATTTATCAACACTATTGGTTTCTTTGTTTATAAAACGAGCATCATAAGGACAGGCCTGAACACAGTAACCGCAACCCACGCAACGGTCGCTATCCACCACTACGATACCGTCCTTTTGCTGATAGGTCGCCTGCACCGGGCAGACAGGAACACATGGCGGCAGATCACAATGGTTGCATAACCTCGGCAACATTAAGCTGGTAATATTTTCAGGATGTTCGCGGTCCTGAATTTCGTATTGGTCAACATGAGTCCGAAACTGGCCAATAGGAGACTGGTTTTCAATGGTGCAGGCAACAGTGCACGACTGACAGCCAATACACTTGCGAAGATCCACCACCATTGCCCAGCGTTTACCGGTTTCTCCGTTTCGTCGTGGCGGTTGATCATTGATACCCGCCTGACTAGTGCTGCTCAAAGGAACAAGCACAGCCCCGACAGATAAAGTAGCGACTTTACTTAAAAACTGACGTTTGCTTATATCCATGACCCATTACCTTTGCTGTACTATTCTGCAATGAGTATCTACTTCAACCTCAAGCCGTACTATTGTGGTTAACCACATCAAGCAGGTGAGTTATAGATAAAAAGCATTTTGCTTGACTTACATCATGATTTTTTCATATATCAACTTCATGCCTGTTACAGAAAAAGTCATCATTGATAACAACCCGACAAGCCCGCTCTGCCGCGCTCGCTAATTGAGCTGCCCTTCAATTTGGTTTGTTGCTATTATCGAAGGATAATAATGTGACCGAGATAGCTTCACGGGGAAACGGGTGTCTAGTGCTGCGAGTATTATTAGCCTATTTATTGTCAGCCGCTGTATTTTGTCATGCCGATAGCCAGGAAATTAAAGTCGGTGCACTAGCCTTCAGGGGTACTGAGAAGGCTCTGCAACGCTGGCAGCCGACCTCTGACTATCTTGCCGCTGTGATTCCAGGCACCCGTTTTACTATTCTACCGATGACCCTGCCAGAGCTGGATACTGCTGTCATGCAGCAAAATATAGACTTGGTCATTACCAATCCCGGTCAGTACGTTCGCATTGGCACAAAACATGGCATAAGCTGGCTAGCCACCCTGAAATCACGACGGCATAATGGCAGTCAGCGAGCGATCGGTTCAGCACTAATCGTCAAAGCAGGTTCACCTTATAAGAATCTGCATGATTTGAAAGCTCAATCCCTGGGAGCAGTTGATGCACTGGCATTTGGTGGCTTTCAGGTTTATTGGGATGAGATGGCGAAACAGGGCATCAATCCAACACAGTTTTTTAACAAAGTTAATTTCTCACGCTATCCGGTAGACGCCTTAGTGTACTGGGTGAGAGATGCAACTGTGGCGAGCGCCATTGTGCCCGCATGCCTGCTGGAAGATATGCACGCGGAGGGACTGATTAACATAAATGAATATCGCGTACTGGAGCTGAAACAACACGACGGTTTTAACTGCCAGAGCAGCAGTCAGCTATACCCCAACTGGTCGTTTGCCAAATTAAGAGGCACACCAACGACCCTTGCCGAAAAAATAGCCCAAGCACTATTATTGATGGATGCCAGTTCATCTGCGGCCATTGCAGCCGGCTCACTGGGATGGACCACTCCGGTGAGCACTTATGAAATTCATCAGTTGTACCAACGTCTGGATATACATCCCTGGCAAGAAATCTGGTGGCAGCAGATCTGGCAATGGCTGCTGGCAAACTGGCAATGGAGCGGTTTATTCCTGCTTATTATTATAGTGGGATTTATGCATCATCTCTGGACGCAGCTATTAGTTAATCGCCGGAGTCATGAATTGCTACAGGCAAACAGCGAGCTGCATCAACGACAACAAGAACTTGAGCATGCACAACGAATCGCTATTCTGGGTGAATTGTCATCTGACCTGGCACACGAAATAAACCAGCCACTTGCCGCCATCAACAGTTATGCAGAAGGCGGTATTATTCGACTGAAAAAAGAGCAGAACAACAACGACCTGGTTAATATACTTGGTAAAATAAGCATTGAAGCGCAACGTAGTGGAAAAATACTTCAGCGCATCCGAGGCTTTGCTAAAAAGCAACAGCCTGAAAGACAGGAAACGGATATAAAACGACTTATAAATGATTCACTATTGTTATTGCAGTTTGAACTAAAAAAATCCAGTATAAACCTGAGCCTTTTATTGCCGTACGAAAAGATTATTCTAAATATTGATCCCATTGAAATTCAGCAGGTATTTATTAACCTGATTCGGAACAGCCTAGAAGCCATGTCAAGCACGGAAGAACCGCATCAATTAGTGCTGGAAATACTATCCGCTAATGAAAACAATATTCAGTTCAAAATAACTGATAATGGCCCGGGGCTTTGTGAGACAGCAATTAATCAACTTTTTACGCCTTTTATGTCCACAAAAAAACAGGGGATGGGATTAGGGTTGTCGATCTGCAAACGCATTATTGAGGCACATCGTGGGAAAATATGGATTGAGAATGGCCACACCGGTGGCTGCATTGCCAGCTTTACACTACCATGGACTTCAAATGAGTGATGAGTTAAATGTTCCCATCTATATCGTGGATGATGACCCCTCCGTCAGAGAAGCGCTTAGATACATGCTGGAAGGATATGATTTCTGTGTTTATGATTTTGCAAATGGTGATGATTTCTTAACCACGATTGATGCCGGCAATGAACCCGGCTGTTTGATTCTTGATAGCAAAATGCCGGGGATTAGTGGCCAGCAAGTTCATGAAAAATTAAACCGGCTTGGCGCAACATTCAGCATTATTTTTCTGACGGGTCATGGCGATGTTCCCATGACCATAAAAGCCTTCCGTAACGGTGCCAGTGATTTTTTCCAGAAACCCGTGTCCGCCACCGAACTGCTGCCCAGTATCCAACGGGCACAAAAAATCAGCTTATTGCGTTATCAAAAACATTGTAATGCAGGCTTATTTACCGCATTGACGAATCGAGAAAAAGAACTGTTTTATCTGGTAGCAGAAGGCCTGATAAACAGGCAAATAGCCGATAAACTATGTGTTTCATTAAGAACCGTTGAAGTTCATCGTGCCAAAATGATGTCGAAACTTAATATTGAGAGCGTAACTGATCTGATCAAGTTTTATGATGTTTTACAAAGTTAACCCCCGGCGTGCAATAAGCACCACGTTTCCGTGCTGACTACTGACAGTCGATCTCCCGAATGGGAACCGCATAGACAAAGCTGTCCTGGCTGCCAACGAAAACGGTATTGTTAATAATAACCGGGCCGCCCGGAGCCAACGCAACAGCCTTTGCGTTATCACTGGAACCGCCCAGTTTCAACCTGGCTGCAGGCCGCCCATTTTCACAGATCGGGGCGATGCCAGCCCTGGCATCAAGGATGTACAGATATCCGGCTGTATCACCGAAAAATATCCTGTTGTTGGCGATAACCGGTGCGCCTTTCACCGAGGCACCAACCGGATATTCCCAATAGCGCTGTCCGGTTCGGACGTCATAGGAAAAAACTGATCGGGTATATGGGCTGCCTACGTAGACACGGCCATCAACAATCACCGGCACGCCGGAGGTATTATTATCCTGATACGGGCCGCTGCCGAGCAAGTCGTGCCAGAGCAGCTTGCCGGATTCAGTATCAAGAGCATAGATAAAGTGAAAGTAACCTCGGTGGCTCGCATATTTACGCTGTGCTTTTTCACTGAGAAGTTCCCGGCTCATCATGCCGGTAATAATCACGATACCGTCTTCCGAGACCGCTGGCGATACATCGGTAAAGGTCGCAAACTCTTTAAAGCTCCAACGTATTTTGCGCTTTGCCAGATCAACCGCAACCACCGCATTGAGCGCACCCACATAGAGCACGCCATCCTGCACCGCCGGGGACGACATACTGACCCAGCCGGGCAACTTCAACGACCAAAGCCGTTTCCCGGTGTCGGGCGCAAACGCGATGAGCTCACCGCCACCGGTCACCAGATACAGGGTTGTGTTCCAGTAAGCCGGTGTCGGCATAGCCTCGCCTATGGTGCGCTGCTGCCACAAGGTTTTTCCGGTTTCTGGATCTACGGCCATGACCCCGCTGTCCCCAGTGCCACGAACATCCTTGCTCTGGAACACACGATTGCCGTAACTGACGAAAATCCGCCCACCGGCCTGAATCATGTCAGCATGAATCCAGTTGGGCGCATGACGAAACCAGGGATTGTTGTCGTCCCAGATGACTTTTCCACTCTCAAGATCGAAACGAAACATGCCGCCGGTGGCGTGATTACCGACGTAGAGTGCATCGCCAACAATGACGGGATTCGCTCTTACTTCATCACCAGTGCGAAACTTTGTCCGCGCCAGAGCCTGGGCACCATTGTCGTAGACTGCATTATTGCTGGCATTGAGGCGATATTGTGGCCACTCAGCTGGCCCGAAAGCGGCCAGCGCTGGCATCGATAAATGATAGCCTGCAACTACAAGCAGCCATGCGTGCGAGCGTCTCATGGTGATATTTCTCGTTTGCGAGACATTGCAGCCGATCCTGCTCAAGCCATTGAATAACAAAATAAAATATGCAAAACCAGCACAAACATAAGCCCCAAACATACTTCATTTAAGAATACAAAACTGTTATGCCGAATACACCGTTGTATTACTCCGTTAGTTGTGCAGATCCGGCCCGGGTTCCCGAGTCTTATATTTATCGATTCAGGCGCGACGTGCGATGAAACTATGGAATGTTTCGTGGAGTTGCTGCAGCAGGCTGTGGTCGTGAAAGAATGCGGCAGCGTGCGTGCGTGCGATCTGGTGTTCACTCGCTACCGGACGACATTCCTGAAGTACATAGTGTGTCACGCCAGCGTTGGCCAATGCCTGACTGAGTACAAGCAGTATTGTTCTGTTGAGAAAGTCTGGATCGGCGGTGGTGCGCACTTCGTATGCAATACCGCTCTCCAGTAACAGAGCCAGACTCGCACGTGCTCTGGCACCGCTGTTCGCTACGCCGGTGATTTGCGGATAATGTTCGAACAAAGTTTTGATATCAAGACCAACCCAGTCCAGGTATGGCAACATTTTTTTGAATCTGCCCGGATGAATACCGGCGGTGTGCAGCGCAATTTTAAACCCCATCGCCCTGACGTTTTTTATAACCTCAATCAGCCCCGACTGAAACAGCGGTTCACCACCGCTGAACACCACGCCATCCAGCAGGCCGCGCCGAGGTTCAAGAAAGGCCTGCAACTGCCGCCAGTCGCCTGAATTGGCACTGAATGGCAGCAGGTGCGGATTGTGGCAGCAGGGGCAGCGCCAGGCGCAGCCCTGACAAAATACCACCGCTGCCAGGTGGCCCGGAAAATCAATCGTGGTCAGCGATGTTATGCCACCGATGTTGAATCGCATAAACTGCCATGCTCGTTCCGGCTGCGCGGGTGTTCGCTGAAATGGCGACGCTCAGCGTGTTCACTCTGTTTACCGGGATTGAATGAAGTCACCGGGCGGTGATAACCCATGACACGGGTCCAGACTTCACAACGCTGGCGTTCATCATCACTGAGCTTGACTGATTGGTGGTTATTGCTATTAGACATAGTGTGGCTCCTCTTTAAGGGCTGGTCTGGCTGTTAGCTGGCGGCACTTCTCGGCCAGCCGTTCTTCGTCACAGTGTGGACAAAATTCGTGTTCACCATTGAGATATCCGTGCTGCGGGCAAATCGAGAACGTCGGCGTGATGGTGATATACGGCAGACGGAAACGTTCGAGCACGCGTTTTACCAGCGTGCGGCAGGCACTGGAATCAGAAATGCGCTCGTTCATATACAGGTGCAGTACGGTTCCGCCGGTGTATTGCGATTGCAGCTCATCCTGCAGAAACAGCGCCTCAAAAGGATCATCGGTCAGACCGACGGGCAACTGTGAAGAATTGGTGTAATAAGGGGCTTCCGCGCTGCCAGCCTGCAAAATGTCGGCAAAGCGTTTGCGATCTTCTTTGGCAAACCGATAGGTGGTGCCTTCCGCAGGGGTTGCTTCGAGGTTATACATATGGCCGGTTTCATCCTGAAAAATGATCAGCCGATCTCTGACCCGGCCCAGCAGGCGCAGGGCAAATTTCCGGCCCCAGGCATCACTGATGTCATGCGCATCATCGCTAAAATTGCGGATCATTTCATTCAGTCCGTTGACACCGATGGTAGAAAAATGATTGCGCAGCGTCCCGAGATAGCGCTTGGTATACGGAAACAGACCACCATCCATGTAACGCTGGATCACCTTGCGTTTGATTTCCAGGCTGGTGCGCGCCAGTTCCATCAGGCGGTCAACCCGCTTCAGTAAGGCGTCTTCATCACCCTTGTAAAGATAGCCGAGACGAGCACAGTTAATCGTGACCACACCGATGGAACCGGTTTGTTCCGCCGAGCCGAACAGGCCATTGCCGCGTTTTAACAGCTCGCGCAAATCCAGCTGCAGACGACAGCACATGGAACGCACCTGGCCCGGTTCCATATCGGAATTAATAAAATTCTGAAAATAAGGCAGACCATATCGGGCGGTCATTTCGAACAGGCGTTCGGCATTTTCACTTTCCCAGGGGAAGTCGTTGGTAATGTTGTAGGTAGGAATCGGAAAGGTAAACACCCGACCTCTGGCATCGCCTGTGGTCATCACCTCAATATAGGCGCGGTTGATCATATCCATTTCGATCTGTAATTCACCATAGGTAAACCCCATCTCTTTGCCGCCGATCACAGGCACCTGCTCGCGCAGATCTTCGGGGCAGACCCAGTCAAAAGTGAGATTGGTAAACGGGGTCTGCGTACCCCAGCGCGAGGGCACGTTGAGATTATAGATAAATTCCTGAATTCCTTGCCGCACGGTGTCGTAATCCAGCTGTTCACGGCGCAGATAAGGCGCCAGATAAGTATCGAAAGAGCTGAAGGCTTGGGCCCCGGCCCACTCGTTCTGCAACGCACCGAGAAAATTGACCATCTGCCCCAGCGCGCTGGAAAAACGTCTGGGCGGCGCTGCTTCGACCTTGCCCGGCACACCATTAAAGCCCTCGTTTAGCAGAGTGCGCAACGACCAGCCCGCGCAATACCCCGCCAGCATGTCGAGATCATGAATGTGGTAATCGCCTTCACGATGCGCCAGTCCCACCTCGGCGGGATAGACATGATTGAGCCAGTAATTGGCGGTGACCTTGCCAGCGGTATTGAGGATCAGCCCGCCCAGTGAATAGCCCTGATTGGCATTGGCATTCACCCGCCAGTCGAGACGCTCCAGATATTCGTTCATGGATGATTCCACATCGATCAATGAACTCCGGTCGCGGCGCAGCTTGCCGTGCTGCTCGCGATAGATAATATAGCTGCGCGCGGTACGGTGATAATTGGACGTGATCAGCACCTGTTCAACCACATCCTGGATCTGTTCGATCTCCGGCGCGCTGCGCGTATAGCGATGGCGCAGCACTTTCAGCACCTGAGCGGTCAGCAGCCGCGCCTCTTCCTCGGCAAACTCATCGCTGGCATGTCCGGCGCGCTGGATCGCCGAGACAATTTTCTCGGCATCAAAATGCGCCTGACGGCCGTCCCGTTTGATAACTGTGTGCGGTAATTCAGCGACCGGTGGCGCGTCGCTGGCGGTAGATGTGGCTGTGTGCATAATCTCCCCTTATTATTCTTAGCTGCTTATGAGGCTCGGAAATTCGCATACAGCGATGGGGGGGGACTGAAAAATCCAGCTAATCGGCGCACCCCACCCTTCAGCCTTGACGCGAGGCCCGGGTAATCAAATCCATCAAGGATTTCAGCTCCGACAGGTATTCGGACTCAGGGGACGAAACAATGCTGTAAGCATCAATGGCTATGATTTCCCGGCTTCTCAGGCTGCGCCTGTGAAAACGTCATCATGGCCCGGGTTCCCCAATACCGTTGCGCGACAGTCCCGGAATCTCACCGGGTTCCCTGCTGATAAACCACCATATATAGTAGTTGTATCGAAGCCGAACCACAAAATATCATGCCATACGGTGACTCGCAACACTTTTTTCAGGGAAAGTTTCATGCCACATTTGATGCCCACAAAACCACCTCAACTCTGCATAAATACGCAGTCTCGAATTTAGCTATCCCTCAGAACACTTAAAAAATCCGGCGCTCTACTGCGTATCGTTGAAAAAATTAACCCATCGCGATAAACCCTGTAGAATGCCGCCCTGATATCAATCGACGAGTTGTTGCAGGCTTTGCCTGCTCGTCTAAGCGCAGACAAGTTTCAGGAGAGGTGCCAGAGTGGCCGAATGGGCCTGATTCGAAATCAGGTGTACCCTTGCGGGTACCGAGGGTTCGAATCCCTCCCTCTCCGCCATTCATACCCCCGTGCTATCCAGCCACCATATTTAAGCTTGTATCGCCTGTGATCAGGTTTTAATCTACTCGTCTCAATGGTCGATGTACAAGGGTCGTCGTTATCCGAATCAAGAAATACCTCTGCCGCCCCCTGTTTCTTGGGCTTGCCGCAACAACCGGAATAATTATCATTGTTTTCAATGTGATACCAGCCTGGCTGAGTGACTCCACACTGGAAAAAATCATCACCAAAGGCGAACTGGTGGTGCTCACCCGCAATAGTCCCACGACCTATTATGAAGGCCCTGATGGGCCAGCGGGTCTGGAATACGATCTTGCCAAAATGCTCGCGGATGAACTCGGCGTCAAACTTAAAATGATTGCTGCCCAGAATTTGAGCCAGGTCCTTGCTGGCGTTGAAAATGGCGCCGCAGATTTTGCTGCCGCCGGCCTTACTATCACCGAAGATCGCAAGGAGTTTTTTCGTTTCGGCCCACCTTATCAGGCTATTACCGAGCAACTAATCTACAACATTAATAATCCACGGCCAGGTTCGATCGACGACCTCAACGGCACCTTTGAAGTCGTCGCCTATTCCAGCCATAACGAGCGCCTGGTGAAACTGAAAAAACAGCATCCCAGTCTCAACTGGAAAGAAAATGATGAACTCGAAAACGAAGACCTGTTACAACTGGTGGCTGATGATGTTCTCGATTACACCATGGTAGATTCAAATGAATTTATGCTCAACCAGCGCTTTATGCTGGATTTGCGCGCTGCCTTTGATATCGGCGAACCGCAGCAACTTGGCTGGCTGTTTCCAAAGTCCAAAGATAATAGTTTGTACGACAAGGTGGCCGCATTCTTTGACAAAATACGCACCAGTGGTGACCTCACTCGTCTGATCGAACGCACTTACGGCCACACAAAAGATTTTGATTATGTCGGCACATTAATATTTCGCCGTCACGTTGCACAACGTTTGCCGCGATACCGCCCTTTTTTCGAAGCGGCTGCAAAAAAATACAATCTCGACTGGCGATTACTCGCCGCTATGGGCTACCAGGAATCACACTGGGATCCAAAAGCAGTTTCACCCACCGGAGTGCGCGGTATTATGATGTTAACCCTGAGAACCGCAGCTGAAATGGGAATAGAAAATCGACTCAAGCCTGAAAGCAGTATTATGGGGGGTGCCGAATATTTTTCGAATAGTCTGCAACGCATCCCCGATGATATCGAAGAACCTGACCGAACCTGGATGGCGCTGGCCGCATACAATATTGGCTACGGTCATCTGGAAGATGCGCGAATCATCACCGAACAACTGGACAAAGACCCGCGCCGCTGGTTTGATGTAAAACAGTCGCTACCATTACTCGCCAAGCGTAAATGGTATAAAAACACCAGGCATGGCTACGCGCGTGGCTGGGAACCACTACAATACGTGGAAAATATTCGCAGTTATTATGACATTTTGCGCTGGCTTGAAGACAGTCAACAGGAAAAAATTCGCGAACCGGATGCCTTTTCAATCCTGCCCCAGGTTCCCTGAGTCACAATCTTCTAGTGTGGTCGCTGGCGATAGAACACACCGGCATCGTGTGATACCCGGGTATAGGCCTGTGTGAACGGCATTACTGCTTCGCTATTACCGACAAATAAAATTCCGGATGGATCCAGCAGCCGGGCAAACTCTTCGAGTATCTGCGTGCGCACTGCTGCAGAAAAATATATCAATACATCCGTGCAAACGATCAGGTCAAAGTGGCCGAGTTTATCGAACGGCACCAGTAAATCACAAATAGCAAATTTCACCATATCCTGAATCGACTGTTTCACCATCCAGTCATCCTGATCTGGTTCCAGATATTTTTTCTGGTACGATGTTGACAAACCTTCAATAGTGGCGACATCGTAGTAACCCCGTTTCGCAAGCTCAATATCTGCACTCGATATATCGCTGGCAAAAATCTCAAACCGGGTATCCACACCGTGACTCTGCTGATACTCGGCAATCGTCATCGCGGTCAGATAGGCTAACTGACCGCGACCGCAGCCGGTCACCCAGATACGATATTGCTTCGGCTTTGCCGCGGCCACCGCTGGCAACACATAGTTGCTCAGCATACTCGGCAAACCTGAATGATTCGCCCAGCTGGAATCGTGTTCACTCAGGGCTTCGAGCACCAGGGTGTTTAAACCATTCTCCGGCGCTTGACGAATGCTTTGCGCCAGCTCGGCCATACTAGCAATGTCATAGCGCTGCATGACACGCGCAAGACGTTCAGAAATTACGTCGCGTTTTTCCTCAGTAAGCACCACACCGAGAACGTCTTGCATGGCGAGTAATAAGGTTTGATATTCTTCAATACTGGCGGGAGGAACTGAATTCATAGCGGGCTCATTTAGCATCGACTGCACGTTAATATGAGCATAGGCCACAATTACCGGTCTGCAATGCTATTGGCGAAGAAAACCACCCCGAATATCGAGTTTAGCCTTGTCCAGCCGGGGCTTTAAACAATTCTCGAGTTTTCAGGCGACGCTGTCCCAGATGGTGCTGTAGTACATATCGCATCAGCAGCTTGATTTGGGTCGTGTGTTCAGGCCCGGGCTGATCGAGCTGCAATGCCATCAAAGCAGCGCCCGTGAGCCGTGGCTGATCGCCCGCCTGCCCTGAGTGACAGCGTACCGGGCCGTGCTCCAGAAAATACAAATACTCAGCGTCCGCTTCCAGTTCAGCACCGGTATCAGCATCATGGCCAAGATTGAGCCCGAAACCGATATCTTCGAGCAGATATTTCTCGAATCGCCGTAATACATTTTCTAGCGAAGGATCCACCGCCAGCGCATATAGCGCATCATGGTAGTGTGAGAACACACCTTGGTGTACATCGTGTCGATGCAACATATGCATCAGCAGTTCATTAAGATACAGCGCAGACAATAAAGCTTTGCCACTCAGTCGCGGCGGGCTGATGGCGGCACGGTCGCTCTCGCACAGAGTCGGCATTTCGCCCCGTCCCTGCCAACCCAGCAACAGGGGTCGAAACGCCTGTAGCAGACCACTGGTTTTTGATTTTGGGCTACGGCTGCCCTTCGACATCAAACTCAGGCGGCCATGATCACGGCTGAAAATTTCGAGTATCTGACTGCTCTCGCCATAAGCACGCTTGTGCAGAATATAAGCTAATTGCGTGTTGATCCGCATCGCTCAAACATCCGCATCGTAACCCAGACTGCGCAGGGCACGCTCATCGTTCGACCAGTTTTCACTGACCTTCACCCATAGATTTAGATACACCTTGCCAGCAATCAGCGCCTCGATAGATTTTCGCGCACTGGTGCCGATACTTTTCAGGCGCTCGCCCTTACGACCAATAATGATGGCTTTCTGGCCATTATTTTCCACGTGGATGACAGCGTGAATTCGGGTCAGCGCAGCTTCTTCACTATATTTTTCGATTACCACGGTCGAGGTATAGGGCAATTCCTGGCCCAGCTCACGCACCAGTTTTTCACGGATGATTTCTGCTACCAGAAAACGCGTGCTACGATCGGTTAGCTGGTCTTCTGGGAAAAATGCCGGGTTTTCAGGTAACAGGGCTGCGACACTTTTTTCAATTTGTTCGATGCCCTGATTTTTTAGCGCAGATGTCGGAATGATGGCTTCAAACGAAAACTTCGCAGCGATTACCTGCACAAACTTCAGCAAGTCCGCCTGCTGACTCACCTGATCGGTTTTGTTCACAATCAGAATCACCGGGGCCTTAATCGACGGCAAGCGTTCGAGCACATCCTGATCTTCATCGTGCCAGGCATCGGCCTGAATCACAAACAACACCACATCCACATCGGGTAACACCGAGGTCGCTGCACGATTCATGTAGCGATTAATAGCACTGCCACGACGCCGGTGAATACCGGGGGTGTCGACATAAATCGCCTGCGTTTGCGGCGTGGATTTAACCCCAAGAATTTGATGGCGTGTGGTCTGCGGTTTACGCGAGGTAATACTTAGTTTAGTGCCCAGAATATGATTGAGCAGCGTGGATTTACCCACATTCGGTCGACCTACAATGGCGACATAACCACAGTGATAAGTTTGCTGATGCATATTATTTCTGAAACTGCTGAGTGACCAGCTCGAACGCAGCCTCTGCGGCCAGCTGTTCCGCCTTACGCCGGGAGCGGCCTTCGGCCACGGTGACTACGGCTGGCTCCAGCATCCGACATTCTACTTCAAAATGTTGCGCGTGTGGCTTACCGCTAACGCCAAGCACAGTGTATTCAGGACGCGGGTAACGCCGCGACTGCAATAATTCCTGCAACCGCGTTTTTGCGTCTTTCAAACTATCGAGATCGGGAATCGTATTGAGCTTATGGCTGAACAGGCGCAGCACCAGTGCCCGACAGGCATCAAAACCACTATCGCAGTAGACCGCACCCAGCAGGCTTTCGACAGCATCAGCAATGATTGACGAGCGCCGATAACCGCCGCTCTTGAGCTCGCCCGAACCGAGTCTGAGACAGGCACCGAGTTCCAGCTCACGCGCAATCTCGGCCAGCGAATCGCGATTCACCAGACTCGCGCGCAAGCGACTCAGATCACCTTCATTGATATCGGGAAATTTCCGGAACAGCTCATCGGCAATCACAAAATTCAGCACGCTGTCGCCGAGAAATTCAAGACGCTCATTATTTTGTGCACCGACACTACGATGCGTTAACGCTTCATCGAGCAGCGCAGGATGATTAAAATCATACGCCAGGCGCTGCATTAGTGCGGCTAGCGCAGCCGTTTGCTGCATGCGCAGACCTTAGGAGTTAGAAGCAACAGTGGCTTCATGCTTAAAGGTAACAATAAAATCCAGACTACCAATCAGTTTGCCACGCGGTTCATATTCAACTGTCACCCGATAACCCTGCCTGGCCTTGCGGATCGTGATGTAGTCTTTTTTGAAATCATACACATTATTAATTTTCAGACGTTTCATAATCACTTCACGAATTTTGGCACTATTAGCATCGCTCAGGGTGGGATCTGATTCCAGACCCTTGAGTACTGATTTCACGCTGGCGTCGGTGAGATACACTGGCAGAATATTCATTGCCATAATGCCCTGAAACAGCAGAAAGGCAATGACCACTATCCAGCTGATCAAAGTCATGCCACGCTGTGATGTCGGTAATTTATTCATCTTTTGGTACATGCCGTTTCCTCGATACTGTTATTCGTCTAATCAATCATACTGCCAATACGCTGCCAGCGGATACCGTCACTCCAGTGCATCCAGATCATGAATGCCTTGCCCACCAGATTTTCCTCGGGCACCGGCCCCCAGACCCGACTATCATTACTGTTATCCCGGTTATCACCCATCGCAAAATACATGTGCTCCGGTACAATATACTCGCCTTCCAGACTATTCGGCCGCCCCGGCTTGAGCAGGATCAGATGCTTTCTGTCGAATAGATTTTCGCGATATTCATTTGCATGGGGTTCGCCCGGGCCCTCATACGGGCCGACAAACTCGCGCTTGATAACCTTGCCATTTACATAGAGCACTTTATTGTAATAGGCAATATGATCGCCCGGCAAACCGATAACCCGCTTAATATAGTCGAGCGAGGGGTCGCGCGGATAACGAAAGACCACGACATCGCCGCGTTTCGGCTCATTGGTTTCGATCACTTTTAAATTGAGGACTGGCAGGCGTATGCCATAGGCAAATTTATTCACCAGTATGAAATCGCCAATATACAACGAGGGCAGCATCGACCCCGATGGAATCCGAAAAGGCTCAACCACAAAGCCGCGCAGCAAAAACACGATCAGCAGTACCGGGAAAAATGATTTGGCATATTCCACCAGCGCCGGTTCTTTACCGCCACGCCGCACCACCACACCCTGTGAAGTCTCAGTGCTGGCCTGTACCGGCGCCGCGCGTTTCGGTGCCAGCACCAGAATATCAAACGCCCAGACAATGCCGGTGACCGCAACGCCAACGAATAGATAGAAAGAAAAATCGAATACCATCATGCTTTACCCTTTATTGCTGCCACTATCGACTTTGAGCACGGCGAGGAATGCTTCCTGCGGGATTTCCACCTTACCAAACTGTTTCATACGTTTTTTGCCTTTTTTCTGCTTTTCCAGCAGCTTACGCTTGCGGCTGGCATCACCACCGTAACATTTTGCTGTGACATTTTTGCGCAGCGCCTTAACATTGGTGCGTGAAATAATATTGCGACCGATTGCCGCCTGGATCGCCACCTCGAACATCTGCCGTGGAATCAGCTCGCGCATTTTTTCGGTCACATCACGACCGCGGCGCTGGCTAAATTCACGATGCGCAATAATCGACAGGGCATCGACGCGTTCACTGTTAATCAAAATATCAACCTTGACCAGATCAGCGGCCTGAAACCGTGCGAATTCATAGTCAAATGAGGCATAGCCGCGACTCACTGATTTTAGACGATCAAAAAAATCGAGCACAACTTCACTCAACGGCAGTTCGTAATTCAGTGATACCTGACTGCCCATGTATTGCATATTTTTCTGCACACCGCGCTTTTCTATACACAGCGCAATGACATTACCCAGATATTCCTGCGGCACCAGAATATTGGTGGTGATGATCGGTTCGCGAATTTCCTCGATAAAATTCGGTTCCGGTAGATCTGCCGGATTATGAATCTCGAACATCTCACCTTTGGTGTCCAGGATCTGATAGACCACGGTCGGCGCGGTGGTGATCAGGTCAAGATCGTATTCGCGCTCGAGGCGCTCCTGAATAATCTCCATATGCAGCATACCGAGAAAACCGATGCGAAAACCCAGGCCAAGGGCTGAAGAGTTTTCCGGCTCATATTTCAACGAAGCATCGTTCAGCGTGAGCTTGTCCAGCGAATCACGAAAATCGTTGTAATCATCTGCATTCACCGGAAACATGCCGGCGAATACCCGCGGCTGTACTTCCTTGAAGCCCGGCAGCGCAGAATCTGCTGGCTGGTCCACCAGAGTAATGGTATCGCCTACTTTTGCCGAGTCGATATCTTTCATGCTGGCAATAATATAACCCACCTGGCCGGCGCTGAGTTCGGCAGTGTCGAGCCGTTTTGGGGTAAACACGCCCACCTTATCGACCAGAAACGCACGTTTGCTCGAGAATACCAGCATTTTTTGTTTTGGCCGGATGGCGCCGTGTTTAACCCGCACCAGAATAATCACACCAACATAGGGGTCGAACCAGGAGTCAATAATCAAGGCCTGCAACGGCGCGCTTAGATTGCCCTGCGGCGGGGGCACCAGCGCCACCAGCTGCTCGATCAGCTGATGCACACCAACCCCGGTCTTGGCGCTGACCCGACAGGCGTCTTTGGCAGCGATGCCGATAATTTCTTCAATTTCGTTGGCCACGCGCTCTGGATCAGAGGCTGGCAGATCAATTTTGTTGAGCACCGGGATCACTTCCAGTCCCTGTTCGATCGCGGTGTAACAATTTGCCACTGACTGCGCTTCCACGCCCTGCGAAGCATCAACGATTAATAGCGCACCCTCACAGGCTGCCAGTGAGCGTGAAACCTCGTAGGAAAAATCGACATGGCCGGGAGTATCAATGAAGTTCAGCTGGTAGGTAAGGCCATCGTCAGCTTTGTAGTTCAGTGTGACGCTTTGCGCCTTGATGGTAATGCCGCGCTCGCGTTCGATGTCCATCGAATCCAGCACCTGCTCCTGCATTTCACGCTGACTCAGGCCTTCGCAGGTCTGGATCAGGCGGTCGGCGAGCGTCGATTTACCATGATCAATGTGGGCAATAATCGAGAAATTGCGAATCTGTTGCATCGCCGCATCAGTCATGAGTATGTTCGCTCAGCGCCTGCTGCAGGGCCTGTAGGTCGAGAAAATATTCGCAAATTAGTGTCTCTGCCAGCATTAACACCGGCACCCGGTTACCGTAGCCGGTGACCAGGCTGGCGTCCTCGTCGATATCAATCGCTTCCACTGTAAAATGCAAACGCCCCGCCTGCTCCGCCAACGCCTGGGCCATATCCTCACACAAATGACAACCGGTTCGGGTATAGAGCTTCAACTGTACAGCCATTGATGGATTTACCTTTGATATTCGATCGAGATGGAAGACAAAAAAAACCGGCAATCGCCGGTGTCGGTCACGGTTTAGCTGCGAGCCGCCGCGCGAGATTTTAGCATGTTCCAGCGCGCTGTGGCCTGACCGCCGGGAGTTTCTTGCGCAGCGCCACCGGTATCAACTGGCGCTGACTATCACCACCTGCCAGTCGACGTCGTACTGCCAGCACCGACAGCCCCAGCCCGACAAGCCCGGAAACAGCAATCAGCAAATCTCGCGCCGCCAGCTGGGGTTCGAGCGCAGCATCCGCAAACAGCGCTGCGAACAGCATACTGAGCAAAGGAAAAAGATACACCAGGATTGAGCCGCGTAACATCGCCACTTCGGATAAACCAACAACGATCTCGTCACCGACACTGGCACCCAGCGTGTTGCTGATGGTGAAGCGTGTCATTTTGCGTGCCACGTGTTCGGATAACAGCGATGTTCCACAACCTTTTTTTGCACTGCAGCTTTGACAGGATGTTTTTATTTCGGCTTCCAGCACCAGCTGCCCGCCCCTGACCTCGATGACCCGAGCAGTTTCTTCAATCATTACCGGAACTGGCGGCTGGGGTGCTACGGTGGGTACTCTGAGCGATTTGCAGTATGGTCGAGGCAGGCACTTCACCCATCACGGTGAGGTAGTGATTACCAACTTTCATACCATACGCGTTCAGCGCCCCCATAGAGGAAGTGCCTTCGAGATGATGATAACTGCTTTCATCCGGCTCGATAAATACAGACACCGATGCCAGACCATCTGTGTATAACAAATGTAAAGACTCCTGTTCATCACCCGCACGCTGCGTGCTTTGCGTTAGCATAAATCCTTCCGGCAGCTGCGACACTGTCCAGTCACTGTGGTCAGTTGCATTGCGATTCGAATCGAGTTTACGCAGGGTGTAACCATCGTGTTCCGGGGGTACAAACGCAGCTTTCGGCATGGTCTCCAGATAGGTCATGGAGGTAAACATCATTTGCTCGATAACCGAGCCAGTTTCATTGAGCAAATCACACTTGAGCAGAACACCGGTGCTATCATCGATCCAGTAACGATACCCATAGCGAAAATTATCATTTGGCCGGACATCGATCACAACGGTGTTACGGTTCGCAATTCGGTCGTTCGCCAGCTGCTGAATTTGATAATAGCGGCTGAGTTTATCCAGGTTGTCAGGCAGGTTGGGATGCAGCGAAGTTTTGTTGTGTGCCCGACTCACGGTCATTAACTTACGTTCGGGATAAAACGACATAACTTCATCATTGTTGCGCACAATCTTGCGACTTTCGCCATTAAGCGCTTCCAGACTTTCCCAGACACCGCGCTCATCAACACCGTGTTCGACGCGCATCGACATTAAATCATCCGACTTTCGCAGAATAAACACACCCTGATAATTGAATTCCTGTTCAGCCGCTGCCATTTTTTTTAGCACGCTGGAAATATCGTCACCAGCGATAGCCGCAGCACTATAAACAAACAGACCCAGCAAAGCGCCGCTAAGGCTGCTTGCCGGGTCTGGAAGACGAAACCCCTGTGACAGGAACTTGAACGAGGAGGACGCCACCTGCACGACAAAAACTAGTTTCTGGATTCGTAGGTGACAGCCCGCGCGTAAGGCATTCTGCTTTGTACAGCATCCTGTGCGGCAAACTCTGAATGCGCTTTAAGGTAGCTATCCAGATTGGCCGAAGGTTGAATCTCGTTGCTCACCGGACGCACCGCCAGTATTTGTGGTGACAGGATTGCGGGGCTTTGCTCGGCGACCACGGCAGTCGCATTCGGCGGCTGCTGATCGCTCAAACTCACCACCATCACGACTGCGACCAGCGCTGCCATCGCCAGCCCGGCCACTGGACGGAACCAGGAAACGCCGAACCAGCCAGGGGAGCGACTCGCCGCCTGCGGCGCGCTCGGCGCAGGGCTGGCTTCCTGTAAAATGGCAACTCGTACCTGATCGCTGATATCGATCATTTCAACCGCCTCACCACGCAAAGTGGAAGAAATCATCTGATAACGACTGGTGGTCGAAAATTCTGTGGCTTCCAGATCGGGCTCTAAACGACGAATTTCTTCGCCGCTGAGTTCACCATCCAGGAGGGCCGATATATGTTGTTTGTATTCACTCATAACGTTAACTCTTAAGGCATTTAGCCTAAATCAGTCTGAAAATCCTAGTTGTGGGCTCCCTCAACACTATGACTGCCCGCATCAAGTAAAGGTTCCAGTTTGCCATCAATCGCTTCACGGGCACGAAAAATGCGCGAACGCACAGTGCCGATTGGACAATCCATGACCTGAGCGATTTCTTCGTAACTGAGACCTTCCATTTCTCGCAGAGTAATCGCCTCGCGTAAATCGGGCGGCAAATCATCCACTGCACGATTCACCGTAATCTTAATTTCATTTGCCAGCAATTCGCGTTCCGGAGTGGCGTATTCTTTCAGCCACTCACTGGCACCGTAATCTTCCGCATCCTGCACTTCGATGCTGTTGGCGGGATTTTTGCGACCCATGGCCACCAGATGATTTTTCGCGGTATTGATCGCAATCCGGTAAATCCAGGTATAAAACGCGCTGTCACCACGGAAGTTACCCAGCGCGCGGTAGGCCTTGATGAAGGTTTCCTGGGCGACATCAGGCACGTCCGCGGGATTACGCACGAATCTTGAAATCAGTTTGGCGAGACGCGATTGGTATTTGAGTACCAGCAGATCAAATGCTTTTTTATCGCCTTGTTGTACGCGCTCTACCAGCGCCTGATCGTTTTCACGGTCGCCCATCCAGGCCTTTCCTCCCAAGACGTTCCATCGCCTGCTTGTTGTGACACAGGGTTATGACTTAAGTTCTCATGCTAAAACATGCATTTGGACGTCAATCGTCGTAAAATCGATGCCTTCTAAAACGCGACAAGATACCTGATTCGTACAGATAATGACAGTAGCTCATCAACATGATGTTCTGATCATCGGCGGCGGTGCCGCCGGTCTCAGTCTTGCCCTGCGTCTCGCCGATCACGCTTCGCGCGCGGCTTCGATCGCTATTATAACCAAAGGCCCGCTCAATGATGGCAGCACGTACTACGCACAGGGCGGAATTTCCGCTGTACTCAGTACTGAGGACTCCTTTGAAGCACATATCGAGGACACACTAAAAGCGGGTGCCGGCCTGTGCAACGCTGAAACTGCAGAATTCACCGTGCGCCGTGCACCGCGCAGCATTCGATGGCTGCAGGAGCTGGGAGTTCCCTTCAGCAGTGAAACTCTTCCCGGCGGCACACGCGAGCTGCATCTCACTCGTGAAGGCGGCCATAGCCACCGGCGCGTAATTCATGCCGCCGACGCCACCGGCCGGGCATTATCAGACACACTGCTGAATCATGCGCGGCATCATAAATCGATCCAGTTCTTCGAGCAACACATTGTCGTCGATCTGGTCACCGGCGAAAAACAGGGGCTGGAGCACAATCGCTGCATCGGTGCCTATGTGCTCAACAAAAAAACCGGCCATGTCGAAAGCTTCAACGCCAGCGCGGTGGTGCTCGCCACTGGTGGTGCCAGCAAGGTGTATCTTTACACCAGCAATCCGGATGGCGCAACTGGAGATGGCATCGCTATGGCCTGGCGTGCGGGCTGCCGAGTGAGTAATCTGGAATTCAATCAATTTCATCCCACCTGTTTGTATCACCCCGAGGCAAAATCGTTTTTGATCAGCGAAGCGGTGCGCGGTGAAGGCGGTAGATTATTATTACCCGACGGTGAACGCTTCATGCAGCGCTTCGACGAGCGCGGCGAACTGGCACCGCGTGACATCGTCGCCCGCGCCATTGACCACGAGATGAAACGCCTCGGCGCGCCCTGCGTCTATCTCGATATCAGTCATCGCTCGGCGGCGTTCATCGCCTCGCATTTCCCTACCATACACGCGCGCTGTCTCGGTCTGGGGCTCGACATGACCAAACAGCCGATTCCAGTGGTGCCCGCCGCGCATTACACCTGCGGCGGCATACTCACCGATCTCGATGGCCAGACCGATATCGACGCGTTATATGCCATCGGCGAAACCGCGCACACCGGTTTGCACGGGGCCAATCGCATGGCGAGTAACTCCCTGCTAGAGTGTCTGGTGTTTGCCGAAGCGGCCGGTGAAAAAATCATTCATCAGCTAAAAACGCTGAACGAAAAACACCCGATTAAACCCTGGGATGAAAGCCGGGTCACCGATTCCGATGAAGAAGTGGTGGTCTCACACAACTGGGATGAGCTGCGTCGGTTCATGTGGGACTATGTCGGCATCGTGCGCAGTAACAAACGCCTGGAACGTGCGCTGCGCCGGATTCAATTACTCGAGCACGAAATCCACGAGTACTACAGCAACTTCCGTATCACCAATGACCTGCTCGAACTGCGTAACCTGGTGCAGGTGGCCGAATTAATTGTGCGCTGCGCGATGCAGCGTAAGGAAAGTCGCGGCCTGCATTTTTCGCTGGACTATCCACAGGCAGATACCAGCAGCCATGCGAGCAATACTGTACTGACACCAGAAAAAACTCCGAACAAAGACCGCATTACAGTTGTCAGATAAGTCCTATGTCAGAATTTGCATACTTCATCGAACCGGATGAGCTCGAACTGCTACGTCAGCAAAAAGATGTTTTAATTGTTGACCTTTCATCTGCGTCACAATATATCGCAGGGCATGTTCCGGAAGCTCATTACTTACCATACCCATTAATTGTGCGCGCCCAAAACCCGGTCATGGGTCTGTTACCCGAAGCCGAGGTATTCTCTCGCCTGCTCGCTAATCTTGGTGCCACCCCAGACAGCTACATCATCGCCTATGATGATGAAGGCGGTGGCTGCGCGGCACGTTTTTTGTGGACCCTGCACGTCTTCGGTCATCGCAGAGCTTCGCTGCTCAACGGCGGTATCATCAGCTGGACGAATGAGCACCACGAGACCTCATCGCTACCACCACTGAACAACACAGGCAGCGACTACCGCCTGCGTCCCGGCGGCGATGCCAGTATCGATGCGGACAGTATTCTGCAAAAACTCGATAACAATACCACTGCTCTACTCGATGCACGTTCACCTGCGGAATATTCGGGGCAGAAAAAATTTGCCGCCAAAGCCGGCCACATACCTGGTGCCATCAATTATGAATGGAGCGAGGCGATGGATAAAAACCGGAATATGCGATTATTGCCCGACGAGCAGATTCAACGCCGGCTCGACGCGCTCGGCTTCAGTCAGGACAAAGAAATCATCTGCTACTGCCAGTCGCATCATCGCTCAGCCTATGTCTGGGCGGTGTTGAAACAGCTCGGTTATGGCAACGTCAAAGGCTATCCCGGCTCCTGGTCTGACTGGGGAAATCGCCCCGACACCCCGGTTGCCTAGCGCTTCCTCACAGAGTATCAGCGACTCCGACTGAAACCGCCGGCATGGCCGATACGGCCGGGTTTGCCTGCATCTTTCTAATAGCTAAATACTATCGTCGTAATTAAATCAAACGATTTTATTTATCGACACAGTAATCCCATACTATCCCTGTCAACAAAAACACGCGCGGACTCTGTCCGGACGCATGAACCGTTACAGGAGATAAACATGTTAGAAAATAGAGAAGGTCAAACTGTCCCGGCAGTGGTATTTCGTACCCGGCGGGACCATGAATGGGTCGATGTCAGCAGCGACCAGATATTTAAAGGCCGCACTGTGGTGGTATTTGCTCTGCCCGGAGCATTCACCCCAACCTGTTCCTCGACACACGTGCCGCGTTATAACCAGCTGACGCCGGTGCTGAAACAAAACGGTGTCGACGAAGTTATTTGTATCTCAGTGAATGATGCCTTCGTCATGAATCAATGGCGTACTGAACAAAACGCCCATAATCTGACTTTTCTACCCGACGGCAATGGCGACTTCAGTCGTGGCATGGGTATGCTGGTAGCAAAAAATGATCTCGGTTTTGGTAATCGCTCATGGCGCTACTCGATGCTGGTGAAAGATGGCGTGATTGAAAAAATGTTCATCGAGGCTAATGTCCCTGGTGATCCTTTCGAAGTCTCGGATGCTGACACCATGCTGGAGTACATCGCACCCAATGCCAGTAAACCACTCGATATTACTGTGTTTACCCGCGAAGGCTGCGAATACTGCGCACGTGTCAAAGACACACTGAATGACGCTGGTATCAAATATGAAGAACTGGTATTGAATCGCGATTACAGTGAAGCCACCCTGCGCGCAGTATCAACCACAGCAACTGTACCTCAGGTATTCATCAATGGTGAACACATCGGTGGCGCAGAGGCACTGCAGACTTATATGCTCAATCAACCCGGTAAAGCGGCTTAACTCGACCGGGCGGCCACCCTGGAACAGGGTGGCCGCAGTAATACACATCGAATTCACCTGAAAATGGTCACGAGGAAATAATAATGCGTACCAATTTTGATTTAATCGCCATCGGTGGCGGCAGCGGCGGACTCGCAGTCGCAGAAACTGCGGCACAGCTCGGTAAACGTGTTGCTGTAATCGAAGCCGGACAACTTGGTGGCACCTGTGTTAACAACGGCTGCGTGCCGAAAAAAATCATGTGGTATGCCGCTCAGCTTGCGCATGCGGTTGATGATGCTGCGGCCTTCGGTATTCCTGCTGAACGCGGCAATCCACACTGGCAACAGCTGGTGCAACAACGACAGCGCTACGTCGGCAACATTAATCAATACTGGGATCAATATGTCAGCGACAGCGCCATCGAACACATTAGCGGCTACGCCAGATTCGTCGATGCCAATACCGTGGTCGTCGATCAAATCCAGTACAGCGCCAAGCATATCGTGATTGCCACTGGCGGCCAGCCGATGGTACCACCAGTACCGGGTGCCGAGATGGGGACAACCTCTGATGATTTTTTTAAACTCAAACAACAACCGAAAAACGTCGCCGTGGTCGGCGGCGGTTATATCGCAGTCGAACTCGGTGGTGTGCTGCAGGCATTAGGCTCAAAGGTAACTTTGTTTGCGCTGGAAGATCGTATCCTGGAACGCTTTGACAGCATAATCAGCGACTCACTGACGCGAGAGATGCAGGCGCAGGGCATTCAGATTCATACCGGCTTTCAGGTGAGCGCACTGGAAAAACATGATGGCGAGATGACTGTGGTGTCCAGAGATGGCAAAGGTATTCGCGGTTTCGATACTGTGATCTGGGCGGTCGGACGTTCCGCCAACACTCACGGACTTGATCTGGCACTGGCTGGAGTCGAGATACTGAGCAACGGCATCATTCCTGTCGACGAGTACCAGAACACCAATGTTAGCGGTATATATGCAATTGGTGACATTACCGGCAAAAGTCCGCTCACTCCAGTGGCGGTTACAGCCGGCAGAAAACTGGCGGCAAGGCTGTTTGGGCACCGGCCTGAGAGCAAGCTGGACGACAGCAATATTCCCAGTGTGGTATTTTCACATCCACCGATTGCCACGATTGGCAGCAACGAAAACGAAGCCCGGAAACAACATGATATCGTGTCCATTTACCAGACCGAGTTCACACCAATGCGCTATGCGCTTACTCAAACGAATAGCAAAACAGCAATGAAATTAATCTGTGCTGGTGAAGAAGAAACTGTTGTCGGTATACATATGATCGGCGACAACGCAGATGAAATGCTTCAGGGTTTTGCCGTCGCCGTTAAAATGGGGGCCCGTAAAAGCGACTTCGATCAAACGATGGCAATCCATCCCACCAGCGCAGAAGAGCTGGTGACCATGAAACCATCGAATCGGGTCAGACCTTATGACAGAGCAATCGACGAGGCCTGGCAGGAAGCCTGCTGAGTTTTCAGGCCAGCATGGCGTCACCAGCGAGGCTGCGATACGATAGCATCGTCAGGCGGCGAGAAATCTTCTTCAGGACGCTAACAGCATCAGGAGAATCAGTGTGTTCAAAATGACAGGCCTACACTCCCGAGCCAGGGTTTGCGTTCATTAGTGGAGTAACATTTTAGTCAACGAATCTCACCGCCCGTCATTCATATATAAGCTTAAATCCAGACTAGCACAGATAAGCTTAACAACTGAATGAACCTCTACCGTAAATCAAGGAACAACCAATCTGGAAAACTACAGGTCAATCGAAAAAACGTGCTATTGATGTTTTATTTTTGCGAATTTCACGTATTTCACGGCAAATATTTTGATTTTCTATAAAAAATACAGGCCGCCACAGAATGGCACATGAGTATACGATATTAAGTTTTCTCATGATGCCCGCCAAATTCAAAGCGCATCGCAGATAATAATTTATTGGCGTATTCGTCTTCAGCGCGCGAACTGAAACGACTAAACAGTGCCGCCGTCAGGACATGCGCCGGGGTACCGGATTCAATCGCGGCAATACTGGTCCAGCGACCCTCGCCCGAATCTGATACTCGCCCGCTAAAATTATCCAGCTCGCTATTCTTGTGTAAGGCATGCGCGGTTAAATCAAGCAGCCAGGATGCGACTACACTTCCTCGCCGCCAGACTTCAGCAACTTCGGCGACATCAATTTTATATTTAAATTGATCAGGATCGCGTAGCGGTGTGGTTTCTGCGTCATGCTCGTGAGAGTCAAGACCAACGTTGGCGTGGCGCAGTAAATTAAATCCTTCCGCGTAAGCCGCCATCAAACCATACTCAATACCATTGTGCACCATTTTGACATAATGCCCTGCACCTGCCGGCCCACAATGCAAATAGCCCTGCTCTGAACTTACCGCATCACCACTGCGACCTTCAGTACGATCAATATCGCCCACACCCGGCGCCAGGGTTTTGAACACTGGCTGCAATCGCGTAACTGCAACCGCATCACCACCAATCATCATACAATAACCACGCTCTAACCCCCAGACACCACCACTGGTGCCAACATCAAGATAGTGCAAATTTTTCGTCTTCAGATGTCGGGCGCGTACGATATCGTCTTTATAGTATGAGTTTCCACCGTCGATAATGATGTCATCTATCGTGAGCAACGGTTCCAGCTCGCCGATTACCTTATCGACCAGTGCGCTTGGTATCATCAGCCAGATCGCGCGCGGGCTTTGCATGTTTGCAACCAGCTGTTGCAAACTCGAACTGCCAGTAGCACCGTCAGCGACCAGCTCGTTGACGGCATTCGCATCGGCATCGAACACAACACATTCGTGTTTATCACGCATCAACCGTCGCACCATGTTTGCTCCCATGCGGCCCAGGCCAATCATACCGAGTTGCATATACTGTTACCTCTCAATCTTGCTATTGATAATAATTTGTATGCCTGGAGACTAGTGATGCAATACTAACCATTGGCTGCTTCATCCAGAAACCAGGAAATACTGCCAATTTTTGTGATCGGGAATGCGGCACCGGCTTTTATCTGACGAACAACGTCACACTTGGATTCGCCTGTCACTAGCGCAACCTTCATCGCAGCAGCTCGTAAAGTGTTCAAACCTAATGAAACCCGTTCTGCTGGAGGCTTGGGTGCTGCATAAACCGGAACCACAGCACGACGATCTTTTAAGGCAGGATTATTCGGAAACAAACTGGCAGTGTGGCCATCCTCCCCCATGCCAAGCACAACAATATCCAGACGGCCAATCATCATCAGTAGTTCAGCGTATAAGCCAGCCGCTACCTCGGCACCCTGTTCCGCCGGTATCGTATGCAGATTATCTTCAGGTATGGCAATACGTGACCAGAGTTTGTCACGAATCATGGTATCGTTGCGTGCAAGGTCACCGACGGGTAAACAGCGCTCATCGCCCAGATAGAAATGTACGTTTTCCCACGCCAGATTTTTCATCGCCAACAACTCAAGACATCGTGCTGGCGTTGCACCACCGGGCAATGCGATGTGACAAACTCGATTATCGGTGAGAAAGCTTTCAATCAGTTTTTGTAAATAGTTTGCTGCGGCCTGAGCGACCGATTCAGCATCACTATATACATTAAAACTGTGCATGAAATTAACTCGGCAGATGCCAGCCACCGACACAATCGGCGCAAAGCTTATCCATATCTGGAACACTCCAGGTACCGGCGCGATAACGTGCAATGGATACACGATTCTTCCACGCCTGTAGTATCGGCTCGACTAGCGTCCATGATTCTTCCACTTCATCAGATCGCGAGAACAGTGTTTCATCACCAATGAGAACGTCGTGCATAAGCACCTCATACGCGTCTGCAACTTCCTCCTCATCATCAGCATAGGGGGCGCGCATCACCAGGGTTTCATTGTCTGTGGTAAGACCAGGTTTTTTTGCATTCAGGCGCAAGGCAACGCCGCCATCAGGCTGCAAACGGAATACCAGAGAATTTGCATGTGGCACCGATGCGTGGCTATCGAATAGATTAAACGGTGGCTTACGAAAGCGAATCAGAACTTCTGACACCTTTTTATTCATACGCTTTCCCGACCAGAGAATAAACGGCACTCCTTCCCAGCGCCAGTTATCAATTTCAAAACGCACGGCGGCAAAGGTCTCAGTTGAAGAATCGGGTGAAACGCCTTCTTCACTCACATAAGCAGGCACGGACTCGTCATTTATTGTGCCTGCTGCATACTGTGATGCCACAGTCAGCTTGTCTACCTCGTCAGGACTGATACGATGCACAGCACGCAGGACTTTCATTTTCTCGTCGCGAACCGCATCAGCGGTGAATTCAACGGGGGGCTCCATCGCCACTAGAGTCATCAGTTGCATCAAATGGCTTTGTATCATATCGCGCAAAGCCCCTGAATGTTCATAGTAATCTGCACGATATTCGATCCCCAGCGTTTCGGCAGCAGAAATCTGTACGCTATCGATATAATTTCTGTTCCACAATGGCTCCATTATGCTATTGGCAAACCGATAGACCAGTAGATTCTGCACGCTCTCCTTGCCGAGGTAATGATCGATGCGATATATCTGCTTTTCGTCGCAAACTGACAACAGCTCCTGATTCAATGCGTGTGCTGATTCAAGATCCATACCGAATGGTTTCTCAATCACTAGCCGGCGATAACCCTCGACCTCACTAATCAGGCCCGCGTTACTGAGTCCACTGGCAACTCGTCCATACCACGCTGGTGGAATCGCACAATAAAACATCGCATTCTTTTTTCCACCTAGCGGTTCCAGGGCAGTTGAAATATCTTCATACGTTTTCTGATCAGAGAGGTCACCAGAAACCGATTTCACCCTGGCAGCGAAAACCTGCCAGCCGGCATCATCAATAGCCACTCGTGGTGAGTATTCACCAAGTCCATCACGAATCAGTTGCAGCCACTCATCGTGTGTATTAGATCGAATAACACCAATAATGCGACTATCTGTATGCACCAGACCACAATCAATCATACGCACCAGCGCAGGAATTAATTTGCGCTTGGTTAAATCACCAGTTGCTCCAAAAATCACGATATTGGTGGGCTCTGCTGTATCCATCGACTGATTCACTTTCACCAGGTGATTACCTCTTTTTAATATTTGGGTTCATAACTTCCAGATGTCGGCATTGTATTGCTGCATGGTTCTGTCAGTCGAAAAGAAACCACTGTTACTGGTATTCGCGATGCTTGCGCGCGTCCACGCTTCACGATTTTGAAAAAAGTCCACGACGCGCATCTGACAATCTACATAACTTCTAAAATCAGCCAGTGTCAGCCATGGATCATGGGGACTCTTAAGTGCTGCTATGACATCATCGAATAGATGTGGTTCAAACAAATTGAAATGTCCAGATTCAAGTAAATGCATAACGTCAGCCAGTTCAGAATCATTATCGATGAAGCCCTGTGGCAGATAATTCTGCCGCATGCCCTCAACCTCATCTGCTTTGAGGCCAAACAGAAAAAAGTTATCTTCGCCAACAGCTTCCAGAATCTCTATATTGGCGCCGTCGTAGGTGCCGATAGTGATAGCCCCATTCATCATAAACTTCATATTGCCGGTGCCAGAAGCTTCTTTACCGGCTGTTGATATCTGCTCAGACAAATCTGTTCCCGGACAAATGACTTCCATACGAGATACGTTGTAATTTTTTAGAAAAGCGACCTTCAGCCTGTCGCCGACATCAGGGTCCTCATTGACAATTTCTGCAACATTATTTACCAGCTTAATAATCAACTTGGCCATGTGGTATCCCGGTGCTGCCTTGCCCCCGATCAAAACACATCGCGGTGTCCAGTTGCTGGTGTCGCCTTTTTTGATTTTCACATAGAGATGAATCACGTGCAGTATGTTGAGTAACTGACGTTTATATTCGTGTACGCGTTTCACCTGAACGTCAAACAGCGCATCAGTATTGAACTCAACACCACACTCATTCTTCACCATGTTGGCCAGGCGTTGCTTATTTTGTTGTTTAATATCTGTCCAGCCGCGCATAAACGCCGCCTCATTTTTATGCATAGCCTGCTGCAGCTGTTTAATGTGGCTCAAATCAGCCACCCAGTCTGAACCGATATTTTCCGTAATAAAGTCACGCAATAACGGATTTGCGTGCGCCAGCCAGCGCCGTGGTGTCACTCCGTTGGTTTTATTGTTAAATTTTTCTGGCCAGAGTTCATAAAAATCTTTAAACAAGCCCGTACACAATAATTTTGAATGCAAATCAGCAACGCCATTTATTGAAAAACTGCCAACAATGGCCAGATATGCCATACGAACTCGCTTACCATTTCCCTCTTCAATAATTGACATCCGAGCAAGACGATCATTATCACCGGGCCATTTAAGAGCCACTTCATGCATAAAATTTTCATTGATTTGATAAATAATCTCCATCAGTCTTGGCAGTAGAGATTTCATCATCGTAGTTGGCCAGCTTTCCAGCGCTTCGGGCAGTAATGTATGGTTGGTATAGGCCATCGTTTGTGTGGTGATTGCCCAGGCCTGTTTCCAGTCGAGCTTTTTGATATCGATCAGAATGCGCATCAATTCCGCAACCGCTATGGTTGGATGTGTATCATTGAGCTGGAATACATTGTACCTGGCGAAATCATCATACTGATAACCATTGGTACGCTCCCAGATCCGAATCACGTCCTGCAGGCTGGCAGAAGCCAGAAAATACTGTTGCTTGAGCCGCAACACCTTACCGCTCTCACTGGCATCATTCGGGTACAGCACCATGCTGATATGCTCAGCATCATTTTTAGCTTCAACCGCATCCGAGTAACTGCCGGCATTAAAATCATCTAGACTGAAAACTTCACTTGCAGTCGCTTTCCATAATCTGAGCGTATTCACGGTGTTATTACGATACCCCGAGATAGGCATATCGTGTGGAATGGCTACAACATCGTTGGAATCTATCCAGCGCACGCGTTCAACACCTTCGTTATCGTGATATTTTTCAGTGTAGCCACCAAACTGGATGGATTGCTCGAATTCTGGCCGCGGGATTTCCCACGGATTGCCATCACGCAACCAGTGATCTGGTTCTTCGATTTGATGACCGTTTTCAATATGTTGCTTGAACATGCCGTACTCGTAGCGAATTCCATAACCTAGTACCGGCAAATCCAGACTCGCGCAACTATCCATAAAACAGGCAGCCAGTCGACCAAGACCACCATTACCCAGTCCCGCATCAGGTTCTTCGCTAATCACATCTTCTAGCGTCATGGAAAATTCCAGCAGAGTGTCGCGCGTGGGTTGCTCGATATCCATATTGAGTAAATGATTACCCAATGCACGTCCAATCAGGAACTCCAGCGACATATAATAGGCTTTGCGCGTCTGAGGTTTATTGTGACGATCCCATGTGTCATACCAGTTTGTCATAATTCGGTCACGCACCGCCAACGCCATCGCCTCATAAAAATAATAGGGTACAAAACCAGTGAAATGACCAAGGTGATTTCTCAGGTACAGATTAAAACTTTCTGACAAACTATAACTATCTTTGGGCAAAGGTTTTATCACTACTTTTGTTTTTATCTCATCATATTTTTTCATGGCATTGCCTCAACATCTGTCATGTACAATTTTTGATACTCGCGCGCACTCGAATCCCAGCCCAGATCGCTGAGCATCGCAGTACGGCAGATCTGCTGCCATATACGTGGTCGCGCATAATACTCTAATGCTGTTAGCGTTGTTCTTAATAGAATCTCTATACCTGGCTGCTGAAACATAAATCCGTTCGCAGTTTTATTCTGCAATGTGGTCTCGCTTACACCGATCACAGTATCAGCCAGACCACCAGTACGGCGCACCAGTGGCGGTGTGCCATAACGCAGGCTATACATCTGATTGAGCCCACAGGGCTCGAAGCGCGACGGCATTAAAAACATATCGCATCCGGCCTCGATTTTATGTGCCAGCGATTCCGAATAACCGATGTGCACATGCAGCCGATCTGGAAACCGTTGCTGCAATGCCAGCAGGTTCTGTTCATAAATTTTTTCGCCTGCGCCCAGCACAACCACACACGCAGCGCTGCGTGCAAACAAATCTGGCAGCATACCCATAACAAGATCGATACCTTTTTGTGCAACCAGTCTGCCGATAAAACCCAGCAATGGCGCATCGTCAGTTACCAGGCTGGTCTGTTTTAGCAGATCAAGCTTGTTACTCCGGGTTGCAGTAATACGATTTCGATTTACACTATATCTGGCTGCGATATGCTGGTCTGTCACAGGATTCCAGACCTCCAGATCAATGCCATTCAGAATACCACTGAGTCGGTTACCCAAATGTCGCAATACTCCATCGTAGCGATGGCCGAACTCTGGCGTGCAAATCTCACGCGCATAAGTCGGGCTCACCGTCGTGACATGACTCGCAAATACCATACCGGCCTTTATCATTGAGAAGCCACCGTAAAATTCGATATACTCAGGTGACCACCAATGATCCGGTAACTGCAACTGGCTGAACTCATGGTGTGAGAAATATCCGTCGTAGGACAGATTATGAATCGTGAACACAGTTTTGATCTGGCTTTTCATCTGATTAAGAAATGCCGGTATTAAACCTGTCTGCCAGTCATGGCAGTGAATCACATCCGGACGCCAGGAAACTTCTGAGGCTAGCGTGCCGAACATAGCAACGGCGCGACTAAAAACTGCATAGCGTTCGGCATTATCGGGCCAGCTGTGTCCAAGTTGATTGACATAAGGATTGCCTTCGCGATCAAACAAAGCAGGAATATCGACCAGATGCAGATAATCAGCATCGGGGTTTTGCACTGCCCGTAGAATTTTGACACGATGACTGACACCCGCACCGGGCACTTCGAAGCTCGCTACCACCTGAGCATCAGTCATCGACTGCATGACTTCCCGGTAACCGGGCAGGATCAATCGGACGTCTTCACCCAGCGCTGCCAAAGCCGCCGGCATACTATAAATAACATCCCCCAGCCCACCGGTTTTTATATACGGGTACGCTTCACTGGCTGCGAACAATATCTTCACTGTGGTACTGGTACTCTTGCTAAGATCAATGCGGCTAACGGTGGCAGCGTCAGGCTGAGTGAATAATCAAAGCCATGCTGACTCTGCATTTCAGCATCCACCTGCCCCTGGTTACCAAGCCCGGCACCGCCATAACAGGTCGCATCGGTATTCAATAATTCGAGATAGTGACCCGCCTCTGGTACACCGATGCGATAATTTTCTCGCGGCACGGGTGTTAAATTCAATACACAAACCACGCTTTCGTGCAAAGATTTTCGCAAAAACGCCAGTACTGAACTTGCATCATCGTCACAACTTATCCACTGAAACCCCTCGGCGTCAAAATCAAACGCATGCAAGGCGGTCTGCTCGCGATACAAATGATTAAGATCGCGTAACAGATTTGTCAGACCGGCGTGTTTATCGACTCCCGAGATCATCCAGTCCAGAGCCTTGCTTTCATTCCATTCATTCCATTGACCAAATTCACCGCCCATGAATAGCAGCTTTTTTCCGGGATGCACATACTGATAGGCGTACAGCGCACGTAGATTGGCAAATTTTTGCCAGACATCACCCGGCATTTTATCCAGCATACTGCGCTTCATATGTACGACCTCATCGTGAGATAAAGGCAGGACGAAGTTTTCGTTATACGCGTAGAGCTGACTGAAGGTCAGCTGACTCTGCTGAAAGCGCCGATACACAGGATCAGATTGCATATAACCAAGAGTGTCGTGCATCCAGCCCATATTCCATTTCATGGAAAAACCCAGGCCACCAGAACTGGTAGGACGCGATACCATGGGCCAGTCCGTGCTTTCTTCTGCCAGGGTCAGTGCACCCGGGCAGTTAGCATGTACCAGTTCATTCAGATTGCGCAAAAAGTCTACCGCCTCAAGATGTTCCCGACCGCCGAACATATTGGGTATCCATTGACCGTGCTTACGCGAGTAGTCCAGATACAGCATTGATGCCACTGCATCAACACGCAGGCCGTCAATATGAAACTCATTAATCCAGTACAGTGCATTCGCAATTAAAAAATTGCGCACTTCATTACGATTGTAATTGAATACCAGCGTACCCCATTCCTGATGCTCGCCTTTTTTGGGGTCATCATATTCGTAACAGGCTTCACCGTTAAATCGTGCCAGAGCGAAATCATCTCTTGGAAAATGTGCTGGCACCCAGTCGAGAATGACACCAATACCTTCGGCGTGACAGGTATCAATAAAATGTCGAAAATCATCCGCACTGCCGTGACGTGAGGTTGGCGCATAATAGCCACACACCTGGTAGCCCCAGGATTCGTCCAGAGGGTGCTCGGTAATGGGTAGTAGTTCGATGTGCGTGTAGCCCAGCCCACGCACATACGGTACCAGTTGTTCTGCAAGTTCGATATATGTCAGAAAACGGCCATCATCGTGTCGCCGCCACGAGCCCAGATGCACTTCGTATATCGACATCGGTTCGTGCAGCCAGTGTCGTCCGGCACGCTCAGTCAGCCAGTGATTGTCATGCCATTGATGATGACTGACCGCCGGGATCAAGCTGGTGGTATCAGGACGCATTCCCATCGCGCGCGCATAAGGGTCACTTTTATGCAAAATCTTGCCCCGGCGCGTGCGAATCTCGAACTTATATTTATCGCCGGCGCACAAACCCGGGATAAATAATTCCCAGACACCGGAACTACCACGACTGCGCATCGGGTGGCGCAAACCATGCCAGCCATTGAAATCGCCGACCACGCTGACACGCTGTACATCTGGCACCCAGACTGAGAACAGACAACCTGCTATGCCATCAACTGTTTTTAAAGCTGCACCCAGCACATTATATATATGTAAGTGTTTCCCGGCAGAGAACAGATCCAGATCAAAGTTGCTAATCATGGGTGCAAAACTGTAAGGAGAAATCGCTGTGTGTGCGTCACCGGTATTTTTTTCTTTCCAGCTCAATGCAAAGTGAGCTGGCAATTGTGCGTGCTGCTCGGCGGTAATTTCACAGATAAAATTATCACTGCCGTGGATACGCCGCATCGCAGCAACACCATCGAGATTAACACTGCTGGCGCTGGGCATGAACGCGCGCACCACATAGCCATCGCCAATGCTGTGCACGCCCAGCCATTCAAAAGGATCGTGATGGCTGCCCTGCTGAATTTTATCTGCTATATCAGGTGTCATAGTGTATCAGTCGATTTGAAGTTTCGATTAGCTGCCGCAGATCAGCAATAGAAATTCTGTCAAGCTGTTGCCATTCGAATGACCATGTCCAGTTACCAGTCATAGTGCCGGGCACGTTCATACGTGCGCTGGAGTCGAGCTGCAAAATATCCTGCATCGGCAGAATGCAAATACTCGCCGCTGATAACATTGCAGCACGAATCATTGTATTAACCACAGCGCCTGTCGTGGGCGCAGCAGAATCCGTTGTTTCTATCTCGCTCGCCAGCGTGGCCTGCACCTGTTGTTGTAACTCAGGCGTCAGACTCTCAAACCAGCCCAGAGTTGTGTCATTATCGTGGGTGCCAGTATAAACAATCCTGTCTTCCAGGATATTCTTTAGTTTATGCGGGTTATCGTCGTGCTCATCAAACCCGAACTGCAATACCGACATGCCAGGCAGGTGAAATTTCTTACGCAGCGCTGTTACGGCTGGCGTAATAATACCCAGATCTTCAGCGACGATGGGCAAAGAACCTGTTTGTTCACGTATCGCGGTTAACAGCGCTTCACCTGGAGTTTCCTGCCAGTGACCATCGACAGCAGTTTCGCAGTCCGCTGCGATAACCCAGGACGCCTGTAAGCCACGAAAATGATCTATCCGCACAGTGTCAAACATTTTCAGATGGTAGCGCATGCGCTGCAACCACCAGGAGAAATTTTCAGCCTGCATATACTCCCAGTTATAATGTGGATTTCCCCATCGCTGTCCGTTATCTGAAAAATAATCGGGCGGCACGCCAGTAACAACCGTCGGCATTCCCGTATCATCGAGCAGATAACGTTGCGGACATGCCCAGACATCGACACTGTCGTGCGCGACAAATAACGGCATATCCCCAAATAGCAAAATATTTTTACTCTTTGCCAGCTGCTTCAATTCCTGCCATCGTTGATGCAGCTCGAACTGTTGCCACTGTAATCGCAGCGACTCATCAGCCATTTCATTTCGCAGCAAATTCATTGCAGCGAGATCACGATATTTAAACTCATCCGGCCACTCATACCAGGCATCACCGGAAAAACGAAGATGCAATAATTTGAACAGAGCATAATCTTCCAGCCATGGATTTTCAGTGCGGAACGTACCAAACGATTCCAAATCGGGCTGCGGTGGCGTGTGTGCGGTATAAAGTGCCGGGTTCATTGCAAACGCGGACACGCATTGATACGGAGAAAGTCCCTGTTGCGGTTCACCCAGAGGTAATACCTGCCAGACCGAAAATCCTGCTTGTTCGAGAAATTCTAGCCAGCGTTCAGCATCTTTATCGAGTATTCCCGAGGGCAAAGATGTCGGGTGCAGTAATACACCTGCACGACGTTGATAAAAGTCGTATGCTGTCATTGAGACTCATACTTCATATCGTGCTGTACGCGACCAATTCGCCAGACAGGGGAAAATACTCTCATACATTTCTCACCATGGTGCCGGCATTATCTGCTGCACGACTAACTGCGCTATCAATTCCGCCGCGCGACACCGCTGTGCTCAGTCTTTCTGGTACAGCAAGCTGTAAAGTCTGATAAAGATTCTCGAGTTGCGCACGAAACAACTTGTCAAAGTCACTCACACTACTCGCAGGATTGACATCACCAAACCACCAGAACCAGTCTGAACCTTCAGCAATTGCCAGTTGCCGAGTCGCCAGCCGCTTTGTATCTGTGTCGAGATTATCCTGCTGCATCACTTTGTCGTACGCTTGCTTTGCCTCTGCCAATAATTCCCAGGCACAGTTTTTGTCCCGTTGCCCAATCCAGGTGGAAAACGAGCCATAGACCCAGCTGCCGGCGCACATTTTGGTAAGCGTTTCGCAGGAACTCAGCTCAGTTAGCTGTTTAAAGCAAGCGGGGCGCACACGCTGATGATCCGCCAGCGCCTGATAAAGATGATCAAGAAAATAGTGGCCATTGTGCGGATAATATTCCCAGGCATTTTCACCATCGAGAATAATAGTCACGACATGCTCCGATGCCTTGTCGCCAAGATGGTCGGCAATGTTCACCAGACTTTGTACCAGATCATTAGCGGCATCTAAAGAATTATGCCGGCTGTATTCAAAACCCACCATATCTGAGAGACCATCATCACGAAAAAATATCTTTGGCCTGTAATTCTTTAGCTGGTAAGGTCTGAACAATGCACGTTTATTAATAGCATCTTCATTATTTTGACCAGACAGCTTAAGGCTGTTGCTCCACACCGCTTCACCTGAAGCAGTCCACTTAAATCCATACTCGTCTACCAGCGCGACTGCATCTTCTGATATCGCACCCTCAGATAACCAGATGCCTTCGGGTCGCATTCCGAAATAATGTTCGAAGCAGGCAATGCCATGCTCGATGTGCCAGTGTGAACGCACCTGACCACCAGGATAATTGCCGCAGGCTGGCATCGGTGCTGCTGGTTGCGCACACTTCATGTTGTCAAGATTGTTCAGTAGCGGAATAATCGGATGCCCGTAGGGCGTCATCGAAAGTTCGATCTGGCCATTTTCAGCGAGCCGGCGGTAGCGCGGAATCAGATTTCGGACACACTCATATATAAGCACCAACAGATCGCGCCGGTCGGCCTCACTAAATTGCGTTTCCTTTAGAATCAGACGCTGCGCTACTTCGGTTTGCTTGAGCGCATGCCCCAGCCAGGCAAGGTGATACCAGACCAGCACATCAATAAAATATTGCTCTTCGAAATACTGTAAAAATTGAGTGTCAGCTAATTTAGTCTCACTGTTAGCAGTCATTTTTCTCAATGGCTGAATCAGTTTAAGAAAACCGGGGTAAGCATCAATCATTTTCGCCGGGTTCGCACGCTGACAGTCATTCAATAACTGCATACGTCGCACAACATCATCAGGGATTGAATCGACCCCCGCCAGCAGATTCAACATCGGATCGCGCATGCGCGTTGCTGTATCCAGCCAGCATTGTAACTGTTGCGCATAATCATCCAGCTGTTCGAGCAATACTGGGGCAAAGTTGACTGTGAGCTTCATCCCGGGATGCGCTTCGAGATGCGCCGCCATATCCGAATAATCTTTTATCGCGTGCAAATACACCCAGGGCAGCTGGTAATCACCATCCAGACCCTGCTGATACCACGGCTGATGCATGTGCCAGCAGAGTGCAAAATTTACTCTCGAAGCAGCACTCATACCTGCATTGGTCCCTGCTCTTCACTATATAGATTTTGACCCAGCATACTGGGTGTGACCAGTACAACACCATTTTCGGTAACATGAAAACGCTGGCGATCCTCTTCCAGATTTTCACCGATGACCGTGTTATCAGGAATCACACAGGCCTTATCAATAATCGCCCGTGTGATGCGACAGTTTTCACCAATATTCACCTTGGGCAAAATGACACTGTCTTTCACCATAGAGCCGCGATCAATTTCCGTGGCGAAAAAAATAACCGAGCGCTTGACACGCGCACCAGAAATAATACAGCCACCCGACACCAGAGAATCAATCGCCTGACCACGTGCAGTTTCATCATCAAATACAAATTTTGCGGGTGGGTGCTGGGTTTGATAGGTCCAGATCGGCCAGGCGCGCGAATATAGATTCAACTCGGGCTGCACTGCGCAAAGCTCAATATTTGCCGCATAGTATGAGTCCACACTTCCGACATCGCGCCAGTAGGCAGGTGTACCATCTTTCTTAACAAATGGATAGGCATAGGCCGCACAACGTGAAATACTTCTGGGTACTATATTTTTGCCAAAGTCGTGCACTGAACTACTATCTTCGGCATCAGCGATTAAACTGGCATAAAGATATGATGTCTTAAAAATATAGATACCCATCGATGCCAGCGCCTTATCCGATTTCCCGGGCAACGGATCAGGGTCAGCAGGTTTTTCGGTGAATTGAGTGATTCTAAAATCCACATCGATCGACATAACACCAAACTCCGATGCATCAGCACGTGGCACTTCAATACAACCAACCGTCATGTCTGCTTTTGAAACCACGTGCTCGTACAACATTTTTGAATAATCCATGGTGTAGATATGGTCACCACCGAGAACAATGACATTTTCGGGGGCATGTCGACGAATAATGTCGATGTTTTGAAATAGCGCATCTGCGGTACCGCGATACCATTCATTGGCAATGCGCTGCTGCGCCGGAATAATTTCGACAAACTCGCCTATCTCGGCGCGCATAAACCCCCAGGCACGTTGCAAATGGCGAATCAAAGAATGTGACTTGTACTGAGTCAGCACGCTAATTCGTCGTAAACCCGAGTTGACACAGTTAGAAAGCGCAAAGTCGATAATGCGATACTTGCCACCGAATGGCACCGCCGGCTTTGCCCGCCACAAAGTTAAACCTTTGAGTCGCGAACCCGCGCCACCGGCCAGCACGACCACCAGGGTATTGCGTGTGATTTCCGAGCCAAGATTGGAGTCGGTGTAATAACGATAGTTTTTCGCCTGTTGCTGGTAATCAATTGTCATTTTTTCTCACTTGCTGCTTCTGTACAGCATATCTCAGTGCACCAATGACACCGATACGTTCATTCGTAATTAAATTGACCGAAATACTGCTTGCCAGCGGTCGCATTCTGCCCTTGTTTAAATATGCCTGACTAAAATCTGCTGATCGCATCCAGTCGATAATTTTTCCAGCGATGCCGCCAGCGATATAGATCCCACCTTCAGGCTTGTACAGCAGCGCAATGTTGCCCACATAGCTGCCATAAATTTGCACGAACAGCTTCATCGCCGCCTGTGCCTGTGGATGGTCAGCATTTGCCTGAGCGTGTACCCAGGCGGCATCCATATCAGTCGCTGCCTGCCGAGCACAAAACGCGTACAGATTTACCAGCCCGGCACCTGACAAAATCCGCTCGTACGATACATGACCGCCTGAATCAGCCCGGTGGCGTTCTCGCAGGTAAGCCAGCAATTCTGCCTGCTGCTCATCCGCCGGCGCGAAATCAATATGCCCACCCTCAGAAGAATACGCCTGTGGCCGGCCGCGCTCAAACTGAAGCCAGGCCAGCCCCAGCCCGGTGCCCGCACCAAGAACGACGCGTGTTGCATCATTGCTGTGCGCGCCCGGGCTCAATGCCACAATATCAGCATCGGTCATGGCGGCGATGCCATATGCAGCTGCCTGAAAATCGTTAATAAACCAAACCTGACTCACGTTATAATGTGTCACCAGTTCGGCCCTGTCGATGCGCCAGGGTAAATTGGTCAATCTCGCAATATCCCCTGCGACCACACCCGGCAAGGCCAGCGACAATACATCCAGTGAAACCTTGCGCTGCTTCAGCTGAGCGAGAAAAGCGTCGAGCAGCTCGCTAAAACTTTTGTAATCACCACTCACCAGGCGGGCTTCGTGGATGATCTGCCCGGGCGAATCGAGTTCAGCATATACCAGCCGGGTTTTAGTGCCGCCAACATCTGCTGCGATAATATTCATACGAATTATTTCACTTAGTTATGATAAAGCAACAACCGTGCCAGTACGCTATGCAGATGTAAAGCAAACGACAACGCCGAGAATACGCGAGACTGGGTGTACAGATTGCTACCGCGTAATCTGCTCGTAGCAGACAGGCAAGACAAGAAAGTATCCGTTAGATACATCGTCAGACAGGAGGTTCATGCATAACAGAGTATTTGCATGATGAATTGTCTTTACGCAGCAGCAGAAACAAATTTCCGGTCTTTGCTGCGCGAGGACAGCATCAAATAGAAAGCATGGTCTTCCGATAATGCCGCAACTCGTTAATCGAATCGCGAATATCATCCATCGCCAGATGGCTGGACTCTTTATTAAAGCCACGCGCAACTTCGGGCGACCAGCGTCGCGCCAGCTCCTTCAAGGTGCTGACATCAAGGTTACGATAATGAAAAAACTCTTCCAGTTCAGGCATCCAGCGCGCGAGAAAGCGTCGATCCTGACAAATGCTGTTGCCACACATCGGCGATTTGCCTGCAGGCACATATTTTTCGAGAAAAGCGATGGTCACCGCCTCGGCGGTGGCTTCTGATATCGAACTGTTGCGCACGCGCTGGGTCAGACCTGACTGGCCATGTTGACTGGTGCACCACTCATCCATGCCATCCAGATACGAATCATCCTGATGCACCACGATCGAAGGACCTTCATCGAGGATCTTGAGCTCTTTATCGGTCACGATGGTGGCAATTTCGATAATACGGTCGTTGAGCGGGTCCAGCCCGGTCATTTCGAGATCTATCCAGATCAGGTTTTCGTCGTTTGGCTGGTTCATAAATTTCCGGGTGCACGCTCTTGAATAACTGGCCTTCGTGGCACTATAAATGGATAATACAGACACTGCTCACATTCTTAAAGTTTCTATGTCCAATTTCCCCACATTCACCCTGTTTTTTCTGTTCATGCTCGCAGTTTCCAGTCTGACGCGCCTGTGGCTGTCTTTTCGCCAGATCAAACACATCCAGCAGCACCGCGCCACCGTGCCGGAGGCTTTTGCTGACAAAATCTCACTGCAAGATCACCAGAAAGCAGCAGATTACACCACCACCAAAGTTCGCTTCGGTCGCTGGCCAATGGTGTATGAAATCGTGTTACTGCTGATCTGGACCCTCGGCGGCGGACTCAACTGGCTGGATCAACTGGTCAGTGCTCAGAACTACAGCCCGATACTCACCGGCGTGGTCGTCATACTCGGCTACGTCTTAATTTCTGCACTACTGGATCTGCCGTTTTCGATCTACAGCACCTTCGTCATCGAACAGCGTTTTGGTTTTAACCGCACCACTGCAAAAACATTTGTCGTCGATATACTCAAGGGTGGTGCACTGGCCCTGGTCATTGGTCTGCCATTAATTTATATCGTTCTCATGCTCATGGAACAGGCCGGCGATGCCTGGTGGCTATATACCTGGCTGGTACTCACCGGCTTCAGTGTGCTCATGATGTGGGCTTATCCGACCTGGATTGCACCTGTATTCAATAAATTTGAGCCCCTGGAAGAAGGCGACACGCTACAGCGCATTAAGCAACTTCTGGCGCGTTGCGGCTTTAACAGCAATGGTGTATTTGTGATTGATGGTTCAAAGCGATCTTCACACGGCAACGCCTATTTTTCCGGCTTTGGTAAAAACAAGCGCATCGTTTTTTTTGATACCCTGCTTAACATGCTTGACGATGACCAGCTCGAAGCCGTACTCGCGCACGAACTGGGACACTTCAAGAAAAAACATATTATCCAGGGTATGCTAATTTCATTCAGCACGACTTTTATAGGCCTGGCAATACTGGCCTGGCTGATGAAAACCGACTGGTTCTACACCGGCCTCGGTGTGAACAACGCATCCACCTATATGGCGCTGCTGCTGTTCACACTGGTGACACCAGTATTCACCTTCCTGCTCGGCCCGGTGATGAGCCTGTTCTCGCGCAAAAACGAATTTGAAGCCGATGCCTTCGCTGCCGAACAAACCAATGCACAGCATCTGGTGCAGGCACTGGTGGGGCTATATCGCGAAAACGCCAGCACCCTGACACCTGACCCATTATACTCCGCTTTTTATGATTCGCACCCGCCAGCACCAGTGCGTATCTCACACTTGAAGGCGCAACCTCAACACCAGGGCTAAACTATGAACATACTGTTTTCATTTCGTTATCTAATTTTTGTTACCGTGCTGGCCGCATTTAGCACCACGGCACAGGCCGAGGAAAAAAACGAGGCATACGCCCACGGTAACCAGCTGGTTCAGGAGAGCTGCACCAAATGCCATAGCGACAATGTCTACCAGCGTAAAGACCATTTTGTGAAATCGTTCAACGCACTCAGCACACAGGTGCGCCGCTGCAAGGACAACATCGGCCTGTCATGGTTTGATAACGATACTAACGCCGTCATACATTATCTAAACACGAAGTATTACAAGTTTTAACTGCATGAGCCTTAGCAACCGGCAATGTCATGGCAAAGCCACGCGACTGGACGACAGCACCACTACCCGCTATTTAAGGGAAGTGAATAATGACTGGCAATTGTCGGCTGACAGGAAAAGCATACGGCGCAGTTTCAAATTCAAAAACTATTACGAAACTATCGCCTTCGTCAATGTGATCGCGCAAATATCACATCAACAGGATCACCACCCCAGTCTCAAAGTCAGTTACAACAACTGCATCGTTGAATATAGCACGCACAGTGTTGATAGCCTGTCAGAGTTCGATTTTATCTGTGCCGCAAAAATAAACGCCAGCTTACCCTTATAGCATGACCAAACGCAGGCTCACCGAGCAACAGAAGCGCCGCATTGCACGTAATAAATCTGAACAGTTAGACAATTCCACCAGCATTGACAACAATGGTATACAACTCAGTGGCACAGTGATTAGTCATTACGGACGAGAAGTGGTGGTGGAATCCAGCGATCGTAATACGCATGTCTGTAAACTCAGGCAAAATCTCGGTGACATCGCCTGCGGCGATCGTGTCGTATTTATACCGCAGGACACAACTGTACACGGTGTAATAACCGCGATTGAACCACGCGATAATCTGCTGGAAAAAATTGGCTTTGGCAACAAAACCAAACCAGTGGCTGCCAATGTCGATCAGGTCGTGATTGTGTGTTCGATCGAGCCCGCACCGAATCTGTACCTGATTGACCGCTACCTCGTCGCAATCGAAAACTTAAACACCGAAGCAACCCTGGTGCTAAATAAAATCGATCTCAGCGAAGCCTCACATCAGACAATTATCGACAGCATCGATCACTATCGTGTACTGGGTTACACTGTGATCCACACCAGCGTAAAAACCGACCTCGGCCTCGATACACTCAAAAACAAACTCTGCAATACCACCAGCATTTTTGTTGGTCTTTCGGGTGTTGGTAAGACATCCTTAATCAATCGCCTGATCCCCGAAACCAATGCCAGTGTTGCTGAAGTCTCGGAAACCAGCGGCGAGGGTCGTCACACCACGACCGTGTCGTCACTGTATCATCTCGGCGGCGGCGGTTGTTTGATCGACTCACCCGGGGTGCGTGATTTCACTCCACACATCTGTAGCAAGGCCGAAATATTTCACGGCTTTGTCGAAGTTCGCAATGTCAAAGGCAAGTGCAAATTCGCCAACTGTTCGCATCAGCACGAACCCGGCTGTGTGATTTTGCAGGCGGTAAAAGATGGTGTTATTTCAGACACACGCTATAGCAGTTATCAGCACATGCTGGGGGATCTAAAAAACACTGGTGCCTGAGTCATACTTAGGCATAAAAAAAGCGAACCGAGGCTCACTACTGTTGCACATAATACTTGTGAAACTGCATTTAAAACTATTACTCTTGTGACAATAAAGTAACGGGCAATTCCTGGACATGAAATTCAGAAACAGAGACAGCGCCATTCCGGCGAATGCCGGACTAATTTCGATTGGATCGAAATTGAACGCACGAGGCGCAGCCCGAAGGGCAAAATACATGGAAGTGTTTTGTAATTCAGGGTTTTAATACACTTCATAATCAATTAGTTACTGGATACCAGCATTCGCCGGTATGACGAGTTTGCGGGATAACGGTGAATCGAAATTCGCCTTTTAAACCACCTTACGATCTGACTACCGTATCAGACGTCGGCGTAGCCACAGCGGTAAAGCCAGCAACAGGGTAAACACACCCAGTGCACCGCCACTCGAAGAAGACGACGCCACTGCGACTACGATGGTGGATTCAGTTGCAGTATTATTAGCAGCATTAACATCCGTTTGCGCGGCATTGACCACAACTGTATTGTTCACCGTCGCTGCAGTACTCGCACCCGCGGTCACCGTGACATTGAGGGTGCTAACAGCAGCGGGATCCATATAGGGCTTGTTACAGGCCAGCGTTGCCACACTCAATGCACAACTCCAGCCGGCACTGGCACTGTCATCCGAGACATAAGTTAAACCGGCAGGAACGGGCTCGGATAAATTCAGATCCAGCGCAATACCGCTGCCATTGTTAGTGGTAATCAAAGAGTACACAAAATTATTACCCGCTGTCACCGGATCAGTGTCATCATTCACTACCAGACTGAGGTCGACCGTGCCTGCGGAAAAATTGCCGGCACCTTCGAAGCGCTGCGCGTAGACACCCTCGATCCCGCTATCCGGGCCCTGCCAGATAACGACAAAGTCACCATCGGCATCGAGCGCAACCCCTGAGTTGTACTGATCCCCAGCAATAGTCGTGTTTACAACCGTCTCAGCCACATCGAGCGCTACGCCATTTGCACTATAACGCCGCGCAACAATTCCGTAACCGTTACCGATGCCATCGCCTTCCAGGCTTTCCCAGGCAACAACAAAATCACCGCTGGCATCCAGTGATACGACTGGATTATATTGTTCACCAGTAATAACAGTATTCACTGCGATCTCGCTACCCGCAGCGACACCATCAGCGCTATAACGCCGCAGATAGATACCATCGTCGGTCGTAGTATCCGGACTCGCCCAGACAATGACAAAATTACCACTAGCATCCATGGCGACTCGAGGACGGGTCTGTGAGCCGGCGGTGATCGTGTTTACCAGCAACTCGCTACCCTGGGCAGCACCAGCGGCGTTATAACGTTGTGCGTAGATACCATAGTTGGTGGTTTCGGCAGGTGCATCCTGGCCCTGACTCTGCCAGGTGATCACAACATCACCGTTGGCGTCTAAGGCAACACTGGGTCTTTCCTGAATGCCTGTCGTGGTGGTATTGACCCGAGTTTCGCTACCGACCGCAGCACCGGCTGAATCGAAACGCTGCATATAAACCCCAGTGCCGCTAGCGTCGGAGCCCGTCCAGGTAATGACATAATCGCCATCAGCGTCCATCGCTACTCTGGGCAGAGTCTGTGAACCAGGAGTCGTGGTATTGATCAGGGTCTCAATGCCCTGCTTCGCGCCCGCAGCATTGTAACGCTGCGCGTAGATACCATAATTGGTCGCTTCGCCGGGCACGTCCTGGCCTTTACTTTGCCAGACGACGACATAATCACCGCTGGCATTCGCGGCAATATCGGGAAAACTCTGATCTTTATCGGTCGTAGTATTAACTAATACTTCAGTGGTCCCGGCGGCGACACCCGCAGCCGTGTAATTCTGCATGTAGATATCAAAACCACTGCTAGCACTCTTCTGATTTCGACTGTGCCAGACCGCGACGAAATTACCATTTGCGTCCATCGTAACGGCGGCATTTCGTTGCAGATCATCTTTAAAGCTGTTCACCGCAAGCTCAGGACCTGCTTTGTTGCCAGGCGCGGCAAATAATTGTGTGCTGAACAGGAGGGCGTGCAATGCGAGCAGCATTGAGACTGCTGACGGGCCGTGTTTTATGGAACATTTCATAGCCATCTCCTCAGATAATTCCGGCCATGCTTCTCACGAACTGTAAAAAACACATAACCATATTTTATAATTTGTTAACACATTGTATCATTCTGCAATGTGTCGGTGTCAGGGTGAGCGCAGCAACAATCAGCCGCGCCGAGAGCGGAAAAACGCCTGTAGCAGGTCACGACTCTGGTCGGCCAATACCCCGGCAGTCACATCAAAAACATGATTGTGATGGCCGGCAGTCAGCAGATCATAGGCACCACCAAGGGCCCCTGTCTTTGGATCCGTGGCGGCAAACACGACTCGAGAGACGCGCGCGTGAATCATGGCACCAACGCACATCATGCAGGGTTCGAGCGTGACATATAAAGTGGTTTCAGATAAACGGTAGTTACCGAGTAGATCGCCGGCTTTGCGCAGGACATTGATCTCGGCGTGAGAACTGGCATCGTGGCTAGCGATCGGCTGATTAAAAGCTTCGGCGATGAGCTGATTGTCTTTGACCATGACTGCACCGACCGGAATCTCGCCCAGCACCTCAGCACTACGAGCCATCTCCAGCGCACGTGACATCCAGTGTTCGTCTTTCATCGCTGAGTAGATTGCGCTGGGAACGAAAAATGAAAAGTCATTCCCCGCTCGATTGTAAATAGTCCGAAAAAATCCAGTGTTGACGCGAATTTCCCGGTAGTCACATGTATCAATACCATGAAAAATACCATTACCATTGTGTTATTGATACATGTTACGTTAATTCGCCATATGACTGAACAAATAAAACTGGAACTCCTTGTTGTCAATGTTCATCCGCAAGGCTGACCCTCATCACATCGAGTCGATAACATCGAGCACCCCTTATTGGGTGGACAGAGTGACTGAGCCGCTACACTTCAGCGCTGCTACAAAAACGAACGTATAAACACCAAACGAATCCCGCCGTATCTCCCGGTATTTACACGATATTAAACACAACCGGCTCTACCCTTCATTTAACAGAATAGCCCAATAATTCGAGGATGATCTAGATCAACGCATAAGCGAGCATCTATGAAACAGGTAAGAAAAATCAATTAGTAATGATTACTGCGTTTTTTTACTCTGTCGCCAATCCGAGATAGTTATTTAGTTGCTCACTTAATTCGACGACCAGGAGTAGAAAACATGGCCATAAAATCTTACGACGCAGGCGTAAAAGAATACCGCGATATGTACTGGACCCCGGACTATGTTCCGTTGGACACCGACTTACTTGCCTGTTTCAAGTGCACCGGACAAGCCGGCGTACCGCGCGAGGAAGTTGCAGCCGCAGTGGCTGCGGAATCATCAACCGGGACCTGGAGCACAGTGTGGTCAGAACTGCTGACCGACCTTGAGTACTACAAAGGCAGAGCCTACCGCATAGAAGACGTGCCTGGCGACTCCGAGTCGTTCTACGCTTTCGTGGCCTACCCCATCGATCTGTTCGAAGAAGGATCAGTAGTTAACGTGCTGACCTCACTAGTGGGTAACGTGTTCGGTTTCAAGGCACTACGCCATCTGCGTCTGGAAGACATCCGTTTCCCGATCGCCTATATCAAGACCTGTGGTGGGCCGCCGGCCGGTATCCAGGTCGAGCGTGATCGCCTGAATAAATATGGCCGTCCAATGCTGGGCGCAACCATCAAACCCAAACTGGGCCTGTCCGCCAAAAACTATGGCCGTGCAGTCTACGAGTGTCTGCGTGGCGGTCTCGACCTGACCAAGGACGACGAGAACGTGAACTCGCAGCCATTCATGCGCTGGCGTGACCGTTTCGAATTCGTCTCCGAAGCTATCCGTAAAGCGGAAATGGAAACCGGTGAACGCAAAGGCCATTACCTGAACGTCACCTCGGCAACGCCTGAGGATATGTACGAGCGTGCTGAGTTTGCCAAAGAAGTTGGCTGTCCGATTATCATGCATGACTTCCTGACCGGTGGTTTTACCGCCAACACAGGTCTCGCCAACTGGTGTCGTAAAAACGGCATGCTGCTGCACATTCACCGCGCCATGCACGCTGTAATCGACCGTCATCCGAAACACGGTATCCATTTCCGCGTGCTGGCCAAATGTCTGCGTCTTTCAGGCGGTGACCATCTGCACACCGGTACTGTGGTAGGCAAACTCGAAGGTGACCGCGCATCCACGCTGGGTTTTGTTGACCAGCTGCGTGAATCCTTCGTGCCTGAAGATCGCTCACGCGGTGTGTTCTTCGATCAGGACTGGGGCTCAATGCCGGGTGTATTCGCTGTGGCTTCTGGGGGTATTCACGTATGGCACATGCCTGCACTGGTGACCATTTTTGGCGATGACTCGGTGCTGCAGTTCGGCGGTGGTACACAGGGACATCCCTGGGGCAACGCTGCCGGCGCCGCCGCCAACCGTGTTGCACTCGAAGCATCTGTTAAGGCACGTAACCAGGGCCGTGAAATCGAGAAAGAAGCCCGCGACATTCTTACCGAAGCCGCCAAGAGCAGCCCGGAACTTGCGATCGCGATGGACACCTGGAAAGAAATCAAGTTCGAGTTCGACACCGTCGACAAACTGGACGTGTCCTGATCGCACCGCTAACGCTTCACACATATAGAGCCAAGTACATATTAGAGGAATAAACAATGAGTATGAACAACACAACACAAGGTGACTATCAGACATCGCAGACGCTGGAAACTTTTGGTTTTCTGCCGAAGTTCACTCAGGACGAAGTCTTTGACCAGATCACCTACCTGGTTTCAATGGGACTGACCCCGTCGATCGAACACGAACATCCAGGCAGCTCATCCAATCATTACTGGACCATGTGGAAGCTGCCGATGTTCGGCGAGCAGGATCCGGTTCGAGTGATGGACGAGATTGAACAGTGTCGTCGCAGTTACCCGAACCATCACATCCGCCTGATTGGTTATGACAACTACACGCAGAGTCAGGGCGTATGTTTCGTGGTGCACGAAGGCAAGGCCTGAGTAAGGTAATAGATAACAGACACAACTAAAGATTTAAACACACAGGTTCAAGGCGGGAATAATCATGTCACAGCTTGCAATGGCCACACAAAGCAGTCGCGAAATCGCACTGGCAAGACGCAAAGCAATGTCTTCCAGTGGCAAGTCAGCGATTAAAAATGCGGCAGCAGTGAAATCCACACCAGTGGCTTCCGGAGCGGCGAAGCCAACCGCTGGCGGCCGTGCGCGTTCGGCTTCATTGGCGCGTCGTCAGGCGATGTCCAGTCGTGGCAAGGCCGCTGTGAGCAGTCAGGATCGTACCCGTATCAGCGCTATGCAAGATCAAAATTTCGGCAATGAAACGATAAACTTGGAGAGCAGTAAACAAGGATGTGGTTGCGGCTGTGGCGGCGCCGGTAAATCTGAAACCAGTGATAACGAGACGGCTGTTCCATCCAGTCGTGTTGATAACGCTGCGTCTTCCGAAACGACACGACGTCCGTCACGTGCCCGTATATCTCGCCGCCCGGTGATTGCTTCCACCAGCACTGCCAAAACCGCAGCACTGGCACGACGCAAATCAATGTCTGCGCGTGGTAAAGCAGGTCTTGCTAACAGTTCCATGAGTGAAGCCCAGGCGGCACGTGCGAGTAACCCGAAAATGTCCGGGCGAGAACTTGCTCAGATGATACGCGATCAACGCAGCCGTCGTGGCGGTTCCAGACAACCGAAATCTGCCCCCCGTGGTCGCCTGCGTAAATCTAAAGATACTAATGTTGGTGCTGCGCAGGACGCACCGTGGAAAGTCGGCGCCAGTGAAACCTCCAGCGGACAGACCGTGACCGGCACCATGGTTGGCCGTCACAACCACACGACCGGTGACGAACCGAGTACCTGTCGCAGCGTCACCGGTACCGAGTACATGGGCGCAGACATCTTTCGCCAGTTCTGTCAGAGCGATGCGAAAACAACAACTGCGAAAAAAGTCGCGGTAACCTCGACATCACACGGCAACTCCATCAGCGGCAATCGTATGGGTCGCGCCAGCAATGTCACCGGTAACGAACCCGGTACCTGCAAGCGCGTCACCGGTGGAGAGTATGTCAGCGCCGAACAGACGCAGGCTTACTGTGGCGAACTCGCTAAAAAATCGCCGCGTAAGGTGTCAATGGCCGATACCATGAAAAACAAAATAGTCACCGGCAACCATGTCGGGCGTTCCGAAAATGTCACTGGTGACGAGTACGGCATGCGTCATCTGCTCACCGGCACACAGTATACAAAGCCTGCCAATATTGGCGAGACACCGTCCAAGGTCGGTGCCAGCACAACGCTACGCGGTGGCAGTGTCACCGGCACAATGGTGGGTCGTCGCGAACGTATGACCGGTGATGAACCCGGCAGCTGCCGCAATGTCACTGGCGATGATTACATTGGCCAGGAGCAGTTCAACGAATTCTGTGATGCGACGCCAAAACCGAAAGACCGCAAAGTTAACGAATCAAATACCCTGAACGGGATGAATGTCACCGGCAGCCTGGACGACCGCTCGCAGCGAGTCACCGGTAACGAACCGGGCACTTGCAAAACGGTAACCGGCACACCTTACGCCAGCGGCAACCAGTACCAGGAATTTTGTGAAGCGCCGCAGGCAGCGGCTGCGAGTGCGCGCATGCACAGCGGCAGAAAAAACTGGGGTCAGCCGATGACCGGACAGCAGCCAGGTATCGGTGGTCACCTCACCGGTGCCGACAAGGGTGCCTGTGAACCACTGACTGGTACGCCCTATGTGGGTGCTGACCAGGCCGCCGGTGCCTGCCCGGCAACTGCAGCGGAACCGGGCAGCCCTGATTTTCCGCAATCGATTGAACAAACGCAGTGGGGCGATTTCAGCGTAAGCACTCCGACGCACGCCACGCATTACGACATGAGCCCGCAAAATGTCACCGGCAACCATTATGAGACCGGCCAGATTACCGGCCCGTTCGGCATGGCCGACGGCAAGGTCACCGGGACTGAGCAGGCGCGTTTTGATAAACCACAAGCGCAGACTGTCACGATTCCGCCGACGCAGGATAGCCTGGACGGCCGTGTTAAGTCCCGCATCACCGGTGAAGGCATGAACGCAGGCCAGCGCATCACGGGTGATGACTGGGAACGTGGCGATCATGTCACCGGTACCGAAGGCGTATCAGCGACTCGACGTAATCCGACACTGCGAGGCGGTGCCATGGTCGCACGTCCCGTAATGGCGCGCCCCGAGAATATTCCTGAACCGGTCAGCAAGGTCACCGGCGGCAGCGGTAACACGGGAAAAGGTTCTCTAATCACCTATTCCGGCGGCGCACGCGGCTGAATGCAAGGCTAACACCTGGCGGATAAACAGATGCTACGAACAGCTCATCAACATACAGCAAACAACCGGACTGCCGGCACAGCACCGCTGCGTCGACCCGGTGCGGTTGCGACGCGCAATAGCGAATTCCATAGCGGATATTCAAATGTGCAGCATCCGCTGTGCAATATTGATGAAAACACTCGCCTGCACCGCTACGAAGATCAAATCAAAAAAGCCTTCGCTGCGATTGTGCCGACACTGAAACAGATTTCAGCAATCCAGCACGAGCCGGATTTCGAATTCAAGGCACAACAGATTGCTCGCCATGGACTGGGCTTCGATTTGCCGAAAAATATATTGGCAGATGCATGGGTAGAACAACTGGATATGCGTCGCCTGTTCGCCTGGTGCATGTTCTATACCTATCGGCGTTTCTGTGATGAGTTTTTCACCGCCCGGCCGGAAGGTTCGAATGCAAATGATTTCGATGCATTTCTGCAGGCCTGTGGCTTTCATACGCTGGACATTTCACCCTGCGCTGACGGACGCCTCGCGCATCTGGTACGTTATGTGCTGCGATTGCCACCGCGTGCGGTGCGCCGCAAGTCTTATGCCGGCGCAATGTTCGATGTTGAAGACAGCATCCAGAAATGGGTGGAAATTGAATTGCAGCGCTTCCGCGAAGGACAACCGAATACAGCCGATGCAGCAACACGTTACCTGAAAGTGGCAGCGTATCACTTCAGTTCTGTTGACCCGAAACATCAGGGCTGCGCCGCGCACGGTTCGGACACACGCAAGGCCGCACAAGCTGCACTCGAACGACTGGTCAACTTCCGCCAGGCGATCGAAAACAGCTTTTGTTGCGGTGCCTCGATCGACCTGTTGCTGATCGGCGTCGATACCGATACCGATTCGATACGCGTGCACGTACCAGATGCCAATGGCGAGATGAATCTGGACCGCTACCTTGATACCCAGGACATTTATGTCGAAACAAATAATCTGGGAATATCAGATGCCCGGCGCGAGATCGGTACAGCGATACAAGCATGTTCGTCAGACGTAACAGCAGGCATGACACAATTCATCGCGCGCCTGATCGAGAACAACCTGTCGCAGATTGATTATGTGCTGAACCATCATGGTGAACACTATCCCGATATTGGGCATGCTGAACGCTTCATTGGTGCTGGTGTGGGGTTCGAAGATATCCAGTTACGCAACCTGATGTATTTTGCCTATCTCGATACTGTCGAGGAAGGTGCTGCGGATATGGATGTTGGCATTCGCATATTCAAGGGCCTCAATGTCACGCATGGCTTACCGATACCGGTGGTAGTGCGTTTTGATTATCACGGGCGTGTGCCCGGCGCACGCGAACGTGCCCGGCAGCGTTGTGGGCGCGTCGCGCAAGCATTAACTGAACGCTATGCGGATCTGTGCAACCAGAATCTTTTGCATGTGCTGCAAGTGGCGCGCGATTGCGACAGCAACAAGCCGATCGAAATTTTCGCCTGTTCCGTCGATGCCATTGATGCAGGAGTTCACTGATGAAAATCTGTCAGGTGGAGCGTCCGTTAGTGGCAACCAACCGTATTGCCGGTATGGAGCACAAGCATTTACAGGTTGTTCGCGATAGCGGCACCATGGCAGTGGCCGTGGATGCGGTTGGATGCAAACCGGGTGACTGGGTGATCTGCGTGGGTAGCTCAGCAGCACGCGAAGCGGCCGGCAGTAAAGAATATCCCAGTGATCTCACCATCGTTGGCATTATCGATCACTGGCCACCTCCGGACAAAGCGAGCAGCGCGCCGGAAAATGGTACGGCCTGATGGAAATCCTGCAGGTCGAATCGGCGCTGGTATGTACCCGCCGTGTAGATGGGCTGCAGGCAATCAGCCTGCGAGTATTGCGCTCGGAGAGCGGCAAGAAACAGGTGGCGGTTGATCCGGTTGGTGCCCGCGAAGGCAACTGGGTGTACACCGTAAGTGGTTCAGCTGCACGTTATGCGGCTGGAGATTTTGAAATTCTCACGGATCTCACGATTGGCGGCATTATCGATCACTGGGAACCGTAAGAAGCAAACGAGGCAGGCTGGTAACAGCCAGCATACATATGAATTTTTTTAACAATGCAGTCAACAGGAGACATAAAGATGGCAAGTGAAAACTACGGCATCGCACTGGGTATGATCGAAACTCGCGGGCTGGTGCCCGCCATCGAAGCGGCTGATGCCATGACCAAGGCCGCAGAAGTTCGACTGATCGGTCGAGAATTTGTAGGTGGTGGTTACGTCACGGTTCTGGTTCGTGGCGAAACCGGTGCAGTGAATGCAGCCGTTCGTGCTGGCGCAGACGCCTGTGAACGCGTCGGTGATGGCCTGGTGGCAGCGCACATCATTGCACGTCCGCACAAAGAAGTTGAGCCGGTACTGAACAACAGCGGCAACAGCATGAAGTAATAAACTCGACCGTGTAGCGGTCGGCTTGATTGATTCTTTCTTATACATTTGGAGATAAAGCAATGGCACATGAAAACTACGGTATTGCACTGGGTATGATCGAAACTCGCGGGCTCGTGCCTGCGATCGAAGCGGCAGACGCGATGACTAAGGCAGCTGAAGTCCGTCTGATTGGTCGTGAATTTGTCGGTGGCGGCTATGTTACTGTATTGGTTCGTGGTGAAACCGGTGCGGTCAATGCGGCCGTTCGCGCGGGCGCAGATGCATGCGAACGCGTTGGTGACGGCCTGGTGGCAGCGCACATCATCGCTCGCCCGCACAAAGAGGTTGAGCCTGTACTGCCAGCGGGTGGTGTATCAACTAAGGCTGCTGCCTGAAACAATCGGTCTGTTTAGACTGGTAGCAACATGCTAGCAACACGACCCGATCAGAAGGTTCTGGGTTACCTGGGCAGAGCGCTCAGTCTCGAACTTTCCGCTGTTCAGCAATATAGCACCCAGGCACGGCTGGTCGCGTCCTGGGGCTTGAGCGAAGCTGCGGCCAGCCTGCGCAAAGAGGCCGATGAAGAGCTGCAACATGCAGATCGGATCATCGAGCGTATGCTGGCAATTGGTGTCGCGCCAAGTAGTTCACAGCTGCGACCAGTTAAAATAAAATCCGATCTGTCCGCGCTGTTAAAGGCCAATCAGCAATTTGAGCAAGACGTAATACGTCTGTATCAATCGGCAACGCAACATTGCGCTGGTGTGGGTGACCATGATAGCCGGGTATTTTTTGAAGAGCTGCTCAGGGAAGAGCAACAGCACCTCACTGAACTCGATGCCTGGTTGCATCGTTTGCAGCAAGTGCCGGTACAGGACATGAGTAACCATCGATAAAGTACGAATGGCCTGAAGCAATTTAGCGGATGGCCCGAGGAGTGATCTATGACATTACAACAATGGCAGGAACGTAACCGTCCCTCGCGTCTGGAAAAGCGGTACGAGTTTGATAGTTACGACGCGCTCCGCGCTTTTCTTGATGAAGCGGCAGATCTGTCCGAAGCCAAAGGACTGTATCCAGATATTGGTTTCGGGCGAAACCATGCAAATTTCACCATCCATGCAGATGAAGGTAACACCCAGGTCACTGACCAGCAACGCGAGTTTGCCGCCTTGCTGGATACGCTCGAAACAGCCAGGCAAGCGTAAGAGACTGTTGGCCAATGTCGGTCATAGCCCTGGTCGGGAACAAAGGAGGTGCTGGCAAGACCACCCTCTGTATCAACCTGGCAAGCGCACTGCTACGGCGCGGTTCCACCTTGCTGCTGGATGCAGACCCGCAACGCTCCTCGATACAGTGGCGTGATATTGCAGGACGAGGCGACCTTGTCGAAGTGGTGGATGCAGTAGAAGACGTGCAGGCACTGGTCCGGCAGAATCGGGATAACCACAATTATCTGATAATTGACTGCCCGCCGTCAGCACAGTCGGAACAGACACGGCTTGCACTCGCCTGTAGTGACATCGCGGTGATACCTGTGTTGCCATCACCACTGGACTTGTGGGCCAGTGTGCATGTTGAACAGGAACTGGAATGGGCACGGTCGGTGAATCCCGACATACGGGCACTTCTGGTGGTTAATCAACTCGAACCACGAACCCGTTTGTCACGCTTAATGCACGACGCACTTGCCGAAATCGCACTGCCCGTCGCCAAAACTGCAATCAGACGGCGCATGGCCTACCGAAATGCGATTCTGCAAGGACGTAGTGTGCTGGACGCAGGTTCGGCAGCAAGTGATGCGGCCGAAGAAATCAAACAATTGACTGAAGAAGTGGTGAAACTGTCATGACAACAAGCAAAGACAAAACGGGTGACCAGCTGGTCGCCTCAATGAGAAAGAGTAAAACCGGCGCGGTCGCACGTAAGACAACATCGCAACGCACACCCAGCAATCCTCCGGCTGCTACGAATCAGGTGACGGCCACAAATACGGCATCAGACACAAAACCCGTCCGTAAAGACGGTTACAGCCATGGTCGCCGCGTGTGGCCGGATTGAGCTTGTCAGCAAATTGAGCTAGGGTTTTGAAAACATACCAGCCAACGCAAGTTGTTGTATGAACGATCCTGAACATAAGACGAGAGATAACGATGCCACCACCATTCAGTGAACCTGGATATACGCCACCGGCGGCGATGCCGGAATATCTGATCAGGTATGCCACACTGCGGCAATTACAGGTGTTCGAGGCCAGTGTGCGACTGGGTAGTTTCTCCCGCGCGGCCGAAGAGCTGTTTGTCACACAGCCGACCGTGTCCATGCAGATCAAAAAGCTATCCGATGCGCTGGGCCTGCCACTGTTTGAGCCGATCGGGCGCAATGTCCGGCCAACCGAAGTCGGCTACGAGCTGTACAAATCCTGCCGACAGATCTTCGAAAACCTCGCCAACCTCGAAATGAAGATTTCCGACCACAAGGGCATGAAACGCGGACGCCTGCGCCTCGGCGTGGTCACCACGGCCAAATATTTCGTGCCGGAAGTGCTGGGTGAATTCTGTCGTCTCTATCCTGGAATCGACGTTGCGCTGAAAGTATCGAACCGGGACCGCATCATCGAGCGCATCAATGCTTACGAAGACGACCTCTATATCATGGGACAGGCTCCGAATGATCTCATGGAACTTGAATCCTATCCATTCGCGCCGAACCCGCTGGTGTTAATGGCGCCGCGCGACCATCCCCTGGTTGGCGAAAAAAACATTCCATTATCACGAATCGCGGAAGAACCGCTGATTCTACGCGAACCGGGATCGGGTATACGTGACGCGACCCTGCGCCTGTTCGAACACGAGGGGTTGAGACCCAGGGTACGCATGGAACTGGGTAGCAACGAAGCAATCAAGCATGCAGTCGTCGGCGGACTGGGTGTCGCGGTGCTGTCACTGCACACACTGTCGCTGGAAGGGCCAGACGGACCAGTGGCCATTCTGGATGTTGAGAATTTTCCGATTATGCGCCAGTGGCATCTGGTTTATCCCAGGGGTAAAGAATTGTCGCTGGTCACCGATGCCTTCCTTGAATTTTCGCTCGGCGTGGAACCCCGCATGCGCGAAAAAATGAAAGAACTATGGCCGAAAATGGCAGATACACTATCGAGCGTTGGGCCGGCGGGCAAGGTTCTAGCTAAAGTAAAAAAGGGCCAATGAGTTCGGACTATTAAGCCGCGACTATGGATCGTTGGTTGAGCAAACTGCACTTCATCAAATTTGGGCTTTGATGATTCGTTCAGGCAGCAGTAACTCGCATGCGTCGGGTCTTTTCCAGCATGCGATAGGTAGACAGGTTGTGATTGAAGCGCGTCACCTCCTCCAGTGGTACCCACAGAATCTGATGTGACTCATCATTGCCCGGTACCGGCAGTCGATCATCGATTTCAACCAGAAAGCGGATATCGTAATGCCAGTGCTCCGGGCTCTGCGCAATCGCCGGGATGGTATGGATGTCAACATCAAAGATACCGCCATCAACCAGGCGAATATCATCGGGCGGCAAGCCAGTTTCCTCGTGGGTCTCGCGCAATGCGACGCGCAGAATATCAGCATCGCCGTCGGCATGACCGCCGGGCTGGAACCATTGATTATGCTTGCGGTGATGAAGCAACAGGACTTTATCGCGCTCCGGATTCAGCACCCATACCGAGCCCGTGACGTGACCCGGCCAGAGATGACTGTCAAAGCAATCTTCATGCTGTTCGACGAAATGGCGTGTCCGCGTGACATAACCCGCTTCCGGATTGAACGGTGTGCGGTAACCCTGCAGTAGCCTTATAAGGTTCTGTCGATGCATGGTGTTCTCCCGGATCAGGTCACCGACGGGTTTTCAACAGCCGCGATAGCTGCTGCCGCCGCTTCGTCAACATCCCCTTCACGTCCCGAGAGGATGAGGCGTCCAAAAGCGCCAACCGCACGCACATCGATGAGATTGATGCTGGCAGCCTTTTCCGCCTGATTGGCCGCATACACGATATAACCGGCTGGCTCCGTCTCCAGGATGAACATGCTCTGTCCCGGCAGGATCATCGAGCCGCGACGGTCCTGGCGGTTAATCAGCACGGTGTGGTCGGGTGTCATACCACGGATGATTTCACTCCATGCGACCCGGCAGCGCTGTCGATCCTGAGCACTGGCGCCCATATTTGACAGCAGAATATTTCCAGCTTCGCGAACATCACTTTGATCGCGCTGGTGGATCACCATCGAACCGTAGGCGCGTTCAACCACCTGTTGCGCAAGATGCACGCGTGTTGCTTTTAACGCAATATCGGTGAGTCGATGTACTGCCATGCCCGGTGAAACCTCAACCCAGAGACAGGCATCGCCCGGTATCGGCAGAAACCCCTGGGAGACTGTGGCCATGTACGCAGCAAGCTGCGGCTGTAGCGCGTCGATATAGACGTAGGTTCTAAGTGAGATCATCCCGGTTTTTGTAGCAGCTGTATGTGAACGGATCATGGTCGCACGTGCGACGTTGTGACTTTCAGGCCACGCATCCAGGACACATTTATAGACGGTTTCATGACTAATTAAAAAGAGAAGTTTTTGATCCGTTATATAGACTGTAGTCTATTGATTACGATGAGCTCGGCGGATGAGACATTTAAGCTATGCCATCGTGGCATTACTTTGGTGAAAAATATCCACCTATAACCTAAAGGCAATCCAATTAGTAAAAAAAATTGAGTAGTCCCTGAAGGACATATTTTCGATACTCGCTGCACGTTAGGTGTGAGCCACAAGATGCTCACATGAAGAGGACGAACATAAGTGCAGCAACTAATCCTTCTGGTCATCGTATTACCGTTTGCTTCGGCGGTGCTCACACAGCTTTTTTCTGCTCGCCCTGGCAAACGACGTACAGCGTCGCTGAGCGTTACTGTCGCCTGGCTGGTGTTCGCTTGCGCGGCGGTGACCCTGTGGCTGGCTCTGTCCGGTTCAGCTGTCAGCGAGTACGAGCTGATGAATGACTGGGGCATCATTCGATTTGATCCACTCAGCACCTTGATGTGCATGGTAATCGCCTCGATCAGTCTTATCGTGCACCTGTACTCCGTCCGCTACATGGTCGAAGAACCCGATTATGCACGCTTCTTTGCACTGCTCGACGCAATGACGGGGACACTGTTGTTAATGGTTGCAGCAGGTGATCTCATTACACTGCTGATCGCCTGGCACCTTGTCGGCATCCTGCTTTACTTTCTGCTGGGGTACGATACGCGGAGTCGGCCTGCCTCTCGTTATGCGTTCTGGACCTGGATAACGTATCGTTTAGGTGATCTACCTCTGCTGCTGGCTGCGGTATTGCTCTATCAGGCTTTTGGTAGCTGGTCACTGACAGTGATCTTCGATCGCATCGCAGCCGCTCCCGAGACACAAACCGTACTTGGTCTGCCTCTGGTCGAAGTTGTCGGCGCGCTAGTGGCTCTTGCAGCGTTCGCGCGCTCTGCTCAGTTGATGCTGCATACCTGGCTTCCCTATACGATGGGCGGGCCAACGCCGGTATCTGCACTGATGCATGCTGGCATCGTAAATGCGGGCGGTTTCCTGATCAATCGTTTCGCACCCCTGTTCATTCACACCAGTGACATCCTGCACTGGGTTTTTCTGGTCGGGCTGGCGACCGCGGTATTCGGTTCGGTGTTGATGCTGTCGCAAAACGACATCAAGAAATCACTGGGCTATTCGACCATGGGTCAGATGGGTTTCATGATCATGGAGTGCGGGGTCGGCGCTTTCTCTCTCGCGATTTACCATCTGATCGCGCACGGCCTGTTCAAAGGCACATTGTTTCTCGGCGCGGGCGGTGTGATAGGCGAAGCACGTAAGGATGACGGTGTGCCCAAGGATCCACTCTATGATTTTGTGGTGGAGAAAAATCCAGCCAGAAACCGCAAGCCATGGCTGCTGATGGCAGCTATGACACTGATGGTACCAGCCGTGATTCTGGTGTTCGCGCACTGGCTGGTCTCGGAAAATTTTTACCAGAAACAAGGCGCCGTGGTATTACTGTTCTTCGGCTGGGTAACCGGTGCACAATTGATTTTCAGCACCTATCATATGCACACCGGGAACATCAGTCGTCTTGTCAGCCAGGTCATCCTGTCCTTTGCGGTTGTGGTACTTGGCTACACAGTGATCAGTCATGCCTTTGATGTGTTCCTGTATCCGAATGCTGATTTCCGGGAAAGTCTCTATGCTGCGGCCGGGATCAATGAGTTCTGGTTCGACACTCTGGTCGTACTGGTCACAGCAATTATCATCGCGGGCTGGCTGCGGACCTATTACAGTGAACGCAACGGACGTACTGGGAAACGTGCTCTGCGTCCGCTGTGGCTCGGTTTCTATGCGCTAATCTCGCGCGAATTTTATATCAGCGATCTATACGTATTGCTCGCACGCCGATTTGAAGTGTTCGCAGTCAGGTTAAATGTGTGGCTGAGGTGGATTTGAAATGACGGCGATGAGCTGGATAATCGCAGGCCTCTTTCTGCCGCTGTTCCCGCTGGGGATGGTCTTCAATGTCCTGTTTCAACGAGTTCGCAACGCATGGTTACGCTCAATACTACTGCTGGTCTGGCCATTTGTCGGCCTGGGCGTGCTGCAGTTAATGCCGGTCAATGTTTCCGCTGAAATAACAGCGTGGGCGTTATTCAGTGCCGCACTCTACGGCTTCCGTGCGGTAGTCGTGAGGGACATCGGTGTATGGATCGGATTTCTTGCCACATCTTCCTGGTCACTGATCTGGATCGCACTGGCGGGCGGCATAAATCCGGACCAGATGGCAATGCAAGTACTGGCATTCAGTCTTCCGCTGGTATTGCTTGTGTTGGTGACGGCCGAGCTGCAACAGCGTTACGAATCTGCTTACGCCGGTATCGTCAGCGGGATTGCACAAGGGCAGCCGCGGTTGTCCGCAATTTTTGTTATCTCCCTGCTGGCGGCTATAGGCAGCCCGGTGTTTCCTTCGTTCTTCGTGATGCTGAGCAGCATTACAAATATTATTATTGTACTGCCCGCTGCCGCATTCGGTGTTGCAGTCGTATGGTTGTTATGGAGCTGGTCAGGCATGCAATTGCTACAAGAATTACTGGTCGGGCCTGCAAGTGCAATCAAACATTCTGATATCACACCTAGCGTCACGACAACCTACACCCTTTCACTAGTAGCGCTGCTGGTTGGCGGCCTGTATCTGTCAGGGACAATATTATGAGTCTTGAGATTGGCTTAAAGGCACAGATACGATCGATGGTTTTCGTGGCAGGCGAGCCGATCCCTAATTTCTGGCCGATGCGGGCATTTATCCATCACAACCCTCTGCACGGACTGGAAAAGCTGTCATTCGAGGATGCGGTCGCAGAGGGACAACGGCTGTTTCATGGTAACGGCTACCTGCCAAGATCAATGTATCAGCGTTATTACCGGGAAGACAAGATCGCTTCTGTGGCGCTGAGCGACGGCATCAAGAATTTCCTTAGCCAACATAGGCCAGTCGAGGGAATCGATCTACACACCTGGCTGATGAAACTGCTGACTGAATTCGAGGCACCAATATTTACCCAGGACAATTCGGCAACAGCGGCAGATATCGGCGCGGTACTGCGACGTGAAACAGTATCCGCAACGCAGTACATTGACCAGGAAGCGCTGGCTGATCGATTGTGCAACACGCTGTTAAACGAGCGTCCAGTATATGAAACGATGGACTTGCTATTCGGTACAGGTATCGGCGAAGAGCTGGACGAACTGGTAATCAAAAGTTGCCTGGACTTCTTCGATGAAGGTCAGTCTGTCTGGCAGATGCCCGAGCGAGAACAGGGCTTCTTTACCGCATGGCGCGAAGTTGCGCAACGAAATGCACGTCTGTTTTTGCGTGGCCGCCAGATACGCGATACCCTCGCAGTTGATAGTGATCCCGAAGGTGTCATTGTTCACGTAATGGAGTGTCTGGAGATCCGGCAATCGGACTGGATGCAGTATTTCCGGCATGAGCTCTCACGATTGCATGGCTGGGCCGGTTTCATACGCTGGCGATCCAATGCGCGACACTATCATCATGGACGTCACTTTCCCGGCGACCTGGTGGATTTTCTTGCTATCCGCCTGACACTGGCCCTGGCCCTGATTCGTGAGCGCGGGCAAGACGGCATTCCACACAACGCCGGGCAACTGGGAGAATTTATCCGGCAGCACCCGACCGAAGCCTGGTTGCGTCAGGAGTTTTACGATCGTACGATACTGCCTGCATGGGCACAGCGAGTGGAAAAAACACTACTGGCCGGAGATTGCGATCGGATTGAACAAACCGGACTGATGTATTTACAGGAGAAGAAATCGCGCGAGGCAACCACTCGAGCAAATTCGCTGCAGGAACTTGCCGAACGCAGCAATGCACGCCAGATACTGGAAGATATGTCAGACAAAGTGTTGTCACAGCTGATTCGTCTCATCCAGGAACTGGAGCGACGCGAAGGCATGATCTGGCTGGAAGCGATGGAAGCGACCGCGATGAAACAGCTGTTGCAGGGCATACGAACTTCGGCGCCTGCGGCGAATGGCAAGCGTCCTTTTGCCCAGGCTCTGTTCTGTATCGATACCCGTTCGGAAAGACTACGACGCCATCTGGAAAGTGTCGGCGACTACCAGACCTTCGGCATCGCCGGTTTCTTTGGTGTCCCCGTGAGTTTCATGGAACTGGGCAAAGGTAACGAAACCCATCTGTGCCCTGTCCTGCTTACACCGAAAAATCTGGTGATGGAGATGTCCGTGAACAATGTGCAGGATACGGTTGCACTCTCTGCGATGGAAAAAGTGGTGCACGAACTGAAAGAGTCGGTCCTGACACCTTTCGTGACAGTCGAGGCGATCGGCCTGTTGTTCGGATTCGACATGGTCGGCAAAACGCTGGCACCGAGAGCCTACAATCGCTGGCGTTCACGATTGCATCAACACAAGCCACACACACATTTGCTGATCGACAAGCTAAGTCGTGACCAGGCCGATTCGATCGTGCGTGCGGTACAGCGTGCAGTGATCGCCAAGGCCGTTGAACACGAATTCGAAGTTGCACCAGAACACATCAAAGATGGCCTGATTCGCGAATTGCGCGAAGCCGCGATGGGTCATATCAGTTCAGTGCCACTGCTGCAGGAACAACTGAAGCTGGATGCAGATCCGGCACGGGCATTTATCGAGCGCCTGCGTACTGTGTATCGCATTAATCCGGCGAATGCGAGAATGCAGATGGAACGTCTGGGGCGCATCGGATTTTCGCTGGATGAACAGGTTGTGTTTGTCTCTCAGGCCTTGCACGCGATTGGTCTAACCGACAATTTCTCTCGCTTCATCCTCGTGGTGGGTCATGGCAGCCAGTCCGAAAACAACCCCTATGAATCAGCACTCGATTGCGGTGCATGCGGCGGTAATCTTGGTTTGTACAATGCGCGCATATTTGCGCACATGGCGAACAAACCGGCGGTACGACAGCGGTTGCTGGAACAGGGTATCGCGATTCCCGATGATGCCTGGTTCGTACCCGCGATGCACAACACCACTACCGACGAAGTGGCGATGCACGACCTCGACCTGTTGCCGTCTTCGCATCCCGTTTATCTTGATCGACTGCAAAGCGGCCTGCTCTCTGCGTGCCGACTCTGTACCCAGGAGCGAATCCCCAGCCTGGATTTCATATCCGACACGCCCAGCCCTGTGGATGCCAACAAACAGGCGCTGCGCAACGCCATGGACTGGTCACAGGTACGGCCCGAATGGGGCTTGTCACGCAATGTCTATTTTATTATCGGGCGCCGCTTCCTGACCGAGACACATTCACTGGACGGACGTGCATTCCTGCATTCCTACGATTATCGCGTCGACAAAAAACTACGCCTGCTGGAGAACATCCTGACCGGGCCACTGGTGGTCGGGCAGTGGATCAACATGGAACACTACTTCTCCACCGTCGATAACGAACATTATGGTAGTGGCAGCAAGGTCTACCATAACGTCGCTGGCCGATTCGGAGTGATGACCGGGAATCTGAGCGACCTGCGTACCGGCTTACCCGCACAAACTGTACTGGCGGGTGGCCTTCCCTACCACGAGCCGATGCGGCTAATCACGGTAATCGAGGCGCCCTTCGCGCAGGTAATGACTGCGCTGGACAGGGTCGCGGTGGTAAGACGTTTACTGCACAACGGCTGGATCCGCATGTTGGTGATCGATCCCGTTACCAATACGATACACACCTATTCGGGGGGCGAGTGGCACGAACAGCCTGCTGCGTCGACTGCCGACAAGGTAAATTACGAAGAGGAAATAGCGTCATGAAAAATCTGAAATTTAGCCCGCTGAAAAAACTGGAGATCATTCTGGAAGGTGAGCATCAGGAATTTGCTACCGATCTTCTGGATCGGATCGGTCTCAAAGGCTACACCATCATCAATAACCTGTCCGGCAAGGGCAGTCATGGTTTCCACGACGGGCACCTGATGTTCAACGAGGACGATGTCCTGATCATGATCATCGCCGCTGTGCCCGAGTCACTGGTGAATCCGATACTCCAGGGCTTCGCGCCGTTCTACAACGAGCATTCAGGAGTCGTTTTTATCT
>JASBSR010000042.1 GCA_030148865.1 Gammaproteobacteria bacterium
CAAAACCCTGGACCAGGCGAAAGCGATCAAGAACACCCAGATTGCCGAAGAACTGGCGTTGCCACCGGTAAAGATCCATTGCTCGGTGCTGGCCGAAGATGCCATTAATGCCGCAATTGAGGATTATAAAAACAAGCGCACCTGATTGAAAATGTGTCAATATTAAGATGCCCGTTTACTAATGAATGGGCGTTTGATTGCCCGTACGGGTACTTATTCATGAGCCTTGCTATTCACGATGATATCTTTGACGCAGCTGTCTCAGCAAACCCAGAAGCAACGTTATCTATTTATTGCGATATGCCTGTTTCTTGTGCTGTTCATCTGGTTCTGGTATCAGTCGCTGCTGGGTGAACAAAAGCGCGCCAATGCAATACCGCCCGATTTCAGTGTGATTGATGATGCCAAACTCCGTAAGCAGAGTTTTATCGATTTCCTTTATCCGCTGATCGTAGAAGAAAATACCAGGATTCTGCAAAAGCGATCACAACTGCTGGCGATGCAACAACGCTTGCAGACGGGTGATACGCTAACCGCTGAACAGAAACTCTGGTTAAGTCGGCTCGCGACTCGTTATTCAGTTGCGGATGCTGATGTTGATTCTGAAAAAACGATTAACCGCCTGCTCAAACATCTCAATGTTATTCCACCTTCGCTGGTGCTGGCGCAGGCTGCGAATGAGACAGCCTGGGGAACATCGCGGTTTGCGACGCAGGCGAATAACTATTTTGGTCAATGGTGTTATCGCGAAGGTTGTGGGCTGGTGCCGCTTAGTCGGAAAGAAGGCCGGCAACACGAAGTCAGGAGCTTTGATTCGGTGACGGATTCTGTGCAATCATATTTATATATGCTCAACAGTGGTCGGGCGTATTCCGGATTACGCAGCATGCGCCAGCAACTGGAGGAACAGCAAAAACAGCTTTCCGGTGTCGAGCTGGCAGCCGGCTTGTCCAGATATTCAGAGCGTGGTCACGATTATGTCAAGAGCATCCGCACCATCATCAAATCGAACGATCTGATGGCCTATACCGAGGCATTTTACAATTCACTGGAAACTGGCGGGCTATTGAGCGCGCAAGAGTGAGTCAGTGCTGATTTTTTTCCCGCAGAAGCACTTCAGCGCGAGTGCCATGCCTGCTTTCACGCGCGGCAACAGGTATAATGTGAGCCATTCTTAATTCATATATCTGGTGGAGAAAGCTGTGTTAGACGCCTACCGTAAACATGTTGCCGAACGAGAAGCCGAGGATTTACCACCGCTGCCCCTTGATGCCGGGCAGGTTGCCGAGCTGATCGAATTGATTAAGGCCCCACCGGCGGGTGAGGAAAAATTTCTGCTTGATTTGCTCATCCATCGTGTGCCGCCAGGTGTCGATCAGGCGGCTTATGTCAAAGCGGCCTTTCTGGCCGATATCGCCAAAGCCAGTGCCAGTTGTGATCTGATCGACCGGGTTCGGGCAACTGAGTTACTGGGTACCATGCTGGGCGGTTACAATATCCAGCCGCTGATTGAATTGCTGGACAATGAGGTTACGGCAGAAGCTGCTGCCACTGCGCTTTCGCATACCTTACTGATTTACGATGCCTTCCACGATGTTGCCGACAAAGCCAAAGATAATGTCGCTGCGTCCAAAGTGGTGCGTTCGTGGGCAGATGCTGAATGGTTTACTTCAAAACCCGCAATAGCCGAAGAAATTACCGTCACCGTGTACAAGGTGCCGGGGGAAACGAATACCGATGATTTATCACCGGCCACTGAAGCCTGGAGCCGTCCGGATATTCCACTGCACGCCAAATCCATGCTGATATCGAAAATGGATCGACCGCTGGAAACTATTGCTGAACTCAAACAAAAAGGCCACCCGGTTGCCTATGTTGGGGATGTGGTTGGTACTGGCTCATCGCGTAAATCAGCGATCAATTCAGTGCTCTGGCATATGGGCGAAGAAATTTCTTATGTACCCAATAAACATGAAGGCGGTGTTATTCTGGGTAACAAGATAGCCCCGATTTTTTTCAATACCGCAGAAGATTCTGGTGCGCTACCGATTGAATGCGATGTTTCAGCCATGGAAACGGGCGATGTCATCCGCATTCGGCCATATGATGGCGTGATTCTAAACCAAGCGGGAGATCAGCTTTGCAAGTTCAGACTGAAACCTGCCGCCTTGCTCGATGAAGAACGTGCCAATGGCCGCATTCCGCTAATCATTGGTCGAGGACTCACGGACCGTGCCCGCGAATTTCTTGGTGAAGAACCGTCCGACGCGTTTTTACGGCCTATCGCTCCTGCCGATACTGGTAAAGGCTTTACCCTGGCACAGAAGATTGTTGGCAAAGCCTGCGGCGTTGCTGGTGTCCGTCCTGATACCTATTGCGAACCGCGTATGACGACAGTCGGTTCACAGGATACTACCGGGGCGATGACGCGCGATGAACTTAAAGAGCTCGCCTGTCTGGGGTTTTCGGCTGACCTTGTGATGCAAAGTTTTTGCCATACGGCGGCGTATCCCAAGCCAATTGATATCAAGCTGCAGCATGAGCTGCCTGACTTTATGCAAACCCGAGGCGGTGTTTCATTGCGCCCTGGCGATGGGATTATTCATTCCTGGTTGAATCGCATGATTATGCCCGACACGGTCGGCACCGGTGGTGATTCGCATACGCGTTTCCCGATGGGGATTAGTTTTCCTGCGGGTTCTGGTCTGGTCGCATTTGCAGCTGCGCTTGGTGTCATGCCACTGGATATGCCCGAGTCTGTACTGGTGCGTTTCAAAGGTGAGATGCAACCGGGCATCACCCTGCGTGATTTAGTGAATGCGATTCCCTATGCGGCGATTCAAAAAGGCTTGCTCACGGTTGAAAAGAAAGGCAAGGAAAACATTTTCAATGGTCGTGTGCTGGAAATTGAAGGTCTGCCCAATCTAAAACTGGAGCAGGCGTTTGAGTTTGCTGATGCGTCTGCTGAGCGTTCTGCGAATGGCTGTACCGTCCGCCTCAACAAACAACCGATTATCGAATACCTGAATTCGAACATCGTACTGCTGAAGTGGATGATTGCCAATGGTTACGAAGATCAGCGCACACTTCAGCGTCGGATTAATGCGATGCGGGAATGGCTGAGAGATCCGCAGTTACTCGAACCCGATGCTGATGCTGAGTATGCAGAGATACTCGAAATCGACCTTGCTGATATTAAAGAACCTTTGCTGGCCTGTCCGAATGATCCGGATGATATTAAGCCCTTATCTGAAGTTGCCGGTCACAAGGTAGACGAAGTTTTTATTGGTTCATGCATGACGAATATTGGTCACTACCGTGCGGCGGGCAATGTGCTTGATGGCATCACCAGTTTGCCGACAAAAATGTGGATAGTGCCGCCGACAAAAATGGATGAACACCAATTGAAGGAAGAGGGGTACTACAGTATTTTCGGTAAGGCCGGTGCGCGCACCGAAGTGCCAGGATGTTCGCTGTGTATGGGCAATCAGGCACGTGTCGCGGATGGTGCCACTGTGGTGTCAACGTCAACCCGTAATTTCCCGAATCGTCTGGGTAAAGATGCCAATGTTTATCTGGGTTCTGCTGAACTCAGTGCAGTGACAGCCACGCTCGGCTATATACCAACAGTTGAAGAATATCTTGGCAAGGTTCAAAAATTGCAGCCAATGGCGGATGATATTTATCGTTACCTTAATTTTGACCAAATCGACGATTACACATCCTTGGCGGATGGCATAGAAGTTGAGTTGTCCTGAGCCGTGCTGAAAACCTTGCTTTTTATCGCAGGAGGAGGGGCTATAGGTGCGGTCATGCGCTATGGCGCGTCGCTGGGCGTGTATTCTTTACTGGGCAGAGGTTTTCCTTACGGTACATTGTTTGTCAATGTCGCAGGATCTTTGTTGATGGGATTTCTTAGTGTCGTCATGCTGGAGCGCTATAATGTGGGCCCGGAATGGCGGGCTGCGGCACTCGTTGGCTTGTTAGGTGCGTTCACGACATTTTCGACTTTTTCAATCGAAACTCTGAATCTGCTCGAACAGGGTGACATAATACGCGCCAGTTTGAACATTGTATTGAGCGTTGCGATATGCCTGTTCGCGGTCTGGCTAGGCGTTGCACTCGGGAGACAACTATGAAAATTACTGTTGCCAGAATTTATGTTACTGAAGGTGAGAAAGCTCACGAAAAAATATTTCAAAAACTGCACGATGAGTCAAAAGTAAAAGGTGTCACCATGTTTCGCGGTATCGCTGGCTTCGGAAAATCCGGGGTCACGCATTCATCAAATTTGCTCGATATGTCATTTGATCTTCCGGTCGTAATCGAATTTTTTGATACTGAGAAAAACGTAGCACTTTCTCTGGAATCAATAGCCGACCTGGTCAACCCCGAACATGTGCTTACCTTTTCAGCTGAACTAAATCAATAAGACTATATTATGCTTGATCCGAGATTAATTCGAGCCAGTCTTTCCGATGTTGTAACGCAACTCGAAAAACGTGGTTTTAAGTTAGATAGCGCCGGTCTTGAAGCGCTTGAACTGAAACGAAAAGCTCATCAGGTCGAGACCGAGGCGCTGCAAAATGAGCGCAATAATAAATCCAGAAATATCGGCAAGGCAAAAGCAGCTGGCGAAGATATTCAGCCCTTACTGGCTGAGGTTGCTGGCTTGAGTGAAAAGCTCGATGCTGCTAAAAATGCGCTGCAACAGGTTCAGCAGGAAATGGACGAGATTTTGCTGGGTATCCCGAATCTTCCACATGAGTCAGTACCTGCCGGGCGCAATGAAAATGACAATGTTGAGGTTCGTCGTTGGGGTGAGCCGCGTGAGTTTGATTTCAAAATACGCGACCATGTTGATCTTGGCGCGCATCAGCAGTGGATGGATTTCGAAACCGCGAGCAAATTAACCGGTTCACGATTTGTTGTGTTGCGCAAACAAATGGCGAAACTGCATCGTGCCCTGATCCAGTTTATGCTCGACATGCACACCATCGAACATGGCTATGATGAAGTTTATGTGCCCTATATCGTCAATCGTGAGAGCCTGCGGGGCACCGGGCAATTGCCCAAGTTTGAGGAAGATTTGTTCTGCGTCGATGCTGAGCAGGGTTATTATTTAATTCCTACGGCTGAAGTTCCAGTGACAAATCTGCTGCGCGATGAAATTGTCGATGCTGCACAGCTGCCGTTGAAGTTTGTCGCGCATACGCCCTGTTTTCGATCAGAAGCGGGTTCTTATGGCAAAGATACCCGCGGTCTAATTCGCCAACACCAGTTTGAAAAAATTGAACTGGTGCAGCTGGTCAAACCAGATGATGCCTGGCCTGCGCTCGAAGTTTTGACCGCGCATGCCGAAACCGTTTTACAAAAACTAGAACTGCCGTATCGAGTGATGGCGCTGTGTGCTGGTGACATGGGATTTTCTTCAGCAAAAACCTATGATCTTGAAGTCTGGCTGCCGGGGCAACAGACTTACCGAGAAATATCATCCTGTAGCTGTTTTACCGATTTCCAGGCGCGACGTATGCGGGCGCGCTGGCGCAATCCGGACACCGGGAAGCCTGAATTGCTCAATACCTTAAATGGTTCTGCCCTGGCGGTAGGTCGCGCCCTGGTGGCAGTAGTGGAAAACTATCAGCAGGTGGACGGCAGTATTGTAGTGCCGAAAGCGCTGCAGTCCTATATGGGTGGCGTGGAATTGCTCCAGGCCTGAAAGAACCGCTTTATCCCTGAGATGACGGCGATGCTCTGTCGTGATTCCGGCATCTGCTGAAATCCAGTTGCCCTGCGTAAGCGAGGTCTGAATGTTTGACCCAAAAATGCGCGCTGTAAATTTTTGTTCGGGAATGGAGCATTGAGCCTTTATGCTCAATGCTCTCAGCATAAATTTTTTTATAATCTGCCGATGATAAATTTGTCCGAAAAACTGTATACCGTTGCTGCTGCCGGCAAGATCGACAGTCTGGCCAGTTCGCAATTCGGTCTGCCTGCCTACACGCTGATGCGTCGTGCCGGCCAGGCGGCGTTAGATTGCTTGCTGGAATGTTTTCCTGAAGCAAAAAACATTCTTGTGCTCTGCGGTGCTGGTAATAATGCCGGTGATGGTTATGTACTGGCGCGACGCGCGCAGGCGCATGGTCTGCGGGTAACGGTTATCAGCCTAAGTGACGTTTCCCGCCTCAAAGGCAGTGCGCAGCAGGCACACCGGCACTGGCTTGAAGTTGGCGCAGTTCAGTCGCCTGCTGATTTAAATCTGGATATGTTTGATGTTGTGATTGATGCTTTGCTCGGCACTGGTGTTGCACGTGAAATTGATGCTGACTGGTGCGCGGTAATCGCAAGCATTAATCAGTCTGCAATCCCGGTGCTGGCCCTGGACCTGCCTTCGGGGCTAAATCCTGATACTGGCGCGATTCTCGGCTGTGCACTGCGTGCTGATGTCACCATTAGTTTTATCAGTCTGAAGCAGGGCCAGTTCACAGCGATGGGGCCAGAGCTTTGTGGTGAGATTTTTTTCGATGATCTGGCAGTGCCGGCGGCAGTCTACGCTGATGTTGGTGGCGAGGCAAAGCTGCTGGCTGCTGACGATTACCACTGGCCGCTGCGTTCGCGATCATCGCACAAAGGTGATTTCGGGCATGCCCTTATCATCGGTGGTAATCACGGCATGCCAGGGGCAGTGCTACTCGCAGGCCGCGCCGCGCTGCGCAGCGGTGCTGGCAAGGTGAGTGTGCTGACGCGCAGCGCTCACATCAATGCTATGGTCGGTATCAGTCCTGAACTCATGGTGCACGCCAGTGACCATGGCGATATCGATGAGCACCTGCTGGAACGAGTCAGTCATATCGTGATTGGCCCGGGCCTGGGGCAGGATGACTGGGCACAACGTTTATTGCAGCAGGCAGTGCGTGCCGCCAGGCCCGTGCTGCTGGATGCCGATGCCCTGATTCTGATGCAAAGTAAACAACTGGCCTTTCCTGAACAGTGTGTGATTACGCCGCATCCTGGTGAAGCCGCGAAGCTGCTGGCGACGACATCGACTGCCATCCAGCAGGATCGTTTCACTGCCGCCAGAGATCTGCAGCAGCAGACCGGCGCCGTGGTGATACTGAAAGGGTCGGGGACACTGATCGTGGATGCTGAGCACTGCTATGTCTGCCCTTATGGCAGTGCGGCGATGGCGTCGGCTGGTATGGGGGATGTGCTTAGCGGCATAGTGGCGGGTTTGCTGGCGCAGGGATTATCTGCGGTGACTGCGGCCAATACTGCGGTCTGTCAGCATGCGCTCGTCGCCGACCGGTTAAGCGATGCCGGCCAGCGTGTGGTGCTCGCCGGTGATGTTATCGAGGCGTTGCGCGGCATATGATACACACAGGTTTTCTCGCCGATGAAGCTGCCCTGCAGATGCTGGCCGGCAAGTTAGCGTCTGCCTGGCAAAAGAATGCTGAGGCGGGGCTGGTGATCTGGCTTCAGGGTGATCTGGGGGCCGGTAAAACCTGCTTTGCCCGCGGTTTTCTGTACGCGCTGGGGCATCAGGGTGTGGTGAAAAGCCCGACCTATACGCTGGTCGAGCCCTATCAGCCGCAGCCCGGAATTCAGTGCTATCACTTTGATTTATATCGACTGACGGATGCTGAAGAGCTGGAATTTACTGGTGCGCGTGATTATTTTGATGATAAGTCTATTTGTTTGGTTGAATGGCCGGAAAAAGCCGCGGCCTGCCTACCGACTGCGGACATCACCTGCGCCTTCGTGGTAAAAAATACTGGCAGGCAAATCAGCCTGTTGAGCAACACTGGTCGCGGTGCCGCAGTGATGGATCGAGCATTTGCTCATGATTCACTCTAGATTAGTTGTCTATCTAATTAAAAAATATCAACAAATTGCTTGCAATATTCTCAAATCTGACCAAACTAGTACTACTTTCTCTACACTTGCGGCAAGACTATCCAGAAATCGATGGAAAAATATCGTCGACATTTTCTAAAACAACTGGCCGGGCTCAGCAGTATTGCTGGTATATCCGGCCTGCCAACGCTGGCGCAGGCCAGGTCGGCCACCAGCGTGAAAGATATCCGGCTGTCCAGAAATAACGGCTATGTTCGCCTGGTGTTTGATTTGTCCGGGAACGTCGATCACTCGCTATTTTCTTTGCACTCTCCCGAGCGTGTGGTTCTTGATCTGAAAAACACCCAGATGACACACGGCATGGTTGATCGCGTGCCGGCGAATGGTCTGCTGCGTGGCATTCGCAGCGGTGTCCGCAATGGCGATTCGTTACGCGTAGTATTTGATCTCTATGACAAAGTTACGCCGCGCAGTTTTGTATTGTCGCCCTCGGGTGATGCCGGTTATCGTCTGGTACTGGACTTACACGAAGCCGCAGAAAAACCTGAGGCCATTAGTAAAAAAAATCTACGCGATGTTATCGTCGCGATCGATGCGGGTCACGGCGGCAAAGATCCGGGTGCCATAGGCAGGAAAGGCACGCGTGAAAAAACCATCACCTTACAGATTGCACGCAGACTGGAGAAAGTGGTAAATGCTCAGCCCGGCATGCGTGCGGTATTAACCCGCAAAGATGACCGTTTTTTACGTTTGCGTGATCGTATCGCCCGCGCCCGTGATAATAATGCTGATTTAATGATTTCACTGCACGCAGATTCGTTCCCGGACCCGCGCGCCCGAGGTTCATCGATTTATGCTTTGTCTATCGATGGCGCGAGTTCGGAAACCGCTCGTCTGCTGGCTGAAAATGAAAATGCAGCAGATTTATTATTTGGCGATATTGCCGTCGATGTTGATGATCAAATGGTCAAGGAAGTTTTATTTGATCTTTCATTGACAGGAACTATTGAATCCAGTCTGGATGTTGGCGGCGAATTGCTCAGACATCTGAGAAGCGTTAACAAGATTCATCGCAAGAGTGTGCAGCAGGCCGCATTTGCAGTACTAAAAGCACCTAATATTCCTTCTGTGTTAGTTGAAACCGCGTTTTTATCGAATCCGCGCGAAGAAAAAAATCTGCGCTCGTCCGCGCATCAGGCAAAAGTTGCCAAGGCTATCTCGCGCGGTATTACAGATTATTTCGCCAGAAAAGCACCGCCTGGCACCTGGTTGTCGGAAGCTGCCAGTGAATACCGTGTCAAAGGTGGCGATACCCTGAGCGAAATCGCCAGGAAGTTCAATACCAGCGCCAGTAACATTCGTGCTCGTAACGCTCTGTATTCTGATAGTCTGGTAGCAGGTCAGATCATAAAAATCCCGGTGAGTTGATAAAAAAACCAACAGACTCACTTGCTCCTGCCTAATGGCCCGTATATCGGGCCATTTTTTTTCGCTAAGACCAATGACAGCGTAGCCGTGCGCGAGCAGAGCACTTGACTCATCAGAACTTTATTAAATTGTTACATCGTAAGACGATGATATTACGTAATGTAATAATAAAATCATAAGATTTAACAGTATCGTAATAATTTCGAGAGAGAATCTGGCGTATATGACAGTCTTGTTAGAAAAATATTGCGATGACGACTATCAATAGAATCGAATGGCTTAAAATTGTGACAACAGTCATGAGCCTGATTGCTTTGTCTGGCTGCACTCAGAGTTTATCTGAAACATCCACTGTGAATGCTGGTGCAAGAATATTTGCTAGCGCATTGCAGATTTTTCCGGATGGTTATTTTGTTGAGGGTTATACTGAAGTTTATGCGTTAACAGGAACGGATAACAAAGGGAAGAGCTACCAGGGGAGCTTCGGCGTCAGCACGGGTGCCGCGACTATCTTTAATGGTGAAAACGCAAGACCGGTTGTGACTAACATCAGCTATTATACATTTATTAATAATTTACCAACTTTGCCCAGACAGGTGGAGCTCATATTGTATTTTAGTGAAACTATACCAAGACAATTTTTGGGGACTCTGAACAGCAGCACGGGGGTTATCACAATCCCGCAGGACACACCCACAGACATACCCGACACACTACATTCTGAACAGAATGACGTACTGGGTAACTACCTGGCGACTGATTCGAGTATCGAGTCTGCCATCGGGTCAGCGATTGAGATTAATGCCAGTACCTACGAGCTGAGTTTTGTCACCCTGGTCACTGACGGTGCCGGCAATTTGTTGGTGGATGAAATGCAAACCTTTGGCATCGATGCAGCAGGCCAAAGACTGTATTGGCGGTATAATGCTGTTTTACCTGGCAGTAATACCGAACTGAATTTTTCTGGTGCGCGTCAGTAGCTGAGCAGAGGTGCAAAGTATACTGCCATTGGTCAGAAGACCGTTGATCAAACTTAACAATTGACTTTAACTGGCATTGGTTTCAGCCATGCATGGCAGGTTGATGTCCTGTTTTTGTATAAAGTCATGTCGTGAATTTGTAAATAAAAATTCATATTAACGACACATCTCCTTCACTCTGCTGTAATCGCTCCTGCCTTAACATCCCTCCTGTCAGAAGCACCCCAAATTTAAACCGGGTGTGTGGCACAACACACGGACAGCTTAACCGTGATCAATTGATTAAAATGACCGGAGAATTGTTATGAAACTTAAATTATTGGCTGCGGCGATTGCTATGAGTGCGGTGTCGCATTCAACATTCGCTGCGATTGCAGATCCTGATTTTGGTCAGGGCGAAGCGTTTTTCTCGATCTGGGACCCTGTCACTCTGAATTCATACGTTCAGGATCTTGGTGTGAACTTTGATACATTACGGGCTAACCTTACTAACAGCACGTATTCGCTCAATTACTCAATTAATGCGAGTGTTTATGGTAGTGCTTTTGCCAGTTCTAATCCTGCCGATCTTATCTGGAATGTCAGTGTTGGTGAAAGAATCGATCCTAACTTTGCCAATATTGAAAACTACGGCATCATCGGTACCAACAAAAATTTTTTCAAGCTCAATTCTGCTGCCTTGAATCAGGCAATAGAAGCTCATGGACAAATGGCGACTGCACAAAGAACAGCAATAGGTGGTGCAGCGCTTGATGGCACGATTGCCGATAATTTTGCTTACTGGGGTACTGTAGATAATGGCGGTTATGCCGGTGAATGTCGTACGTGGTGTTTCAACTGGCAGGGCTCACCGGTTAATAATACAGCTGCTATTGGTGAGTCCATGAGCTTCTGGTACGAGCAGGCTAATGCATTTGTAAAAGACGATAACTTTGTCACTGAAGCTGCGGGTGACTGGTCGTTCGATGGTCAGAACATTGTTTATGCGGCACCGGTTTCTCAGGTACCCGTACCCGCTGCGATCTGGTTAATGGGATCAGGTCTGGTCGGTCTGGTTGGTATTGCCCGTCGTAAAAAAACCATTGCTTAATATCCGGCAAACACTTCCCCGGTCATGCCGGGGGAGTGTTTAATATCTATCACAACTGAGGTTGTTAAAATGAAACTGAATAAACTTGCTATTGGCTGTGCTGCAGCCCTGTTGTCAGGCCAGGTCATGGCGCATGCGCCCGGTACTGTGGCTGACGAAACACTGTGGATCTCCGGTGCATCAGCACAGGACAAAGCACTGGCTGCGTTGGTGGGTAATCTGTGCGTTGCTGGCACTCTGGATACTTTCAAGGATGGCGGTGTTGGTAAAGCCTATACCTCTTATTTCTGTACAATTGATGCGACGCTGGTTCCTGGCATGAGTGCGAATAAGAAAGTGCTGATCAACAAGCGTTCAGCTGGCGGCTCGGGTAAGGGCGTACAGGTGGTGGCGGACGCGGTTGCAATCGAAGCCATGAATATCAACAACGGTAATTGTACAGACGTTGATGGCAATCGTACCTGGGATTGTAGTATCGCAGGTGGCACCGCCAGTGGTGACCTGGTAATGCAGGTATCAACTGCGGGCATTTCCGATGTCGAACCGGCCATGTTCACTGGTCTCAACGTGCCTGCGGGTGATTCGGCTGTGACTCCTGCCCAGGTGGCAAAAATGGATATTACATCCATGAATGCTGTGATCTTCGGCGTACCTGTCACAGAAAATCTGTACCGTGCTCTGCAGACTGCGCAAGGTTTTAACACGACACTGGACGATGAAGCCAACATGCCATCATTGTCTTCAGCTCAGATCAATGGTTTGATCACCGGTCAGTTATCGAACTGGGATGATCTGGTCATCAATGGAACACCTCTGACTGCCGTTCCTGGTGTCACTCCACCAGCACCTGATGTGTTTTTTAGCTTTAGTAATAATCTGGTGCATATCTGCCGCCGCGTACCCGGTTCTGGTACTCAGGCGCAGATGAATGCTGTGTTTGCTAACGCACCATGTGCTAGTGGAGTTCTTAATACTGCGCGTGCACCAGGCAATCCGGTTACTGGACCTCTGGTCGTAGAAAATTCGGGTTCAGGTGATGTCAACGTTTGTATGGATAACAAACTGGCTGCCAACAAGTGGGCAATTGGTGTACAGAGTCTTGAAAAATCACGTGCTTCATATCGCTTCATCAAAGTTGATGGTATAGCACCGACGCTGAAAAATGTGGCTGAAAACAAGTACAAAGACTGGGTAGAAACGACCATTCAGTGGCGTAATACAGCCAATACTGGTCCTTCCGGTGATGCACTTGCAATGCTGCAAACCGTTGCCAGGGATGCCAGCACGCCAACGACTATTGCTAGCCTGAATAGCAAGTTTGTACATGGTTTTGGTACCGGCGCTTATCTTGCGCTGAATACCAATGGTCATGTGCCTAGCTATCCGCATGTAGACAGCAATCCTGTCACCACCGCAACTCATGCGCCACTGGGCACACCAAACACTTGCAATCTGCCGGTGGTTAATATTAAGAGCGAGCTATAAGTTCAGGAGATTATCGCAGTGCAAAGCTGCGAGTATTAAAAACGGGCCGGTAGATACCGGCCCGTTTTTTGTGTATTACCAAAATATAAATTAAATATGAATATTATGTGACTGTTGCGGTTTCCTGCTTTCGTGGAATTACGACTTCTGTATTATACGCGCGGTGAGGGTGTCGCGGTATTTCTGCCTTATTTTGTGACATCATAAAATGTTAAATAAAATATTGATGAATCGGACGCTTGCGATATGGTTGTTTTTGTTCGCACATGTTGTATGTGCTCAGGAAGGCGATTCAAATATGCAGAACGCTGTCACGGAAACGGAACAGGAGCTAGTGCAAGCTGGCGATCAGACTAAAACCGCGCGTTTTAGTGTCTGGGAATATCAAGTTGTGGGTAATACTCTACTGCAGACGATGGCAATAGAGCGTGTGCTTACGCCTTATCTGGGGCCTGATAAGTCTGCCAGTGTGATTGGCGAAGCGGCTGATGCTCTGGAGCGTCTCTATAAGGACAAAGGGTTTCCTGCGGTTTATATTGATATTCCGGAACAGAACGTTGTTGCGGGTGTCGTGCAGCTGGTTGTCAATGAAGCAAAAATATCGCGTTTACATATCTCTGGCTCCCGGTATTTCACGTTGAGCAATCTCAAGGATAAAGTGCCGGCCTTGCGTCCTGATCAGGCGATCCATCTGCCATCTATCCAAACTGATATTCAGAAGCTGCATAGCTATACCACTGATCTACAGGCGGTGCCGATACTCAAGGCGGGCCGGCAGCCGGGCACCATGGAAATAGAACTGAAGGTTAAGGATAAATTACCGTTGCATGGCAGTGTGGAATTGAATAATTATCATAGCGCCAATACGACGAGTACGCGGCTCGAGGCCGGTATGAGCTATGACAATCTCTGGCAGAAGTTTCACAGCTTTAAGCTCACGGCGCAAACTACGCCGGAAAAAACCGACGAGGTTCGCGTTCTGGTCGCAAATTATATTATGCCAGTTGATGGGGCTAAAAATCGGCTGGCATTTTATGCGGTCAAATCCAGCAGTGATATCGCTATCCTGAACAGTCTTACAGTTGTGGGTCAGGGTAATATATATGGCGCACGCTATGTCATACCGTTAGAGACCAGTCACGAGCGCTCACAGTCCACGGCAATTGGTCTGGATTACAAGGATGTTGAGGACTCGGTCAATCTTCAGAACACGGTGGCGATCAAAACACCTATTAGCTATCTGATGGCAAGTGCTTCTTACAACACAAGCTTGTACGGCACAGATTCAACTACCAGTTATTCGGTTTCTGTCAATGCTGGTGTGCGTGGTCCTAATCGCAGAAACGAATTTGAAACCAAGCGTTTTAAAGGTTCGCCTGATTTTATTTATTTTCGAGGTGATATAGAGCGTACAGATACCTTTTCTAACGATACAAGATTAAAGACACAGTTGAAATATCAACTGACTGCTTTTCCCTTAATCAGTAATGAACAATTTTCGGCTGGCGGGCACTTGACGGTGCGCGGTTATTATGAATCTCAGGTCCTGGGTGATAATGGTGTTGCCGCCAGTGTCGAATTTCAGTCACCGGCTTTTAAATTGCTCGATGATTATGATTTGAGTGTGCGTGTTTATGCATTTATTGATGGCGCGTCTGTTTCAACAGTCGAGCCACTGGCGAATGAATTAGCACACGAGGAGCTAATTAGTGCGGGCCTCGGGCTGCATGTCATAAAATCGAAACAACTTAGTCTTAAAATCGACTGGGAAAATCCGTTACGCACTGCTGGTGATGTCGGGTCAGGCACACTGATTAGTAAGGGTGATTATCGTGTGGCCGCAAGCTTCATCTACTCCTTCTAATCTAATCAGCTGTCTGTTGAAAATATGCAACAAGAAAAATACTCTGTTGAGGCAATGTCAATGATGATATCGAGTGTCAGCAAGTATGCATCAGCCGCAGCCTGTAAGCTTCGGTTGTTATCAGCTACGTTGCTATCAACCACTCAGTTACCGCGCCTGGGCTTGCTTGTTTTTGCGCTCACTTTGATGCTGCACCATCGCGCAGCATATGCCGGATTGCCGGAGTTGAGAGGTCAGCCGGGTGCTGGCATTGCTGTAGTGGAGAATGGTACTGACATGATCATTGACCAGCAGACAAATAATGCCGTGCTGGACTGGAACAGTTTTGATATTGGTGCTAATAATTCAGTTACCTTTGACCAGCCGAACTCAAGCTCTGCAATACTGAATCGTATCTTCGATACAAAGCCCAGTCTGATTCAGGGTAGTATCAATGCTAATGGTCATGTCTACTTATACAATCAAAACGGCATGATTTTTGATGGCAGCTCACGTATTAATGTGGGTTCATTAACGACAACAACTTTATCAGTCGATCCGGCCAGATTCATGGACGGTACTCTACTGTCGACTATTAATAGTGGCAGCCCGGCATTCTTTGACGCGTCTGGCAATAACACAGGTGAAATCGATATTCGTACGGGTGCGAAAATTACGACGCATAGCCCGGATGGGGGTCGAATTTTCGTTATCGCATCTAAGATCACCAATGCGGGTACGCTGACATCACCTGATGGCCAGACAATACTGTCGGCGGCGAAAGATAAGGTTTATCTGGTTGGTTCAGATGGTGATCCCGGTATGCGTGGATTGCTGGTCGAGGTGAATGCCGGTGGTACGGTTGACAATCTCGGTAATATTATTGCTGAGAGGGGAAATATTTCACTGGTTGGTATGGCGGTTAACCAGATGGGTCATGTGCGCGCGACCACATCGATTGATAAAAATGGTTCTATCCGGTTGCTGGCGCGTGACACTGTCAGTTTTATTGAAAATGGAGGAAGCTTAACTGCTGAACAGTTGGCTGCAGTGGGTATCGATGGCGGCGCTACGAATAGACCGAGCGCCAGCAAGTTGGCAGTCACGCAGCGTTCGGGCGAGGTGGTTCTTGGCAAAGGCAGTAGCACGGTTGTAGCACTGGATTCGGATTCAATTGATGATTCGACTACGGCCGCACCAGATGCGCGCGTACAGTTGAAATCGAAAGTCGAAGTGGTGGCGAATAAAGTATGGATGCAAAAAAATTCACAAATTATAGCACCTTCAGGCGAGGTCAAAATCACTGCCACGGATTCACCCGCGGCACCCATGACAAACAGTGTACGTAATGACAGTTATGTGTATCTGGATGAGGCGAGTCAAATTGATGTTTCAGGGACCACTGATACAGTGTTGGCAATGGAGCGAAATTCACTTGCCGTTGATACCCGTTCGAATGAACTGGCAGATGCGCCCTTACAGCGTGAAAGTGTTCTGCGGGGTGAAACATTGTTTGTGGATTTACGCAAGGGCGCAGATATAATTGATTACAGTGGCGCGCTTGCGAATGTAGAAAAAGGTCTGCAAGAGCGTTTATCCAGTGGTGGCAATATCACGATACGTTCGGAAGGTGATGTTGTCCAGCATGATGGTTCGGTGCTTAATGTCTCAGGCGGGCAGGTGCAATACACATCCGGCTACGTGAAAGAATCAAAGCTGGTTTCGGAGGGTCGGGTCTATAGCCTGAATGATGCAGACATATTTAGAACTTATGATGCAGTTCTCGGCACTGCTTCAAAATTCCATCAACGCTGGGGTGTTACAGAATATTTCGACAACTTTTCTAACGTTGATAAAGGGCAGTACGTATACGGTTTTGTCGAGGGCAAAGATGCCGGACGGGTTTCAATTGAAGCTGCTTCAGCTTTATTAGCCGATGGCGGTGTGCGAGCAGGTACGGTTATCGGTCCTTACCAGCGTGATTTTCAGAATCTGCCGAATGGTGGTGAGCTGGATGTAAATCTGAGATCAGTAAATGATATAGCTCAGAACGTGCATTTTCTGGCTGAATCATTCGTAACGCCAATTACGGATCAGTTGGCACAGGCTCCAGGTGTCGATATGAATCGCAGCAATATCAATGCAGATCTTGTGCTGTCAGATAAGTATATTGCTAATGCTGATATCGCGGTGCTACGGATGACGACAAATGGCGAAGTCGTCGTCGATAAGTCAGCGGCAGTTGTTGCCGATCTGGCAACAAGTATTGATCTGACTGCTTCTAAAATTAATGTCGATGGCAGTCTGATCAGCCATTCGGGTTCGGTTGCACTGACGGCTACGCCTGTGCGTATCGGCAGGGCTGATCTCAATATCGGTGCTGATGCAGTTATCGACACATCCGGTATCTGGATCAATGATAGCTGGTATGTTCGTGAACCACCGTCGACTACGCCATTAGCGATAGCCGGCGGTTCCATTCGTCTGCAGGCCGATGGTTATGTGAATCTGAACCAGGGCTCGGTGCTGGATGTTTCAGGTGGTGCGTGGCTCAACCCGACATCGAAAGTAAACGCCGGTAAAGGGGGTGACATTGGTCTGGTCGCTAATGTGCCCGGTGGTGTGTCGTCAGGATCTGCGGTGAAAATGAACGGTGATTTTCGGGGCTATGGACTATACAAAGGCGGTAAGCTCAATATTACAACTGCAAGTGTTTTAATCACTGATGATACTTCTGTTATCGCTGCGCCCGATCAGATGCTGCTGCGATCGGATTTCTTCAATACCGGCGGCTTTGGCAAATATGTGCTAACAGCAAATACCGGTAGCATGACTATAGATGCCGGGTTGCAACCACGGGCTGCGAATGCGGTTTTGAATACCTCTAATGTTGATACTGTCGGCGCTAATGACAACAGGCCAGGCAAGAATGTGTTATTCGCGCCCAGTGAAACGCCGATGCAGGCGTTATCGCACATAGCGCGTTTGCCTGAATCATTACGCCAGCCGGTGGATCTTGAGTTCAATCTTCAGCAGACAGTTACTAATCCAGCGAATTTACTGGTTGTAACTGAGCGGGCGGCGATCTCTACTGATGTAGGAGCGTCTCTACATCTGAATTCAGATAGCAGTATTCACATGCTTGGTAGTATTGATGCGCCCGCCGGTGAAATAGCCCTGAGCATAAAAGCCCCTGACCCTGATGTAACGGAACCGGGGTTTATGGCTAATCAGGGTATCTGGCTGGCAAATGGCAGTCGTCTGAGTGCAAAGTCCGATTTTGTTAAAGCACCTAATGAACGCGGATTGAATATCGGCACGGTATTTGATGCCGGCAGTGTAACACTGGCGGCAGACCGTGGTTATGTCGTGATACAGAATGGTGCGACTATTGATGTGTCTGCAAAATCGGTAGCGCTCGACCGGCTCGCCGCAGTTTCGGAATATGGCGTTGATTATCAGACCCAGAATGTTGCGCCTAAAGCGGGTGCTGTTAAGTTAGCTTCGGCCGAAGGTATTTTTATTGAAGGCGATGTCGCAGCGCACGCCGCGCGCCTACCGGGGGCGCGTGGTGGCAGCCTGGAAGTGGCACTCAGCACCACGACTCGCGGTATTGATGTTTCTGAAAATGCAAATCTTACCAACAAATTTAACTTCAATGCACGCGATATTATTTTAACCGATCAGCGCACTAAGCGACTGGCACTGGATCTACAAGTAGGGGCTACGATCGGTAATGGTTTGAACGGAGCCGCGTATCTAAGTGCAGACCAGATCGAAACCAGTGGTTTTGATAAGCTGCGTTTGAATACTTCAAATGTTACCAGTGGTAACGTTGCTAACGCTTCTGAGATTCGGCTTGAGTCTGACTTTAATCTGGCGCTAAAGAATTCGGTGTATCTGAATGCGCCCAGAATCAATGCCAATGGCTATCAGATTGATGTTAGCGCGCCGTATTTAAATATTGGCACTGCCAGTGCATCACGCAATACTGCGGTGACAAATCCGCAGTTGAATGCAGGTGGATTTACCTTGAATGCATCGTTAATCGATGTGCTTGGTGATGTTAATATTACTAATACGGGTTTGCTCAGACTAAATGCACTGGATGATATTCGCTTAACCGGTGCCACATCTTCACAGGCTTTCGATCAGTTACTGGGCTCCCTGAATACCGCCGCCAATATTGAAATGACTGCGCGCCAGGTATACCCAAGCACTAACAGCAAATTCGAGATTAATCTGCTCTCAAATCCGGATGGTGTTGTCTCGATTGCTGGTGCTGGTGAGCATGCATCAGTGCTATCTGCCGGCGGCCATATTGGTATAAACGCACCCACAATCAAACAGGGCGGTGTTATCAAGGCACCACTTGGTGAGATTGTGTTAAATGCAACTGACAGTATTCAATTATTACCCGATAGTTTGCTATCGATATCCACCGAAGGCGCGATTATTCCTTTCGGCAAGACTCAATTTGCCGGCTCGAACTGGAATTATAATATTGGCAATACCGTTGCGGCGGCACAACTCCCGGAGAAATCGATTGAACTGAACGCACCGAACATTGATTTGCAAAATGGCTCTGTGGTTGCTGTATCCGGTGGTGGTGATGCGGTCGCCTGGGAGTTTGTATCGGGGCCCGGCGGCAGTAAAGATGTCTTACTGGGGGGTACAAGTGGTAGAAGCGTGGAGACCGGTGCATTTGCGGTTTTGCCTGATACGGGAAATATGTATGCGCCTTACGATAGTCTAATTAGTAATAGTTTTTCCAGAGTAGGCGAGACTATATATCTGGATGGTGGTAACGGGCTTGCCGCTGGCTATTACGCCATTTTGCCGGCTACCTATGCATTGTTACCGGGCGCTAAATTAGTTACACCGGTATCGGGTATAAAAAATATTTTTCCGGGAAGGATGTTAACACGGGCCGATGGTACGGCGATTGTACCGGGACAGTACGCAATTGCGAATACCGACAGTCGTGATAGCACATGGAATGCGTTTGTTGTTGAAGATGGTGGTGTCGCCAGAACACGTAGTGAATATGTAGAAACCTATGCCAGTGATTATTTCCCGACCTATTCGCCGGCTAATGCAGGTTCGTTGATTATCGATTCTACGTTGAGTTTAATGCTGGCGGGTTCGATTACGGGTGATCATATTGCAGGTGCACAGGGCAGCCGGGTCGATATCATCTCTGACAATATTGAAGTTACCACCGTTGGTGCGGCGAGTAATGCTGGTTTTATTCAGCTGACGGATGCGGCGCTGGGTAATCTTAATGTCGATAGCATCATGCTGGGTGGTCGCCGCACTGAGACTGATGATGGCGAAACATCAGTAGCCGTGCAATCTAGTCAGGTGGTGGTGCGGAAAAACGCCAGTCTACAAACGCCTGAGTTGTTACTGGTTGCTAAAGATGATATCGCGCTTGAAAGTGGTGCTGCACTTGCAGGAGCAGGCGGAGTCACGAGCACTACAGGTAAATCGCTTACGCTGGATAATAATGCTTCCATTGTCTCGGTATCGGTCAATCCACTAGCGAACCTTAAACGCACTGGCAGTGGCGCTGGCCGGGTGACGCTTGCTGCCGGTTCCACGGTTTCCGGACATTCGGTGATGATTGACGGTACCGATAATGTCAGTCTGGATGGCGATATTGTTCTGAACAACGGCAGTCTACATCTGGGGGCGCGGCAGATTAATCTGGGTACCATGCCTGTCTCGGTGACCGGGCTGAATCTGACTGAGCAGTTTCTGGCGAGTTTAAGTCTCGATGAAATCAGGCTTCGTAGCCAGCAGGCGCTGTCAATTTATGATGACGTTAATCTGTCATTTAATAATATGGAGTTGACAAGTTCTGGTATCAATAGCATATCAACGACTGCGGCAGACTTTACTTCTACAGGCAATATAACACTTCGACAGAATGGTTCGAAAGTATCAACGACTGGCTCGGGCGCTGGTGTATTAACATTGTCAGCAAATCAGATCAGGCTGATCAACAGCGATGAAAATTTTGTTATCGATGGTTTTGATTCGGTCAACTTTACTGCCTTGCAGGATTTCACTGGCGGCGGTGATGTTAGCGGCTGGTATGACTTCACTACTGCTAATGTTCAGCTTGATACGCCGCTTATCAAGGGTGATGCCGGCTCGTATCTGGGATTACGATCGACAGGCAATATTGATCTCGTCAACACCAGTACGATATCCGCTCAGGCAGCCGGGGTAATGACGTTGGCTGCTGAAATTGATATCGAGGCGGCACGCGTTAATCTTGATACACAAATGGTGTTCCCGAGCGGTCGTATTGCTGCTCGCAGTACCGGTACTAATGAAAACGTTATCACCGGTAATGCTGCACTGCTAGATGTTTCCGGACGCACGCTTACTTATGTGGATTCCAGTCAGGCAGGCTCCAGCGGTGGTCAGGTTGATCTGATTTCCGATCAGGGATCGGTGATCACCAGCAGTGATTCCCGTATTCTGCTTGCATCTTCAGCGGTGGCCGGTGATGCGGGGCGACTCAATGTGACTGCAGGCAACGGTAGTTTCGAACATGCTGGCAGTATCAGTACGAGCAACGCCGCTGGTTATGCCGGCGCGAGTTTCAGGCTGGATATTAATGCTGTTGCTGATTTGCCGGCGCTGTTGCAGTCGATTCAGGATGCGAGTTTCACCGCGCAGCAAAGCTACCGAATTAGAAATGGTGATATCACGCTACTCGACTTTGCTGATGGATCAGCCAATATTACTGCGCATGAAATTGGTCTTGCGGCCGATAATGGCAAGGTCAATTTGAGCGGCTATCTTGATGCCTCTGGGGCAGATGCCGGCAAGATTGCTGTTTATGCATCGGGTGATGTCAATCTTAATGATGCTGTGATCGATACCTCAACAGGTGTATCTGATAAAGGCGGCGAGGTGATACTCGGCTCGAGCAATGGTGTGATTGTGATTGATAACTTGTCGCAAATTGATGTCTCGGCGGCAGAGCAAGCTGAAACAGGTCGGTTGGTATTGCGGGCACCGCGCACAAATACCAATAGCGACATTGCCATTAGCGACCTGGCGGGTGTTGTTACCGGTGCGGAACACATTGATATCGTCGGCGTTGCCAGTTATGGCGATAATGTAATTGGAACGGTGCAAACCACTGCATACAGAAATGATGCTGAAGCATGGATACTCAACAAAGGCGTGGTTATCAGCCGTCTTGGTCTGAATTCCGATCCGAGAGTACGTTATCTTGCTGGCGTTGATGTAATCAATGCAGCTGATATTACAGTGAGCAATCCGATTGACTTTTATCAGTGGCAACAGGATACCAGGGATGTTATCGATGTTGGTGCATTAACGATTCGCGCCGGCAATCATCTCAATATCAATGCCAGCATCAGTGATGCTGTGAGTGTTGAGCAATTATATACTGAATTCTCTGGTTTTCCTTTTCCTGGACCGGTTGTTCCAGTGGTTAAGCCGGGAGATTCGTGGAACTACCAGCTGGTTGCGGGTGCCGATATTGCATCGGTGAATCCAATGGCGGTATTGAATGGCTCTGGTGCCACTACAGTTGCGCTTAAGCTCGCGTCGGGTGTCGCGGTACGCACGGGAAATGCCAGCATTGATATAGCAAGCAGTGGCGATCTGAATCTTGTCGATCAAAATTCTGTTATATACACTACCGGCGAACCGGTTACCGGTAAATACGATAATGCTCTTCTTGATTTGAGCAGCATGCCAGACGGCCCTTTGTTCGGTCGTAACGGCGGTGATATCTCGATAAATACAGGCGGCAATATTATTGCTGGCGTCAGTAATCAGTTCTTTTCAGACTGGTTGCAGCGTATCGGTAGTCCTGTTGGGGTGAATGGCGCTCCGGGAATGTGGGGCGTTGTGCTCGGGGATTTTGAGCAGGGCATTGCCACCTTCGGCGGTGGCGACATCACAGTGCGAGCCACCGGCGATATCGTAAATCTTTCAGTTTCCACGCCACGCACAGGATTACTGAAGTCAGATAATACGGTATTAATCCAGGGCGGTGGCAATATTGATGTGGTTGCAGGTGGTAATTACCGTTCTGCGAAAATTCTCGCTGATGGTGGCCGCGCGAACCTACGCGTAGATGGTGATATGAATGCCAGTATCAGTGGCCTGAATACGCTGTTAGCGGTGGGTGATGCGCAGGTTCGAATTGAAACCGGGGGTGAAATCAATATTGAAGGCATTGCCAATACTACGATGTTGCCGATTACCAGCTTGCAATTCAGAGATGCAGCTGCTTACCGCAGAGAGCGCAACTACTTTTTCACATATGGTGACAATAGCACGGTAGATCTACAGGCGAATGCCGGCAAGTTGACATTGAATAATGATCGCACGGCAATTAAAGACGCTTTTGTCAATTCGGTGCCCTCAATAGATGTGAACGATTTTCTGGGCTGGGGCCTGTATCCAGGTTCATTGTCAGCCAGAACGCTGACGGCTGATCTACAAATCAATAATTCTTTTACCTTATTCCCGGATGCCGATGGTCAGCTTGCATTATTGTCAGCCGGTAATATTCGTTCGATAGATCGAAAGAATAGTGCAAATCCAATTATTGTGACAATGTCGGATGTCGCGGTATCCGATTTACCCGGGATTTATAATCCGGCGAATGCGACTACTGATATTGTTACCCGATTGTTCAGCAATAGCAGTGATGAGACGCTGAGGCACAGTGCCAGTGGGCCGATTCACCAAAATGATTCACAGCCGGTACGTTTTGTCGCGAATAACAATATCTTAATTGCTGATCCGCTCAAACTGGTGACACCGAAACGCGCTGAAATACATGCCGGTGGTGACATCATCAATCTGGACGCCAGTATTCAAAATCTACAGCAGAATGACAAGAGCCAGTTTATTGCTGGTGGCGACATTTTATATACCATTTCCACAACGGACTCGGGTTCTTCGATTATCCGCAATGGCATTCATGTCACGGGCCCCGGCGCAATTGATATGATCGCCGGCGGGAACATTGATTTGGGTCAGTCACTAGTCGGAATTCGCGCATCTGGAAATGATCTCAATCCATCATTGCCGGCTACAGGTGCGGATATTTCAGTGTATGCAGGAATTTCCAGCGCACTGGATGCGGCGGCTTTTATTTCGACTTATCTGGAAGCGAGTCCCGACGATAGTGCTGTGATCGGGATTGCTGTAGAAAAATACCAGTCAGATCTGATCAAATATATAGTCTCGGATCGTTATCAAGGAGGGTTTGCTGAGGCCGTAAGTGCGGTTACTGGCAGTGCCTACAGTAGTAAGTCTGCAGCTGTAATAGCATTTAATCAATTAAATAGCGGTCAGCAGCTGGATATTGCGCTCGCAAGTTTTAAAGCCGGTACCATCGAACAGCAGCGCCCGATGTTGCTTGGTGTTTTATTCAATGAATTAGATGTGGCTGCAAGAGAGCGCGCATCAACCGACGAAGACTCAGCTTATGCCAGAGGTTTTCAGGCGATTAATCATTTGTTTGGCAACAACGATGCGTCTTTAAGTCCAGCATCGGGTGATATTAAATTACCATTCAGCCGTATTGTTGCAAATGCAGGCGGCGATATTAATCTGCTGGCACCGAATGGTGGACTCACTGTGGGTTTTACGGCGGCAGTGGAAGATGCAACAACCGATAGCGGTGTGCTCGGTGTAGTCGTTGGTGGCAAAGGTGATTTGAGTGCGCTGACGAATAATAGCATTAGTGTGAATTTGTCGCGCATGTTAACCCTCGATGGCGGCAACATTCTACTCTGGTCTTCTACCGGTGACATTGATGCCGGTCGTGGTGCGAAAACAGCGTTGACTGTTTCAGAGGCTAAGACAATCTTCGTAAACACTCTACCCAAAGAGATTCCGACGCCGAATGCATCAGGCAGTGGCATTGGTGCTGCGGCATTCACGCCAGGTACCAGGCAGGGAAGTGTCGTGCTGGCGGCTCCCGGCGGGGTAATTGATGCCTCAGACGCAGGTATTCGTTCCGAGGGTGACATCGTGCTGGCGGCCACCAGGGTTCTCGGCGGCGACAATATTAGTGCCGGTGGTGCTGCCATTGGTGTGCCGGTCGCAACCAATGTTACTGCCGGTCTTTCCGGTTTGAGCAGTGCATCCGATAGCGCGATTAATAATGCCAGTGATCTTGTTGCCGCAGCGGCTGACGGTGACGCAGGAAATCAAGATGTGGCGTTGGTGACGGTTGAGTATCTTGGTGCTGGCGAATAGTCACAGGCGAATTATTTACAACATTATTATCAGGTAGTTGTTATATGAAAATGCGTTATAAATATATATCCGTGGCATGCTTGCTCTGTCTGTGGCCCGGCATTGCCTCGGCCTGGTGGAATGATGACTGGTCATATCGTACAGCTGTACATCTCGATACCACATCAGTGGGTGCGGTTGTTGTAACGACACAGATGAATGTGCCTGTGCTAGTGAAATTGCATACAGGTAATTTCCAGGACTTTTTTATTCTGAAAGAAGATCTATCTGATTTGAGATTGATTGCGGGTGATGATAAAACACCATTGAAGTTTCATGTGGAATCATTTGATATGGTGAATCAGCTCATGTATTTATGGGTAAAGTTGCCACAAGTGACTGGTTCCTTGAATACTGAAAAATTCTGGATGTACTACGGAAATGATAAGGCTGTCTCTGCGGCAGATAGTGCCGGCACCTATGATGTAAATACAGTAATGGTTCATCATTTTCAGTCCGGAGACAGTTTATTAAGTGATGAAACGGCTTACACTAACCGTTTAGTCACTTCAGCCGGCATCGCTGAACCTGCCTCACTGATTGGTGGTGGTATGCGTTTTACTGGTGAAGGTGGTGTTTCTTTGCCCTCATCTACTTCAACACAATTAATCCCCTCGAGTGGATTGACTGTATCATTCTGGGTAAAGCCTGACGATACATCTTCGGCAGTGCTTTTTGAACACAGTGATGGTAATAATGAAATTAAAGTGATGAATAATGCTGACAAACTAACAGCGCGTCTGGTCACAGCCACCGGTAAGGAATTTGTTACCCAGGCGGTGGCGGGATATACGCCAGGTGTTTGGAGCCGTCTCACAATTGCAGTCAATCTAAAAACTCTTACCTTGTATGTCAATGGTGTCGAAGGTAGCTCTGTCAATGTTGATGTGCCTGAAATTTCTGGTCAAATAATATTCGGTTCAGACGTTAATGGTAATTTCCCGTACAAAGGTCTTATGGATGAAATTGAATATTCGAATATTGTTCGTCCTGCTGATTACGTTTTGTTGACAGCTAAAAATCAGAGCGTAGAGAACCGGCTTGTCAGGGTGGGCGAGGCGGAGCAACTGGGCAATGCAGGTGGAGGTGAGTCGCATTTTGGCTATGTGATGAACAGACTGACTTTCGACGCCAAAATAGTGATTATTGTGCTAATGGTAATGTCCGCCATCAGCTGGGTTGTTATGATTATGAAAGGTCTCTACCTCAGCAAGATTGTCAAAGATAATAAACAATTCCTTAAAGCCTATTATGATCTTGGTACAGATGATCCTGCCATGCTCGATAGTGAAGAATCTGAGGAAGACAAAGAGCTGATAGACTCGCCGATTACACAAGCTCTGTTTGGTAGTCATGACCACTTCCAGGCTTCTCCAATCTATCACATGTATCACCGTGGTATTAACGAAGTCAAACTACGCGTTGGTTCTACGCTAGGCGCACAGGCTACGGCAATGTCAAAGCAATCTGCTGATGCCATACGCGCCGCAATGGATGCGAACATGGTACGCCAATTGCAGCAGGTTAATTCAAAAATGGTGTTACTTACTGTCGCAATATCAGGCGGCCCATTTATCGGACTACTGGGTACTGTGGTTGGTGTAATGATTACGTTCGCCGAGATGGCATCTACCGGCGACGTTAATATCGCATCTATAGCGCCTGGTATGGCGGCAGCATTAATGGCCACAGTTGCAGGTCTTTGGGTGGCGATACCAGCATTGTTTGGATATAACTATCTTGGCAGCAGAATTGGTGAAATTACCGCAGATATGCATGTATTCATTGATGAGTTTGTGACGCGTGTTGCTGAATATTACGGTAAATAGGGGTACGGATCGTGCAGGTAAATGAAACTAATAAACCCTACGACGAGATCAATATTACGCCGATGCTAGATCTGGCGTATGTATTATTATTGATTTTCATTATCATGACTACCGCGACAGTGCAGGGGATTACCGTCAATTTACCAAAAGCGAGTACTGCGCCCAGTTTAAGCAAGCCAAAAACCAAAGCCGTGACTATTACACAAGACGGTACTATTTATCTTGATGCATACCCTGTTTCATTACAGGAGCTCGAATCATTGTTGACACAATACAAGGCGGTGACACCGAATCTGCCAGTAGTCATCAAAGCCGATGCTCTGATTCAGTATCAGCGTGTGGTTGAGGTTTTGGATTTGATGGCGCGTCTCGAAATCAGCCAGCTTGGACTGGTAACGAAGAAAATTGTCAAATAGTTCTGCTCGAACCTCTGTGAAATGGCAATGCCCTTAAAGCTTATTCGTTACCTGCCGCATATTATCGGCTTACTGATTGCGATTGTTCTAATGTATTTTGCTGCCCAGTTTTTGACAACAGTTGATAAAGAACCGCAACATAAAAAAGTTGTGCAACAGGTCACAATGATATCTTTGCCACCACCTCCGCCACCACCTGAAGTGGAGCCGGAAGTTCAGGAACAGGAACCCGAGGTGATAGACAAGATGGATGAGGCCATGCCTAACGAAGACCCTGGTGAAGATGTGAGTAGTGATCTTGGTCTTGATGCAGCTGGTAGTGCAGGCGATGACGGTTTTGGTCTGGCAGCGAGAAAGGGTGGTCGTGGTGTTATCGGTGGCGGTTACGGTGCACTTGTTGTGCAGGAGATAAATGCCCTGCTCGTTGATGATAATCGCCTGCGCAGCAAGGAATACACGGTTGTGCTGAGGCTATGGATTAGTCCTCGGGGCACTATTGAGCGATATAAGGTAGATAAACAAACGGGTAATGAGCTTGCAATCAAGCTGGTGACAGCTGCACTAAGTCGCCTGGGAAAAATTAGCGAAGGCCCACCACTAGAGATTCCGCAACCAATCCGCCTGCGCATCAAATCAAGAATTTAATCTGGAATTTATTACTATGAGCACATTGCCACATCTCAGACGTTTTGTACTGATATTTATCTGTATGATGCTGTCAGAATTCTTCTCCATACAGGCGTTCGCTGAATCGCAGTCCGGAGAGCTCACTGCAGAAGATATTCTGGAACTGCTCAAAAATGAAGGTGTGATTACAAAAGCGCAGGCAGAAAAAGCTGCCACTATCGCTAGAAACAGGCGGGCTGAATTAAATCAGGCACCTGTTGATTATACGCCGGAAGCTGAGAAGGATAAGCCGGATGATGTACCCCAAGGTGTTACCCGAATACCGTATGTGCCTGAGTATATTCGTAATGAAATTCGTGACTCTGTCAGATTAGGTCTTAGAGAAGATGTCATCGATGATGTCCTGTCTCAGGCGCGCAATGAAAGTTGGGGTATTCCAGGTACCAATCCTGACTGGACAAAACGTATTAAGCTTAAAGGTGATATGAGGTTTAGATACCATGCGGATCGATTTGGCGAGGGTAATTTTAAACAATATCGCGATTACAATTCAATCAATAATGCTGGTGGTATTGCGCCCGCCGGCATCGATGCGTTTCTGAATACAACAGAGGATCGTGATCGTCTGCGCCTTCGCATGCGTCTGGGTATGGATGCTACAGTAACTCAGGGTATTAAGGCGATAGTACGCATTACCAGTGGTGAAAACAATAATCCAGTTTCAACTAACCAGACACTCGGGGCATATGGTGATCGCTACCAGATAGCGCTGGATCGGGCTTATATACGATTCAATTCAATTGAAAATGATTATGAGCTTTATTTTGGCCGCATGCCTAATCCGTGGATGACGACGTCGCAGCTTGTCTGGGATATCGATCTCAATTTTGATGGTATCGCATACTCATATTATTTTAATCGCAGTGACGATATGTTCGACAGTGAACGCCAGTTCGACCCCTTTCTAACACTAGGTGTATTCCCATTGCAGGAAGTTAAACTCAGCAGTAAAGATAAATGGTTGCTCGGCGCCCAGACTGGATTCGAGTATGTAAGTGATGCTCAGAATAAGTTCAAAGTAGCCCTTGCGTACTATAATTTTATAAATATTTCAGGCGTACAGAACGCCCCTGATTCAATCGACAAAAATTATACAGCGCCGCCGTATGTTCAAAAAGGTAATACGATGTATGACATTAGCAATTCTACGCTTAGTCCCGAGCTGCAACTTTTTGCGTTGCTACCGGATTATAAGGAAATCAATTTGTCTGCATACTACGATATCGCCGGCCTTGCACCGATACATATCATTCTGTCTGCCGAATATGTAAAAAACATTGGTTTTGATAATAATAAAAATCTAGCACGTGCCGGTGGCAGGGTGAATGAAAAATCAACTGGCTACGATGTTGGTATTAAGGCTGGCTGGCCGACCTTAACACAACGTGGTAACTGGAATGTAAGCCTGCATTATCGCTATCTTGAACGAGACGCGGTTGTCGACGCGTTTACTGACTCAGATTTCCATCTGGGTGGCACAGACGGCAAAGGATATAAGTTCTCGTATAGTTATGGTATTGAAGAAAACTCCTGGCTGGAGCTAAAGCTGATTAGTTCTGATGAGGTTGATGGGCCACCATTAGGTGTGACAACAGTATTTGCTGATTTGAATGTGAAGTTCTAAAGATATGTTATTGCTATTGAACCGAGGTTTGTTATGAAGCATCTAGGCCAATTGTTATTCGCAGTCTTATTGGTATTCACAGGGCTGTCTCCAGCAATGGCTGAGCAGAATGCGCTCGACCGGGCGCAATATATGTTACGTCAGATTAATGCGCAAAAGGTTCAGCTAGAACAACAGAATGCGATGTTAAAGCAGGCGCTGGGTACGCTCAAAAAGGAATCCGAGAAACAGTTACAACAACAAAAAGTCGGGAATCAAAAACTGGGTAAATCCAATCGGCAAAAAAGCGATCATATACAAAAACTGCGCGACAGGCTCAGAGAAACGCTCATTGCTTTGAGAGAGTCCGAAAATGAACGAATGCTGGCAAACAAATCAGGCATGGCAGTGAATTCTCGGCTTCAGCTATGTGTTGATAATAATCACAAACTAGTCGCGCTCAATGCTGATATTATTGAGCAATATGAGAGCAAGGGTGTCTGGGACGCTCTGCTCCAGGCGGAGCCTTTCACCAAAATCGAACAGGTTAAAATAGAAAATATTATGCAGGAGTACCGCTTTAAAAACGATGATCTTGAACTGGGCTCAATGCAGAAATACCAGCAGATTGGCGAGCCTGAAAGCTGTGTTTCTGATAAAGCCCGGGTGGATGACTAAGTTTTGTACTGGCCTGGATTTAATCTTACCTGTCTGAATGACGGGTAGTGAGATTCGCTGACAAAAACATTGGTGTGCAAACAACGTGAAACAAGGTTATCAGATTAAGCTGTCCGCAAATGAACGCAAACAATAGCTCGGGAGTACGGGCTTGTATAATCAATCAACAACCCTTGAGTTCTCGTATTAATTTGTTGTGACCGGCAGCTTCACCATAACCCGCCTTACAACTGATATCGGCTTGTTGATAATCTTTAATAGTATACACGCGTGGGTTTCCCGAGGAACTGGTGTTTACGTCCTGTTGTGAACTTCCGTCTGGCAGAAACTCATAACCGACAATAGTATTGTCAGATTCAGCCTGGACAGCGGCTGTCGTGGTATTGCTCACTGTGCTGGTCACGCGGCGTGTGGCGGAACCGTTTATATACGCGACCCGATGATTTGTTGTTTGAATCGTCTCGCGTGAGCCTGTTATTTGCGAGGCCACCTGTCTTGCTGTGAGCTGGATGCGGTTTTGATGTGCACTATTGCCGTGTGCCCTGTATTGCTCATAGTTCGCGCTGGTGGTGTCGCCTGTCACAGGTAAGGTGTTTGCTGCAGTGGTCTGGGCGGACTCTGCCAGTGCTGCTGTACGGATCTCCAGGCTATCTGGTTCGAGATTGTAGTGGGCCTGGTCGCGACTGGTGACAGCAGACGCGGTCTGGGCTAGTGCAGCCTTCACCGCCTGTTGTGGCGCGTAAGCCTGGTATAAAAACCCGCAATAAGCGAGGGTGAATACCCCGAGAAGAATACCGATATTCATACGTGTTACATCCACTGGCAGCCGGATTGTTCAGCCTCTAGTCTAGCCATCTGCTGTTACAATATCATGACCTGTCACCCGATCCGGCAAAGCCGCTGCCTGGCATCGACAAAGCACCCAGTTTCACTCTCAGGATATCCATATATAATGTGTCCCATGCCGCAACGTATCCTCGCCATGCCCACCCAACTGGTCAACCAGATCGCCGCTGGCGAGGTAGTTGAGCGTCCGGCCTCGGTGGTGAAGGAGTTGCTGGAGAACAGTCTGGATGCAAGAGCCACGCGGATTGAGATCGATGTTGAGCAGGGCGGCATCAAGTCGATTCGCATTCGCGACAATGGTCACGGTATCCATAAAGAGGATTTGATCCTGTCACTGTCACCGCACGCGACCAGCAAGATCCGCAGCCTGGATGACCTCGAACGTGTGCACAGTCTGGGTTTTCGCGGTGAAGCGCTGCCCAGCATTGCCTCGGTGAGCCGTTTGAGCCTGACCTCACGCTGGCATGAGGATGATACCGGCTGGCGTATTAGTTCCAAAGCCAGTCGTGATTTCGATGTGCAGCCCGCTGCTTTAGCTCAGGGCACGGAAGTCGAAGTGCGCGATCTATTCTTTAATGTGCCTGCGCGACGCAAATTTTTGCGCACCGAAAAAACTGAATTCAATCATCTCGAAGAAGTGGTGAAACGTATCGCACTGAGTCACTTTGATGTTGATATTTCACTGCGTCATAACCAGCGCACAGTGCGTCAGTTGCGCAAAGCGGATGACCAGTTGCAACAGGAAACGCGTATCGCGGAGATTTTTGGTCCGGCGTTTATCGAGCAGGCCGTGCACGTGGATTTTACGATTGATGGTTTCAGGCTCTGGGGCTGGATTGGACTGCCAACATTTTCGCGCAGTCAGGCAGATATGCAATATTTTTATGTCAACGGTCGTATGGTACGCGACAAGCTGGTGAGCCACGCAGTGCGTCAGGCCTATCAGGATGTTTTGTTTCATGGCCGTCACCCCGCTTTTGTATTGTTTTTTGAACTCGACGCCAAAGCGGTGGATGTGAATGCGCACCCTGGCAAGCACGAAGTGCGGTTTCGCGAATCACGCGCGGTGCACGATGTTCTGTTTCGCGCCATTCATAAGTCACTGGCAGAAACCCGGCCCAGCAATAATGATGCGCATAACATCAGCCATTTCGGGTCGCGTACCTCTGTGTTTGCCGGCCTGGCTTCAGCTTCCGGCAGCCACAGACAGCACCCGGATCAGCAGGGACTAAAACTCGCCATCGCCGAGCAGATGAGCGCCTACGGTCAGCTCGCCGATGTCGACAGAACTGCTGGGCGCGAACACAGTGCCCAGGCTGCGAATGTTCAGAGCGGTTATCCTCCGTTGGGTTTTGCCTGCGCGCAGTTACACGGTATTTATATTCTTGCCGAGAATCAGCAGGGCATGGTACTGGTGGACATGCACGCGGCACACGAACGCATCACCTATGAGCGCCTAAAACAGGCGCATCACGAAGGCGGTATTCAGTCGCAGCCACTGTTGGTGCCGATTTCACTGGTAGTGAGCGAAAAAGAATCGCGTTGGGTGGAAGCCAATCCTGGGGTTTTCAGTGAGCTCGGTTTTGAAATCGATAGCACCGGGCCGGAAAGCGTTCGCATTCGTCAGTGTCCGATCATGCTCGCGCACAGCGATGCCGAAACTTTATTGCGCGACGTGCTTGCCGACTGCATGACGCACGGCAGTAGCACGCGGATACACGAGGCGATTAATCAAGTGCTATCGACCATGGCCTGCCATGGTTCGGTGCGGGCACATCGTCAGTTAACGATGACAGAAATGAATGCATTGCTGCGCGATATGGAAACCACCGAACGCAGCGGTCAATGCAATCATGGCCGACCAACCTGGGTACAGCTGTCTATCGCAGAACTTGATAAATTATTTATGCGGGGGCGATGAATAGAATGAACAGTGAAAAATAGACTTCAAAAGCCAGGCAATCGAGTTTTTTCACTTTTCATTGATCGCAATATATAAAGAACAATGAATCCACTAATAATACAGACAGCCGACAGCACGGATGCCCCACTTGCGATCTGCATCATGGGCCCGACTGCCACCGGCAAGACCGAGCTTGCGCTGCGCATTGCCGAAGCCTTGCCGGCGGATCTGATCAGCGTCGATTCGGCCATGGTCTACCGCGGTCTTGATATTGGCAGCGCCAAGCCGGATGCGCTCACACTGCAACAATATCCGCATCGCCTGATCGATATCCTCGACCCTGCCGAAGCTTATTCAGCCGGCCAGTTTTGTGAGCATGCGCTGGCCGAAATGCGAGCCATTACCGCCGCCGGGCGCCTGCCTGTGCTGGTGGGTGGTACCATGCTGTATTTTAATGCGCTGCAGAATGGTATTGCCGGCTTGCCGGATGCCGATCCGGTGGTGCGTGCCCGGCTCGATGCCGAAGCCACCGAGCATGGGCTGGCAAGACTGCACGCGAGGCTGGCCAGACTCGACCCGGCGGCGGCCGAGCGCATCCACCCCAATGATCCACAAAGGATTCAAAGAGCGTTGGAAGTCTATGAAATAACAGGAAAAACACTTACTGTGCTGCACGCTGAACAGGCGCAGAAAAAATTACCCTATCGCTTACTGAAAATTGCCCTGATGCCGCCCGGTGACCGTGCAGGGTTACGCCAAGTTATCGCTGCGCGTTTTGACACGATGCTGGTCGCCGGTCTCATCGATGAAGTGCGGGGCCTGTACCGGCGCGGTGATCTCAGCCCCGAGCTGCCGGCGATTCGGGCGGTGGGCTATCGTCAGGTATGGGCCTACCTGGCGGGGGATTACGATTATCCAAGTATGCGCGAGAAAGCGATCATCGCCACCGCTCAGCTCGCCAAGCGGCAAATGACCTGGCTGCGTAAGGAGCCAGAGTGCAACTTTATCGCACCGGAGAAGGTCGAACTACAGAACTTGCTGAAATATCTGGAATCTTTACTATGATAGTATGGCAAGCATAGGTAAATGAGGAGTATACTCAGATACTTAGCGTAATGTATTGTCATAGTAGTACAGATCATAATAACTATAACGGGGAACGGGATAATGTCAAAGGGGCACCATTTACAAGACCCTTACTTGAATGCCTTGCGCCGAGAGCGCGTACCAGTGGCGATTTATCTGGTCAACGGCATCAAGCTACAGGGGCAGATAGAGTCTTTTGATCAGTTTGCCGTGTTACTTAAAAATACAGTGACACAAATGGTTTACAAACATGCTATTTCAACCGTGGTGCCAGCACGACCGATTAAATGGACGGAAGCTACTAACGGCAGTGATGAGAGTTGAAGTATACTGTTAGCCCGCCGCGTAAAAGATGGTCGCCTGAGGCGGCCGTTTTTTATGCTGAGGTTTGAATCGAAATCTCCGATCAGAGCCGAATGGTACTTAACTTAAACGTAACAAGATTCAGGAGTCGTCATTCTGATATGTTTTTGGCAGGAAGCCATTAGTTTAAACAGTGGGTTCCTGCCAAAAGCATGCGGCAATGACGAGAATATCCTTGATATGCTCTTAAGTAAGCACCATTACAATCAGAGCCGAATTTTATAAACCAGCATCGACGCCAGCACTTGCCTAAATTTATTTTTTCTCAGTCTGTTATTACCCATGTTTGAACGCCCCGAGATTGGTGAACGCGCGATTCTCGTGCATATGGACATTCACGATGAAAGCCATCGCGAAGATCTCGCCGAATTTACCGAACTGGTGACCTCGGCGGGTGCTGAAGTGGCCGCCGTGGCGACCACCAGCCGCCATCGCCCGGAAGCCAAATATTTTATTGGGGTCGGCAAGGCAGAAGAAATCGTTGGCTTGATCAAACAGCACCAGGCCGAAGTCGTGTTATTCAATCACGCGCTCAGTCCTTCGCAGGAGCGCAATCTGGAAATTCTGCTGCAATGCCGAGTGCTCGACCGTACCGGCCTGATTCTGGACATATTTGCGCAACGTGCGCGCTCGTTCGAAGGTAAATTGCAGGTCGAGCTGGCTCAGCTACGGCATATGTCGACCCGTCTGGTACGGGGCTGGACGCATCTGGAACGGCAGAAGGGGGGTATTGGCCTGCGCGGCCCGGGTGAGACCCAGCTGGAAACCGACCGTCGCCTGCTCGCGGTGCGTATCAAACAGATCAACAAACGCCTGGATAAGGTACGCAAACAGCGCGAGCAGGGCCGACAGGCACGACGCAAGGCAGAAGTGCCGACAATTTCGCTGGTCGGCTATACCAATGCCGGAAAATCCACGCTGTTCAATACTCTGGCCGACGAAAATGTTTATGTTCAGGATCAGTTATTCGCGACCCTTGATCCCACGCTGCGCAGCGTATCTCTGGCCAACGATGTCAACGTGATTTTTGCCGATACCGTGGGTTTTATCCGGCATCTGCCGCACGATCTGGTGGATGCGTTTCGCTCCACTTTGCAGGAAACCGCACAGGCGCATTTGTTGCTGCACGTCATCGATGTGATCGATGAAAATCGCGAGGATCGCGTGATCGAGGTCGAATCGGTGCTTGCACAGATTGCTGCTGACAAAATTCCCTGCATCCAGGTGATGAACAAGATCGATGCCACCAGTGCGCGCCCGCGGGTGGATATGGATGACCAAGGTCGGGTGCGCCGGGTCTGGCTGTCCGCCGCCACTGGTCAGGGCGTCGAGCTATTGCAGCAGGTATTGTGCGAGTATTTCCGCGATGAAACCGTGCAGGCTGCGATTTTGCTCAAACCGGCGCAGGCACGTCTGCGCGCGATGTTATTCGAGCTGGGCGCAATACGTCAGGAAACGATTGATGCCAATGGCGGGTTTCATCTCGATATTTCAATCGCGCGTCGTGACCTGAATCAGCTCGCCCGCCGCGAGCCACAGATGCTGGATGCTATCAATGGTGTATTGTCTGGCGTAGCATGAGCGTGTAAAAGGGGACTTTGCTTGCGGCGACTGCCCAAGCCACCTAAAATGCCTCGGGTTCGGCTGCTGAAATAGCAGACCGCTCGGAGCTTACACATTAATATAGAGTTGGGAGTATGGCATGGCCTGGAATGAACCTGGTGGCAACGGTGATAAAGATCCCTGGGGGAACCGGGGTAGCAATCAGGGGCCCCCGGACCTCGATGAAGTGTTACGCAACCTGCAGAAAAAATTCGGCGGTATCTTCGGTGGCAAAAAAGGCCCACGTAGCACCAGCGGTGGATCTTCCGGGAGCGGCCTGGGCCTCGGTGTCATCATCGGCGTGATTCTCATTGCCTGGGTGGCAATCGGATTGTACAAGGTTGAAGAAGCTGAGGTGGGTGTCGTGCTGCGCTTTGGTGCTCACGTGGATACCACCCAGCGCGGACTGCACTGGGTAGCGCGTCCTTTTGAAAACGTTGAAATCGTCAATGTCGCGGAACGCCGTCAGGTGCCGTTCAAGGGTACGGTGCTGACCCAGGATGAAAACATTATTGATCTTCAGGGTACGCTGCAATATCAAATTATTGACGCTGAAAAATATTCGTTCAACGTCCGCGATCCAGAAGAATCATTGAATCAGGCGGTCGAGAGTGCGATACGCCTGAATGTGGGGCAGAGCAAGATGGATTACATCATCACCGAAGGTCGTGATGAAATCGGTAGCCGAATCAAACGCACGGTACAGGAAATTATCGATAGCTATGGTACCGGTCTGTCGGTATTCGAAGTCAACATTCAGGGGGTAAATCCACCCGAAGCTGTGCGTCAGGCGTTTCAGGACGTGATTCAGGCGCGCGAAGACAAACAACGCTCGATCAACGAAGCCGAAGCATATCGTAATGAAGTGTTGCCAAAAGCGCGCGGGGCTGCTGCGCGTATGCGTGAAGAAGCTGACGCCTACAAGCAGGAAGTGACCACCCGCTCGGAAGGTGAGGCCGATCGCTTTGTGAAGTTACTGACTGAATATAAAAAATCTCCGGCAGTAACGCGTGATCGTTTATATCTGGATATGATGGAGTCTGTCCTGACGAACAGTTCAAAAGTTATGGTCGATGTCAAAGGCGGCAATAATCTGTTGTATTTACCACTGGATAAACTCATGCAACGCAGTGCAGACGGCAACACGAATTCAGTCGCCATGCCTGACAGCCTGCAGCATTTACAGCAACGCGAAACGCAGCGACGCAAAACTCAGGAAACGAATACCCTTAACATGCGCGCCCGGGAGACACGATAATGAATGCCAATGTATTCAAAATAGGAATCCCGGTTGTCTTGCTGGTGATCTGGCTGTTTTTCACTTTTACTGTCGGCGAGCGCCAGAAAGCCATCTTGCTTAAATTTGGTGAAATTGTTGAATCAGATTACAAACCCGGCCTGCACTGGAAGATTCCAGTCTGGAACAATGTTAAGAAATTCGATGACCGGATTTTAACTATTGATGCCCGTCCCAGCAGTTTTTACACTGGCGAGCAAAAAGACCTGATCGTTGACTCCTATGTGAAATGGCGTATTGCTGATGTTGTGCAGTACTATAAATCAACCACGGGCAGTGAGCGCAAGGCGGGTGAATTACTCTATCAGGTGATTAATAATGGTCTGCGCGACGAGTTCGGTAAACGCACCATTCAGGAAGTGGTTGCAGGTGACCGTGAAGATATCATGGACATTATGAAGACTCAGGCCGCGAAACGTGCAGAGACGCTTGGTATTGAAGTCATCGACGTACGTATCAAGAAAATCGAGTTACCACCACAGGTGAGTGAGTCAGTATATAACCGCATGCGTACCGGTCGTGAACGGGTAGCGCGTGATATTCGTTCCAAGGGTGCGGAAGCCGCTGAACGTATTCGCGCTGATGCGGATCGTCAGAGCAGCGTGATTGTGGCTGAAGCTTACCGCGATTCAGAAATCGTGCGTGGTGAAGGTGATGCCGTTGCGACCGATACTTATGCGAAAGCGTTTTCCAAAGACCGTGAGTTCTACAAGTTCTACCGTAGTCTGACAGCTTATAAGAATAATTTTTCCAGCAGTGAAGATGTGATTCTGTTGCAGCCAGATTCGGAATATTTTAAATATTTCAAGAATTCACAGGGCAAGTAGTACGTTTTTGCATGCATGCTGATTTGCTGAGGCGCGATTAACCAGATAATGTTGTGGGATGATTTGATTCGTGCGCTGGCGCTGGTGCTGGTAATAGAGGGCATATTGCCTTTTATTAATCCTGCCGGCTGGCGACAGGCAATGACGCAGGCGGGACGACTTTCTGACAATGCACTTAGAAGCCTTGGTCTTGGTAGTATGCTGGCGGGTGTGCTGGTACTCTATTTCTTAAATTAAAGAACCATGACAGCGAATAAACACTGGGTGTTACCACAGGGTATCGAAGAAGCCTTGCCGGATCAGGCAGCGAGGCTGGAATCACTGCGTCGCGAATTACTCGATATGTATTTTTGTTGGGGCTATGAGCTGGTCATCCCGCCGTTTATTGATCATATTGAATCATTGCTCACTGGCACAGGTCATGAGCTTGATTTACAAACCTTCAAAATTGTCGATCAGCTGAGTGGTCGCACGCTGGGGATTCGTGCCGATATGACACCGCAGGTGGCGCGTATTGACGCTCATCAGCTGGCTCGTGATGTGCCCACACGTCTGTGCTATATCGGCACCGTGCTGCACACACGTTCAGACTGTTTTGGCAGTAGTCGCAGTCCCTTACAGGTTGGTGCCGAACTGTACGGTCATGCCGGAGTTGAATCCGATGTCGAGATTCTCGCCTTAATGCTGAACAGTTTTGTTATTGCCGGCGTTCAGGGTGTCTATCTGGATCTGGGTAACGTCGATGTATTTCGTGCCCTCGCACGACAGGCAAAACTGGAGCCCGAGATCGAGAGTCGTTTGTTCGAAATGCTGCAACGCAAAGCAGTGACAGAAATTGGTGAGTTGCTCGACAGTCTGAAACTGAAAAAATCACTGCGCGATATGCTCGCCAGTCTGGCGAGTCTGAATGGCGGTGTTGAAGTGCTCGATGAGGCCCGCACTGTGCTGAACTCGGCTGATGCCGGCGTGCACGCTGCCATCGATTATTTACAGCGAACGGTGTCTGCGATTGCACAACAGTTTCCAGATGTACCTCTGAATATTGACCTGGCTGAGCTGGACGGTTATCACTATCAGACAGGTGTTGTCTTTGCGGCCTTCGTGCCAGCGCTTGGTCAGGCACTGGCACGTGGCGGTCGTTATGACAATATCGGTAAATTGTTTGGCCGCGAACGCGCTGCCACAGGTTTTAGTACCGACCTCAAACTGTTAATGAGTTTGAGCGCACGCACTGCCAGTGCTACGGATCGCGTTTACGCACCTGCGGGTGATGACATCTCGTTACTCAAATCGATTGCTGAGCTGAGAGCAAAAGGGACATGCGTTGTTCGTCAGCTGGATGGGCAAAATGATGATGCCAAAGCCATGGCCTGTAATAAATTGTTGCAGAACGCAGATGGTAAATGGGTGATTAAAGATGTTAACTAATTGTGCGGCTGTACTAATGCTAGTGCCGTGTTCATTTCATGCGTTTTATAATTAACGCATTCCAACTTTAAATTATTTATACAGGTCTTAACAGATGGCGAAAAATGTTGTCGTGCTCGGCAGTCAGTGGGGCGATGAGGGGAAAGGTAAAGTTGTAGATCTACTGACAGATCGTGCAGCTGCGGTGGTGCGATTTCAGGGTGGACATAACGCAGGTCATACCTTGGTCATTGGCAAAGACAAAACGGTTTTACATCTCATACCTTCAGGAATCCTGCGCGAAAACGTGATGTGCCTGATTGGTAATGGCGTGGTGCTCTCGCCGAGTGCGCTATTCGAAGAGCTTGATATGCTGGAAAAACGCGGTGTACCGGCTTCACAACGTCTGCGAATCTCAGAAGCCTGTCCATTAATTTTTCCATACCACATCGCCCTTGATCAGGCGCGCGAAATTAAACGCGGCAATGCTGCCATTGGTACCACTGGTCGTGGTATTGGCCCTGCCTATGAAGATAAAGTGTCGCGTCGCGGCATTCGTCTCGCTGATTTGTTTGATATCGGCACTTTCTCTGAAAAACTTGAGACTGTCATGGAATACCACAACTTCAGTCTGAAACATTATTTTAAATGTGATGAAGTTAATTTTAAAAAAGTGCTGGATGAAACCCTGGGTTATCGTGATCGTTTGCTGGCGCTGGTCGGAGATGTGCCGGGCATGCTCACCGAGTTTCGTAAGCAGGGCAAGAATGTCATGTTCGAAGGTGCCCAGGGCACCTTGCTGGACATCGATCAGGGTACCTATCCGTTTGTGACTTCCTCGAACACCACCGCTGGCGGTGCCTGCACCGGCAGTGGTATCGGTCCGCGTGATCTGGATTACATCCTGGGCATCACCAAGGCCTACACCACGCGCGTCGGTGCTGGCCCGTTCCCGACTGAATTGTTCGATGCTGTTGGCCAGCATTTAGGTAAAGTCGGTAATGAATTCGGTGCCACTACTGGTCGCAGCCGGCGTTGTGGCTGGTTTGATGGCGTTGCCCTGCGCCGCGCTGCTCAGATCAACAGTCTCACTGGTCTGTGTATTACCAAACTGGACGTACTTGATGGGCTGCCGACTTTAAAATTATGCACGTCTTATAAATACCAAGGCAAAACGTTGGAGCTGCCACCTTTGGGCGCAGACGCGATTGAGCGGTGCGAAGCCATTTACGAAGACATGCCGGGCTGGACAGAATCGACCGTCGGTGCGCGCAGTCTCGATGCCCTGCCAAAAAATGCGCGTAATTATCTGGATCGTTTGCAGGAAGTGGTTGGTGTCCCTGTTGATATAGTGTCTACCGGGCCAGAACGCGATGAAACCATTATTCTCAATCATCCCTTTGATGAATAAGGTTTATGCGCATCATATCTGATGAATTAGGTCAGTTGTATTCTATAGCCAGTAATAAACCATACTATTTATAACCATATATTTCAGGTAGATAAGCTGAATTTTTAATGGCTACACTGGCCTCCCGGGTTTAAAGATGACACAATACTGATTCTAAATCGCACCTTGAAATCATGAGGTGACTACCCAATACAAACATCTGTGACAATACACAGAAAAGGCGGAGACAATGTCGATAGAAATTCCAGAACGTGATGGCGATGGCTATTTATTAGATATGAACGACTGGACACGCGAAATTGGCCAGGCCATGGCCGATGCGGATGGTGTCGAGCTCGACGAAGATAAATGGAATCAGATCATGAAAGCACGCGAGTTCTACGATGAACACGCCACCGTGCCACCGATTCGCAAGTTTGCCAAGTACGCTGGCATCGATCAGAAAGAACTGTTTAAACAGTGGATGACCGGCCCGATGAAGCCCATCTCCAAATACGGCGGCCTGCCAAAACCAACGGGTTGCGTTTAAAGCGCTGTTTTGTAACAACTGCCTGCGGCGGCTGCTTACACCGCAGGCGGTTTGTGTCTGGGCTGAAGTATTAAAGTTCATTGCACAGCAGTGCATTAATGCACTACTGAACTATCCAAAATCAGTTTGCTATTTGTGCGCAGGCAACGCAAATAGATGGATATTTCCCCAGCCTTTGAGGGCATGACTCAGCACCTACATTAGAAGCTAGTAACTTACTAATGGCGGTAACAGGCCTAGACATGATGTCGATTCCGGGTTATTTTATCGGTATAAACTCAAAGGGAGATAAGGATATGCTGAGTTTGCAAGCTCTCACTCAAGTGACTTTGTATCCATCTCGATTGGTTCAGGCTTCTAATCGAACCTCCTATACCCCTGTATTGCCACTTTTTTTCTGTTGGCATTCCTGTATGGCTGTGACGCGGTGCAACCGTTTCCAGTTGCGGCCCGTGCAGGTGCCACAATTACGCTTGCTCTGGGGTCAAACGACAATCTGAACAGAAGCAATCTGCAGCTAACGTATATACCAGATACAACGCAGTCAAGCCCTGCCACCAACACTGATTTAACACCAGCGATCAGAAGTATTTTCAAAGAAAAAAGCAAACAAAGAAAAAAGAAAAGAAAAAGAAGAAAAAGGGTCAGGTCTTTGATTTAAAGAAGAAAAAGGGTCAGGTCTTTGATTTATGATTAGCGCTATGCTAGTGTTTTGCTCTGTCAGCTATCATTGAATAGGGTAAATTATGAGCAGACCCCTAAGACTAGAATTTGCAGGGGCCCTGTATCATGTGACCTCACGGGGAG